>CAZTCT010000055.1:0-1002 GCA_964612415.1 uncultured Candidatus Saccharibacteria bacterium | reverse complement strand
TTGTGGCTGTGCCGATTTTTGAGCCGGTGGTTGCTCCGAGAATCACATTTTTTGCGTCTGTAATACCAACATCTAACCCTAAAGTAATGCCAGCTCCGGCAACCTGCGTACCAGTTCCAAGCATTACCGCATCGGCGGAGGCGTCTGTGAATATTATGCTTTGATTTGTGTCACTCTCAACGCGGAAATCTGCATTTGCATCCCCGGTCTCGTTAAAAACCGCACCACCAAGAGGGGTGATGTATGCAACTGCTACTCCACCGCTAGTCTGCCACTCCGTGTTGTTTTGGTTTTGGATAGAGTGATTTTTAAATATTGCTTGAACGATGTCAGACGAACCAATTACATTGAATCTACCTGCCCCGCTAATACTACCAACTGTTATAAGCCCAGAGCTAGATAATATAAACCTTGTAGCTAATCCAGCCGCGCTGTTCGGTGACGTTTGAAAAAATATCGCCATAGGAACAATGCCGCTTGATACGGTTGAGTCAACGTATGAACCAAAAACCGCGCTTTGCTGCAATGAACTTCCGTCAAAACCTTGAAAATCAAACTTACCTGTAAATGCCCCATTAGCTACAGCGGCAGGCACTCCAGAAGTTCCTCTATATTTCCTAAATGAAACAAATGGCGCATTGGTATTACTATTATCAAATCGCGTAAAATCTGCCCCTGTACCAATCACCGAAAGAGTACTTATTGGCGTGGCTGTTCCTATTCCAACCTTTCCGTTGACATCAATCACGAATGCAGACGAATTATATAAATACATTGTTTCAACTGCATTCAACCCAATCGAGGCAATATTTCCATCACCATTTTTAATGTCAAATTGCACACCTGTCCCCGCCCCTGTGCGCTCAATTAAAAGATGATTATTGAATGATCCATTAACAATATGTTGCTTACCAGTGAATTTGTTATTGACGCCCAACAACGCCGCCGTCCCTGTTGCGGGGATGGTCAGGGTGTAATTATCCGCCGCTGTCAGGGTCAAGG
>CAZTCT010000054.1:0-1011 GCA_964612415.1 uncultured Candidatus Saccharibacteria bacterium | reverse complement strand
CGGTGCCCGACGTGGCACCCGTGACCCCGATCGGCGACGCGCCGAAGCGCCGCACCGCCCGCCGCGCCGCGGCGCCCGCGGCGGCGAAGGCCGAGCGCGTCGACGCCCCGCCGGCCGACGAGCCCGTGTACGACGAGCCGCCGCTCGACGACGAGCCCCCGACCGGCCTCATCACCGACGACCAGATGAAGAAGGTCGCCGCCCAGATGCGCGACCTCGGCATCACCGACCGGGACGAGGCACTCGCCTACGTCGGCAACGTCATCGGCCGCGACATCACCAGCCGCAACGAGCTCACCGTCGGCGAGGCCTCACGCCTCATCGACCACATGAGCCGCGCCCTCGGCGAGGTCCCGCCCGACCAGGAGCCCGAGCTGTGAGCGCGCAGCTCGACCTCCTGACCTCGATCGCGGAGAACCCCACCCCGATCGCCGACGGCTACCGCCGCCGCATCCGCGCCGCCATCAAGGCCGACGCCGCCATGCACGACGGCGAGGTCCACCCCAACCGCGTGCGCGCCCGCCTCCTCCACCCCGCGTCCGGGCGCCTCGACGTCGACCCGCGCATGCTCTCCGCGACCTACAGCGCCCTGGCCGCGCAGAAGGTCCTCGCGTTCGACCGCTGGGACACCAACGACGACACACTCGGCGGCAACGCCGGCAAGCCCCAGCGCGTCTGGCGACTGGTCGGTGACCTGTGAGGACCTCGGAGATCGTCGACCTCGACGACACCGCCTGGATGGCGCAGGCCGACTGCGCCACCGTCGACACGGAGATCTTCTTCCCCGAGCACGGCGGCCACCTCGAGCCTGCACGCCTCGTCTGCGGCGGCTGCCGCGTGCAGGCCGCTTGTCTCGACTACGCGCTGCGCCACGGCGACCTCGACGGCGTCTGGGGCGGCCTGTCGTACCGGCAGCGGCAGACCGAGCGGCGCCGCCGCGGGATCGTCCTGCACCCCAACGGATGGACCGTAGATGACGACCTCAGGAGGACCGCGTGATCGGCGGAGAAG
>CAZTCT010000053.1:0-1019 GCA_964612415.1 uncultured Candidatus Saccharibacteria bacterium | reverse complement strand
GGAGGAACCGGCGGAAGAAACTCCGGCGGAAAAGCCGGAGGACACACCGGAGGTTCCGGCTGATGCGCTGGGGGACACGCCGCCCCAAGAATCGGCTTTTTTGGAAAAAGTTTTTTCTTTTGTCGCACGGGCATATGCACAAGAAACGGAGCTTCCAGCGGAAACGGAAGATACTGTTACAGAACCGGTGACTGATGAGGTGCCGGACGAACCCATACCGGAGGAGCCCCAAATGCCTGACGAGACACCTTCTGAGGAAATCGAAATGCCCGAAGAACCGGTTTCGGAAGAGGACAGTTCGGAAGTAGTACCGCCCGCTGAGGAAATCTCGGATGCTCAAGTTGTGGTGCGCGTGAGCTATACGCTTGACGGTTCGACATGGACCGAGCTTGGCGATGTGTCGCTTGAGTCATGGGAAGAAACGGAATTTGAACTTCCGGTTCTTGCGTGGAGCGACATAGAGAATCTGCAAATTTTGGTGCAGGGTGAAGAGGGCGATATATCTGTGCCGGTCTATCTTGATGCGGTTAAGCTTGCGGTTCTCTACGAACGGCCCGACATGCTCAATCCCGAAGAGTGGTTCATAAGTGAGGAAGAAATGGGAGAAATTGCAATCCCGTACATTCCGCCCGATGTTCCGGAATATGTGCCGGAAGACCGTATTTTTGACCGCGAGATTATTGTTGATCCGCTTGCCGTTCACACCTGTCGCGCGGAAACATTCCCCGTGGACATTACCGAAGAAACATCGACGACGACACACCTCCTTCTTACAACCAGCAGCAGCACGCGCGAACAGCTTGAAATCGGCAGTGTGCCAAAAGGCATCAATGTTACGTTCGGCGGCGATAGGGACTACACGCTGCGTCCGAAAGGAGGAGACCCGGTCCCTGTGGTGATTACGAAGGAGGAGGACTCGCAGACAGGCAGCTTCACTGTTCCTGTTATCTACACGGCGTTTGGAAAAAAGGACTCGATAGTTATCTGTCAGATTGGTATTACCAACCAGTAAGACAAAG
>CAZTCT010000052.1:0-1020 GCA_964612415.1 uncultured Candidatus Saccharibacteria bacterium | reverse complement strand
CATTGCTCCCCTCCAGCGGATACCCATACCACCATTCATCGGGCCACGTTACAACCCCGTTCGGAGCAGTAGCATTCAGCGGGACCGCGCACACGAAATGGTTAGGCGCTGATGCAGATTTCAGCGCCATATCCAACGAATCATATACACCGACAATGGACCATTTCCCCGCCGCTTCATCGTCCATACTTCCGGTGATGTACACTAATCGGGATTCACTCATCACGCATTTCCTCCACGTGGTACTCGCGTTCCACTCGCTTCACTTCTTTCCCGGTCCGTCTGTTGCGAATCCAACCCGCAAGGAACGTCGGATGTGAGGCGCACTTTGATAACAGTTTCCGCGCATCGTGTAGCCGCCGAACACCGACACCAAACGCCTCAGTAGTACACATGACGTGTACCGCGAATTTCACTCTACGCATCTCCGCACTCATTTTCTGAATTCCTCCCAAAGGGATGAGTATGCCATCAGCATCTCGTACTCCGAATCTTGTAACGCCCATTCGCGTGCTTCCTTGCGGGCCATATACAGCACCGAATCAATCTTACGGACCGCTAAAGTCATTTTAAGGCACCGCTGCTCCATGACTCGAAGCGCGGCCGCGGCCTCGTGGATCACGGTAACAAGGTCGGTGTCTTCGGAATACGGGACGTTGAGCGCTTCGCGGATCCGGCGTTCCTGTTCGTCGCTGATAGTAGTTGCCATGTCACGCCCCCATTCTACGTGGTTCGTCATTCGATCCGATCACGAACGGCTTTACGTCGTCGCGGAAATACGCGATGTTTCGCCCGTCTCCGTCATAGATCCATACGCCGCCGCCCGAAACCACGCGCGCCACACAATCGCGGAACGTGTATCCGGAATCGCCAACATGCACCGTGATTTGTTTCCGGCGGATTACCGATGCGCCGTATTCGTCGTTAAACAGATCCTCGTTCATTCCTGTTCCTCTGTGAGTAGTTGAAATCCTATGTTGTTTTGCGCCACTGGTTCATCGTCCGGTTTGTCGGCATTAT
>CAZTCT010000051.1:0-1057 GCA_964612415.1 uncultured Candidatus Saccharibacteria bacterium | reverse complement strand
ACGGCTGGCCCGCCATGCCGAACAGGCAGGCATAACGACGCCAGTCCTCGCGCTTGTCCTGAGAGAGCCATACAGCGGGAATGCCTGTGCAGGCGATCATGACTTGCTCGATCATTCCCGCCTCTCAAAGTATTCGGATTCGTACCCCGGCTTTGGCATTCGGCTCCAATCCACCTCGTAGGCACCCTCAAGCTCGTGGAACGGGTTCTTGCCCAAGTCGTAGCGCGTCCACGGAACGAAACCCTGATCTGTCCAGAACCCCCACTCCCTTTCACGAGGTCCGCAGAAACACAGGGTCATGGTGTATGGCTCGACGCTGATAATCCGGTGCTTGTCGCATGACCGTATCCAGTTGGCGTACTTCACATGGCGTTCCCGGATCTCGCCATTGACGCCCCGCAACTCCACGTATCCACCGCGCAGCACGACCGAGAGAAATGAGATCGGATGGTCATGCAAGTCCGGTTGCGGGTCCGGCTGGTAGAACCAGTGAACCAGAATCGAAAACCAAGGACACTGGAATACATGAAGCCGGCGAAGGTACAGCTCGCCATACAGCACGATGTCCTTCCACTGCCAGACGCACCATTTCGTGCCGTGCGTGTATTCGCGCCTCACAGCCGGTCTCCGGTCGTCAGGCGTTGCGCTTCCTCGAGGATGGATTCGGTCATAAGCAACTCTCCGGTTCGCTCCACTGGATGCCGTGCTCGGCGCCGAATGCGAACATCAGCTCAATCAGTTCCGACATTTCGCTAACCCTCATCTTGCTGGTGTGCATGCCGAGAATAACCAAGCCTCCGTCGATGCCGATGCACATGCGCTGATGCCGTTTCAATGCAGCGGTCATCACGTCCTTGACCTCCTCTGGGGATAACCATTCAGGCTTGCCGTTGACGACGAACTGTTTCTGTCTCGCGATATCCGTCAGCATGGCCCACATACGATCATTCTGGGCAAGCGTGCGCGTCTTGCGCTTGCGGGTAAGGTGCATGCGGTATGGCTCCTTGTCCTCGACGGGGATCTTCGCCAGCACCTTGCTCGCGTATTCCTTCCGCGC
>CAZTCT010000050.1:0-1075 GCA_964612415.1 uncultured Candidatus Saccharibacteria bacterium | reverse complement strand
GCACTGTTTTGAATTAGCTGGCCTGTTGTTCCGTCAAATCGCGCAATTGCATTATCGGTTACGGTTGAAGTTGAAGTAACATTCCCCATGCCGAGTGTCGATGTCGCCACCCACGTCAAACCCGTACCTGTCGACATGAGCACATCACCGTTTGCACCGCGTGTTGCGTTGTTGTCATACAAGCCACCGGTGACCGCAACGTCGCCCGCGACAGAAAGTTTTGCGTATGGCGATGTTGTGGCGATGCCGACGTTATTTTCTGGCGAAAGGAGGACGTGCCCCCCGGAATCACCGAGGCCGGTATTGCTGTATAAAATCAGATTACGACCAGAGTCATCGAACTGGATACCGCTGTTATAATCCGCATTAAACCTTGACTCGATTTTTGCAGCATTACCCCAAGGCATTCTGATATTTCCGGAAGCCAACTCAAGTTTTTCGGTGGGTGCTCCCGTGCCAATACCAACGTTTCCTGTCGAATAGTCATACACGAATCCTGTTGTTTCAACGGTAAGACCTCCCGCAAACGTAGAGGTTGCCGTTGTTGATGTTGCAACAATGTACGGTACATCAATGAATTCTCCTCCCGTAGTTGTGAGGTATGAACCATTGTCTGTCCAGGGGGAACTGACGATGCCAAGTGATGACGTGGAGACTGATGTCCATGTTGTGCCGTTACCAAGAAGAACGTTCCCATTGGTCGGAGTCGCCTTCGCAATCGTCGTTGAGGCGTTAAGATAGTCCGCAACGCGCCCATCGGTGTAGTAGAAATTGGTGAGCCCTTCATCAAGCCCGTCGGTCGTTGTCGCATACCAATTCGCAAGTGTGAGATACCCCGAAAGATCTTGCGTAATGCCGAGCGACGATGTCGCCATGAGGTTATACCCGCCACTGCCGTCTCCTACCAACACCTGTCCATATGAAGGCGCCGTACTTGTTCCTGTGCCACCACGGAGTACCGAGAGGAAACCATTCCACGCAGTCGTGAATGTGTGTGTACCACCTGCAGAAGAAATAGAGAGTCCGATGTTTGTATCCGATGACGTTGCAAATGTTTGCACGGCATCCGCCTCTC
>CAZTCT010000049.1:0-1076 GCA_964612415.1 uncultured Candidatus Saccharibacteria bacterium | reverse complement strand
GGAAATCCGGGGCCTGCGGGTATCGGGTTTGTCATCCGCGGGGAACACGAAGTTCTGAAGAAAGCAGGAGTATACATCGGAGAGGCGACGAACAACGTTGCAGAATATGAAGCGCTTATTCGCGCGCTCACGGAGCTTAAAAAAATCATCCCCAAAGAAAAGCGCAAAGAGGCCAAGGTTGAGGTGCACATGGACAGCGAGCTTGTCGTCAAACAGTTAAACGGCGAGTATCAGATTAAGGAGGAACCCCTTCAGCTTCAGTTTGTAAAAGTGTGGAATCTGCGTGTGTCGGAATTTCCGCACATTTCGTTTACGCATATTCCCCGCGAGGAGAACCGCGAGGCGGACGCGCTCTACAACAAAGCACTTGATGCCCATCAGGGCACATTAATCGCATAACCGCATTACTATGATTTCAGGATTTATCACGTTTATCCGTGAACAGGGAGTTGTCGGTTTGGCAATCGGTTTTATCCTCGGCGGCGCGGTATCAAAAGTCGTTGCGTCGTTCGTAACCGATATCATTAATCCGATTATCGGCGCAATTTTCGGCTCCACCGCGGGGCTCTCGGGCATGATGGTAGGGCCCGTTGCGCTCGGGAATTTCATCGCGGTGCTCATTGACTTTGTCATCGTCGCGGCGGTTGTCTACTTCATCTTCAAAAAACTCGGCTTTGACCGTCTTGATGTTAAAAAAGAGGGGTAGATTTAAGAATGCTGCATAAAAACAAAAAGTAATATGGAAATAGTAACTCAGAAAAAACCATTCGATAAACTGGCAATTTTTTCGTTCGTGCTTTTTCTTTTTAGTCTTTTGTGTGTTTTTTTCCTGCCGAGCGGTATGTATGGTGTATTTATTTCCGTTTTCTCAGGTCTTGTTGGTGTGATTGCTCTCATAAAAATTTTGAAGCAGAAAGGTCGTGGTGTTTTTCTCACCATCTTTCCGATTATCTGGGGATTGTTTATGGGTGTTCTTATTCCTCTCGTGCTTTCCAGCATAACTTTTTAGTTTAAAAAGCGGTTTTATTTTCTCTTGAACACTCCTGTGCTACAAACACGCCCATGCACGGGCGTGT
>CAZTCT010000048.1:0-1084 GCA_964612415.1 uncultured Candidatus Saccharibacteria bacterium | reverse complement strand
GAAGTTTGTCCAAGACGCGCCCCGCAGCTCCGCAAAATGGTCTTCCCTGCTCCGCTTCATTTTTTCCAGGCGCCTCGCCGATGAACATAATATGTGCGTCGTGACTTCCCTCACCGACAACGGGATGGTAGTTGTTTTTTGTGCGGTATTCGTAGAGCGGTGATTCTTTGAATGCAATGAGTTCATCGCGAATAACGCGCATTTTCTCCGTCTTAACAGAATCGCCCCGTGTTTCCATGGGGCGATTGTAGCATGCCGACTTGCTCTTTATTCACACGTTCCCACACCGTCTACAGGAGCCCATGATGTTCCATTACAGACACAGAGATCTGCACCTGTTGTGTCCCATGCGAGAGCAACAGAACCGGTCGGAGCAATAGTGGTGCTGCACGCAGGAAGTGTTGCCAGCGATGGAATGCCGAGGGGAACCATCGCGGTTGCCCGTGATATGTTAACGAAAAATTCATCCGTTCCGCCGCTTATATCAATTCCAACTCTTCCAGACGCACCGCCACCTAATAAATACGCAGCTCCTGGTCCGATTTCAAGACCCCCGTTTGCGCTGCCGTCAGATACCTGAAAGTCAGCATATCCGCTTCCCATGTCTAGGTAGCTGTAGTGTGTGTCGGCGCCAACACCATCTGACTCCAGTAAGAAGTCTCCGTCTGTCGAAACAGTTAACCCATCACTAGGATACAGCAGAATATCATCCATCGCCCGCAATATGACGTCGCTTCCTGCTGCCGTTGTTGATGCTGTGAGATTTCCGACTACGGAGAGATCGCCCAGTGTCGTCACTCCGGTGACATCGAGTGTGCCGGTAAGTGTCGTGTTGCCCGTCACATCAAGATTGCCTCCTGTCGAGATATCCGTCCCGATTGTCGACGATGCCGTCACGCCGAGTGCTGTGGCGAAGAAGAGCGCGACCACGGGGGTGAGATAGTTCGCGAGTTTTGGGTTCATATAATTTTCTAAATGGATAAGGTGAAAACTGTTCTTAGTGTATCAAAACAAAACGGTGTCCGTACAAACTCTGTGGACAGCTATTTTGCTTTTGGCCATCGTGTAGCAGCCGGTGGATACA
>CAZTCT010000047.1:0-1097 GCA_964612415.1 uncultured Candidatus Saccharibacteria bacterium | reverse complement strand
GGCCGCCGTGCATTGCGTCATCGTCGGCTTCGGTCTGCAGGAGGTGGCAGACAAGGCGATTTATGAATACGAGGACATCAGGGGCGAGGCGCACGCCATCAAGGCAAAAAATATCAATCCTTATCTAGCGGATGCTCCGAATCTCGTGATGCTGCCTAGAACATCGCCGATATGTCAGGTCTCTCCGATGGTCAATGGAAGCAAACCAACAGATGGAGGCAATTTGATTTTGTCTGCTGAAGAACGTGCAGAACTGATTGCCAAGGAACCGGCGGCAGAAGAGTGGATAAAGCCGTTTGCGATGGGTGACGAGTTTATCAATGGCGTAGCACGATATTGCCTGTGGCTGGTCGATTGCCCGCCTGAAAAGCTTCGAGCAATGCCTGAAGTGGTTAAACGGGTAGACGCGGTTCGAGCGATGAGGCAGGCAAGCAAAAAGGCGCCTACAAGAGAACTGGCGAGCATTCCAACCTTGTTTGCCGAAATTCGGCAGCCAGTGGGCGTATTTCTGGCGTTGCCGAGAGTTTCATCGGAGCGTCGCCACTATATCCCGATTGCTTACGCGAATAACGGACTGATTGCCGGTGACAAGTTGCAGACAATTCCGGACGCATCGCTTTATGAGTTTGCGCTAATCACGAGCGCCATGCATATGGCATGGATGCGGACAACATCTGGCCGGCTTGAAAGTCGCTATCAGTATTCGGCAAAAATCACCTACAACAACTTTCCCTGGCCCGAACCCACCGACAAGCAACGCGCCGCCATCGAAGCCGCCGCGCAGGGCGTGCTCGATGCCCGCGCCGCGCATCCGGGCGCTTCGCTTGCCGATCTTTACGACCCGCTGACCATGCCCGCCAACCTGTTGAAAGCGCATCAGGCGCTGGATGTCGCAGTTGATGCCGCCTACGGCTACAAGGGCGCCAAGACCGACGCCGCGCGCGTCGCCTTCCTGTTCGAACGCTATCAGCAGATCACCTCGCTGCTACCTGCCGCCAAAACCGGCAAAACCAGAAAACCCAAAACAAAACCGGCGCAGGCAGAAGCCTGACGCCGGTTCTATCTATTCCAATTCAATCGCTGAAGTTTACGCTGTT
>CAZTCT010000046.1:0-1104 GCA_964612415.1 uncultured Candidatus Saccharibacteria bacterium | reverse complement strand
CCGTGCCCACATGAGATCCCTTTTTCGATTGTTGTATGACAGACAGGAGTGTCTCCAAAATTATGGATGAAATACATTTTAGGGTGGGAAGAGAAAACATAGTCGGAAGAATTTTGGGTATAGACCATCATAAAAAACCGGACACGGTTTTTTTCCATGGGGCAGGAAAAAGTACAAAAGAGCGTGCCAAGCAATTTTTTGATGAGTCTTTGTTTGAAGTTATTCCCAATATTGTTACGTTCGATTTCAGCGGACACGGAGAAAGTAGCGGCATGTTAAAAAAAAGCAGTTTAAAACAGAGAGTTTCAGAGGCACGGACGGCAATAGAGCTATATACAACAAAAGAAAAATTGACAATCTGTGGTTCGAGTATGGGAGGTTATGTCGCCTTAAAAATGTTGGCTTCTTATGACATCAAAAATCTGATACTGTTTGCCCCCGCGATATACGATGAAAAAGCATTTGAAGTGCCTTTTGATCAGGGATTTACGGAAATACTCCAAGGACCGGAAAGTTGGAAAAACAGCGATGTTCTAGCAGATCTGGAAAAATTTACTGGCAACCTGTTACTATTCATCGGTAGCGATGATGAAGTAATACCAGACGGGATGGTCAATCTGATAGCTGTTCATTCGTCTAATGCCGCAAGAAAAGAAATCGTCCGTTTCGGCAATTGCCCCCACGCTCTCCATTGTTGGCTAGATGACCATCCGCTCGAAAAAAAACAGGTAGCGGAAAAAATATCCGAGCACTATCTTATTCCATGAGATCTCTCTTTCGATTGTTGCGCGCTAAACGCTTTACGTACGAGCCGCTGGTAACGGTTGAGGTTTCGCGCGGAAATATTCTTAAAAATCTGGAGCTGTTTCTTGAACGTGTTTCGCCGTGGGGCGTGGCACCAGTGCTCAAAGCCAACGCGTACGGACACGGGCTTATTGAAGTTGCGCGGATTGTTGATGCGCATCTGCACGTGCCGTTTGTCGTTGTTGATTCGTACTACGAGGCGCTGCAGCTTCGCAACGAACGCATCAACGCACCGGTTCTCGTCATCGGACACACGCTTTCGCACAACATCAAAAAAAACACGATGCACGGCGTTTCGTT
>CAZTCT010000045.1:0-1140 GCA_964612415.1 uncultured Candidatus Saccharibacteria bacterium | reverse complement strand
CAATGAGGTGGATAGCAGTTGCGTTGGTGCTACTGATCGGATGCACAGAGGAACCGAGTGTATCTCCGGTTCCAGTTGCTCCGGTCGTTAGCGATACTCTGAGGATCGAAAACCCCAATCTCCCGAATGGGTATGTGGAACGTCAATGGGTGTGTATCATCAAACTCGGTGATAGAGCGCACATGTTCCATGTCTGGCAACGGGCCGTATCTGTGTATGACGTTGAGATCCGGAAATGGTATGAGCTGCCGACTGTTGTTAAGGGCGATGGAACGGATGTGTGGATACAGTGGCGACATGGAGTAGCGCGATTGACGTTCTATGGGAAAGCAAACAACATGCTTGGATTGGTGAAGGTCGAGAACGGTACGACGTACTACGAACCCGTTACATGGAGCCCGTTTTGAGTCTCGCTGAAGCGATTGAAAAATTGGAGCGCATCACGGAAACCGCACTATCGGACATTGAAACCGAGACGGCGGATTTCATGCTAACTCCGGAAGAGATTGACGCACTGTCTCGATACGCTCCCGATGTAGAGGATGCCGAAAAGATCCTCCAATCCTACACACCTATCACCGACATTGACCTGCGTTCGGAGATGTTCGTGAAGGGCATGGCGGTATTGCTGAATCACGTCGATGAAATCAGGGACGCTATAGCGAGTGGATACAGTGCGATGGAGGATGAATATGGCAATGTCGATTAAAGCAGCCAAGGCAATGTTCAGAGAGATTGCCGCATTCCAATTCACGCAACAGCAAATGCAGATATTCGGCAACATTGCTGTAGAGGAACGGAAGAAGGGCTTTGACCGCTCCGAGTCATACGACGGTGAGAAATGGGCGCCTCTTGCGGAATCGACTATACGGGCTAAACGCGGCATTCGTAAACCGCGCCCGCGTGTTAGAAACAAGGCCGGGAATTTCCGCGGCATGACAAACCAGAGGAAGGGCCGTGCATCACTGTCCCCGGAAAAACCGTTGATCGACACGGGCGATCTGATGAAGCCGATTGTAAAAGCCACGTCTAAACAGGCGCGTGTGATACTGGCGCAGTCCCGGTCTATCGGTGTTTCGGGTGGCAAATCAATCTCTGAGATTCACGAACAAGGAACGTCGAAGATCCCGCAACGGAAAC
>CAZTCT010000044.1:0-1231 GCA_964612415.1 uncultured Candidatus Saccharibacteria bacterium | reverse complement strand
TAAGGGGAATAACAATCCCCAAACATTTAGCATATGACTTATTCACAAATCAGCACCACGATTCGAGCAAACAAGGGCTATGCTTGGACGCTTGGTGTTGTCCTTATTGGTGCGCTCTTTACACTTGGTGCATTTGCTCAGTCTGCTTTTGCGGACAGTGCAACACCCAGTACAAACGACGCCAATCGGGGCAATGATTGGGCACATGTCAATCAAGTTAGCAAGGATGTGGGCGAGACAGACCTCGAGTTTGTCGCTCCGAGAAGTTTTTATAGTTGTTTTGAGTACCGAACAGATGGGGATACGGGCCAGGTGCTTGCGGAAAATGGGGGTGTAAATTACAACTCGGAAATTTCTGACGGCCTCTACCCGTACTTCTGTTTAAACAACGAAACGGAAACACACACTATTGAGGCTGATGAATATGTGGAGGTACGAATGGTGTTCGGTGCTGAAAAAGACGAACGATTCGACTGGACTCGGTTTGAAGTTGATCAAGCAGATGGCGACATCTGTCACTGGGATAACGGGAAGAAGGAATATACCCTTGCTCCGAATACTCCAGGACACCAAAATCATGAGAACGATGTTCCTGTGGATGAAGCTGGCGGTTGCCCTGATGGCGAGCCAGTAGAGGAAACTGTGACAATTCATGCACAAAAAATTGTTTGTGACGATGAATCAGATCTCCCAAATTGGGGTGCGGGGAATATTGAAAGTGAAATTGATGAAAACACAGCAACACAGTGGCTTTCGGATAACGAAGGAAACGGCTGTGAGTTGGTTCCGTGGGACTTTGAATGGAGTTTCCGCACTGTTGGAGGCGACCCAGAAGACAACGCAGGGTTCTTGGGTGGCGATTGGACAGCATTCGAAGACGGCACGGCGGTTATTGATGTAAGCAATGCGCAAGATCTTGGACTCCGTGAAGTCTTTAAAGACGGGTATGTGTCGTTCACAGGGCAAAACACCGACCAAGATGTCTCTGCAGAATTCTATTGTGGAACAGATGTCTTGCATTACGATAACTGGGAATGGATTGATGCTGTTGCCGGTGAAGACTACTACTGTGTTGCATGGAACGTTCCGACAGAGTCACAAGAAGAGGACATGTGTGACTTGACCGTTGTAAGTGATGAAACAAGTGTTGTTGTTGAGGGCGGTGACGCCCCAGCGTCGCTTGTTAAACAATCCGTACTTGATGCATATGCGGGTGCATGGACCGCGTCTA
>CAZTCT010000043.1:0-1299 GCA_964612415.1 uncultured Candidatus Saccharibacteria bacterium | reverse complement strand
AAGCTTCACGGAGGTGTCCCGATCCTCCGCAACGAGAACGAGGCGTTCCGCGAGCAATACGATGCTGTAGTAAAGCCGCTCTCGTATGAGGCGAAGATCGAGATCATGAAGGAACCCATAGACCTACCAATAACGAGGCTCATGACAGTTGCACAAGAGAGGGCGTACTTAGATTGGGTGTATGCACACTTTACATCGTTAGGCGTCAAATTGACTGCGCATGATGGAGATATCGAATGTTGACTCAGGAGAGACTAAAAGAAGTATTGGCGTATGACGCCATTTCAGGAGTGTTTACTTGGTTGGTGGCCAGAGGGCGCCAGCCTATTGGCGCAATAGCCGGATGTGATAGTCATAGGGGATACACAAAGATTCGTGTCGATGGCACAGAATATTATACGCATAGGGCTGCATGGCTATATGTTCACGGGGCATGGCCTGACGCCGATATTGATCATATTAACGGTAATCGTGCTGATAATCGTATATGTAATCTGCGTGCAGTAAGTCGAAGCGAAAATCTTAGAAATTCTGGCATCCCAGTTAGGAATACATCTGGGCGTGTTGGCGTATTTTGGAACGCTGGCAAAGCTAAATGGACAGCAAGAATAAAACTACATGGCAGGAATATACATCTTGGTCATTTTAACGATATGAATGCGGCATGCATGGCTCGTGAAGAGGCAGAGCGTAAATATGGGTTCCATGCTAATCACGGCAAACGGAAAGCGTTTAGTTGCAGGAATGAAACTCACTGAACCGGAGGCGACATGACTTGGGTAATGGTTGATGTGGAAGCGGACGGCCCTATCCCGGGCGACTATTCAATGGTCAGTTTCGGCGCGGTGTTAGTGACCCCCGCGCTGGACAAGACGTTTTATGCGCGCCTCAAACCTATTTCTGAGCAGTGGGTGCCAGAGGCACTTGCTGTGAGCGGGCATACACGGGCGGAGACCATTGAGCAGGGGTCAGATCCAAGGTTCGTTATGGTCCAGTTCGACGGATGGCTGAAAGAGAACGTGCAGGGCAGGCCGATGTTCATTGCTGACAATAACGGATTCGACTGGCAATTCATCAACTGGTATTTCCATCATTTCACCGGCCGTAACCCGTTCGGGTTCAGTAGCACAAATCTCGGGTCTCTCTATAAAGGAATGCAGAAAAGCATGCGCGAGAGCTTCAAGCATCTGCGCAGAACAAAGCACACGCATCACCCTGTTGATGATGCGAAAGGGAACGCAGAGGCGATGCTGCACATGATCAACAGCATGGGGTTGAGGTTATGAAAATCGACGACCG
>CAZTCT010000042.1:0-1303 GCA_964612415.1 uncultured Candidatus Saccharibacteria bacterium | reverse complement strand
GAAGAATATCTGCTCTACAAAGAAGGATTTGAAAGAGGAATTAAAGATTGGAGTACTTATTATCGTCGTCAGGTAACACCTTGTGCAGACTTCGGATTATCTGAAATCCAATTACCAATATTTCCTCGGAAAGGCAAGTATGTTTACCCGGGAGTTTTTGAGGGTTGCGCTTACCGAAAACTCCTTCCAGTTGGAGTAGTATTTGAACAGTACTTTCAATTGCTCCAGCAGCGGTCCAGGCAACCGCTTTTCGAAAGGCTTGAAGATTATAGTTTTATTCGTGAAGTCCCATCAGAACCCGCAGAAATACTAGAATTACCTACCTTTGAAAAGTCAATTCTCGAATTTCCACACCCTGCACTTACTGATTTTGCTCGTGCCGCTATACCAGAGCCAAGCGGGAAAGATGACTGCGAAGACGAGGAAGCTGACTTTGATCTGGTAAATTTGTCACCCGCAAGATTACCGGTTTATCTAACATCAGCAACTTGCTTCGGTCTGGATAAAACGGCTTGTAATATCCCACCGCATAATCTGGCAGAGATAGTGGATCTTCTTGAAGCCAAATTGCAGAATCCGAAGAATAGAAAGTCGAACGAATTATTGTCCTTCATGCAGGGACCGGACTTTAGTTGCGGCGGGACTGTAATTTTCAGCGACAAAGAAGCTAAAAACCTTATGTACGCTGTGGGCAAAGGTAAGTACACATTTAAGTGTGATTACTCAATTGTTGCCCGACCATCAGACAGTGAATATATCTTGTTCAAGGTAATCGACAGCAGTTTCGCTTTGAAAAACCTGAACTTAGCTCTTGAGAGGGGCGTTGTGTCCGGAATTCGCTCTGCAACCATCTCGTCAAATGATGACGTTGAGGTTCGTCCTGAAAAGAATCTGGACATGAAAATTGCTGCAGAAGCGATTTCTGCTCTCCCGGGATTTACGGTTGAACTTGTATACAATTCTACCTTGTTCTTGAATAGAAAACGGGAAAACAGAAACGGCGAACAGCTTCCTTGCGAACAGCTTCCTTTGGAAAATATATTGGAAATCTTTATCGATAGTCGAATCAAGTATCTTCGTACGCTTCACCGTTGTTCCAGGAGCGAAGCTGTCAGTCTTTACTCTGCCGAACTTGCTAATTTCAAAAGCCAATATTCAAAGCCCAGGCTAACGAAAATCTTGTATAGCGAGGTGTAGCGGCATAGTGTATTTGCTTGCTGACACCGAATATCGCAATATTTTGAAAGCCACCGGATGTTTTTCACGATTGGTTAAGACCGCGGTTTGTCTGGGTTTGATTTGA
>CAZTCT010000041.1:0-1414 GCA_964612415.1 uncultured Candidatus Saccharibacteria bacterium | reverse complement strand
TTCAGCGTGACCCGCTCGCCGTTGAGGTCGATGTCCATCGGGTAGTCCCCGGCCGCCGTCGACAGGGTCGCCGACCCGGTCCAGGTCAGCGTGAGCGTCGTCGCGCTCGACGTGATCCCGGACGAGAGGGTGCAGACGCCGTCGCCCCAGCAGTACCGGCCGGTGTCGTACCGGCCCACCCGTGGGGCGTCGGCCGGGGCCAGGTACACCGTGGCCTGGAACGTGGTGGCGTCGGCCTCCTCGACGTAGCCGAGGAGGTAGCCGGAGTCGAAGGTCCGGCCCATCACCGTGGTGTCGAGGTTGGCGATGCGGACGCGCGCCCCGAGGGTCAGGGCGAACCACTGCACGTACAGGTCGTTGACGGCGCCGACGAGGTCGATGGTGGCCTCGCGGACCCGCAGCACCTGCTCGCGCCCGCGGGAGATCAGCGACGACGCGAGCGCGTGCAGGTCGGGCCGCTTGGCGAGCGTGCACTCGGCCTCGTCCTCGACCGCCCCGATCGAGGCCAGGAGCGCCGCGTCCTCGGCCGTGACGGTTGCGACGGGCGTGGAGGCGATCCCGCGCGAGACCCGCGCAGTCGCGTCGCGCCCGAAGACCGGTGGGCCCAGGAGGTCCTGCTCGGCGTCGATGATGATGCTGGTGGACACCGGGTCGGCGTCCTGGGTCGTCTTCACCAGCACGGTGTCCGACGCGTAGTCGTGGTACGCGATCCCGGTCTCGCCGCGGGCGATCCGGACCAGCGCGTCCAGCGCCGACTGCCCGTTCGTGGGCGGCAGCACAGCCTGCTTGCCGGACGCCGTGACCGACGTGCACGTCGTTCCCGTCCAGGTGCCGATGCGGGCGATCTGCGCGTCGATCGTGTCGCCGGCCGACGGCTTCCCGCACCGGTAGTGCTCGAGCACCTGGGCGGCGGACAGCGCCGACGAGTAGAGGGCGACGTTGGAGACCGAGCCCTGCCACGCGTCCTGGCCGAACAGGCCGCCGACGATGAGCATCCGCCACGTCTGGTCGGTGCGCGTGGTGCCGTCGATCGTGAAGGACCCGGAGTCGACCTGGGCGCCGTCGAAGTACAACTTCGTCGTCACCGTCGACCCGGACCGGGACTCGGTGTAGACGGCGTGGTGGACGCGCTTGTCGTTCGGGCGGGGCGGCAGGACCCCGGGGGAGCTGAGCACGTTCCCGGTGCCGGTGGCCCAGCGATGGCCGGCGTTGACCTGGTCGCTGCGGCCGAGGACGCCGCGGGAGCTGTAGGCCGACAGATACACGTAGTCGTCGATCAGGCTGTTCGGCGACTTCTTCGTCGCCAGCGCGACCGCGGTCTCCGACACGCCGAGCCCGGACGGGGCGACGAGGTCGGTGGTGAACCAGCACTCGACCGACAGCGAACCGGACATGCCGAGGTCGGGCACGACGT
>CAZTCT010000040.1:0-1416 GCA_964612415.1 uncultured Candidatus Saccharibacteria bacterium | reverse complement strand
GTGTCAACGAACGTCAAACCCCGTTTCACCAGCCGACTGGCGAAACGGGGTGGCTGGTTACTAGGAAGCCCTATTATAGCCAGCAAAAAGGCTGTGTCAAGATTATCGGGCGAGTTTGGGGAAAGAGGGTGGATAGCGGAAATCGCCGTCCCGAAATACCGGGACGGCGGGCGAAAACGAGCATCATGCAGCGATCTTGCCTTCAAGAAAAAGCTGTGCCATGTCAAAACATCTTTTGAACGATGGTTTCACCGCTATGTAATCCATCCCGATACGAATCAGACACGAGAAACGAGCTAAGCTACTCCTGCATCGGCGGAGCAACAGTGAACCACGTGTTACTTTCATCCGCGGCAACGCCAAACCCAACGACTTCAATATGAACCTTATATTGCCCGCTCGAGAGATCTGTGGGAAGAATCCAGCCATAAAAGCCAGAAGTTGCGTCAATATCCTCCGCGATTGTTTGTACTGGCGCACCTCCGTAATCAAGTAATTTTATATCTACCACACGTCCCTCCAAGGCCGTGCCGGACCACGTTACCTTCCTAAACTGCCCCGGCTTTAGTGTTCCTCCGCCATTCGGCGTCAAAAGAAGAATTGTTGGATCTTCCGTTTCTGTCGCGACGAGCGCCTCTGATAGGTCCTTCAACGCATAGTATGCTTCCTTCGGCTTCACTTTTTTTGTAAGTGAAAAGTCGTAATCAAGCACACCATACGTCGTGTCATCCAGAATTTCCTCGATACTACGTGCCCATTCAGTTCCGGCGAACCAAAATGCATACTCGCCACTTCCAGCAGCAATGCACGCGTACATGTCTTTCAGATTTTTCGCCTGCGCGGCTTGTGTACCTGCAGGGTTTTTTATGGCAACTGCAGATACCGCTATGGGTTTGGAAGAAAAACCTGCGGCATCGAGCCTCTCCCGGACCCTTTGTGTATGGTAGAGCGCCGAAGCCGGATTTGAGTTCGCTAGATGGTGAATTGAAAACACATCGAATTTTCCACTTTTAATGACGTAATCAATCCACTTGTATTGTTCCGAGCTTTCGCCTTCTGCAGATGAGCTGTTCACAAACGCAACTTCAGGACCCCAAACACGGGCGGTTCTATCCACACCTTTAATCGCAGTGTACGCGGTGTTTAGCTCTTTTACGTATTCCTCCTTGCTCAATTTGCCCATATTCGGAAAAGATTCAATGCGAATTTCCCAGTCCGTTACCTGGCGCACTCCTCTTGCTCCATACCTTTCCGCAGCCGCACGAACAAACTTTTTCCAGTCTGCTAAATTCTTCACCGGACAATTTTGGTACGCAGGATCGTCCGGACATGAGGATGCCCACTGCGGCATAGTGCCTAAGATCGCCACAGGGTTTATACCTTTTCTCGAAAAAACCTCAATACGTTCGTCAACAC
>CAZTCT010000039.1:0-1460 GCA_964612415.1 uncultured Candidatus Saccharibacteria bacterium | reverse complement strand
GTGTCGACTGTAATTCCATAACTACCCGCATTGAGCGGTCCACCATCGCCAGGATCTGACGAATAAGTTTCACTTGTCACATACGCCGGATAGCCGGGAGAGTAAAGCGCCTGACTCAAACCATCACCCCCGATGAGCCAATTTGTTCCGATATTTGAGTTTACTGAGACGCTGTTGCACGGCTGCCCTGAACCAGAAAATGTCGCTACGCAACTTTTATTTGCATTCATCGTTACTGAACCGTCAGAACAATCCGCGTCGCCGCTCCATCCTGTAAATGTTGAGCCTTCGGTAGGAGACGGCATCAGTGTTACAAATGTGCCGCTCGTGTAGCTTTGAGAACAATCTGCACCACAGTCAATTCCTGCGGGAGAACTTGACACTGTTCCTGATCCCGTACCGGCTTTTGAAACCGAAAGGGTGTAGCTTGACGCCGGGGCGTTGGCTGTAATGCTGCAGTTTTTTGTCGCTGATTCAGCACCCGATGTCACTATGACTGTTGCGTTTTTTGTTCCCGTTGTTGAATATGTTTTGCTTACGGTACGCGTCAAACCGCTCAAGCTGTCCGTTCCGCTCCATGCATAGGTGTAGCTTCCCGTACCACCGGTTGGTGTCGGCACCGACCATGTCATTGATGAACCGGTCGTTGCAGGATTCGGACTTCCTGAGCAAGAACCGACAGAGAGGGGTGCCGCACGGTTAATCGTGAATGTTTGTGACTGGGTATCTGGAGGAGGAGTATCACCAGACGCTGTGAGTGTTACCGTATGTGGCCCATTTGAAAGAGCACCGACACCAATACTCAATGAACCGGTAATGCCCAGTCCACGACCTGTCCCGGAAAATGTGTCGAAATCCGAACCTGCTCCCGGAACCGATCCACTCACAGTCAATTCATATTCAATTTGACCCGCAACACCATCACACCCACCACCAGCATTCACTGTGTAGTTAACCGTGAGTGTATTTTGATCGGCGCTTAGCGAGTTACTCATATTTACTATCTGAGCCGGATATCCTCCTTCCGTCTCAATGCTACATGCCGCCTGCGTGAGATGTGCCCCCAGACCGAGTGCGGAGAGAGCGAGAAGAGTGATGAAAGAAAAACGACGTACAAAAGTCATAGATAAAGAGAGATGATAATAATGTAAGCGTATAAATACGTATGTTAAGTATACCGTCTTTTTTGCACGTACAGGCGACAGTTGTGCACACAAGCAAAAAGAAAAGGCCGGTACTCCTTTGTGGGGAGAACCGGCCGAGAAATGAGAATGGTTACGGGCAGAGGAAGGCGTAGAAATCCTTCACTCCGTACGGAAACAGGAGGTCCTGCTTGGAGTACACACGCGTTGCGTTTGAAGCGGTATCTCTGACCGTCACCGTGTAACCGATGTCGGTCATGTCCGAGATGAACACCCAGAACCGCGGCGTGTCGAATCCGCAGGCATTGATGACCTTCA
>CAZTCT010000038.1:0-1464 GCA_964612415.1 uncultured Candidatus Saccharibacteria bacterium | reverse complement strand
ATGATGATTATTGGCTTACCGTTCGTCAGATGAAAGTGGTGGGTTACGAAAAAGGCCTGCCGTTGATCTGGCACATGGGTATATGGGGTGATGTTTTCATCATTACTCCAATACTCGGCTTTATCACGTGGCACTACGGTGCACAGTGGGGATGGCAATACTGGGTCATGGCGCTCATTGGTGGCGCGGTGGTCAGTATTTTCATGCATGTCGCGTATGCGAATGACAAGATTCCGGGTGCGCTTGGTGGCGAAGGTATCATCACTTCCGCAGGGGTTGTGCACGGAGTCTATATGACCGTGGCGCTCGCAATTCTCATTCTTTTCTACTTCGCAACACGCGGGGTGGAACCGAGGCACGCGATCGTGATCATGTGGCTCCTTATGATCCACGTCGTCTTGGGAACTCACACGGTGCTCAAGGTTTGGGCGCCGACGTGGTTTCCCCTCATGCCGGCCGTCGATGGTCCGACAGCATGGGTGTGGGGCGCTTCGGCGTTTACGCTGCTCCTCTCTGTCTGGTGGGCGCTGCGTTAAGAGAGTATGGGCCGGTGGTGTAAAACCCACCGGTCCTTTTTATTTTGCTATAGTTGAGCCAATGAAGTTGAGCTTCGTGATCCCGGCGTATAACGAAGAGGCGCATGTGGGCGAGTGTCTTCAGACTGTGTTGCGCGAAATTGCTGAGAACAATCTTGTGATTGGAAGGGATGTTGAGATTGTTGTTGTTAATAACGCATCAACTGACCGCACGGCAGAGATTGCCGCAAGTCATCCTGGAGTCACGGTACTCAATGAACCCATTAAAGGTTTAGTGATGGCACGCCGTGCAGGTTTTGTGGTTACAACGGGAGAGTTGGTTGCAAACCTCGATGCTGACACTCGTATGCCTAAAGGCTGGCTCACGCATGTGCTTACAGAATTTGATCACACCGAAAATCTCGTCGCGCTCTCCGGCCCCTATATTTATTACGACCTTAATGACGTGGAACGTGCGTGTGTGAAGCTATTTTACTTCCTCGGTTGGCTCTTTTATCTCCTCAATCACTACGTATTTAAAAAAGGTGCAATGCTCCAGGGAGGTAATTTTATTCTTCGTCGCGATGCCTGGGAGCGTGCCGGTGGCTTTGATACCACCATCTCTTTCTATGGTGAAGATACTGATGTGGCACGGCGCATGAGCACGCAAGGTGTTGTGAAATGGACATGGAAATTACCCATGTATGCTTCGGGCCGTCGTCTCGCTGAAGAAGGTCTGCTTAAGGTGGGCTATACGTACGCCGTTAACTTTCTCACCATCAGCCTCTATGGTCGGCCGCACACGCGCGAATATCGCGATATACGCCTAACGCCAAAGGAGCAGAAAGAATAGTGCTGCCGCAACAATGCGGTATATACCAAAGGCAGTGAAGTCGTTGCGAGAGACATAACGCACCAGCCAGCGGATTGCAAAGAGTGCGACGACAAA
>CAZTCT010000037.1:0-1504 GCA_964612415.1 uncultured Candidatus Saccharibacteria bacterium | reverse complement strand
AAAAAGATGCGGTTTCCGAAAAAACCAAAGAAAAGAAGGAGCGTCAGCCAAAAAAAGCCAAAGCAGCAGCAAATTCATCTGTAGTAAAAGACACTGTTTCGTCAACGGAAGAGGACTTGTTGGCAGATGCTTGGACTAAAAAAATTAACGAAACCTCCGAGGATGTAAAAACCGACTCTAAAAGAGAAATTAAAAAACCGCTCACAAAAGCAGAAAAGGAAATTGAAGCTCGAACTCATAGCGATTCGATGTTGGGGCCAGTGATTCCTGAGGAAGAATTAGATACGCGAACCAGGGAAGAAAAACAATTGGGTGACGCTTGGGAAAAGGAATCTTTAAAGACTAGACCTGAGCAGGCCTGGTCGGAATGGTTGGAGTCTAAAAAACATGCCGAGAGTTTGGAGAGGGATTTTAATGCTAAATATAAGACTCATGTTGAAGGACTGCAGAAGGGAGTAAAAGGTTGGGTTCGTCGCACTTTTGGCCTGAAGCTCGCAATGACTCCGGAGTTGGAGAATATGCATGCTGCCGTATTGGAAGCCAATGGTGACTATAAGGAAAAGGCTAAGCTAATGAGAGAGCTTAAAGACACTAAGTCCGTGGGGTATACGAAAGATCGCAAAGAAGCCGTCTTGGCGAGACACGAAAGATTCCTGGCTTATAAAATGGGGGTAGGACTTCACAAGCAAAGAATTGATGTTCAGAAGCAGGTGCTCTCCGAAAGGTGGGATCAGAGCAAGATCTTTAAACCTTGTTTAGACACTATTGCGAGACACAAAGGTAAAAGTATCGCGGCTTTGGCAGTTGGAGCTGCGGTTATTGGAGGTACGGCGGTGGCGACCGGAGGCGCCAGTGTGTTGGCGGCAGGTTTAGTAGCGGGACTTGGTACTCGGTACGGCCTCAACTGGGCCGGCAAAAAAACCTACGTCCGATCGGCAGAGAAAAATTTGCATCAAGCAGGAAATCAACTGAAGGATAATTTTTTTGAAAAATCCCTAACAGAAACTGACGCGGAAATAGAAAAATGGGCACATCAAATTGTCTTGCGCGAGGCGAGGGTGAAAACGGGCTCAAGGATAGCAGGAGCTGCTGCAGGTTTTGCCGCGGCTGGCATAACGAGTGGTCGCATAGATATCGGTCTGGGAGATGTTTTTGGGGGTAATAACGGCAGTGTACCGACAGGCGTACCTAAAGTACCATTTGGGTCATCGCCAGTAGATGGAGGAATGGTATCCGGTCCTCCTTCAGGAGAAGGATCGATTGTCTTGAATGATATTCCTGATCCAAAATTGGAGGGAGTTCCGCCTGATTTGAATAATGTTCCCGAGCAAAGCCCCTCACCTTATGAAGGGGGTATGGTGTCCGGACTCGGACCTGAAGGAGGACCAACTGTATTGTCTGATATCCCTGATCCGAAACTTGAAGGCGTTCCACCGGACCTAGAAGTTAAGGGTGGCATGCACCTTCCGGATATTCCTGATCCTAGAATGGAAGGAGTCCCGCC
>CAZTCT010000036.1:0-1545 GCA_964612415.1 uncultured Candidatus Saccharibacteria bacterium | reverse complement strand
GATGCCTATCCGTTAACCTAAACCCCGTTTACACAAAATTCTGGACACCCTCCAATCGTGTTTATTAACTCTTTGCGAGTCACTTTGTCTGATTTGATCATTCGATTAAGTCTCCTTTAATCTTCCAGATTTATGAAACATTGCGATTGAACTGAACAACATTACCGGCTGCCAACATATCAAGATAGTCGGCGTACCACTGCATCATCACCTTACGTTGCTCCAGATAAGTGCTTTTGTCGTAGACCCCCCTAACACCTTCCTTGACATGAGAAAGCTGAGCTTCTACATGCTGCGAGTCAAACCCATTTTCATTCAAAATGGTACTGGCTAAATGACGGAAGCCGTGCGGCGTTTGCCGACCTTCATAGCCAAGTCGGCGCAAAGCCATGAGAAATACTGTATTGCTTCGCGGTTGCGTACTATCGCTGCGTCCAGGGAAGAGTAACGCAAACGTACCTGTAAGATTATGCAACTGATTTAGCAGATCGACGGCCTGAATAGCTAGCGGGAGTATATGCTCGCGCCGACGCTTCATACGCTCAGCAGGAATTACCCAGACACCAGCCTTGAGGTCGAACTCTTCCCAGCGCGCTTCACGTAACTCAGATGGGCGACAGGCGAGCATTGACAGCAGCTGAAGCCCTATTTGTACATCAGGCGCATGAGGATATGCTCGGATTGCTCTCAGAAGAACATGGAGTTCCTCAATCGGCACATGAGCGTAGTTAACTGCCGGCTTGGTCAGAAGGAATTTGTGCAACCCCTCTAAAGGGTTATGAGTAGCGCGGCCTGTTACACGGGCAAGATCATAAATCTCTCGGCACATACCCCGAACCCGACTGGTTTGCTCAACGATTCCGGTTTGCTCCATGCCACGCAAAAATTCCATCCACTCCATCGGCAGGATACTTGTATATGCCCGCTTCCCAAATACGGGAAAAACATGCTTCTCAAGAGCGCCAATAGTGCGAACTGCGGTTCCATCAGTCCACATTTTTCGCTTGGCTGAATACCATTCGCGTGCCAGATGCTCAAATGTGTTGTTTGCCGACTCGATTTCAGCAGCCTTTTTGGCACGCTTTGTCGCCATGATGCTGCCATCCTTGGCTGTGCTGTCCCGCAATTCGCGAACCTTGCGGCGGGCTTGCTCACCAGTCAACTGATGCTCGCCTGAACCATAGCCGCCCAAACCCAGCCATGACCATTTACCGTCAGACCTCTTGTATCGCAGCTGCCAAGATTTCGAGCCATCGGGTTTTACCCGGAAATACAGTCCATCGCCATCCAGCTCTCGATACTCTTTTTCTTCCGGCTCCAAACTGGCGAGCACAGTATCCGCCATGGGGCGGCGCTTAATCTGACTTCGCTTCATCTTGTATCCCTATGGTTCAATTTATTTCCTAGGATACACACCGGGATACAAGAATGGCAAGTGCGTGATGATTTGTATGGGAATATATAGATACAAGAAAGCCCGCACATGGCGGGCTTTCATGGTGTTTTCCAATCATGCGGGAGCATGTGGATTCTTACATTTGGTGG
>CAZTCT010000035.1:0-1589 GCA_964612415.1 uncultured Candidatus Saccharibacteria bacterium | reverse complement strand
TGATCGCAACCCCGACGGCGAAGCACACGAGGAAAAACACGGTCATCGCAGCCCTTGAATCGGAACTCATATCATCCTCCAAACTCGATGATCGTACCCGTCTCGTCACATCCTACCCAATATGATTCACCCACAATCTCGATTGCGTAGCGGTCCGGGTAGCCGTCGAACATGCAAATCAGCTCACGCCCGATTGTACCGATGGATGAGAGCGGGACAACCTCGCAACGCATCCTGCTACCACGGCCCTCGCCCTCATAATACCTACGCACACTGCGCGTTGACGTATGGCAACACGGCTCCGCCGGGATAGTTGGGTCCGGGCATTCAACGAGACCGAATGTCCCGAGTGGTACATTGTTGTATGTATTTATGGCCGCCGCCACGTTGAGTGGGGTATTGGTCTGTACGTACCCTACGGTTCGGGAAATCATGCCGTTGTGATATACCCGGAACCATTTCATCGGATAATCATTCATCGCTTCACTCCTTTGATGGATTTGGTTTGTAACGCAGACAGTGTAGTCCGGATCAATTTCAGGCGGTGCATGGATCTACCCCCATAACGACCCATGCCGACGTAACCGCCATCCGGATGTCCCCCTCACGGAACATCATGTTGATAGCGTCAGCCATCGCCGCGAACGCCTCATCACGGGTTGCGAATCGAGCCGTTGGATGGTTGCAATCGGCATCCGCCTCGACCGCCAGTCCGTCCGGGGTCTCTACGATGGAGTATGGATAATCCGTGTTGCGGGTGGTTACGATGTAGTACATGGTCACTCCTATTGATTATGCGAGGTACATGCGGAGAGCACCGACGCCGCGCCGGAATTTGCTGGCCTGTCGTTTGGTTGGTGCAACCATGTACGACCAGTCATCGGCAAACCCGCACGCCGTACACAGTGCGATGAATGACGGGTGCACCGACATTTCACGGTTCGTTTTTGTTGCCATGCACTCACCGATATAACGGGCAATGTCGGTGCGGGTGATCTGGTTCGCGCTCATTACGCTACTCCTGTTTGTTGGTGGTTGGTCTCATCAGTGCGGACACTATCCGCAGACGGGCCGCAGCCCGTTTCGACCTCAGACGGATACGGTGATGTTACGAGTGTCGAGCGGAGCGGCCCCTTCCTCATAGGCGTCATAACTGGCGTACTCCCGGATCTCGATTTCGTACACGCCGTAATCCGCACCGAACCATGATTCCTCGACGTACTGTTCCGCCTCATCCATTGACATGGCCTCACAGTGTTCCGTCACGATGCCATCGCTGATCTCATACCAATGGAGATCCACGTCCAGATCGAGCGTGCCGTCGCTGAGTACCCGTGTGGCAAACTGAGTGTTGCCAGACTGGACGTGGTTACGCATCCGCTCTGTGATGCGACGTACCAACATGCCGTCTAATAGAGAGGCCGTTTCGTCGTCGCTACCGCTCACTGTCTCGCGGACATCCGCCAGAGCATCCTCAGTGGTTGCACCGATTCCCCAAACGGTCCCCTCATCGTCAATGGCGGCGTAATAGTTGGCGGTCTGTGTCATTGCTCTACTCTCCTGATTGGTGGTGTGTGAATCACTCGGCA
>CAZTCT010000034.1:0-1609 GCA_964612415.1 uncultured Candidatus Saccharibacteria bacterium | reverse complement strand
ACGAGCGAACGCTCAACCTTTGCTCGCTGGTAGGCGTTCATCGCGCTCCTCTCTCCGGGTTTTGATTCCCGGTCTCCCCCTCCGTTTCCGGCAAAAAACTTATAATGTGGTAGGCATTGGGTTTTTGCCTTGGCGGAGAGAGAAATCGGGAATCAAGACCAGACTTTCCCTGCGGGGTCTACAAAGCGATACTTGAAAATACGGGGAACATAATAGGTGAAAAATCCGTCAGGGAGCATGTAGAATATCCCGAACGCTTGTTGCCAATTTGTCGGGTTTCCCTTGATATAGGACTGCCTATAATCACATAGGCATCCGAGCGACTGGCCGACGATTGTTTTGTCATTCCCCCATAAGACGCGGGACTGAGAGCAAACATCGTGCGTGTGTCCGTAAAAGATATTCACTCCGAAATTATCAACGTGCTTTTTCGCGTGGTTTCCTCCAGTGTAAAGTCCGTGGGTAAAGTAAGCGTTGCCTATCTTGTGAACTGCGCCATCTCGATAGCACCTGACGAACTTTATGTCTCTTTCTTTAAACCTCAGCTCCTTATCAATGTCCATCTGTCCCCTGAGAACCGGGAACTTGTCGTAATACCTCTCAACCCGGAATTCGTGGTTTCCCTCTAGGAAAGTAATCTTACACTTTTTGTTCCGCTTCCTAACCGCGCCCTCTATCTGGTCTAAAATCTTATTCCCTATTTCGTACTCCTCGAATATCTTATGCCCCTCTAACTGTCCAGGCTTCCCGTCGGAGTGTGAGGATAGACAGAAGATGTCCATAAAATCCCCCATTAGAACAACCTCATCTATCCTCAATGTAGATAAATACTTAAGGACAACCGCGAGAGCCTTCGTATCGTGGAATGGAACCTGTAAATCCGGAATTGCGATAACGGTTTCTACTTTCATTTAATTGCTGGTTGGGGTTTTTTCGTACACGATAAAGCAGATGATGCCGAGCGCAACCTGAACCGATCCGGCTATCAGGTTGGTCGCGATAGTTGCGGCTCCGAGGCTGACAAGCGCGGTGGCGGCGGTCAAAAGGAATGTATTAAATCCTGTCATATAAGTTTATTGGTTTATAAACGACCTTTAGGCAACTAGTTCCATTAAGCGACTGGTTCTTTTAAGAACGAGCGGATGAGTGAGCGAAGTAACTCAATGAGTTTCAGTTGAAGCGGAATAGCGGAATCAGGAATTTCTGGTTTGTCAGTGAAGAAAGGTGTCGGGTCAATTCCTCCATTCGTTCCGTTGTCGAGATTTTTTACTCGGTATCTTTTCCCGCCGATTTTAAATGAGAACGGTGCTTTACCTTCTTCGATTTCGGCTATTGTTAGATGAAGATGTACTCCTTTCCCTGCGGGGGCGTTACCCCAATAAGGCGTGCCGCCGCTGATTACTAATCCAGTGTTTCCCATTGTCCCGATTTGCTCGCCCTCTTTTACATACTGACCCTCAATAACTGAAACAGTATCGAGGTGTCCATAGCCTGAATAAAGTCCGATTTGCGGATGAAACATTCTAACCGTACATCCGCCGAGAGAAACACGGTCTAAAACTACATTCACCACTTGCCCGTCAGCGACGGCGACAATCGGTGCGCCTTT
>CAZTCT010000033.1:0-1652 GCA_964612415.1 uncultured Candidatus Saccharibacteria bacterium | reverse complement strand
CACTGCGAATCACCATACCGCGTGTATTTATTGTTGTTGTCGTCCACCGTTGATGTACCGACGCTTGTTCTGAAAAATATCCCTTCAACCGCCTCAATATCTGTATACCCGTCCGTATCTGTCACCGTGCCGGCGCACGCAACGCTTTTTGTTGTTCCTTCGATAAGGGTCACCGCTGAAGCGCCCGAATCAATGGACACCGATGCAACCGAGGGGGTTGCATTTCCGCCCGCCGCCGTCGTTACCTCGGGGCTTGATACCATTTTTACTGCAGTGCCGTCACTTTCTACAACACGAAGACAATACGTTGTATTTGCAGGTGCTCCGTTATCGAAAAGAGAGAAGTCCCATTTCCCATCTTGCCCTTTTGCAATAGTAGAACCGGCGAGTGAAGAAAAATCGTTCGACTCTTCATATGTTTCATTATTTATTGTTCTTCCGCCGTCTGTTGGATCATTCCCATTTAAAGTCAAAGCTGCTCCATCAGTTGGCGTTGGATTGTCTTTAAAAGCAATCACCGTCGCGCCGGTTACGTCCGTATAGCTTGACGGCGTACCGCCTGAAGGGTTTGCACAAGTTCCTGTTCCCTTGCCGACAAACTGCAGTTTAAAATTTTCTCCCTGGGGCAACAGGCTCGCATTGTCAACGCGAACGAGCATACGCAATCGAAATGCACTGCCTGTGGAAGAGAGCGTCGCTGGTGCATCGGCTGCCGCGAGCGCAGCACCGACATCGGTTGAGTCCGTATTCGCAAAAAAACGATAGACCTGGCCCTGGTACGCTTTTCCGTCCCACGCGACATATTGATAGACAAAAGTGTTTTCGTTCGTTTCCACAGCACTGTTGACGGTAAAACCTCCAGCTTGCATAGAAGTAACGCCTCCGGTAAACGTGGGAGCGTTCAAAAATGGTTGCGCCGCATCGCCCCCCTGTGCGGAGGTACGCAAAACTGCAGCGCGCGCAGTTCCTCCTGTTGTTTTTTTGAGCCACAGAAGATCTGGTTGAAACCCGGCGTCAGAAATAGTATTTGAAGCCCCTGTACCGGTATAGGTATTCATTGAAAATCTCGAGCTTGTCGCAAAAGCAAAATAGTGGTACGTCGATCCAGCACTGTTCACCCCAGCCCCGGTGCCTTTTTGAAATCCATCAGAGCGGAGCGCCTGAATAAAATTTGCTGCTTGTGCAGTTGCGGCATAGTAGTGGGAGAGATCGCCGGATTGATTTGCCGTGCGCCAGTTTCCGGCTGTTGTACTCACACGTTTAGTTGCAACAAAATCAGGCTCGATGGGTAAATGTTCGACATTAGTATTATCTTGGCCATCTCCGATATATGCCCCGATAAGAAAATTAGACGACCCACCTGCAAGATCCGGCTCCATCGCATTTCCAAACGCAACCCAGTAATAGGTGTCACTTAAGGTGTTAACCGTTGCATTTGTTCCGATGGTAAATCCGTCACTGCCGAGTGCAGTAATACCTCCGGTGAACGTCGTCGCGCCGTTTCCAAAATAGTGCGTGATGTCGCCGACCATAACGCGCGAACGCCAAACGGCGTACTGATCTGTTGCTTGGTCATTATGTTTAATAATGACAAGGTCAGGAGCAAAACCGAGCCCCGTTATTGAAAAACCGCTTCCTGTGCCCGTGTATGT
>CAZTCT010000032.1:0-1653 GCA_964612415.1 uncultured Candidatus Saccharibacteria bacterium | reverse complement strand
CTGTCTCTGCAATTTGCCGAAGCACAGGACTTTCTTTTTGGACGATTTTCGTCATATTCGTAGTATACCCAGCACTTACTTTCTTCACAAAAGTAAGTGCTGGGTATACAAGAAAAAAAGACCCCCCAACGGTGGAGGGAATACCGAGAGGGGGTGGGTAAGGCGGACGCCTTTGGGAACGCGGCCGAATGACCGCGGAGCGAAGAAGGCGACCACACATGGTTCCCTCGCTCGTTCCGGGAATAAAAATACACCGGAACAAGTTGCTTGTCAAGGTCTTTGCGTGGTAGTCTATTTCGGTATGAGTAAGGTATACGTTGGTATGAGCGGAGGTGTGGACCCCAGTAGTACAAGAAAGTTGACTACGGGGCAGGTAGCTCTCAGCTCTGGGGCAAAAAAGAAAATATTTGTTGGAATGTCTGGAGGTGTAGATTCTTCAGTGAGTGCAGCACTCCTCAAAGAGGCGGGTCATGACGTGACGGGTGTGTTCATCAAAACATGGCACCCGGATTTTTTGACGTGCGATTGGCGAGAAGAACGGCGTGATGCGATGGATGTGTGCGCAAAACTCGCTATTCCCTTCAAGACTCTTGATCTTGAGACAGAATACAAACGAGATGTCGCTGAGTACATGATTGATGAGTACCGAAAAGGGCGAACACCGAATCCGGACGTGATGTGTAATCGACACATTAAATTTGGTGCATTTTTTGATTGGGCACGAAAAGAAGGCGCGGACATGATTGCAACGGGGCACTATGCGCGCGTGGAAGACGGAAAACTTTTTGCTGGCAGGGACACAAACAAAGACCAGAGTTATTTCTTGTGGGCGATTACACCGGACGTGCTCAACCACGTGCTTTTTCCTGTGGGTGCCCTCACAAAACCGGAAGTGCGCGGATTGGCTCAAAAGTACGGACTTCCTGTTGCGACAAAAAAAGATAGCCAGGGTGTGTGCTTTTTGGGAAAAGTCGAAATGAAAGAGTTTTTAAAAAAGTTTATTGATGTCGCGCCGGGTAATGTGTTGAATGAAGCGGGAGATGTTATCGGAACACACGATGGCGCGCTCCTCTACACACTTGGCGAACGACACGGGTTCACGGTGACAAAAAAAGCACCGACCGATGGCCCCTACTACATCGTTCGTAAAAATTTGGAACATAACGCCCTCATAGTCTCGCAATCAAAGGGTGGTGATGGTGGGGTGCACGAGGTCACACGCCTCCTTCTTGAGAACGCTAATTGGATCGAAGAACCGACTCCGGGTACCTATCTATGCCGTTTTCGATACCGCCAGGAACTGTTGTCATGCGTACTTCAAGACACCCAGCATGTGCAATTTGAAACTCCCCAGGCATCTGTTGCCGTTGGTCAGTCGGTTGTTATCTATCGCAACGATCGGGTTATAGGCGGGGGAATTATCCAGTCTGCGTTCTAAGTAGAGTCTACCCCGTTAGAACTTTGCGGAGGCATTTCCGAGCGAAGCGCGAGGGGCGAATAGCCCCACTCCGTCATGGGCGCAGCGCTTCGCGCCCAAAGGGATCTGCCTATTCGGCAGCCGCACTGCGCGTTTTGTTTTGAGGCAAAGTTCTAACGGGGTATACTGGAGCGCATGGAACCATTGGTCCGTAAAATCGACGGAACGTTTGAACC
>CAZTCT010000031.1:0-1712 GCA_964612415.1 uncultured Candidatus Saccharibacteria bacterium | reverse complement strand
CCTCCACCCGCTTCAGATGGTCTACAATATCCCGCCGCCGTTCCTCCAACTCAGCCGCCCGCTTTGTGTCCCCGTTAACCGTCGCGTCATGCAACCGCACATCCAGCTTTTCCAGCCGATCCACCAGAAACGCAATCTGCCGCCGCTGTTCTGCCGCCGTTTTAGGCATCGGCTCTGCTGGTGCTGCCGGGGGAACATCCTCCCGCGCCTGATTCGCCTGCCGGATTCTTTCAGTGTTGTACGTCCGGCCATCACTCCCCGTCCGGGTTTCGCGGGTGACTGGCGCATTTGCGCCAGTCGAATTGTATTCTTCCCACCAGCGCCGCACGGTATCTTTGCCGATGCCAAGTTGCCGGGCAATTTCACGGTCACTTAATCCAGTCCACTCATGCCCACGCCCCAGCCGTCGAAAAAGCATATTTTTTTTGTCGGCATTGGAGAGATATTTTCCATGCTTCAGGTTCGCTTCCTCAGCATCGTTAAGGGCATCTGTATAGCTTTTACCCTCAAATACCAGCGCTTCAATCTGGGTTTCCCCACGTTCACGGTAAAGCGCTACCCGGTGGAAGCCATCCACCACCATGTATTGACCATCCACCAAATACACCTTGATCGGGTCTAACGTGCCACCGCCATCCAATACACCGCGCAGACGTTCCAGGTTTTCCCGATCCAGCCCATTCACCCGCACCTGAATATCATCATCAGTCACCACCTTATCCAGCGGGATACTGCGGGGGATATTCTCGTCTAACCCATCCAACAGCCCGAATATGCTGTTAGCCGCGTCCCCAAAATCCACCACTGGATTAGGCTCCTGTTGGATGTGCTGGCTAATCAGCCCTCTCTCGTTAGCCATGAATCGTCTCCACAAATCGCTGACCCAGCGCATACGCTTCCATTGCCGCTTTGCTGTCTGGTGCGTAATCCACCACTGTTTTTCCGAACTCTACCGCCTTTTCCCATGCGGTACGTTTGCCGACAGGCTCCCACACCAGCCCCGGATATTTCTCCTGAAGCCATACCAGATTTTCCGTATGCACAATTTCCCGGTTCTCGAATTTATTTGGCACAATTCCCAGCGTCCGAATATCGCTTAATCCCTTGCCCCGCCGATAAATCCGTGCTTCCTCAACATATTCAATCGTATTCATCAGACTATCCCGGCTGGGTTTAGCGCATTCCGTAGGATGCAGCACCCCTTCAACGCACACGTAAATCAGAGTATGCAGCCCGCTTTCTGATGGAGGGGTATCCCACACAATTAAATCAAAGGCTTTCTGCAAGGCCGCCATACGCTGCAAAATGTTGGATTTTTTAATATTGTTGTCGTTCAGAAAACCCACATTCCGATTCCCACGCACCAGCCCCAACCAGCCTTTAGGCGCTTCACCAGCCACCGAATAAGCATCAGGAGGCACGGGTGTAACCAGCCCTTTGAGTGGCACATCCTCATTAGCAATCAGGTCAAACGTTCCTGATGCTGGCGCAAATCGAAACATCCGGGTTAATGAGGCTTGCGGGTCGGTATCAATCACCAGCACACGCCAGCCCCAGAACGCGGTGAGACATGCGATCAGCTTTGCAATGGTGGATTTCCCCACCCCGCCCTTGTGGTTTCCCACTGCCACATTTTGAATAGCCAACTTATCCATTGTATTTCCTCCCATAATCCCGCTTATCTAATCTTCAGTTCATCCAGAACCATCGCC
>CAZTCT010000030.1:0-1756 GCA_964612415.1 uncultured Candidatus Saccharibacteria bacterium | reverse complement strand
CTCTCGACCTATCGTTGGCAACGATATGTTATACCACTTAACCATGGCCGCGTTTACCCTGATAACTCCTTTGAAGCCAGCTCAATCCATTTCATGAGCTTTCGCTTCAAGTAAGCGTTCCCGATTATAGTATTTCCAACACCAATGTGCAATGTTCTTTTACGGCTTTTACCTTGGATAACCTGCGTTTTATAAAATTGCTCTTCTGGCAGCCGGATCGCTTTAATCCATACCTTTTTACAATCCTTTTCAGACAAATCAGGGTAAAGAAGCAACCAGAACCGTATATCTTTACTTGACACCCCCAAAAACTCAGTAGCAAACTTTATAAACACCATGTGTAAAGCAGGTTTGGAATTAGCGATGCGGATTAATCTTCCATCGCTATTATCACCCTCACCGGCATACAACATGAGGCCCGCCATAAAGAGGGGAGAGAGCTTATAGTGTTTATATTCTACTGTGGCGCTCTTAGTAGCCTCCGAATAATGACGTTGACGCTCATGACTTCGATATTTATTTAAGATCGAAAGGCGGCGCAAATTATCTTTCCTTGCTTTTTTCTCATTATCCGTGCGAATTTTTTTAGAAAAGGACTGATCAGCGAACCAGAGACTGAGAGTACTCTTGGAAACTCCTACTAATTTGGAAATTTCGGAATATGTGAAGCCACGCTGCCTGAAATCCTTAGCTTTTGAGTACTTTTCTTCATTTCGAATCATACCAACATTATATTACATACTTATACAGTTGTTCAATATTGATAAACAACTAACCCTCGCGATGGACGCGAGGGTCAATAAACAGCCCTTGGTTTGTTTCGGAACACGCTACCGATTAGCAGCCAGCTCTCCCGCACACTTAACCATTCTGACGAGAGCGAAGATGATCAGCGTCGCACTCAGCGCCACCATGATGGCTAAAAGAAAGCCAAAAGGAGTAACTGGTGCGTCGTATAGAACAGAAAACATGGGAGTAGCGCCGATCAGAAAAACCGACAGACCGGTGACTATCGCGATGTCATGGTGCAACTCAATCACCATACCGTCACGGTAATTCTGATGCGAATAGGCCCGTGGGAAGACCCATCGCAACAACTGTTGCATTGTGACGAACAGAATTGCTGCTGCGACAGTAAACGATAGTAGCCCCACCCATCCGATCATGTACTCGGTGTAGAAATTCATTTCCATCTCCTCATTCAACCTGGGCCTAATATACTTAAAACGCAACAAAAGGAAAGGCCCCGGTCATGCCGGGGCCTTCGAAAAGAGAAGTTTCTCACGCGGTCTGTCGCGGGAATTGCCGCAGATAACGCGCGACCCACCAACCATGCACGAGTATCTGGCGGTACAGCCACCAGATCGTGCCGGCTGCGGCGACAAGCAGGACTGAAAGGATCATGTGGATGGGAGAGAACGGACTCCCCAAAGCCATCCATAGCTGATACGTCGCGTACGCAAGGAAAATCGCGCAGGCGCAGATGCCGCCGAGACAGAAGGAGAACTCAACGTAAGTGTTGTTGGAATCGTGTTTATGTCCGTTACCCATCCGATGATCAAGGTACGTGATCGACGCAACCAGCACGATCACTCCCATGACAATGGAACCGAGGATCCACGCGACCAGAAAAACGTACGGGTAGACAAGATCATAACCGCCCATGATTTCCTCCCCTTGGAACGAGTTTAACCACCTCATAATATACTCCCGCACATAATTGATGTCCACGTACTTTGCAAACCGGGACGATAGA
>CAZTCT010000029.1:0-1767 GCA_964612415.1 uncultured Candidatus Saccharibacteria bacterium | reverse complement strand
CGGCGAAGACGACCGCCTGGACGAACTATGTGGTGCCGAGCCTCGCCTTCACCTACGTCTCCGGCACGTTGAACCAGATCAGCTACGGGGCGGGCATTACCCCTCCGGTCGGGGCGGGGTTGTCGGATATGATCGAGTTCCGGGTGCTGCGGGACAACGCGAACACCTCCGGGGCGTTTGCCGGTGCCGACCTGTACACGACGACGGTCGGGCTGACCTTCGTGGACATTCACATCGAAAATGACACCGACGGATCGAGGACGGAGTACAGCAAATGAGCATCGACGGGTTTGACACCATTGAGCGGCTCATAGGGTACGCCTGCAAAGGCGATCCGCACGCCAGCCGGTTCTGTGCCGAAATGTGGCGTCTTGCCCATTTCTTCGATGACGTGTACGATAGGGGCGAGCTGACGGAGGCAGACGTTTACCAGGCGGTGAATATCGCCTTGTTCGGGGTGCTGACCAACCCGTTCGCACTGGCCCACGCACAAGCTCTCGCACCGGCTCTCAACCTGGTGGCAGCGAACTGGCAGACGGCAAACCAGATGGAAAGCAGGAAGGACGGGTTGGACAAAGCCTATATGCTCCGGGCGCAGCTCTACAATCTGCCGGTGGTATGCGCGTTTTTGCTCTATGGCCCCGACTGGGCGGCGCAGGTTTCACAGGTCGCATGGGAGACTTACGGAGAAACCTCTGAAACTTTCAAGCAGGAGGTGATGAATCATGCCTGATCCGGTGACAGGAACCATCGCTGGCGTAGGCGGTCTCGGATTGATTGGTAGTCTTTACGGGGCCAACAAGGCGTCCAAGGTTCAGGGTGATGCCATCGACGCGGCCAGCAGCGCGAACGCGGCCTCCCTTGCGGCGCAGATGCGCATGTACTACCAGCAGCGGGAGGATTTCGAGCCGTTCCGCAACCTCGGCACGGACACGCTGGGGCGGTATTACGCCATGATCGGCGAAAAGCCGTTTCTCGGGCCGGCGCAGGAGCAACTGCTGGATACCTACCGCGGCAAGACTGGAGAGCAAATCCCCGAAGCCCTGCGGACGCAGGTGCAGAACGCCCGCGAAAAGGAAGCCCTGCTCATGTCCATCGAGCGGGCCGAATCCGATCCGGTCAAGATGTCCCCGGCGGGGCAGTGGACCCTGCGCGAAGCCCTCAAGACGCAAAACCGGCAGGATGCCGCACGCGGGCTGGCCGGGACGGGCAGCGCCTCGGCACGCACCGGAGAATTGGCGGCGCAGGTGGCGGCAAACGACTGGAACCAGCAATATGCCCGCATCCTCGACGCGCTCAAGATCGGCACCGGGGCAGCGCAGGCCACCGGGGGCGCCAGTCAGACCGCCAGCAACGCCATCGGGCAATCTGGAGCCATGTCGGGGAATCTGGCGCTCGCTTCCGGGGCCAATCAGGCGTCGTATTACAGCGGTCTCGGCGGGGCGATCGGGCAGGCCGCCAATCTCGGGTTGAAAGCGTTCGCACCGGCAGGCGGGTCGCCCTGGTACGCGGGGCTGTCGCTCACGGACGCCGCGACGAACAACCCCTATACTTCCTGGTGACGGAGGCAGCCATGCCGCAGCTCGTTGATCCGTGGGGACCGTCCATCCGATCGCTCCGCGACCTTGGTACCACGATGGACACCATGTACGACCGCCGCAAAGCCGACGAGGAAACCGCCTACGAGCGGGAGCGGCAGCGGATGCTTGACCAGGGCAATCTCGCCACGCTCGGGTTGCAGCAGGAGCGGATGCGCTTCGGCCTTGA
>CAZTCT010000028.1:0-1818 GCA_964612415.1 uncultured Candidatus Saccharibacteria bacterium | reverse complement strand
CAAGGCGCAAACGGTGTTGAGTTCGACTTGGGCGACATTTTTGGCGATGTATTCGGCATGGGCGGAGGACGCCGCCGCGGACGACGCGGACGTGATATTTCCATAGACATTGAGCTCGACTTCAAGGATTCCGTCTTCGGCACCGACCGCACTGTACTCGTCACCAAAACAACGACCTGTACCACATGCAAAGGCGATGGCGGAAAACCGGGAGCAGGAAAAGAAACTTGCAAAACATGCAATGGAAAAGGAAAAATCCACGACACCAAAACCTCCATCTTCGGCACTTTTTCAACCGTCACCACGTGTCCTGAATGTCATGGAGTAGGCGAGACACCGAAAGAAAAATGCGAGACCTGTAAGGGCGCAGGAATTACACGCGGACAACAGGAAATCAAAATCCGTATTCCCGCGGGCATTGAGGACGGCGAGATGATTCGTCTCTCAGGTGCAGGCGAAGCAATCCAAAACGGCACACCCGGAGATTTATATGTGAAAGTGCACGTTGCAAAACACCGACTCTTCCGCAAAGAAGGCAACGACCTCGTGATGGATATGGGGGTGAAGCTTACGGACGCACTCCTCGGCGCAAAGACACACATTGAAACTTTGGATGGTACGCACGAAATCACAATTCCCGCTGGCGTAAAAACAAACGACATCATTCGCGTCAAAGAGGCAGGGGTCCCGACCGGAGAAGGGAAGCGCGGCAATTTGCTCATAAAAGTTACAGTTGAAATTCCGGAAAAACTCTCGCGCAAGGCAAAAGAGTACATCGAAAAACTAAAAGAAGAGGGGTTGTAGAAACACGGGTTTCGCATCTCTCCGAACGCCGCGCTTCAGTGAAGCGCGGCGTCTTTTTGTTTTTCAAAACTTGACAATGAAAAAACAAGAAGCTATAATACTCCTGGACGGTGGGGTGCAGGTGAAATCGATCTAGCCCCCTGGCGGCTTGATGCGCGGCGGCTCGCAGCGTCACCCCCGCTGGCGCTCCGCAGGGCCACCTGTGCGCTCGCCAACACGCGTGCCGGAGGCGACCTCGACGGCGCCACTTGCATCCTACCGTCCGTAGTTCTTTCTTTCACGGCCTTCGGGCCTGAACCTATACAGGACCTGCCACACCGGCAGGTCCTTTCTCGTTTTTGCTTGTAAAAGTGTCGAACGACTGCTAGTATCCTTGTACGAGGCGTCGGGACAGCAGGGACCTTTCGTGGAGAGTCTCCCGGATCGTCCGGGACGACTAAAGCCCTCCGCCATTCGCACGGAAGCGGCACTGCGACTTCTTGGCGCCTCGTACTAGAATTCGTTCTTCAAAATCTTTGCTCTCTGGTGGCAACACCAGAGCCAGGGATTCCACCCCCTCGTTTCGGCGAGGGGGACCTTTTTATTTGCAAAGAAAGGTTTTTTCCGTATACTTCCTGTGTGCGGTCATGAGCGGACATGTGCATGAGCGCGGCTCAACGCCGCGAGAGGACCAGGGTCTCTCCTTAAAGACTATACGACGGAGTTTTCTTCGACCAGCTCTGTGCCGGGACCCTCAAGTCCTGCCAAAGCCATCTTGGCAGAGGTCGCAACAGTCCCTCGTGACCGCACACCAGAACTCGCTCTTTCAGACTTCTCGTTTCTTGTTTCTCAATCTCCTGCGCCCCGCGTAGGAGGCACCCCAGATCCTCCCCCCGTCCCGTGACGGGGGGGTCTTTTTTATTCACCCAAAGAAAGCGGGAATCTGGTATTATGGATACATGAGTAAAAAAGTCGCGCTAACGGGCGTAAAACCCACAGGACGGCCTCACATAGGCAATTATTTCGGTGCTATCA
>CAZTCT010000027.1:0-1841 GCA_964612415.1 uncultured Candidatus Saccharibacteria bacterium | reverse complement strand
ACAAGTCAAGAATCTCTTCGTCTGAAAGTGCACGGTTATATACTCTTACATCATCAAGCCCTCCATAAAAATACGCACCAGTGTTTGCAACATTTCTCCCCATCTCTCCGATGACAAGTACGCCATTCCTGTTTGTGAATGTGCCTATAGATGATCCGTCCACAAGAAGCTCAACAGTTGTACCCGCACGTCGCCAGACAAAATGATGATACACACCGTCTTTAAAAGAATCCGTATTCACGTCAATCGGCCCCCCGGAGGTCCCGCCATCCACCTGAACGATGTATTGAAAAACTGGTGCCTGATAACGGTATCCGAGACGCAAACCAAATCCGCTAGGTGATGCCCAGGTGGGGAGACCGCTGAATATGAACTGGTTTGTGAGTGCTTCGAAATTAGGCAGCACCCACGCAGAAACCGTGAAATCAGATCCATCTGGTACTATCGTCTCTGAGTCCAAATCAATGTATGAGACACCATCAAAAACGATTCCGTCTCCCGTGTGTCCTCCACCAAATGATGCCCCCACGAGAGTACCGTGGTTATTTACCAAACGACCGTAGTCATAGACAGTATCACCTGAACCTTCATTAAAAGGCCAGATGCTCCGAATGCCCGATGCCAATGAATCGCCATAAAAACCAAACGCTGGTGTCGTCCCGCGATCCCAGAAGAGTACACACTCGAGTGCTGTGTCTGCCGCATAGAATGCATTTTGTGATTCGCGCGCGTCCGATGACAAAAGGAGCTCCTTGAGCGTTATGTTGAAGACCGCAAGCCCCAGTGCAAGCAACAAGGATGTCACGAGTAGCGCATAGAAAAGCGTAAACCCACGATTCGTGAAGCGTGAGGCGTGGAGCGTGAAGCGCCAGAATGTTTTTTGGGTTCTGTGTTGCATTGTGTTACACGTTACAAGTTATACGCTACAGGACATTACTGCCAGTTAAAAAGTATCTCATCAATTGAAACGTTTCGCTGGGTCGTGCCATCGCGCCATGAAACCGTAACCGCAACGTTTGCTTCTTGATTCACAATTGTTTCGGTTATCCTGGTTGTCCTTGTGAATGGAGACGTTGTCGCATTCCCAGATTCTTCATAGCTATAGACCGCCGTTTCTGAATTGTAGAGAAGCGGACTACAACCGGTGTTAGGATCACATTGGAATACTTCGTCGAGACCTGTCTCATCAATTGCACAACCCCCCTCCGTCAAGCAATCCTCAAGACCCAAAAGCCACGAGGAGCCGCTCAAACTGTTTGAATCTCGGATTGCGCGCACATACTCAATTGCTTCCTCTGCAAGAAACGTTGCCGTAATTTGATTTCGCGCGATGCGGGACGCAGACAAACTTTGGTACGTCAACGCAAGCGGCGCAACAACACCAAGCACAAGAATGGCGATTGCAACAAGCGTTTCAACGAAGGTAAATCCTTTCTCTGTGTGTTGTTGTAATTTTTGTATAGACATGGTTAACGGGCGAGAAAGCGCTGTGTCGCAAGTGTCTGCAAACTAAACTCCGTGCGCGTTTTTTCACTTGGTCCAGCACTCCCCTTCGCAAGGATGAAAACGCGCGGCTGTTCTCCGGGGGGCGAAAGGTAGAACTCCAACAAATCAATGTCCACTTCAGGCGCCGTGAGAGTAAGAAAACCTTCCGTACTTACTTGTCGTTCAATGCGTCCGATATCACCATCCTCAACAAGTCGATACACTATCGAACGGCCGTCTTTGTCTGTAAACGAGAATGACGTGCATGGATTTCCTGCGCAGGAAAAATTTTTCCCTGTACGAATTGAGCGAGTCATACTCTCGAATGAAAAATTGAGGTTGTTCATGACCGATTT
>CAZTCT010000026.1:0-2279 GCA_964612415.1 uncultured Candidatus Saccharibacteria bacterium | reverse complement strand
GAGAGAGGAGCGCGATGAACGCCTACCAGCGAGCAAAGGTTGAGCGTTCGCTCGTCCACCTGCGGTACCTTGCAAGCATCTGCCAAGAGGTGCAGGAGTACTCCAAGAAGCATCTGCGGGACACACTCACCGTGTGTACCAAGAAGCTCATCGAAGAACTCGCTGCCGGAAAACTTCTGTACCTCATCGTGGGGAAGAAGAAGAACGGCACGCCGGAGTACGAGGCCATCCCGTTCGAGCGGGCAATCGGACTGCTCACGGCTGACCTCGAAGACGAACTCAAGCTGATGGGAGGCAACGATGCCGCATAACGAGCGGCCGAAGATCAAGGAGAAGAAGACGATCTGCGCTCAGTGCAAGACGCAAGTCAGGCCTGACCAGAAAGTTTTCCACATCGTAGAAGGACTCCACGTCCACTACGGCTGCTACTTCCTCTATCGGAGGGTTCACCCGAAAGGTGTCCGTCCGGCTTGAAGGGGGGTGATCCTCATCTCGCCCCGCCTGTGGCGTAATACAGGCACCTATTTTGCGAGGTCTAACGGTTGCTGTCCGACCTACCAGGCCACAAGCCTATAAAGCACAGTATCAACCGCCGCCTCGCATCCTACAAGCTCTCTGAAAGGGGAGCGCAAGTTAGGCCAAAGGGGTTTCGCTACCACCCGAAGGCCCGTCAATAGTTCGGCCACTCTATTCAAAAGTGGCCATCATCATCTCTATGAACACCGAACAACTCCAAAAGGTTTTTGATAAACACCCCGAACATCAAATCGAGGTTATCTATAAAGACGGGAAAGTTCAAAGCGTATTCTGTAGAACGTGTATGAACTCCAAGAAAAAAGGAGTGTTGTCGGCGAGGATATTTTAACCTATTGACTTTTTCCTATAATCTGCTATACTGCCTATGTCGGGTGGGGGATTTTCCCCCGCCCACCGTGGACAACTTAATAGTTTCTTTTTAGTAGACGTGAACAGCGTCTTTTTTTTCGTTTTTCTGCGGCGAATCAAGGAGATTCGCTTCCAGCCCCCCCACGGAGAAGCTCTGCCATCGACCTCAGGGCTTCCGCCGCAGGAAAAGGAACGTACCTTAAAAACTTATCAGCCTTCTATCAGGGAATTATTACGCCCGAGACCAAATAATCTTATATAGATCAACGGTTAAAACCTTACTCGGTGAGCGATAGGGTTCCCTGATAGGCGGCCAGAGCAATGCCGCCAATAATAAGATGGATACATTTAGAGTAAGACTAAAGAAGAATATGACGCCAGCACACACGGCGGCCGTTCTTTATATTAAGTCTATCTACGGAGATAAGTTAAAGATTGAGACTGATAAAACAGTAAAACTTAAAGCTAAGGATGGTCTTCCTAAGAAAAGATACTACCTTGATATTTTTGTCCACGGAGCTGATATGGCGTTTGAGATAGACGGCGGTATCCACAACGGGCAACTATCGAGGGATTGGAATAGAGATGAACGGATAATGCGAAATCATAAGTTTCTAATTGTAAGAATTGATAATGATGAGGTCCTTCGCACGCCCCGGAAGTTTCTCAGTAAGTTCAATGAAACACTAATTCAGCGAGTTCTTTTTATGTCAAATAAAGATATGTGGAACCACCAAATAAATAACCTTCTAAATCGTTGGGGTGTTCCTGATATGCGCTTTATGGACGGAGTGCGCCAATTCGTTCAAGAAGCAAAGTCTTTGCAATCTAAAATAGACGCCCTCGATACGGTGTCTATTTTGGGCGGCAAAGATAAGCCGTTGCCAGTCCGCCCAATAACCATCAATGCAAACACTTAAAAAATGCCTTACCATCACCATCTTAATAGTCAGTATACTCGCCGGATTCTTCTTATTAACTAAGATAGCCGTCGCGCCGATTAAAATTAGCCAAGCTCACGAAAACGAACACGAAGTTGAGTTTATCGCCCCAGAACTAAAAGCTATATGCGCCGCAGAAAGCACGGGAAACTGGAAACTCGAACCACGACACTGGGACAGTCAAGGAAACGTTCTACGGGGCCGAGTAAACAACCAAGATATAGGTCAGTGCCAGATAAACCTTTCTGTATGGGGAGAGCAAGCTACGGAGCTAGGGTTGGATATATATAGTTTTAACGGGAACCGCCGAATGGCCAACTGGATATATGAACATAACGGAAACAAACCTTGGTACCTCAGTCAATCTATGTGGGATAAGTGAACGGCTTGAACAGTCCCGTTTAGATTACTTTCATAACTACGAGAACGGAAAGATTGTCGGCGAACAAAAAG
>CAZTCT010000025.1:0-2280 GCA_964612415.1 uncultured Candidatus Saccharibacteria bacterium | reverse complement strand
TGGACGCTTTCAATCGCGCCAGCGGCAAGACGATCGCGGACGCCAACACCGAGACCGGCAGCAAGTACCTGACCGACCTGCCGGTCGCTGCTCCAGGATCCGGCAATCAACTGGGCAGCCCGCAGATGTCGCGCATCATGCTCCGCGCCCCCTTGGGCACTGGAGAGATGGTCGGGGTGCCGGTGGGCAAGTTTGCCCGCGACGGCAAGATCCCCACGCCCGACGAGGCCGCCAAGGCGCTGGAGAATGCCCGGCTCGTGGAGCACGGGCTCGATCCGGTCAAGGGGCTCTTGGGCGTGGCGAGCTTTGCCGCCCCGTTCCTGCTGCCCGGCCTGGTGGCGGGTCCTCTCGGCACCGCCGGCAAGATCTTCGGCTTGGGCAAGACCATCGCCGACGTCGCAGGCGGAAACCCCAAGGCGCTGGCCGACGCCGGCGTCAGCGCAGGCATGGGGCTCGTGAGTTAGTTGTGCGTTGCAACGAACTAAAGTAGTGCATCAGTAGACCATGACCAAACCAGTCAAACGCCAGAAATTTGGGGGCCGGAAAAAGGGCACCCCGAACAAAGCCAGCGCCGCCAAGGCGGCCGAGATCGCCGCTTCCGGTCTGACGCCGCTCGACTACATGCTCAGTGTCATGCGGGATGAGAAGGCGGATCAGAAGCGCAGGGACGAGATGGCCAAGGCTGCCGCGCCTTACGTTCATCCGAAGCTGGCGACGATGGAGCATAGCGGTCCGGGTGGCCAGCCGATCGTCGTCAAGATCGTCCAGTTTTGACGGAGATCGCGCTCCCGCACAACTGGCGCCCGCGGGGATATCAGTTGCCGGCCTGGAGGTATCTGCAGGCTGGCGGCCGGCACGCCGAGTTGTGCTGGCACCGGCGCTCCGGGAAAGACGAGGTAGCACTGCACTGGGCGGCGGTCAGTGCGTTCCGCCGGGTCGCTGGGTACTGGCACCTCCTACCTGAATACAGTCAGGCGCGCAAAGCGATCTGGGCGGCGGTCAATCCGCACACCGGGAAACGTCGTATCGACGAAGCCTTTCCGCACGAACTCCGGGAGACCACCCGCGAGCAGGAAATGCAGATCGTCTTCAAGAACGGTTCCACGTGGCAGGTCGTTGGATCGGATTCCTACAACCGCCTTGTGGGGTCGACGCCGGCGGGAGTGACGTTCTCGGAATGGGCGCTCGCCAATCCGGCGGCTCGAGCGTATCTGCGGCCGATCATTGCGGAGAACAACGGCTGGCAGGTCTTCATCACCACGCCGCGCGGCAAGAACCACGCCTACAACACGCTGCGGGCCGCTATGGGCGAGCAGCAGGCGTTCGCGCAGGTATTGAGCGCGCACGAGACCGGGGTATTCAGCGCCGAGCAGCTGGAGAGCGAGCGCGCCGCCTACATTCAGGACTACGGCGAGGATCAGGGCCGCGCGCTGTTCGAGCAGGAATATCTCTGCAGCTTCGATGCCGCCATTCTCGGCTCCTACTACGGCGCCGAGCTGTCGCGAGCCCGGGCCGAGGGCCGGATCTGCCGCGTGCCGTACGACGAGGCGATCCCGGTCTTCACGGCATGGGATCTGGGCTATGACGACGACTGCGCGATCTGGTTCTTCCAGGTCACGCGCGGCGAGATCCACGTCATCGACTACTACTACAACCACGGCAAGGACGTGGATTTTTATTGCACGGTCCTGAATGACCGCGGTTACGAGTACGCGCAGTTCGCCGGCAAGCCGTTCCTGTGGCTGCCGCATGATGCGAAGGCCAAGACGCTCGCGGCCAAAGGGAAATCCGTGCAGCAGCAGTTCCTCGACAACGGCTATGCCTCGCGCCTCGTGCCAAACCTGAGTGTGCAGGACGGCATCCAGGCGGTCCGCAAGACCTTCCCGCGGCTCTACCTCGACGAGGAGCGCTGCGCGGACGGTATCGAGGCGCTGACCCAGTATCGGCGGGAGTGGGACGAGGACCGCAAGATGTTCCGCGATCAACCCGTCCACGACTGGACCTCGCACCCGAGCGATGCCATGCGATACCTCGCGATCGCCTGGCAGACAGAGATGGAAGCCAAGGCGTCAGAGCCCACACGCTGGCGCACTGCTACCGACATGACGTTCAACGAGATACGAGACATGGTTGCGCGGCGCAGAACCAGAGACTAGGAGCACGAGCGATGAAGCAAATCTACAGGGGCCTCATGGCCCTTTTTTGTTGCCTGCCGTTCCTGGCCCATGCCGCCAGTACGGATATCGGGTTTGCGCCGTGGACGCAGAAGGCCAAGTGGTA
>CAZTCT010000024.1:0-2387 GCA_964612415.1 uncultured Candidatus Saccharibacteria bacterium | reverse complement strand
CAACTCCGGCTACTGCAACTCCGGCGACTACAACTCCGGCTACTGCAACTCCGGCATATTTAACACGAACGAGCCAAAGATGCGCTCCTTCAATAAGGATTGTGATTTAACTTATACCGAGTTCCGCAAGAAGTTTGGTTATAACGATATTTCACTCCCCGTTACTGGCTGGATAAATTACTCCGAAATGACCGCCGCCGAAAAGAAAGAAAAAAGCGGAGCTGAACAAATGGGTGGCTACTTAAAAACTCTTAGTTATAAAGAAGCGTGGGCGAAGGCGTGGAGTGAAGCCCCGAAAGAAACTAAAGACTGGTATAAATCCCTTCCTAACTTCGACGTTGAAATCTTCTACGAGATTACTGGAATTAAGATTAGCGGCGACGGTAAAAAGGAAGAGCTGATGAAGAAAGCCGACGAACTCATCTCTAAAGCTAACGAGCTTAAACAGGAGGCGGAGAGGCTTTAATTACCACTTAATTAAATAAAAAATATGGAAAGCAATAAAACATTAAAGATTTTGATTATCAGCCTTCTTACTCTTTTCGCGGTCATTGCTCTTTGGATGTGGGGTATGCCGAAGTATCGGTTTTATAAGCAGGATTTAACTGGTCAGGCGAACCTCCGCCAACAGGAGTGGGAAAAGAAGATTGCTATTGAAGATGCAAAAGCACTTAAAGAGTCGGCGGTTTTGAAAGCTGAAGCAGAAATCGAACGAGCAAAGGGAGTCGCTGAAGCCAACAGAATTATCGCCGATAGTTTACAGGGAAACGAATCTTATCTCCGCTACTTGTGGATTGATAAATTGAGTGGAAACGAGAGTGTCATTTATGTGCCTACCGAAGCTAGTCTGCCGATATTAGAAGCTGGTCAGCGATAACCTTTAATCTTTTTTCCGCGCGAAATATGAAAAAGAAATATTGGATTTTCAAAACAATCTATATGTGTCCTCCGTGCGGCAAAGAGAAGGTCTACAGGGAGCGGAGATACACAGAAAAACCGAAAGAATACTGGCAAAGGAGCGAGATAAAAGAAGTTTATGACTACTGCGATTAACTCTCGCCCCCCAAAAAGAAACCAAAGAAATCCTAACCCCTTAAATGTCCACCGTTCCAAGACGTAAAGATAAGCCAGTAAAGCTCAAATCAGTCAGTTATTACAAGAAGAAGTTATGGAAGCTCATTTCTCTTTTTATTCGGCGGCGTGATGCAGATGAGAACGGAATGGTTAAGTGCTGTTCCTGCGATAGATGGCTTCACTGGAAGCAAGGAGATGCTGGACACTTCATAGACGGCAGGCACAACGCAATCGTGTATGATATTCGGCAAATCCATTTTCAATGTAAACCGTGCAACGGAGGATTCTCGAACCAGAAGTACAACAAGGAGGAGGTGAAGGCGAACTATGAAGTATTTATGGTCAAGAGATACGGGCAGGAAGTGGTAGACGAACTAAAAGCCGCCGACAAAAAAAGAAAAGAGTTTACCCGTCAAGAACTCATCGAATCAATAGCCTCTTATACAGAAAAGCTGAAGAAATGGAAATAAATAAAATCGTACAAGGGGATTCGTTTTCTGTTCTTTCTTTTTTCGCGGCCGAAACCATTGATTGTGTTATCACTTCTCCGCCCTACTGGGGACTTCGAGATTACGGGCAAGAAGGACAGCTCGGACTCGAAAAGACCCCTGAAGAATACGTTGCGAACTTAGTGGCCGTACTCCGAGAGTGTAAGCGGGTTCTGAAAAAGGAAGGCACACTATGGCTCAACTTAGGGGATAGTTATGCGGCTGGCGGGAATGGCGGACAAGGAGCGAAACAGCACAGTAATCGGGGGACGCGGGCAATCGCAGGGAAAGCCAAAAAAGCACCCGAAGGACTAAAGCCTAAAGACCTTGTTGGTATTCCGTGGCGCGTAGCCTTCGCTCTCCAAGCTGACGGTTGGTATCTCCGCCAAGACATTATTTGGGCGAAACCGAACCCAATGCCTGAATCCGTAACAGATAGGTGTACCAAGAGCCACGAGTATATTTTCTTACTTTCTAAGAGCCAGAAATACTACTTTGATAATGAGGCGATTAAAGAACCTGCCGTAACGAAAGAAAATAGACCGAGTGGAGTTGTGCGAGATAGGGAATATGGATATGACAGTAAACAGGCAATTATCCAAAAACGAAAAAGACCAAATGGCATATCTGTCGAACAAGCAAAAAAACTTGGGAATATAGGAAATTGTGGAGTTACAGAAACAAGAAATAAAAGAAGTGTCTGGTTTACCGCCACCAAGCCCTTCAAAGAAGCTCACTTTGCTACTTTTCCCGAAACTCTTATCGAGCCAATGGTGAAGGCTGGTTGTCCGCCGGGGGGGGTCTGCCTTGACCCATTTATGGGTG
>CAZTCT010000023.1:0-2419 GCA_964612415.1 uncultured Candidatus Saccharibacteria bacterium | reverse complement strand
TGAGGTCACAAAAGCGTGATCTTGAAAATTAGAGGAGTCACCCATGTGGTGGGCAGAAGTATTCGGTATTACTGCCTTCGTTTTGCATCTGATCGCGTATGTAATGTACGCGGAGCAGGTGCTGGCGGAGAAAGTGAAGCCAAACGCCGCCACATGGTTGCTGTGGCTGTTTGGCGGCATAGTCGAGTGGCAGACATACGACCATATGACCGATTCGCATTGGTCGTCGTCGTTGCTGCCTTTGGCCTGCGTCCTCGGGCTTGGCGCTATCACGTTTGCGACCATTTTTTCGCAAATTCGAGAACGCCGTCGAGGCACGGGTCGGACGGTCTATCATCATCCGGAGTTGCAAGATTGGGCGTTCGTCGGATTCGACGTCGTCGCGCTCGTCATCTTCCTTGCTCTCGATATGCCTGAAGAGGCCAACGTGCTCGCTGTCGTTACCACGATCGTGACCTTCATCCCGATCTGGCGGACTACCTGGCGCGAACCAGAAAGCGAGCGGCCGGCGATGTGGCTCATCTGGTGCGCGGCGTACGTTTGCCTGCTTGCGAGCTTGCTCATGCGCGGCGGAGACAATTTGTGGTGGTCGGGATTCTATCCTGTCTATTACTTCGGACTTCACCTCGCCGTGGCCATTCTCGCCATGCGCACAGCTCGTCACCCGGTATCTATACCGGCCGAATGAATACCGCGCCCCGAATTCCAACGGGGCGCGTTTTCGTATTGTGTATAAAAATTTATGATTTTTAGGATCTGGTTGCTAAGATAAGTGAGAATGAAACACATTTACGTTTGCAGCAGCGAAATTGAAGGCATGGGTATCCGGATAGGCGATGATGCTAAGAAAGGAGATGTTATTTTTCGTTTTACCGGCCCGCTCAAATTCAAAGTCAATCAGTCAAAGGAAGACGCGCTGGCGAATCCGGACTGGGTTGGAGTGGCGAAAGATCAATGGATTGATCCTGATAAGCCTTACAAATTCATTAATCATTCGTGCAATCCCAACACGGGGATCAAGGGTAAAGTCACCGTAGCGGCTCTCAGAGACATCAAGGAAGGTGAGGAGCTGACAATCGACTATTCCACTATTGAAGGCGATCCCCGCTGGGAGATGAAGTGCCTTTGCGGAGAAGCCAACTGCCGTGGAATTATCCGATCGATACAATTTTTGCCTGAGCACCGCTTCCAAGAGTATCTGCCGTACATTTCTACATACTTTAAGAAGCTGTATAAAAGCGCTTTAAGCAGCCAATAAGCTATGACGCCCTCAACTGTTGTAAAAATACTTTGGACTTGGGGCGTCGTACTATCGATCGGCATGTCTTATTACGTCATGGTCGAGAAGCAGGAATTTGAGGTACTGGTGAATCCGGATGGATTGCCGGAGCTCGAGGAGTAACTATTATGGAGTTTATTGATCCGATATATTGCGCGTGGGATACCGAACCATTTTTGATGGTTTTCTCCGATAATGTGTTCGGCAATTTTATTTATTACTCCCACCTGTTGCCTATCCTTTGTTCCATTTTATTGGTCGGAACATTGTGGTGGCAGAATCGCTATCACAAAGCCACGCAAGCCCTGATGTTCATGACGGTGATGTTCACCGCCTGGAGTTTTTCAGATTTGATTTTGTGGGCTACGGCAAATCCGATCGAGACCATGTTCTTCTGGTCCATCATTTTGCACTTTGAAGTCCTGATATACATCGGGGCTTTGTACTTCATCAATCATTTCGTCAACAAGCGTCCCCCATCCTGGAAACAAGAAGCGCTGCTGCTGTTTTTGTACCTTCCTCTGATAGCGTTTTCGCACACGTCCCTGAATCTCGTCGGCTATGATTACACCAACTGCTATCGCGAGGCAGTCGAAGGCAATTTGGTTTTGTACGCGTACTTCTTGGAGATTTTTATCGCGCTTTGGATACTTGGAATCGGTCTCAAATACCTTTTTACCGGCCGAGAAAAGGGTCGCGCCGGCGAAATCATCCTGGGCACTATGGGCACATCGCTCTTTCTGATCTCATTTTCGCTGGGAAACATAGTGGGCACTATCGGAGTGGATTGGGAATTGGGTCAATACGGTCTCTTCGGCTTGCCGCTGTTCGTCGCACTTTTGGTCTATCTGATCATTCGCTATAACAGCTTAAACGCCAAACTGTTCGGCGCCCAAGCGCTTATTACCGGTATATTTGTCATGGTGGTGTCCCTGTTGTTCATTCGTTCTACTGAAAACATTCGCATCGTTACTTTACTGACCGCTCCAGTCATTTTGCTCATGGGATACCTGCTGGTACGAAGCGTGAGGCGAGAGATCGAGCAAAAAACACTGGCGCAAAGACTCGCTACCGAGCTCGCCGGCGCCAATGCCCGCTTGGAGCGCTTGGATAAAATGAAGTCGGAGTTCGTCTCCATCG
>CAZTCT010000022.1:0-2665 GCA_964612415.1 uncultured Candidatus Saccharibacteria bacterium | reverse complement strand
CACCACCACAGAACAACAAACCCAAAACTACTTTGCCTCCTACGTCTGTACCTACCAATCAAACACCTGGAAGTGTGGCTGCTCAGACACCACCTGTGCGGTCCCCAAGTGGAATTTGCAGGGCATCAAAAAAACCGCAACATCACAGCCGGTGACAAGTGGGGGTACCACTACAGGAGGGACGACGGGAGGGAGTGCCTCATCAGGGTCTACGTTATTCCCAGGGACGAACCTGAAGTTTTATCCGGGATTTATTATTACCGGCGGTGGTGAGAACGCAACACTCACTTCTCTCGAAAGAAGGTGGCAAGAAATGTTTGACGGTGAGCGTAAAACCTCGTATCGACCTAAAGGTGTATATGGGAGCATTGCAAGACGACTCAACTGGGAGAGATTTTATACAAACTCAAATGTAAGACCTGCAAATCCATCAAATCCAAATGATCCAGGGTATGACTGGTCATTACTTGATTCAACATTCGAAATAAATGCAGTAAAGAATGAGGGTGCGATGATCTATGTAGAAATCCGAGATGTCAGCTATGGAGGAAGTTCTCCCAATGTACCCAACTGGCTTCTTGCTGCTCCGTATGATGGCGTGTTTACTACCGGCAATGGAGGTACTATTCCCAAATACTATCGATTCTCAGGGCCAGATCTTCAGGGGAGGACGAATGTCGGCGCATCCCCGCCAATTTTAGATGAATGGCTTACATTCCAAAAAGCTTTGTACGATCATTTGGTACAAACAGGCAATATCAACAAAGTAATGGGAGTGAACAGCGGTGGCGAAATATTCACGGGCGGCTCTGCTTTTGTGCCACCGGCAGATTATAACCAAGCCAACCTTTTTACAGGAACTGGTTTGAGAAGTAAAGGAATGGCGAGCATTTGGGGTGCGTCTGGAATTGCAATATATGGTGCATCACTTCTCGATGGCAATCGCAAAGACGCTGAATGGCCTTACATGCAAAATCCAATAGTCGGAATGCATTTTCCGGATGTAAAACTTACTAATACCAGTAGCACCGGACTTAATGGCTCCTCACGCTTTAGTAGTCCCGATGGCGTGTATCAGAAAGACATAAGGCCATTACAGGAGGCAACAGAGTTAAATGGCTATGCCGGAGGAAATGGCATAAATGTTGCATTGACTACATTCGTGGCAGGAGTTCCAAACCCATGGGGATACAGTAATGTCACTGTGCCACAAACAGCATCGCATGTTCTCTGGGCGCTTTCTGGTCCACCAAAAGGCACAAACAAAGATTCTGGATTAGGGCAAGTGGGCGACGATCCTTCGGGGCCTTGGCCAATTCATCAGATAGTACTTGATTGGAGTGATACTGACCCACGCAAACCATCTCTTGCTGACTGGCATACCGCCATTGATACCTTTGGCCCTCCAGGTACCTTTGCATTCCCATATTTCCCAGCAGGGTACAATCCTTAAACATGCTCAACAAACTTCCATTTCTTCTACTCACCACACTCCTCTTCTCGTTTCTTGTCGGAAGCGCGACGCTTTTTTCTGCATTGCGCCCACAATCATTTGCACTTATACCGAACATCCAAGCCCAACTCGCCCAAGTCACCTCAACCTCAAGTATCTGCTCCACCTACACAAACACCACCACACCCCCACAAGGCTACGGAGCCCCCTACAACCTCTTCACCACAGCCCGTGAACTCCTCCTCTCCGCCCTCTGCAACGGAAACAACACCGTCACCTTAACCTCAGGAAACTCCCAATCAACCACCTACATATGGAACCAAGCCTACTACACCAGAAACGGTCAAACCTGGAACCCCATTACCCTCACCGGCCCTAACACCGCAGGGAACGGTCAATGGATCATTGGGACTGCAAATACCACCGTACCCCTCACCACCACCGAACAACAAACCCAAAACTACTTTGCCTCCTACGTCTGTACCTACCAATCAAACACCTGGAAGTGTGGCTGCTCAGACACCACCTGTGCGGTCCCCAAGTGGAATTTGCAGGGCATCAAAAAAACCGCAACATCACAGCCGGTGACAAGTGGGGGTACCACTACAGGAGGGACGACGGGAGGAAGTACCAGCACACAAACTGCTGACGATCCTATCAACTGGCAAAATGTTATTTCCCAAGCCCAAGGGTCTACCACCTTAGTTACTACTGCAGCGGAATTCAATGCAGCCGCTGCCGCAGCGAAGCCCGGTGATGTTATTAAGATCAAGAATGGTACCTACGGTGGGTGGAAACTCACTATTCCTTCAAATGGCACTGCCACAAACCCTATTATCTACACCGCAGAAACTCCTGGGGGAGTGACGTTTACGGGGAAACACCAACGAGGACTTACACTAGAGGGTAGTTACAATATTGTGGGAGGGTTTCACTTTGATAACTGCGGAAATTATTTTGTACGCTTTGTGAAAGCAACAGATAATCGTTTTACAGACTCCACCTTCCAATCATGTGGAAATAATATTGACCGCATTATTGATGTGGTAGATGGGTCAAGCCGGAATCGTTTCGATCATCTCATCATGGACGGGAATCTCTCTATTGGCATAACTATTCTTTCGCCTCGTCCTACAGACCCTTGGGGGCTAACGGTAGATAATCGCATTGACCACAATATTATTAGGAATGTTCCCAAAGGGGATTATCACA
>CAZTCT010000021.1:0-3009 GCA_964612415.1 uncultured Candidatus Saccharibacteria bacterium | reverse complement strand
GGCGTAGCAGCCCGCGACATCCTCGACCACTGCAAGGAGAACGCCTGACATGGCCCGCATCCGCTCGGTCAAGCCTGAGTTCTGGGAGGACGAGTCCGTCGGCGCTCTCTCACCCCTGGCGCGGCTCCTCTTCATCGGGTCGTGGAATCTCGCCGACGACGAGGGCATCCTGCGGTGGACGGCCGACTACCTCAACGCCTCCCTCTTCATGTACGACAGCCTCACAGCCAAGCGTGTGGCGGCGCTCATGCAGGAGGTCGAAGCGGCCGGGCTCGTCTTCTGCTACGAACCGACCAAGGGCGGCCGGCAGAAGCTCGCCTACGTCGTCAACTTTCGCCGGCATCAGAAGATCAACCGCCCTCAGCCTGGCAAGTTCCAGCCCCCATGCCTGACCAGCGAGCGCGTCCGTCTCATGTACGCCGAGCGGGACGCCTGGACCTGCCACCTGTGCCGCGGGCCGATCAACACCACGCGGGCAGGTCAGGTGATCGACGGCACGACTGTCGAAGGCTCGGCCTCGCTGAACCTGTCGATCGACCACGTCATCCCGGTGGCGGCTGGGGGGGACGACCAGCCGAGCAACGTGCGCGCCTGCCACGTCGGCTGCAACAAGTCGCGTCGCGACAAGCCTGTAGGTGACTTCTCCGTGCCGGATTCCGTGTCTCGCTCGCTGCCTCATTCACTGAATGAGCACGGAACGTTCACGGAGGACTCACTCCGCGCGCGTAAGGAGATGGATCAGGGAATGGATCAGGGAGATGGAGATGGAAGCGACTACGTCGCAGCCGGCGCCGACGACGGCGCCGCGCAGGCCCTGATCGCCGAGTGGATCGACCACTGCTCCCAGCGCCCCCCCAAGCGCGTCATCGGCCAGACCGCCCGTGAGATCAAGATCCTCCTCGACGAGGGCATCCCGCCCGCCGACGTCCGCCGCGGCCTCGCCGCCTGGCACGCCAAGGGTCTGCACCCCAGCGCCCTCGCCAGCGTCGTCCACGAGACGCGCACCCACGCCGACCGCCGACGCACCAGCCCGCCCACGACCGACCAGCGCGTCGGCGACGCGCTCGCGCTCGCCGCCCGGTACGCAGCTGAGGACGGCGTCGAGATCCCCCAGATCGGAGCCTGACCATGAACCGCTCGGAGACCGCACTCGCCCTGGGCATGGCCGCCGCCTTCGACCGCCGCACAGTCGGCGAGGCCGACGTCGCCGCATGGCACGCCGCCCTCGGCCACCTCGAGTTCGACGACGTCAAGACCGCCATCGCCGGGCACTACGCCGACACCACCGACTGGCTCATGCCCGCGCACGTCGCCACCCGCGTCAAGGCGCTGCGCCGCAACCGCCTGGCCGCGGTGCCCGACCCGCTCCCCGACGCCGACCCCGGCGACACCCGCGCGTACATCGCGGCGCTCCGCGAGGGGCGGCACCGCATCGCCTCCGGGGACGAGCGCCCCCGGCCCGTCACGGCCATCGCCGACCAGGTCGCCAGCAGCCTCGACATGGACCGCCCGTGACCGAGCGCCCCGAGACGTGCACGGCGCGCAACTGCGTCGTCTGCCACCAGCACGCCCACCTCGAGGGCGAGGACTGCCGCACCCTCGCACGCCAGGCCCGCCACGAGGCGCGCCAGCAGGCCCGAGCCCAGGGCTGGCGCGACTACGAGCCCGAGCCCGACCCACGCGCCGACTGCCCCGTCCGCGGCACCCACCTCGGCATGACCTGCCAGCGCTGCCACGACCGCATGGCCCAGCACCTCGTCGAGCTCCCCGAGCTCTACGCCCTCGCCGCCGGCGAGCTGCTTCCTGCACGCGGCAGCGGCACCGGACGTGGCACCGAGACCAGCCTCGGCCTGCGCATCGGCGCGCTCGACCTGCGCAGCGGCGTCGACGTCATCGGCGTCCTCGCCACCTGGCACCGCGACTGGACCGAGCACTACGACGAGGAGCCCGTCGACTGGACCCGCCGCAGCCACCACCCCAGCGACCCCGTCGGCGCGACCCTCGTCGACGTCTGCAGCGTCATGCGCCGAGGCCTGCTGCGCGCCTGCCAGAGCCACCCCGGCATCGACGTCTTCGCCCAGGAGCTCAGCGACCTCGTCGTCACCGCGCGCCAGGCAGCCCGCACCGGGACCGCCCGCGCCACCGTCGTCGACTGCCCCGCCGACCACGACGACGGCACGTGCGGCGCGCGCCTGACCATCACCGGACTCGAGCGCAGCGACGTCGTCTGGTGCAAGCGCTGCGGCTCCCGCTGGGAGGTCGAGCGCCTGCTGCTCGTCGTCGCATCCGACCGCGACGCCGGCGTCTGGCTGCCTGCCGAGGACGTCGCCCTGCTCATGCGCGTCGGCGAGCGGACCCTGCGCCGCTGGGCGCGCGACGGCCACGTGCAGCGGCACGGCGGGCTCTACGAGCTCAACAGCGTGCGTGCGGCGATCCGCGCAGGCGGGCGACGCGCCGAGGGTGCTTGACATGGCTGTGGCCGCGGCCGCCTGCTACGCTCCCGCTCGTTGGGGATGTGGTGCGGAAGCCCCCCCTCGACAATCCCAAGACGAAGCCCCAGGCCTGGACGCCCGGGGCTTCTGTCGTCTAGGCCATCGGAGGGCCGAGACATGCAGAAGCGTAAGACCAACCTCGGCCCAGCCGTGAAGATGTACGGCCAGGAGTCGACACGCAGCGTCAGCGCGCTGATCCGTGAGCTCGGCCCGGTCGTGTACTACCTGCGCGTCGGGGCGCTCGTGAAGATCGGCTACACGACGAACCTGGCCGAGCGGCTCAAGCGCTACCCGCCCGACTCGACCCTGCTGGCCTGGCGCCTGCAGGGCACACGCGACGTCGAGGCCGAGGTGCACGCGCGCCTCGCGTCCTCGCTCGCCCACGGGCGCGAGTGGTTCCATCCCAGCGACGAGGTGCGGGCGGAGATCGCCGATGCTCAGGAGGCCTGCGGCATCGCACGCATCCTGCGCGCGTCCTGACGCTGGCCGCGTTCGGCCGGTGATGACCCCAGGGTCC
>CAZTCT010000020.1:0-3606 GCA_964612415.1 uncultured Candidatus Saccharibacteria bacterium | reverse complement strand
CTAAAACTACATTCACCACTTGCCCGTCAGCGACGGCGACAATCGGTGCGCCTTTATAGGCTAAAATATCCCAGCCACTGTGACCCTTCGGCCAGCCATAGGCGGCGTAGTATTGTCCGTTTTCTCCAAATCCCTGAAAGATAGAACCTTCGGGATACTTTTTGAGAATAGATTTCGGAGACGGGTTAGTGAGTTTCATTAGTTTTTCAGAATATCTATGAGGAAGTTTGCGGCGGTGGCGAGAGCGGTTGCGGCTCCGGTTACAAGCCACTTATTCTTTTCTAAAACTCGGATTCTCCTTTCGTGGTCGTCGGTCAACTTGTCTACTTTCCCGTGCAAATCGGAAACTTTCTGGTCAACTCTGATGAGTAAATCGTGATCGGTTGTGATTTCTGCCATACCTATTTCTTTTTGCCAAATGTTTGTACTACAACCCACTTCCCATTAGGGAGTTTCGCCCAACCAATACCCAAATCTTGAAACTTGGGATTGATAAGGTTCGCGTGGTGGGTTGGCGATTTTTTGAGGGCTTCAAAAGCCTTCTCGAGTGAGGGGTATTCTTTGGCGAGATTTTCTCCGGCGACAAGATAGTCATACCCATTCTCTTTGTAGATATCCCAGAGTAATTTCCCGTTAGCTGTTTTGTGGTCTCCGGGTTTAGAGTTCTTCCAAAGGTCGGGATTAGCGGCGATTTCTTCAGCTCTTAATTGAGCAATGTTCGTAAGGGTCGGCTCGTATGAGAGTTCGTTTAATCCTTTTTCTTTTCGGTATGAGTTTGTGAAAGCGGTAAACTGTGTCGAGGTGGCGTTTTCTTTAGGCGGAAGGACTACACCAGAGATTTGCCCTGATGCTTTTGATGCGGTAGGATAAGTGGTATGAACCGCCCCATTATTTGGCTGCTGGTTATTGTCTTGTCTTATTTGGCCGGGTACTGGACTTTCCTTTGGCTTCACTTTTAGATAGCCTTTTTCGTAGTTTTTGTCATAGAATGACCAAAGTTCCCTTCTTTTTTCCGGGTCGTTGATTTTTTCTATCTGGTCAAGAACGTATAAACCATCACCTTCTTCCATCGCTTGTTTAATGAGTTGATAGTCGGAATTTTGGTTTAAGTTATTCATCATCTCTCCGGCGAGTGGCGCACTAATAGAGGCGGCGGCGCCAACACCGGCTGCGAGTAGGGCTGTTTTAGGAGAAATACTACCTTTTTGTTTATTAGCTTTATTCCAGAGGTCGGTGAGTTGGGATTTTACTTTAGAGGCATCAACATATACCTCAGTCATCCTATTGCCATTATCTACTTGGTAAAATGTCCCAGTTTTTTCCTTAACATTACCAAATTGCTCTGCATATTTTTTGTCTGGTGTCCAAAATTGCCTAGTATCGTCACCACCCTGATATAGAGTTTTGTTCTCTACCTTTCTTATGACCGGTCTTTCTGTGTATGCACCAGCACTAGAAAATTTGCTTTTATTCCAAACGGTTACAGTTTTCGGTGCTTCCTGTGCCTTCACAAACTCCTCTGCACTCTTATACTTACGGGCTTCGGAGAGAATATCATCAGCTTTGTTTATGACTGGCTTCGCGGCGGACTTAATTGCCTTAGCTCCGTACCCTAACTCGTTAACCGCACCCATCGCGGCGCTGATAGTGTTTTCCCTGAGACCTAAGTGCATACCTGTCTCTCGGTAGTTATTTGGATCAACGCCCAACACGCGCTCACCTGTTTGTGATGCTTGAAGTCCACGCTCATAATTCTGAACGTCTTTGGCGGCGGATTGAAACGGATTCATTCCAGCCATCATTTGAACGGCTGGCGATTTTTCTACACCCTGACGTATTTTGTCGATGAATGTAGAACCGGTAGAACGGAGTCTTTCGATAAGAGTCGACATTGAAAAATTAAAACCTTACTTGCAAGAGTAAGGCTCAACGCCGTCTTGATTTTCGTGTGGGATTATAGCACGTTTTGACTGGAAATTCAATAGGAATTAGAATGGATTTGTCTTTATAAGACGTGGGCCGGTCGTTTATGCAGTTAAGATTGTGGTCTTAGAAGCTATAGAAGCGGGTGCAACTCCCGTCCGGTCCACTATCCACAGGCGTAATATTGACTTTAGGGTCAACGTCTGCTATAGTGTCTGTAGCTTCTAAGACTTGGTAGTTTTCTCTCAATTTCCGTTTAGTTTAGTGTGAGAAGATTATCAGCCATATCCGCCGAAGGGCGGATTTTGGTTTTTAAAGGATTTGACAGATTAAGGGGTTAGGAGTACAGGTGAGCGATTTAATCTTTTTACCTGCTTCGGCCCGTAGGTTACGGTAAGACGGTGGCAATCAATACATAAAGTTCTACCGTTATCCAAGCTCCATAGAAAGCCACAATTAGAAGCTTTTAAAAACGAATCGATATTGTTTTCTTTAATAATTTCCGAAAATGGGACGATATGATCTGCGTTCAACTCACGACCCCTTTCGCCACAGTGCTGGCATGTGTAGTTGTCTCTTTTATAGATTGCATTCCGCCATTCAAGGTACTGGGTTGATGTTCTTATAGTTTGACTTAGTTTTGTTTTCCCGCCCTGCCAGCTCCGGCTTTTGTCTCCCCTCCTATTTTCTCTTTGCCATAGCCCATAACACTTAACTGAACAAAAATGGTTCTTATTTTTCTTAAGATTAAAAGCGATTTCGTAGTAACTTTTTTTGCATGTTGAACATTCAATCTTTGTACTGTTCCAGCTGGGGTTATTTTCTCCCCTATTCTCTAATGAGTTTCTTATTCCTAAGCATTCCTTTGAACAGTATTTCCCCTCTCCGTTCTTGAGCTGGTACTGATTTTTCGTAAATAATTTGAAACAGATCAGGCACGTCCTAGTTTCCCTAACCCAACGAGGGTGGTTATTCCCGCGCTTATTTTCTGACTGCCATTTATACTGGCAGGGCTTCGAGCAAAACCTAGTTCTGCTTAATCTACTTAGCGGTTTTTCGTAATCTTTTTTGCAATGCAAGCAGCTTACGGTTTTCGTTTTCGAATTAAGATTCCGCCAGCCTGTTAAGCATGGTCGAGAGCAAAATTTTCCTCTGCCCGTGGCTATGTCTGTGGGGCAAGCCCTAAAATTGAAAGTTTTTTTACAGCTTATACAGATTCTTTCCATGTTTGACAAATTCCTAGGTTAGGAGTATAGAGGAAGAGACATGAAATCATTCCAACTCCACGATCCTGAGGGTATTGGATTTTTGAAGCAACTTAGAAATTCATTTTTGGGCGTCTTCTTCTTAATTGGTGTCTTAGTTGTGGTCGGGCTTATACTTTCTCTCTCTCTGTCTTATTTTGGCGGGGCTTCTAACCTTGGTCTATTTTTAGTTGTCTTTCTAATCATCACCGCCGTTATCTTCTTTATTTGACAAGGTTTGACCCAGCAATTTTAGTTACAGCCTCTATAGCTGGCTTAATCTTAAGTGTTTGAGCCGCCCTTCCAACAGCATTAACCGTTTTTGCCGTTCCTAAATACGCCGGAGTTGATGTAAGCCCGCGGATTATCGCGAATGCCTTAATAGATTCACCGAGCGATTTACTATTAACTCCACCGCCAGCTATACTTCCGTAAAGAC
>CAZTCT010000019.1:0-3771 GCA_964612415.1 uncultured Candidatus Saccharibacteria bacterium | reverse complement strand
ATATTAAATCAAGCAGGGGGTTAATATCATGTCGGAACAAAAAGAACTCGAGGAGTTACTGCTTATCGTAAAGAGGGAGGGGGCATCAGATTTGCATCTTTCAGCTGATCATGTGCCGATGCTTCGTATTTCAGGTACGATGATTCCTCTTGTAAAAAAACAGAAATATACCAGTGAACATATACAGGGGTTCCTTCAGCAGATCACAACTCCTGAACAATATAAGCAGTTCATAACCACGAAAGAGCTGGATTTCTCATATGACTTTCATGGAGATATTCGCTTTAGAGGCAACGCCTTTTTTCAACGTGGAGCTGTAGGTATCGCATTGCGTGTTATTCCAAGTGCGATTAAGAATATCAGTCAACTCAATCTTCCTCCGATTCTTGAGACCTTCTCTCGCAAGCAGCAAGGGTTCTTTCTTGTCGTTGGTCCTGTGGGGCAAGGAAAGTCCACTACACTTGCGGCTATGGTTGAGCTTATCAACCAGGAGCGCGCCGAGCATATTGTCACCGTTGAAGACCCGATTGAATATCAATTTACAGAAAAACGCTCACTTATTGATCAACGAGAAGTTGGAATTGACACAAGAGATTTCCATACGGCTCTTAAAGCTGCGTTCCGCCAGGATGTGAATGTCATCATGATCGGAGAAATGCGCTCACACGAGACCATTTCAACTGCGGTAACTGCTGCTGAAACGGGCCATCTTGTGTTTTCTACACTACACACAAACGATGCTGTCCAAACAATTGACCGTATCATTGACTCGTTCCCAGGTGATCAGCAGTCGCAAATTCGCGCACAGCTTTCAAGCAGTTTACTCGGCATTTTCTCCCAGCGGCTAATCCCGCGAGTCTCTGGTGGGCTTATTCCGGCCTATGAGCTTCTCATCAACAACAATGCGGTCGCAAGTCTTATCCGAGAAGGACGTACACATGAAATTCATGTTGTGGTAGAAACAGGCTCTCAACAGGGAATGATTGACATGAATCGTTCACTTGCAGATCTTGTCCGCCGTGGAGAGGTCACGCAAGACAATGCGTATCTCTACTCATTTGATCCGAAGGGTCTTGAACGTCTCCTATAATTATTATCCATGCTCTACCTTTACAAAGCACTTACAAAAAGCGGGGAAGAGCGAACGGGAAGCATTGACGCTCTCAATGAAGATATTGCAATAAGCGCGTTGCAACGACGCGGTCTTATTGTTGTGTCTGTCCAGTCTTCAGACAAGAAGCCGTTGTTTGAGAAAGACATAGCGCTCTTTTCTCGTGTTTCAACAAAAGATATTGTGATCGTTTCTCGTCAGATGTCGACGCTCTTTGACGCGCAAATCCCCGCGCTCCAAATTTTTAGACTTCTTGCCGATCAGGTAGAAAAACCACTACTTAGAAAAGCGCTTACAGAATCCGCAGACGACGTCCAAAGTGGTATGACCATTTCCCAGGCGCTAGGGAAGCACCCGTCCGTGTTCTCTGATTTTTACGTGAATATGGTGAAGGCAGGAGAGGAAACAGGAAAGATGAACGACGTGCTCATCTATCTAGCAGACTACATGGAGCGTACCGATGAGCTTATTTCCAAAATTCGTGGAGCACTCATGTATCCTGCGTTCGTGATCGTTGTGTTCATTGCCGTGATGACCCTCCTTCTGACCCTTGTTATACCACGTCTTACGGTAATTTTGTCAGAAAGTGGCCAAGAGCTACCGATTTATACTAAATTCATCATAGGGATCAGTAATTTCCTTGTGAATTATGGGCTTTTCAGTGCGGTTTTACTTACCCTTGCGGGCGGTCTTGTGTGGTACTACGCAAAGACGGGGGCGATTTCTTTCAGTAAATTTGTATTATCAATACCTGTTTTCGGGAAACTTCTCAAAGAACTTTATCTTTCTCGTATTGCAGACAACATGCACACGATGCTTTCTTCAAGCTTACCGATGGTAAAGGCGGTTGAAGTGACAAGAAACCTTGTGGGGAACAAAGTATATGAAGAGATTCTTGACGGGTCCATTGAAGCTCTCAAGGGCGGGAGCACGCTCTCTAAGTCTCTTGAAGGGTATGATGAGGTCACGCCGATTATGGTGCAGATGGTGCGTATTGGAGAAGAAACTGGAGATCTTGCCACAATCCTTAAAAAACTTGCCGACTTTTATCGCAAAGAAGTGTATTCAACCGCCGACACCATTGTCTCACTCATTGAGCCTGCCATGATCGTTATGCTCGGCCTTGGGGTGGGGTTTGTTTTGGCTGCGGTGCTTGTACCAATTTACAATCTTGCAGGGGCATTTTAGCGGCAAAATCAGTTATCCACACGGATATTGCGTCGAGTGAGTGCTGTGGTATCATAAATCCCGAGGGAAAACCTCTAAAAATTCTTGTTCTACTAGGTATTACAGGTCTTTATTATAAAAATGTTTAAAACAACAAACAAAGTTTCCATGAGTAACAGAAAAGGTTTTACACTTATCGAACTTTTGGTCGTTATCGCGATCATTGGTATCCTCGCATCTGTCGTGTTGGCATCACTCAACACCGCACGAGCAAAGGGGGCTGACGCAGCTATCAAGTCAAACCTCAACAATGCACGCGCACAAGCTGAGTTGTATTATGACAACAACACACAGTCATACCTCAACGTTTGTGACAGTACCTCAACAGGCGGTATCTTTCAGTTCCAAACAGGAGCTACAAATGCCGGCTCTGGAGCAGTTGAGTGTGCTGACAACGCAAGTGAGTGGGCACTTCAAGCTCAATTGAAGACCAACACAGGCCTTTACTACTGTGTAGATAGCACAGGACAGGCTACAACAACCAACTCAGATACTATCGCAGATGGATCTGACGAAACCTGCGGATAAAAACAATTGTTTGTCTGCAAAAAAACACCTCCCACAAGGAGGTGTTTTTTGTTTGTGGTAAAATAAGCCCGATGTTTATTCTGCTTACCTTTCTCTTTGGTCTTATTGTAGGGAGTTTTTTGAATGTTCTTGTTCTTCGGTACCACACAGGGGCTTCTGTGGTGTGGGATAGGTCAGCTTGTTTCTCATGCGGGAAGACGCTCACATGGAAGGAGCTGGTGCCTGTCTTAAGCTTTCTTGCGCAAAGAGGGCGGTGCGCAACATGCAAAAGCGCAATCTCATGGCAGTATCCACTTGTTGAACTTTTGACAGCAGGACTATTTGCAAGTATTGCCTATAAACTTTTACCCGCACTCTTTTTATGGGATGTCGCCCTTCTTGTAGGGGCTTTTGTAACTGCATCTCTTTTTGTCGTTGTGATTGTGTATGACATCAAACATAAAATAATTCCGGATCTATACATCTACTTGCTTATCGGAATATCAGTCCTCTCTCTCTTTGTGGGGGATGGGGGGCTTGCGTGGCCGACATACACGGCCCTTTTTGCTGGACCTGCACTTGCAACGCCCTTTGCATTGCTATGGCTTATTTCCAAAGGGAAGTGGATGGGTTTTGGAGATGCGAAGATCGCGCTTGCAATTGGGTGGCTCCTCGGGCTTTCGCAAGGGTTTCTTGCCATCCTACTCGCTTTTATAACAGGATCTATCGTGGGTGTGCTGCTTATCCTACTTGGAAAGTTTCGCACATTGTTTATTAAGCGGGCGAGGTTTACAATGAAGAGTGAAATACCATTTGGTCCCTTTTTGGCTTTGGGCACTTGGGCTGTCTGGTATTGGAACGTTTCTTTTTTGTATGTTTTTGCGCTCATTTCATAATCCAACAATCAGTTTTCGGAAAGGGTTTTC
>CAZTCT010000018.1:0-3941 GCA_964612415.1 uncultured Candidatus Saccharibacteria bacterium | reverse complement strand
TTTCGCCCATTGCGGAAGATTCTCGACTGCGGCCACCCGTAGGTGTATGGACCGTCTCTCAGTTCCATCGGTGGGGGTCAGGCTCTCACCTCCCCTATCCGTCATAGCCTTGGTAAGCCATTACCTTACCAACTAGCTGATAGACCGCAGGCCTCTCCCAAAGCGATAAATCATTTACCGAACACCACTTTTGAAACAATACTTTTGTATTCCGTCAAAAGTGGTGGTCGGACTATCGGGTATTAGCTCCGCTTTCGCGGAGTTGTTCCCGTCTTTGGGGTAAGTTCCTACGTATTACTACCTCGTCTGCCACTGCCCTTGCGGGCCGTTCGACTTGCATGCCTTATCCACGCCGCCAGCGTTCATCCTGAGCTAGGATCAAACTCTAAAAATAAGACGGGGCAAGAGAAAAAATATCTCCATTATGGATTCTTCTATTTGCCCTATCACAAACATCACTATTTAACTTTCAATGGACTAAAGAAAACCGCCACGTGGCGGAGCCTCCCAATAAGAGGCGTATGGCTATTATAGCCATATTTCACCCCAGGTCAAGCGCCTGGGGAGAAGCCGAAAAAGTCCTTATTTTAAGCCCTTTTCCCGGCAAACACCGTAAGGAGGGGTGAGGCAAGGAAAATTGAAGAGTACGTTCCGAAGAACATACCGAGGGCAAGCGCTAATACAAAGTGCTTGGTAGCTTCGGGCCCCACGAAGTAAAGTGCTGCCAGGACGATAAGTACAGTCGCTGAAGTATTTATAGAACGTACAAACGTTTGCTCAAGACTTTTACCAACTGTATTTGAAAATCCTTTGGCAGTCTTTTTGAGTAAATTCTCACGAATGCGATCAAAGACAACAATCGTATCGTTCACCGAAAGACCGAGTATGGCAAGAAGTGCCACGACAAAAAGCGAATCTATCTCATATCCAAGCGCTGCGAAAAATCCTGCAGGAATAATGACATCATGTGCGAGCGCGATGATAGCAACAACGCCATATTTCCATGAGGAGACCGGTTCTGATACCTTGCGAAAGACATACGCAATGTAGAGAATGATCGCAATAACTGCGGTACCAATAGCGATCCATGCTTTTGAACGAAGTTCTTTGCCAAGAGTAGGCCCAATAGAGTCTGTACGCAATACCTCCATCCCCTGTTTACCTTCAGAGGAGAGGGCACTTTCAAGAGCATCTTGTTCCTCTTGAGAAAGCACCCGTGTACGGACGATGAGCCCGAGATCCCCTGTTGGTTGAATGCGTGCATCTTTAATCCCCGCCTCATCGATAGCCGAAGCCACAGTAGCGATCTCTGGACGAGACTCTGTGTATTGGACCTCGGTAATAGTACCCCCCACAAAATCAATCCCCCAATTGAATCCTTTTACAAACACAAAAGTGAGTGCAGTAAGCACAAAGATTACCGAAAGACCGATAAATATATTTTTGTTGTTGATGATAAACATAGACTATTTCATGAAGCCGGTCCCGAATAAAAATCGTTTCGCACCAGTATTTTCGCCCTTAGCGATAGCAAGTAAGAATGTTCGCGAGATCGTAATCGCCGAGAGCATACTTACCAAAATACCAATACCAAATGTAAGCGCAAAACCCTCAAAAAGGCTTGTCCCAAACCAGAAAAGAATTACTGCGGTTATAATACTTGAAACGTTACTGTCGCGAATAGAAAGCCACGCGCGGCTAAAGCCTTCTTTGATCGCATCTTCGAGTTTCTTACCTGAACGGAGTTCTTCTTTGGTGCGCTCAAAAATAAGGATATTCGCATCAACAGCAAGGCCGATAGAAAGGATAAAACCAGCGATGCCCGCAGCAGTAAGTGTCACTGGGATGAGTTTAAAAAGTGCGAGTACAACAACTATATACACACCTAAGGCAAGTGTGGCGATGACTCCTTGCAATCGATACCACACAATAAGGAAAAGTGCCGCAATGACAGTTCCCCAAATGCCTGCCTTTACTCCCGCATCAAGCGCCTGCGCGCCAAGAGAAGGGCCGATAGACTGTGAACCAATAAGCTCAAGCTTGTCTACAGGAAGCGCACCAGAGTTGAGACGCCCAACAAGAACCTTTGCCTCTTCGGGAGTAAACTGCCCTGTGATCTGCGCCTTTCCCTCTGTGATCTCTTCTCGTACTACAGGCTCCGTAATCGGAATATAATTCCCTAGATTGCGATCAAGATAAATGGCAACTGGCTTCCCAATGTTTGCCTTCGTAATAGAAGCAAACGACTCTTTTCCCCGATCATCAAAATCAAGTGTGATGTATGGCTCCTGTGTCACCTGATCAAATTGCAATGTTGCCTTTGTGAGGAAACGCCCGGTAAGCTCCGTTGGCTCGTATGGCCCATTACGCAAAATCTCCTCATCTTCTTTGGATACTGTTGTACCTTCTTCTGCTGCCTTCTTCCCTGCTTCAAGTGCTTTATTGTACTTATCAAGATCAGCCTGAGCACGGAGGGTCATGAACTCAAGCACAGGAGTCTCGCCGATCATGGCGACGGCACTATCAATATCGGTAACTCCAGGAAGCTCAACGATGAGGCGATATTGCCCTTTCTCTTCTTCCCCCGCAAGAGTACTCGCTCTTTCCGTTTGAACAATGGGCTCAGCAACGCCGAAGAGGTTCACGCGACGCTCAATCACATCCCGAAGTGATTCCATTGCATCGTCAACTTCCCCAGGGGTAATAGACGAAACATCTGCTGTATAGACAAGATGAGAGCCTCCTGATATATCAAGGCCAAATTGGAAGGGGGAGGAAGCGTAGTTAAAGTAGCCGATACCAATACCGGCCAAAATGAAGATAATCGCCCAAATACGTGGCTTTAGCATAATTAACGGCAATTATAGAGATTTAGGAGCTTTTTGCAACTTGCCAGGGAATACCTTACGTGAGCTGCTTATTGTGCTTTTCCTGTATCTTTTTGATTTTGTTTTCAATGGCAGAGTTCATTTCAATATCCATCGCTTTTGCAAGAAGAAAAGTGGTGATTATCACATCTGCGAATTCTCCGGCTAGATTATCTCTTCCAGCGGCCTTGAGTTTGTCATTCCGCTGATCTCCGACAGAAGTTAGGACAGCATCGCAGAGTTCACCGTACTCCTCTCCAATTTTGATGGTACGTGAAAAAATCCTTCCTTGTTCATCTTTGCTCGCCCGACCAAGGGCACGAAACAACGCATCTTGTGAGTCAATAAACTTCTGAAATTCTTCAAATGTCATACCTCTACACTACGCCTTTCTTTTGAAAAATCCAAGGAGTGCGTAATACCCATGATGTACAGCAAGCCCGACGAAAATTCCTATCCCTAACCCTCCAAGCACATCAATCGGCCAATGGATCCCAGCAGCAACACGTGCAAATCCAATCAAGATCGCAGAGAGAAAGAGTGCAGTTGAGATTCCTCTATGATAAAACCACATTACAGTGGCTATTGTCGCGAAAAACATAACATGCCCCGAGGGAAATGAACTATACACATCAACAGATGAAACGAGCGGGGTGATATCAAGGGTTGCAAATGGTCTAGGGGCCGAGAAGGTTGATTTAAGAAATCCTGAAAATCCAAAACCAACACCGGCGGAAGCAAAAAGAGTAACAACGCTATGCAACCCTTTCCCTTCTTCTTCATGATTGTGCATAAGAAGGAATGCAACGAAACACACAACGAGAATGACTGGAAGTGTGTCGGCAAGAAAAGGCACTATCTCCCCCACACTTTCACGCATGTGGACAAAAGAAAAAATCGTTTCAAAGAGACGCTGATTTAAATCCATGTTCTACTTCCTCACCCCCTGCAGATTCCATTTGGGGATAGCACAAGTGGTGTCTGAGCAGCCACACTTCCATGAGTTGCTCGTGTAGGTACAGACGTAGGAGGCAAAGTAGTTTTGGGTTTGTTGTTCGGTGGTGGTGAGAGGGA
>CAZTCT010000017.1:0-4319 GCA_964612415.1 uncultured Candidatus Saccharibacteria bacterium | reverse complement strand
CTGCAAAGAAAGCTGAGATGAACATCACCGATTCAGCACAAAAAGGTATGTTCATGGGCGCAGTCATGAAAGATTTGAAGGGCAAAGCAGACGGTGGAATAGTCAAGGAAGTTGTCGATTCATTGTTTGCATAACAAAAAAACCGCCCCAAAAGGGCGGTTTTTTTGTTAGCATGCATCACCAGAGTCGGTGATGCAATCAGAGTACACATCAACTTCATCTTCTTGTGCTTTTTGGTATAAGTATTCAGCAGCAAAAAGTACCACAAAACCAACCGCAAGAATCGCGATAAATGAGAGAGCATTCCGGAAAAAAGTGCGAGTAAACATCATACTCTATGGTACCGTGCGCATGTCTTTCCGGCAACACAAAAACCGCCCCGAAGGGCGGTTTTTGCTGACTTTCAGTCTTCTCTTCTAGTCTAGCAAGCTAGATTAGTTGAGAGAGATTGTGCTTGTCTTGAAGTCGTCAAGGTTGAACGTGTAGGCGTTGTAGTCGCCGTCTGCCTGGCCGTCATCGGTGTTCCAACCGATTGCGCCCAAGACCATACGGTAGAGACCTGACATGTTCGTACCTGCGTTCGTGCGAGAAACCGTGATGTTCACGCGAGCAACTTCACCATCGTCAAGTGCGATGTTTTCTGATGCTGCGTCACCTGTTGGGTTACCCGACTTGTCAGTGTAGGAAACGTCAACTGAGAGGCCTGCAGTTGTTGCAGTACCACCCTGTTCAACGCGGTAGAGGTTACCGTTGATTGCACCGGAGATTGACGTCGAGGTTGTAGCCGTCGTGTCAGCACCCGCTGCAACGTACACTGTACCGTCAAACGCTTCAACGTCGAAGACTACTTCGAAAGTACCAACGTCGTCACCCGCTGAATCACCAACCGTTACTGAACGGTCCGTGCTTACGAGAGTAACCATGATACCTGTGTCGTAGAATGACATTTCTTCACCGAGTGCAGTACCCGTCAAGTCAGCTGCTCCGAGGTCTTCGCCTGATCCGTCTTCTGCGTCAATCGCATCTACCTGGACTGAACCAAGCATTGCGTTGATTGAGTCGCCTTCGCCGAATGAACCCTGGAGGTCATTGACGTCACCTGTCACAACGAATTCAACTTCATCACCTTCATCAATCGTAATGTCGAGGTTGTCGAATGTCGTTGTTGCTGCCGGTGTTTCTGAGTACTCATCACCATCAACTGTAAGGGTGAGGCTGTTGAGGATCTCAGTAACCGTTGCACCTGTCGGTGTCAAGTAGATCGGAATGTCGTTGATAGTGATGTCTGAACCCTTTGCTTCAAGCGTGAAGCGGAGAAGTTCAACATCGTTCGTGTCGTTGTCTGCGTCAACGTTTACGATCTGTGCGTCTGGGTTGTCATCTGACAACGCTGCCTTCAACTCAACACCTGTTGCTGATGCAAAGGTCTCGAGTGTGAAAGTTTCGTCGATTGCAGAACCGTATTCGTCAACAACACCGTTCGGTGATGATGCGCGGATACCATCTGCAGGGATTTCAACCGTCCAGCCGTCGCCCTGGTCACCTGAGTCAAGGTTCTTAACACCTGTGACTGCAACAACGAGCTGTGCTACGTCACCCTCTTTCACAATACCTTCGAGGCCTGTGAAGCGGAATGAGTAGAGGTCTGTGCTTCGTGTGTAACCAGCGTCTTCAACGTCCATGCGGCCGATTTCCTCACCGTCGAGCCAGAGGCTCACGTCGGAAATGAAGTCTTCGAGGTCATCACCACCTGTCGGTGTGTCGATGTTCACGATAACGCGTTCGATCATCTGATCTGCGTCCTTCGCTTCAAACTCTTCACCGAGAACTGGGACATCCTCTTCGTCTTCACCAACTTCCTCAGATGAGTACTTTGAGAGCTGGTCGAATTCGTCGAGGTAACCTTCATCAGTACCGCTGAATGAGCTGCCGCTGCCAGATGTTGAACCACCTGTTGAAGCCGGCGTACAAACTGCGTTGTACTTTGCGCGTGAGAGTGCACCGAAGTAACCAGCTGAAGGTGTTACACCGTTAGCTGCCTGCCATGCTGCAACTGCGCTCTGTGTAATCGGACCAAAGTATCCCGTTGCTGCTACCTTGAAGTAGCCGCCTGTTGCGAGATAATTCTGGAGTGCTGTAACGTCTGCACCCTGTGAACCGATTGTGAGGTCCTGAGTGAAGGCGTAGCATCCTGCGCTGCTTGATGAGCCACCCTGAAGTGCAGAGAGCTGTGCAAGCAATGCGTTGATTTGTGCCTGGAGTTCTTCAGTAGTTGCTGCGTGTGCTGATGCACCTGCAAACATAACTGCTGCGAGCGCCAAGCCGAGAATCATTTTTTTCATATATAGCTTGTCGTGTAATTCTGTCGAATTACTAATAAACCTACTATTAATAACTTTACTAATACTTTTTTCACTAATCTTTTCCCATTTGTAAGCGTTCGCCCCTACTATGAGGCGCGCTCGCTCGACCGTCGGAAAAAGAGTTAGTTGACGTGTTTTAAAACCGTCTCACGGTCATGTCTTTCAGCCATTTTTTCGTTCAGAAAAAGGTTTTTCTTCCGGGTATTAAATTTTCAAAGTACCATCCGAATTGCACCGACTCACATCGGCACAGAACCATTATAGGTTCTCTTCGCCCCATAACAAAGCTAATATTTGTGGATAATTAGCCCCGCCTGTGGCGTGGAATAAGAATAGCACAAAAGCCCCTCTTTTACAATGGTCTTTTGGGCACCACCTCGTTCCTACTATTTACATGCCCAGAGGAGGTAAAAAGGTTACAAAAATGAAGCCGAAAAAGGTGGTTTCTTTTAGGCCACAGAATAAGTCGTCCAGCGCCTTTCCCCCCTCTTTTTTATGGATCCCTTTGCCAACAGGTCAACAAGATCTCTCTGAACTGTCTTCTCGCTCACACCTTCGATTTCGCTCGCAATGTCCTTTATCGTCACATCGCCCTTTTGTCTTATGACTGAAAGTATCTTCTCCTTTCTGTCTGTTCCGTTTTCTTGCGGCTGTCTTTTTTCAGGTTCTTTTTGTTCAAATGTCCTTTTGTTCTGTCCTTTAGACAACTGTCCTTTATATTCTTTGCTCTCCGGAATCATTTCAGACATCCTTCTCTCAACCTGAGGAGCCAAAGAGACATCCGCAAAGAGATCCCCCACTTCGTTTGAGAGACGTTCAATAGTATGTTTATTTTGGCGCGAAATTCTATTTAGAAAACGACCGTATTCTCCCAAAAGGACATCCCTGTTCATGGGCGAGATAATCTGCGCAATCCCCCCCATAGAGACAAGTGACAAAATTTCTTCAACAAGAGACTTTAGTTTGACCTCACTTACTGATTGATTACGGAAATAAGAAACGACATCAGAGAGCATCTCAAGCGATTTGATTCGTAGATGTCCTTTAAGCGGTTCGTTCTCAGGAAAAAGTGAGGTGACCAAATATGTCGCTGTTACAAGCTTACTTGCGTGCTCATAGACGCTTCCAGACCAAGTTGCTAAAGGACGAGCATTCTCTTCGTTTTGAGAGTTGTCCTTTATTTGGATGTCTCTTTTAGCAAACATATGTCCTTTAGATGGAGTCCTATATAAAAAGACAATCACACCTTACACCAAAGGACACAAAAGACAAGAACTTTTTATCAATAGGACACACTATTTTAGACTTTCCACCCCTCCTCAAAAGAGCCAGCCATAAGAAACCCCCATTTCAGCCAAAAAAAGATACGGGGAGCAGGTTTTGGGGAGCATAGCGTGAGGATGTAAACAAAAGAATATTTGTGTTCCGTGATAAAATAACTACATACGGTATGGCAAAAAAAAGAAAGAAACGAAAAGAAGAAGAGAGCGAGGGGCGATTCGGACTTGCTGAAGAGACCATACACGCCGTTTTAGCTGTTGTCTTTTTTGCAGTCGGAACCTTCTTCATACTCGCCGCTTTTGATGTTGTTGGTGTCGTTGGACACTACTTGTTTTCGTCTCTCTCAAAACTCCTGGGGCTCGGGTACTACCTTCTGCCTGCGCTTGGTTTTCTTTTGGGAAGCACCTATGCGCGATCGGAGAAAACACACGTCGCACTCGCACACATATTGGGGTCACTTCTGTTCTGTCTGTCCGGTCTCGGATTGATTGAAGTTGTTGCAGTGGGACGCGGAGGTCTCATTGGAAAATTCATTGAATCACCGCTTTCCTACCTCTTTGACACGACAGGAAGTGTCATCTTCCTTGCCGCCCTCTTTTTGATTTCTCTATTGATTCTTTCAAATACCAATCCAATCACGTGGTGGCGTGAATTGCGCAAGCGACGTCTTGAAGA
>CAZTCT010000016.1:0-5053 GCA_964612415.1 uncultured Candidatus Saccharibacteria bacterium | reverse complement strand
CAGTGACGACACCTGACCTCTTTGGCAAAGCAGATCTCACGGTCAGCGTGCTTGCATACGGTCTCGTGAATACAAAGACGGGAGAGTTCGAAGCGGTTGATGAAATTCCGTACAATCTTCCGTCAGGGAAGCGCGGCGCGATTCAGTTTGAAGTGCAGAACATCGGCACCAACGTTTCACCGGAATGGCGTTTTGAAGCGGAACTTCCGACATCACCTTCCTACACCTACCGCTCGGATGACCAGCAGGCGCTCTTCCCGCAGGACCGCATCGTCTTCACCATCGGATTTACCAAGGTCCGCAAGGCGGATGAAGACACCTATCGCATTGAAATTGACTCGGAAAACGACGTTGACGAGTCAAACGAAAACAACAACGTTGAAACGGGCTCGGTCCAGATTGACCGTTAATCAGAGCCCCGGGAGACGAGCAAGCCCCGCATTTCGAAAGGAATGTGGGGCTTGACTTTTTAACCAAAAAGTGATACCATTTTAGAGCATGTATCCAAACGGCGATACAAAGACATATACACAAAAGAAGGCATCCGGAGCACGTTCCGGCGGCTTTGTCGCGCTCCTCGCGGAACAGCCGCTTGTCTTCGGCGGTCTTTGGGCAGGACTCTTTCTTGTTCTGTTCTCAACGGCGTGGATGCTTGATATCGTTCCAAAGCTTGATACTGACGATGAACCGACGGTAACTGTTGAGGAAACTGCTCCGGTCGTTGTTGCGGACGAAAGCGGCACACCGACGCGCATCATTATCGACGCGCTTGGTCTTGACGCGACGATTACCAACCCGACGTCGACGGATATCGAAGTGCTTGACGCGGCGTTGCTCGAGGGTGTTGTGCGTTATCCCGGCTCAGGGAATCTGAATGAACATGCGAACGTGTTCCTCTTCGGACACTCCACCGGATTTCGTGTCGTACAGAACGAAGCGTTCAAGGTATTTAACGACCTTAAAAAACTTCAGAAAAACGATCTCATCCGCGTTCAGTCGGCAACCCACGAGTATGTGTATCGCGTGACGAGCGTGTCCCTTGCAAATGCTGACGAGGTGTTTGTTGACCTTTCAAAGCGGGCGCGTAAACTGACGCTTTCAACGTGTAATTCGTTCGGTGACAAACAGGAGCGGTACGTCGTTGAGGCCGATTTTGTGGGCTCGTACACCCTTTCAGGGGGAGCCGTTACATCTATTGACTTTTAAACATCATTAAGGTATAATCCAAACCAACCTTACAAACCAGGCTTACAATCTTACAAACCGGTATGCACACATCATCAATCGCAAAACTTCGCATCGCCATCCTCGGTCTCGCACTCGTGACCGTTTTTGCCGTTGCGACGAGTATTGTTCCGGCGACACGCGCAGAGGAATCCGCTGTTCCTTTCGAAAAGGTTGCTGACAGCGCGCCTGTGGAAACTCCGCCGGTTGTTGAAGACATCGTCATTGCACCGCCGCCTGTAGATGACGTTCCGCCTCCGGTCATTGATGAGCCTCCGGTTGTCACCGATGACGTAGGAACATGTACTCCGAATCCGAGCGAAGACCTCCGCGGTCCCGACGGCACGCCCTTCAATCCTTTTGCGGCGACACAGATTGCCGAAAGCGGTTCATCGGCATCCGTTGTGGTTAAAAACTTTTCTGATACGTGTGCGTACGAAGTAAACCTCGCATCATACGAGGTGTACTATCTTGCGTCGCACCCCGACTTCATCAGCTCACAGCAGCTCTCCGACAGCGATACAATCACTGTCGCTCCCGGACAGACACGCACACTGACGACAAGTCTGCCTGCGTGCGCATACCAAATCGATCTCTTTGAGGGAGGTTTTGTTCCGAGTTCAAATCCTAATTTTGACGGCGATACTTACCCGAGCCTCAGCATTCTTGACTGGATTGTGAACGACACCGGTCTGCCTTTGTGCGGCGGCACACCTGAAGAGGATCCGGCATATCTTACGGTCATCAAATACGTCATCAACGACAACGGCGGCACCGCAAAAGTGGGCGACTTCCGCCTCTATGTCGGCAGTGAACGCGTATGGAGTGAGATTCCGACCGAATTTGCGCCCGGCACCTACACGGTAAGCGAGCAAAATTTGCCCGGCTACACCGCAAGCGCGTGGGGCGGCGACTGTTCTCAGAACGGCACCGTCACGCTCGAAGAAGGAGACGACAAGGTGTGTACCATCACCAACAATGACAACGGCGGTGTTGAAGCGCCGGTGTGTGAAATGTTTGCCCAGCCGACGACGATTGCTCCGGGCGGCACGTCACTTCTTTCGTGGACATCTGAACACGCGACAACCGCAGTCATCAACCAGGGAATCGGTTCGGTTTCCGTTGACGGCTCGACAAACGTAGCACCGGTTACAACGACTACCTACACGGGAACATTTACCGGTCCCGGCGGTTCGGTTACCTGTGCTGCAACCGTGACCGTTACTACACAGCCGCTTGCAACACTCACCGTTATTAAGAATGTTGTGAACGACGACGGTGGAACTGCGCAGGAGGACGATTTCGTACTCTACGTGTACAGTGATTTTGACGACACAAACGGCGGCAACAGCGGTGTCTCGGTGGGCCGTGTTGCTCCTATCTACGTGCAAAGCCGCGAACCCAATACGTTTGTTCCGGGCGGTTATTTTGTCGGCGAACAAAACCTTCCGGGTTACACCGCAGGAACGTGGGGAGGTGATTGTACCGCTGACGGTCATGTCACGCTTGCTACGGGCGATAACAAAGTGTGTGAAATCACCAACAACGACATCGGCAACGGGGGACACACGCCTATGTGTGAACTTTCCGCGAAGCCGTTGACGATTGAACTCGGTGCAACATCGACACTTTCATGGACGTCCGAAAACGTAACGTCAGGTTCTCTTGACCAGGGCATCGGCACAATCGTGCTCGACGGCTCCCTCGATGTCAGCCCGGCGGCAACGACAAAATATACAGCAACGTTTTCAGGTCCGTACGGATCAGTCACCTGTGATGAAACAATCACCGTTGTACCGGTCGGCACAAAACTCGCCAAACTTACCGTCATCAAGAATGTTGTGAACGACAACGGCGGAACCGCTCAGGAATCAGATTTCAAACTGTTTGTTGAAAATCTCATGGGCGCCGGCGTGTCACGCACGCAGGTTGTGAGCCGCGAGACGAACACATTCCCGGCGGGCACCTACCGCGTCAGCGAAGACAATATCAGCGGTTACACTGCAGGAACATGGGGCGGCGACTGTGCTGCAAACGGAGATGTAACGCTCAACGACGGCGACAACAAAACCTGTACGATTACGAATGATGATGAAGGCGGTCAGTGTACTGAAAACTGCGGCGGCGGAGGAGGTGGAGGCGGCGGCGGAAGCTCACGCCCCAAAGTATCACTCTTTACCGATCCGCAGGTGCTCGGTGTCTCGCTCTCACAGGTACCGTACACCGGTCTCGGAACGAGCATCTTCCAGATTGTGCTCTTCGTTCTCGGACTTCTCGCAATTTCCGGAGGTATCGTCTATCTCATTATCCGCCGCAAAAACAACGGAGCAGAACTGAGTGTTCCGGTGCGCGAACAGCATTCGGACGCGGCTCTTGAAGCGGCGGCAGAAGACGCGCTCTCAGCGTATGAAGAATACACAGGGACGACGGTTCCTGCACGAACGGAAGCACGCACGGATGGTCCGTCATATGCGCGCCCGATTGGAGAAGCACTCCCCGCTGCACCTGCAAATCTTCCCGGTGTTATCGTAAGCGCTTCGGAAGCGCCGCGCAGCACGGGCGTTACAACTACGGATGCGGCACGGCAGCCTGCGGTTTCTATTGCAAAGCTTCAGACAGAAGCACGCGCAGACCGCGCACTTGTCTCAGACGACGGCATTAAACTCATTGTTGCATCAGCAGAAGACAACGAAGAAAAAGCACGCGAGCGGCTGAACCAGGTGCTTGCAATCGCAAAGACGCGCTACCCGCGTGAAGACGGCTGGCTTATCCTTGATAAGGGACGTGTCCGCGAAGCACTCTTCATCTCAGTGCTCGGCACGGTTCCGCTTTTCATTGAGTGGGTTGTCCGCGGCGAGGACAAAAAGATTTTTGCTTTCCTCCGCATGTTGAAGGCACAGGAACAGCCGGTTGCAGACTTTGTCCGCAAAGTTGTTGCTGAGCTCGATAACGTGCACCGCGCGCGTCTGGAAGGCACGGAAGACGTGACCCGAACGGATGTGCATGTTGCTGAAGTGACCTACCACCTTTCCCAGGAAGAATTGGAGCGCATGATTAGCGAACTCTTGAACGGTGTTGATGAGCGGTACGATTCTGCGTACACTTCGGTTCGTCTTGCCGTAATGCGCGTGCTCGATATGCTCAAAGAGCGTGTCCTGAAGCGCGTCGGTGGCACCTACGCATTCAGTGAAAACAGCTTCGCTGATGCGCAGTAAATCAGACCACAGATTCTCAAAAATTAAAGACAGTGTGCAACCCCCGCGAGACCTCTCGCGGGGATTGCTGTTTTCGTTCCGTCTGGTATACTATTTCCGCACACGGGTGCGTTTATTGTATTCAACGTCCGAGGCCTCGTGGAGGCGGCTGGGCTTGGAGCATCATTATCAGACTAGTAGTACCTACAACATGACACGATCAATGGAAAAGGGTGGTGCTGGCGTAACAATCGTTGTTATCGTCATCATCCTCATCATTGCAGGTGCTCTTTTCTTCATGAACCGCAACGATGCATCAGACGCAGTGATTGAAGACAACGGCACAACAACTCCGGCAGCTGAGGTACGCGGCGATTCAACAACAGTTGAGTCAACAACGACAGTAACGACAGACACCGCGACAGCAACAGTTGAAACTGGTGCAGTAGCAGAATAAGTAAAACCCCGCTTCGGCGGGGTTTTACTTTGCTTTAAAAAACCATCCGCCTTGTGCGGATGGTTTTTTTGCTTTGTGCGTGCTAGTCTGGCGTTGCTATGTCACTTGCAATCGGCATTGTAGGACTTCCCAACGTCGGCAAATCGACCTTATTCAACGCGCTTACCAAACAATCGGT
>CAZTCT010000015.1:0-8539 GCA_964612415.1 uncultured Candidatus Saccharibacteria bacterium | reverse complement strand
GTGGTGCTCGGCGGCGGGAAGTTTACTCGGGACGATTCATCCCGTTTAGGGCATAACTGAAAGCCTTCTTTCTTATTTGACGCACATTACGTACCGATAAGAGAAAGAGGCTAAAGGTAAATATGAACATCGCGATTTCTGTGTTCTTTAGAGAAACAGAAAACACTGAGGCAAACATGAAGAAGAAGGCTGCACATAACCACCACACTTCTTGCTTAAATGACCATCGCACCACCTCGCGCGCTCCTTGTATGGAGAGAAGCCCGAGGAAGAGCAGAAGGAAGAATATCATCTGCGGAATTGTAATGTCGGACACAGACACCTCCTTTTCAGTTAGAGTATTTGAGAGAGCAATCCTAGGTGCAAGACTATACTATTTTCGAGAAAACTGGTAGTACTTCTTGCCTTGCCCTGCTCGTTGAAATAAGACCGCCCCCATGATAGACTACACGAGTATTTTTGCGTCGGTGGCGGAGTGGTCAATCGCAACAGACTGTAAATCTGTCGCCCTTTGGGCTACGAAGGTTCGAATCCTTCCCGGCGCACCATCACAAACAAAAAATCTCCCGCACGGGAGATTTTTTGTTTTACACTGCTACTTTTGAACGGCCTCGCTCCTTTGCTCCTTTTTTCGTACGATGATTCTTCTCGACGGTCATTACTATGTCACCATTCTTCATTTCAACAAGGACGCTGCCGCCAGAGAGCACATTATGACTAATCATAAGGTTTGCAACTGGGGTCAGTATCTTGGTTTGAATAAGGCGCTTAAGGGGACGCGCTCCGAAAAGTGGATCAAATCCTGTTTTCGCAAGATATTCAATTGCACCTGGCGCGACGTGGAGAGTAATCTCTTTTTCTGCAAGGCGTTTGGTCACTGCATCAATTTGAATGCGAACAATATCTTTAACTGACGCAGGTGTAAGTACATTGAAGAGAATAATCTCATCAAGACGGTTAAGGAATTCCGGACGGAAGTAATCTTTCAAACTATCCGTGACACGATGCTTCGCTTCCTCATACGCATCGCCTTCATCTCCTGAGCCAAAGCCAATCACTTGCATCTTGTTGATATGCTCTGCCCCAACATTGGACGTCATGACGATGACCGTGTTCTTAAAGTTCACTTTGCGGCCCTTTGAGTCAGTAAGCTGACCGTTATCAAGTACTTGAAGCAAAATGTTAAACACTTCAGGATGCGCCTTTTCTATTTCGTCAAAGAGAATGACAGAGTACGGACGGTGTCGCACAGTCTCAGTGAAAGTGCCCCCCTCTTCATAACCAACATATCCCGCAGGAGCACCGATGAGCTTAGAGACAGAGTGCTTCTCCATGTATTCGGACATGTCCACTCTGATAAGCGCCTTCTCGTCATTAAAGAGAAATTCTGCAAGCGCCTTGGAAAGCTCTGTCTTCCCCACACCCGTCGGACCCAAGAACATAAATGAGCCAATGGGACGATTCGGGTCTGCAATACCAACGCGCGAACGCTTGATTGCATCAGAGATTTTTTGAATTGCTTCATCTTGTCCGATGACACGCTTTTTGAGATCATCCTCCATGCGGCCAAGTTTTTCAGCTTCCTCCTCTAGCATCTTCGTGACAGGGATGCCCGTCCAACGAGACACCACATCTGCAATATCTTGCTCGGTGACCTCTTCTTTGAGCACGCGACGTGAGCGCTGGAGGCGCTTGAGACGCAGATCGCGTCCAACAAGGTCCTTCTCAAGTTGAGGAATCTGGCCATAACGAATCTCTGCCGCACGCGTAAGGTCTGCACGAGACTCCGCAGACTCTGCTTCAAGACGCAAAGCGTCAAGATCCTTTTTAAGTGCGCGAATCTCCACGATCAGCTCTTTTTCATTCTTCCACTTCAATTCAAGTTCGCGTGTTTTCTCGCGAAGATCGGCAATCTCTTTATCAATATTTTTTATACGAGTCTTTGTAGGAGAAGCCTTTCTGCTCTCGCCCACTTCTTTCTTAAGAGCCTCCTTCTCAATCTCAAGACGCATAATGCGACGATGCGCGTCCTCAAGAAGCGGTGGCTTGTTCTCAAGCGCCATGCGAAGTGATGAGGCAGACTCATCCATGAGGTCGACTGCCTTGTCGGGCAAAAAGCGATCTGTGATGTAACGGCTTGAGAGATTTACCGCAGCAAGGATCGCGTCATCGGTCACCTTCACCCCATGATAGAGCTCGTAGCGCTCCTTGAGTCCACGCAGGATAGCAATAGCATCCTCTGGTGATGGCTCATTGACATGCACCGGCTGGAAACGTCGTGTAAGCGCAGGGTCCCGCTCAAAATATTTCTGGAATTCTTTGAGAGTTGTAGCGCCAATCGCTCGCAATTCTCCGCGCGCAAGGGCGGGCTTGAGCATTTGCGATGCATCAATTGCGCCATCTGCATTCCCCGCACCAACAATAGTATGAATCTCATCAATAAAGAGAATGATCTTGCCTTCTGATTTCTCAATCTCCTTCATGATCTTCTTGAGTCTCTCTTCAAATTCACCGCGATATTTGGTACCAGCAACAAGCGCTCCGATATCAAGCGAGATAAGCTCTTTATCTTTGAGCGATTCAGGGACATCGCCCTTGGCAATACGATTGGCAAGCCCTTCCACAACAGCAGTCTTGCCAACGCCTGCTTCTCCGATCAAGATCGGGTTGTTCTTCGTGCGGCGAGAAAGAATCTGCATGATGCGATGAATCTCGTTGTCGCGACCAATCACAGGATCTAACTTGTCTTGCGAGGCAAGCTTGGTGAGATTCCTTGTATATTTGGAAAGTACACGATACTTTTTAGGACCTTCAATGTCAGTGATTTTCCCTGTCTTGAGCTCTTCAAGCACACGGATCACATTGTCACGATCAATACGAAAGCGAGACATGATTTCGCGCGCACGGTTGGGCACATCAAGGATACCCACAAAAAGGTGCTCCGTGGAAATAAAATCGTCTTTCAGATATGCAGCAATCTTCTCGCCCGCCCCGAATACTTGTCCGAGCTCTGGCGCAAGATATATCTGGTACGACGGAGAGAGTACATTCGGCGCTTCGCCTGTGTCTAGGCCTTCAATAAGAGAATCTGTAAGGAGCACAGGATCAACTTCTAATTTTTCAATTACAGAAAGTACTGTACTCTCTTCTTGCAAAAGCAGCGCCAAAGAAAGGTGGAGTGGTGATACCTGGTTTTGCCCGCGCTCAATAGCAAGCTCGTGCGCTTTCCTGATAGCTTCGCGAGCCTTTGAGGTGAACTGACTGAATGGTGGCATATTGTTGTTCATAGATCCTTCGTGAATTATATACACTTACAAGGTGTATAAGTTTCAGATGCACAAATAATACAATCAAAAATCTACTGCGTCAATGTACCATTTTCCTGCCCTGCTGATGTGGTTTGTGCGGACATTCCTGATCCCGAGAATGCCCCACTTACTGTTGCAGAGAGTCCGGAGAGATCAAGAGTTTCGCTCTTCTGATTAAGAATTTGAGAAAGTATGTACGCAATGATACGCGAGGGAACGGCGAATTGTTTTGTGCCATTGATAATCGTAACCCCCATCACACTCCCATCAGTGGTAATCATTGGACCACCGGTACTATCTTTTGAAAGCGTGGTACTTGTTTCAATAGAAGAGAAGAGACCGAACATCTCGGTTGATGTCGCACTTCCGCTCTCTCGTGGGACAAGCCGTGAGACGATCCCAAGCGCGGCTTCTTGCCCATCGCCACCGCCAAGCATAATGGCCGTCTGTCCTAGCTTAATTGCATCAGAGTCTGAAAGTTTGGCTGGAGTAAAGTTTGCAGCTTCTGAATTAGTAGTAGATGCAGATTGTTCGCCCGACTGGGGAGCAACTTTAAGCAACGCAAAAGATGCCGCGGGATCAGAGAATACTTTTTCTACCGCAAACTCCTTGCCTTCAACTGTTGCACGAAGATTGAGTACGCCTCGGGAGATAAAAGCTCCATCCGTTACAAAAATACCGTTTTCCGAAAGCATCACACCGACCCCAAGTCTTGTGCGGCCTCCTCCCTCACCTACCACAGAAACCGACACGATGCTTGCCTCATTTTTGGAAATTGCGTTTACCACAAAATCCTCTTGCGATATCGCAACCTGCTCTTTCACAATTTGAGTTCCAGAAGGAACAATCGTCTGCACAGTTCTCTCAACAACTCGGTTGATAGTCTGAGTCACCCCAGGAGGCGCCTGGTCCATAAGGGTCACCGTCACAATGCCTGTCGCAATAGAAGTAACGAAGCTGACAAACAAAGCGAGAAGAATGAGTTGTGATTTTGTAAGGTCCTCCATTTCAACAATAATTTTAGATGAAAATACTTTAGTACGCAATATGATTATTGAGGTTTCGGTGCGCGAGCAATGGTCGCCAATGATTCGACAACTGCTTTTACTGCGCGCTCGATATCTTTTTTGCGTGTGCCTCTCCCTAAAGTAAATCTGATGCTCCCTTCCGCCTCTTCTTGTGTTTTCCCAAGACTCTTTAAGACATAAGACGCTTCTTCGTCTGAACTTTTGCACGCACTTTTTGATGAGCAGGCAATCCCTTTCGCATCAAGTCTTAGCACCAACTCAGCGCTTCGTATCCCAGGAATTGAAATGTTCACATTGTTCGGAAGTCTGTTCTCCTTGCCCCCATTCAATGTTGCATGCGGTACCGCACCTAAAATGCGTTTAATAAAAAAATCTCGAAGCTCTGAAAGACGCGCAGACTCCTTCTCGCTCACACTGCGAGCAAGTGTGAGCGCAGCATCAAACCCCACGATTCCAGGAACATTCTCTGTCCCCGAGCGCAAGCCGCCCTCCTGCCCGCCTCCGTAAATTACAGGAGAAAGATCTGTTCCCCGCCTACAATAAAGGGCTCCGACACCCTTCGGTCCATATATCTTTGCGGCATTAAAACTCATAAGATCCACGCCAAGTCTTGCAACACTCACATCAAGATAATTCATCGCCTGGCATGCGTCAGTATGGGAATAAGGATACTTGGTTTTGTGGTCTTTCTTCCAGTCACGAACAACCTTCGCGATACCACGTATGTCTTGGATAACGCCAATCTCGCTATTGGCGTACGCAATGGTAACAAGCACCGTTTCCTCGCGAAGCGCTTTCTTTATCTCCTGTAGATCAACACGGCCTTCGGGAGAAACTGGAACATAAGTTATATGTGCAGCGCCTTTTGCTTCAAGATCTTTTATCACAGAAAGGATTGATGGATGCTCAATCTCTGTGGTGATGATATGTGGTGCTGTTGTACACGTATCAGGTTGTGCAAAAAACTTTTTCACCACACCCAAGATAGCCAGATTATTTGCCTCCGTACCACTCCCCACAAAAATAATCTCGTCGCCATGAGCATCAAGATGCTTTGCAATACTACCTCGCGCAGTCTCTATTGCAGTCTCCGCAACAACTCCTTCTGTGTAAAGTGCACTCGGATTCCCAAAAACGCTGCTCATGAATGGTTCCATCGCGGCCCGCACACGTCGGTCCACTGGCGTTGCCGCAGCATGGTCAAGATAAACACGAGATCTCATTTTTTTAATCATTGCATCTTGAGTCTAGCACGCCAAAAGCGCTCTTGCATGCAGGGAAATTGCTTTTACAACAGGGTATTTTCGTGTATAATCCCACGGTATATGGAAGCGCTCCTTGCGAATATAACATTTGAAGATTGGCTTATTTTGGGACTTATCGCCGCCATTATCATATTGGCGATACTCGTCATCTCCCTTGAGCGCAGAGTCACACGACTTACGCGCGGACAAGGCGCAAAATCGCTCGAAGAGGTAGTCAACACAATACATGCTCGCCTTGAGCAGCTCCGACACAATCACGAAACGACAAGCGCGTATCTTGAGAAAGCAGAGGAGCGCATCGCCAAGGGTACAAGAGGGATTGGCGTAGTAAGATTCAATCCTTTCCAATCAGGAGATGGCCAGAGCTTCGCCGCAGCATTCTTAAATGAGAAAGGCGACGGAGTCATCATCTCTACCCTCTCTCTCCGTGAACGTGTAAGTGTCTTTGCAAAGCCAGTCAAAAATTACACATCTCCGCACGAGCTTACGGAGGAGGAGCAAGCCGCGATGCGCGCCGCGAAAGAATCGTAATGAGACTTCAATCTTTCCCCTGTCGCCTCTCTGCATGTTTGCTATTCCATCGCACAACTTTTTATGTCTACCAAGAAATCAGAAACAAATGTACGCCCACCCATCATTGCTGTTATGGGACACGTCGATCACGGCAAATCGACGCTTCTTGACTATATCCGCAAAGCAAACACCGTTGCTGGTGAAGCAGGAGGGATAACACAACATCTTTCCGCATACGAAGCCGTCCACACTACAAAGGATGGCAAAAAGCATACGATTGTATTTCTTGACACTCCTGGTCATGCCGCATTTTCAGAGATGCGCTCACGAGGAGCGCGCGTTGCCGATATCGCAATCCTTGTCGTCTCTGCAGAAGACGGAGTACAGGCGCAGACCAAAGAAGCACTCTCTCAAATCCGCAAGGCTGGTGTGCCTTTTGTGGTGGCATTTACGAAATCTGACAAGCCAAATGCAAACATTGAACGTGCAAAAAATTCACTTCTTGAAAACGAAGTTTACCTAGAAGGAATGGGCGGGGATATTTCATATGTAGCAGTCTCTGGTAAGACAGGCCAAGGCATTGAAGAGCTTCTTGATATCTTGCTGCTCGTTGCGGAGGTCGCTGGGTTTACCGCAGATTCTTCTGCTGCGGCAGAAGGTGTCGTGATTGAATCGCATGTTGACCCCAAGCGAGGAATATCGGCCACGCTCATTGTTCGCAACGGAACACTCCACAAAGGAGAGTTTATCGTCACAGAAGGGGCGTTTGCCCCCGTGAGAGCAGTCGAAAACTATGCTAGTGAAACCATCGACTCTGCGGGACCGTCTATCCCAGTCCGTATCACGGGATTCACTGCTCTTCCCCCCGTCGGAGCATTCTTCACGATCAAAGATTCCAAAAAGGATGCCGAGCGCGCAATCTCAGAACAAGGTACAGAAAATGCAAAACCATTTACCGAGCATGTAAAAGATGATGAGGCGAGAATCGTTATCCCGATTATCCTTAAGACAGATGTATTCGGAACACTAGAAGCACTTACTCGTGAGGTACGCAAGCTCTCAAATGAGCATGTCTGTATTAAGATCATTCACGCGGATGTTGGCGTCCTTACAGAAAATGATATTAAGGTCGCAAGCAGCGCCACAAACCCAATCGTACTTGGATTCCACACCAACGCAGACAAGCGTGCTGTACAGATGGCTGAGCGGCTCGAAATTACCATTCATACTTTTGACATCATTTATAAACTCCTTGAATGGCTCGCCGAAGAAATAGACCGCCGCATTCCAAAGGAGTTTAAACAAGAAATCGTCGGACGTGCTGAGATTCTAAAAGTGTTTAGCTCAGATAAACAACGCCATGTCATAGGAGGCCGTGTGGTAGAAGGTGTGATGCAGAACAACTCTGATTTTAGACTTATTCGAAGATCACATGTCGTCACGCAAGGGAGAATCGTAGAGCTTCAGCAACAGCGTGCTCGCGTAAACGAGGTACCTACCGGGAAAGAGTTTGGAATGATGGTTGAATCAAAAATGGAGCCTGCCAAGGGCGACATCATTGAGCTGTTTGTAATGAAAGAATAGCAAGATGAACGAACGTGATCACAGACTAGAGAGCAGCTTCGCACGCATCGCGGCAGAGTTTCTTCAGGAGGAAGCAAACTCTGACCCACTCATCACCGTAACGAGATGCCAGATTGAAGATCGTGGGCGCCTTGCAACAATTTTTATATCCGTATTGCCGGCTGAAAAATCCGAGTCTGCAATGAATTATTTGCGCCGCAAGCGCTCTGATCTGCGCACATACGCAAAGACTCACATCAGGACACACACCATACCAACATTTGATTTTTTGCTTGATCCGGACACTTATAAAATTGACGCACCCTAGTGCGACCCGTACAATGTGGGAACTGGCCTGGTAGCCAAGTGGTAAGGCAGAGGTCTGCAAAACCTCTATGCGCGGGTTCAATTCCCGCCCAGGCCTCAATGGAAAACGGCTCAACCGATCGGTTGGGCCGTTTTTGCAGCTCCCGCGTACATTCAAAAAGTACGAAGTTCTGGTAATATAACGCTATTGCCTGGGTGGCGGAACTGGTATACGCGCACGACTTAAAATCGTGTCTCGCAAGAGATGCGGGTTCGATCCCCGCCCCAGGCACAAATCTTTCGTATAATCTTTGTCTGTGATAGGATGTTTTTCATACACACCATTAATTTAGAGTGAGAGTGAAATACCCGCCCATAGCTCAGTTGGTAGAGCAGTCGCCTCTTAAGCGAACGGTCGTAGGTTCGAATCCTACTGGGCGGACTTGTATGCTGGGGTGGCGAAATTGGTAGACGCACTAGGCTTAGGACCTAGCGGGGCAACCCATGGAGGTTCAAGTCCTCTCCCCAGCACCGTATAATACTAACTGCTTGCCGA
>CAZTCT010000014.1:0-15324 GCA_964612415.1 uncultured Candidatus Saccharibacteria bacterium | reverse complement strand
GATTCACCGAGCGATTTACTATTAACTCCACCGCCAGCTATACTTCCGTAAAGACCACTACCGAGAACTTCGAGGGCAAGTGTGAGGGCGTGTCGCCTGGCAATTTCCTTATTAACAGAGTTACGGAGAATAATATTATCCGATAATTTTGAGTAGAGAGCTGGTAGTCTATCGTCTTGGGACTGAACAATATTTCGCAACGAGTTTGCAGCTGCTTTTAGGGCTGAAATATTCACCGGATCAGCATCCCGCATCCACTTCGCGTCCCCTAGGAATTTATTATCAATGATTTGGCGTAGCTTATTTGCTTGCGGCAGTGTTATCTCTTGGTTTTTCTTAACAATATCTATTGGAAGATTCTTAATAATCCGATCAATATCATCAGCGCCCAATGAGGTTCCGTAAGAGGACGAAAGGTTCCGCTTTATATCTCCGATAACCTGTCCCGATCCGATTTTTCCTGGTTTTGTAGTGAGAATATCATCAATCGCCTGGTCTGTTTGTGAAACGATACTCTTAGCATTCTGCAGGACGCCTCCCTTTGTGATGCCTTTGCCTTCTTGTAGAAATCTCGGGGCAGGAGATCGGCCGGTTTCAATAACTTTTGGCTTAATACCAAGCGTCCGCTCGACGAGCTTTTCTGGTAAGACCTTACTAGCATAGCTTGCAAGCTCTGTGAGCCCCGTGATAAATCCTCCGGTCGCAGCACCAATTCCAGCTCCGATTGCCGCAGATTTCGCAATATCGCCAGCACCCCTACCTTCTCCGAGGGCACTTCCGGCTGCTATAACACTACTAGCGGCTCCAGTTTGAAGCGCTGTTTGTCCAACCCTCCTTAGGGCTGTTTTTGCCGGAGCGCCGACCGTTCCTCCAAGCGCAACGTTCCCAGCCATTTGAACTGCACTTCCAGCGATTTCCTTGGTGGTAGCGATATTACCGATAATCTTCTCAACATCTTCCTGCTTGATCTGACCTTGCTCGACAAGCTTGAGAAGGTTTTTCCCTTCCGGCGTAAATTTTAGGAATATCCCCTGTGCTATCCCCTTTCCTAAGCCGGTAGTGCCAACGAAATCAGAGATTCCTTTCAAAACAGGATGACCCTGGAGGAAGGTATCAGTCGCCTCGGGTTTATTCAAAACCACGCTCTGATACTGTGGGTACTTAGCAAGCATTTTCTGGCCGATCTCCTCATCAGAGAAATCGGAATACTGTGGGTACTTTGTCTTTATTTTCTGGCCAAATTCTCCGATTGTCATAGGATTCCTAATGGATCATTATTTGAATTACTACTAGAGCTTATATTGCCACTAGCAACATTTAAGGTACTACTTCGTTTCTGAGCAATGAAGCTTTGAAGACCGCGAGCCTTATTAAGGATCGATGCTGAGCTTTCATTAATTGTAGGGACGTAGCTGTTTAGGAGTTTTTCCTCATTCGCCGTGAAGCTCGTACCACCACGCAATTTTGCGATGGTCGCCTTTATATTTCCGATAAGAACCTGTACCGCCTGAGTTTCTGGGCTACCGGTTCCAAATATTTTAGTTCCAAGGGACTGGATTGTTCCTGTTCCGAATCCTACTCCCTCCAACTTTCCATCAGAGCCATAGCTAATTAACTTATTGAGCTGGGCGTCGAGGGTGTCCATACTAATCAGATCTTCCTTAATAGCGGCCGGGAGCTTACTTACATCTACCGATCCGTCGGGGCTTATTCCTCCCCCACCACCAGTCCCGGTGAGTCTCTGCTGCTGCATAAACTCCATCTGGTTCTCAAATGCTTTCTGGGTATAAACAGACCTTAAGCCCTCAACAACCATTGAATACGAAAGACCTCTCTGTGCAGCTACATTGGCAACTTTTGCTTGTGTTTGAGCATCCCAAGTATCGGGGTTTGAACCTTGCAAGATTTCGAGCATATCAGCTAGTTGATTCCTGGAGCGGTCGTCTAGCTGCATTGCTTGGTTAAAGTACACTTGCTGTTGCTCAAATATCCGATCTTCGGCTTTTTGAGCTAATTCATTATTCTGAAGCAGAAAGTTAAGCTGTGTTTCAGCTCCCTGCTGTTTCATCTGTTGAGCCTCTTGAGCTAGACCCAGGGCTGAAAGGATGTTTTGTTCGTTAAGCCTGAACTGGTTAATCACTCTCTGGGCCTGCTGGCTCAGTTCTTTTCCTTGTCCGATTATCAAGCCCATCGGGATTGTCTGTCCGGCAATAACATCGAGCCCCGCCTGAGCATTTAATTCGGCTTGGGACGCTTTCGCCCGAACGTCGGCCAATTGATCTTCGAGTGAAATCTGGTCGCGGGATTTTGAAATGGTATCTAAATACGATTGCTGGGCTTTTTGGAGTTCTTTCGCGCGGATTTTCTCGTTCTCGGCTAAAAGAATTTTAAGGTCTGCAAAGTTAGTGGGTTCAGTTGAAAGCCCTGACGTTGAGTAGGTGGTTGAAATACTATTCGGGTCTATTTGGGCGGTGGGGACTTCTGGCTGTGGGCCAGAGAGATAGGTCTTTTGTATCTGGTCGGGAGTCATCCCAATAAGGGTGGGGTCGGTTGTTTTTCCTGATGCACGAAGTCCGGCGATGCGAGTGTTGTACTGGTCAATTGTTTCTCCAGGGCGCAGGAAGTAATCTTGGGCGGAAATGTAACCAGTGGAAGTATTAGCGGTTGTTTTATTCCTTCCAGAAGCTGGCGTTGCGTCAGGTGTGTTGTTAATCACTGACCCAGCGCGGACTTCTTCGGTCGCCCCGTCAGGAAGTCGTCCAAGAGGATCGCGGCCAAGAAAAGAAGAAACATCTTCTTGTTTAATTACATTCCCCCCAGAGGCTTCGTTTACAAACTGTTCATATTGTCTTTGGGCGTTCGGTCCCGAACCATAATCAAGGATGTTTGAAAACATCGCATCAACATCTGACTGTTTAAGTACAGGTACAGAATCCCCAGTACGATAAAGATGCCCCGAAGAATTCGGTGAAAAGTCCTTAATCTCTCTTACGGCGTAATCGTTTAACTTTGAGATACTACTTCCTGTGCGGATGTAGTATGAATCGTCTCCCTCTATTTGAAAGGCTTTATTGCGGTCAACTGTGGTAGCCATTATCTTGTGGTTTTATTCCCAGAAGATAAGGCTTGTCGCCGCTTCTTTTTCGGGTGCTATTATAGCACAATTATGTTAATAATTCAATGGTTTATTCTAGGAATAGTATTCGGTTATAATAACAACTCCGTGTGCACCGTCTCCACCAATGTTCCCAGAAGCACTATTTGAGGCCGCTCCGCCGCCTCCTCCTCCATATAGAGATCCAGCACTCCCAGCCGACGATCCAATAATAGCTGCGCCGCCAAAACCATAGAATGAATCTCCACCCTTTCCACTAGAGCCAGCTCCGGTTAAACCAAAACCACTACTCCCATTTGAGCCACTTAAATTCAAATCACCACCAGAACCCGTGCCGCCACTACCGCCAGCTGCAGCTCCGCCAGTATTATCCCCATTACCAAGTCCGCCACCAGTTGCGCTCAAAAAAGATCCAAACGAACTATCCCCTCCAGCAGTCCCATTACCGCCCGTGTTTGCACCACCAGTGCCACCTCGTCCGACTGTTACTGCTTCGGTTGCGGAAAGAGACGCAGCTAAAATTCTTTCTTTTGCGTACCCTCCACCACCACCTCCACCACCACCAGCTGTTGCATTATCCGCCCCACCTCCCCCGCCTCCAGCTCCAACAACTTCAACCTCAACATATTGTAAGCCATCTGGCTTTAACCATTGGTTTTTAACAGTGTGAGTCCCTGACTGTGTGCCTGATGTATTAATTGCTGAACCACCCTGCGTCGCAGAAACCCGAAAGGTATCAGCACCAAGACCCGTAGAGATAATATAATAGGTTGTCCCAGTCGTGAGCCCGGTAGGAAGAGCTCCGGTGGTTGAAAATACTACTGTGTCGTTTGCGACAAACCCATGAGCAGTACAAGAAAAAACGCCAGGAGAAGCAATAGTTACTGTGAATGTCCCACCAGGAGCAGTGCGAGTTCTAACCGTTGTTGGGGTTAAACCAACAATTTCAAGTGATGAGCCGTCCCATGTTAATCTATTCCCCGTGGCTGTGATAGTTGCTACTGGTTGGATAACAAGAGCAGACATCGCACGGAAAGCACCACTTGTCCACGTCCATGACATACTACTGCTACCTGCTGTGGTTATTGGCTTCGTTGAAACCTGCACATCACTCGCCGTTCCCGCTTGACTAAATCTATTAGTTTGGCCAGAACCTTCAACATATGAACTCCCGCCATTACTTGTATGTAAAACACCAAAAAGCCACGAGTTATCTACTAATGAGGTAAGAGTTGTTGAGGCTGAAGTAGTGCTCCCACCTTGGCTTACTCCACCTGATGTGATAATAGTTCCCGCTCCCGTGAGAGAAACGGCGCAAACCGTGAGAGTGCTGCATGTCCCACCCATAGTAACGACCACATTATTAGCCCCTGTTGATGGATTAGAAAGAGCCCAAATTTCAGTCCTTCGGACATCTGAATTATCATTAACCTGAATTCGAGTACACGCGACACTGTTGTAGGTTACAGAATTGACTGTCCTATCTGCTGATGATGAATCCCTTGCTGAGATAGCAATAAGCAGCACGAGATCACTTCCCGTACAGGTATGAGAATGTGTTGAAGAAGAAACATTTGAGTCTTCGCCGCCATTTGAAACTGCATCAAAAGCGATAGTCCCGTATGATACCGATGTACTACTTCCAATAGAAAACTTTGGCGTTCCCGCATCATTACCCAACCAAAAACCAGTGCCTGTATTATAAGCAGTTTGCCCTGATCGAATATTCCCAAGCGTATCAATCTCTAATGTTCCAGCATATAAAAGCGAGGCTGATAACTGATTTGCTGTAATAGAGTTTGCGACAATTTCATTAGCATCTATTTTTTGTCCGCCCTGACCACTAAGAACAGTAAAGGTGGCCTCATTAGTGCCATTTTCTGCAACCGCGATTAAAACCTTACCAGAACCAACCGCCGAAGACGCGCTTGTGGTGGTTTGGTATTCTGTTTCCGAAACATTAATATCAAAATATATATATGTCTTATCTGACATTGTGCCGGTATTAGCACTACTGATAAGGTAAGAATCCCCATCAGCAGTGATAAATGTACCCGCCGCCCACCCCACAACACTAGAGCTAATGACAGAAAATACACACGACTGACTCCAACCCTGAAAACCTAAATTACTCCCACGAATGGTGATGCGATCGAATTCAGCTGCCCCGTCTTTTGTGATACGATATCCAGACTGTCCGGTTCTAAAATTCTCAGATTCAATATCTCGCTTGGGGGTTAATTTTGACCCTTTCTCAATAAACCCCTGTTGAATCGGTTGAATATTCTCCTTTTTTTCTGGTTCGTAATAAGTATTTTCAAACTCCTTAATCATTTTCGTACGTTTCGCCTTCAATGATTATTGGGAAGGAAACTCCAAGCCCAGCCGTTCCTGACCACGCTAAAGAAAGGAAGAAATCAGTCTCCCCTTTCACGTCTTGGAAAATCGTTACCTTCTTTTCGCTGTTCGGGAAGTTAGTGGAATCAATGGCTTTTAAAGCAGTCGAGGTGTTCCCTCCGTTAGTGTAAATCGTCGGGGTGATGGTCATATTCGCAGCGATTGCATCTGTAAGGGGGAATTCGTAGCTAATCAACCGGAAAGGTTTATCTAACTTAAATACCTCACTCCGCCAAAGCGCAGGGTTAAAAGTCGTCCGAGTATTTCGGTCGATTCCGTAGTTTGTCCCGTCTCCCCATCCGATTAAAGGTTCTTCGCCGTCTTTCTGCTGATAAAGTACCGAGGTGATTATCGAGTCAGCGTCAGACGAAACCCCGACGGGGTGAGTTCCAGATAATCCGGCGATCCTGCTTCCCACTGCGTACAAAACCGGGTAATAGGATGGGAAGTTCGTCCCTGAGCCGAAGTAAATCCGGTAAAAAGCGTTATCAACCGCTCCCTGAAGTGGCGGCTGGCAGTCCATTCTCCGGTCTACCTCGGTGAACGAGTAACCTCCGACAAAGGACAGAATACGAGAAGATTTATCATTCCCGGTGAAAGCGTACAAAACACCGTTCACGTTTTTAAGTGCGGTGATATACGGGTCAGGAAGCTCAACGTCGGTTATCTTTTGGAAGGAAGAAGAAGTCGTGTCCCAGAAAGCGATTTTGGCCGACTTCGCCCGAAGCCCGTGTCCCGAAGAAGTAACCTCGATAAGTCCGATGGCTAAATCAGTTCCGTATGATTCAATACACGTCGGGTAATAACCTAGCGGGAAGTCGATGGCTTGGTAGGTTGAGCCGTTGTTTGTGTCCCCTTCAACGGTTGTTTTCGTGGTTGAAACATAATGTAGGTATCCTTTATTCCCCACCACGTCGGTAAAATACAACTTATTATCCGTGTGCCGGTGCATCACTCCGTTTGGAAGCGCGGGGCCTTTCGAGAGAGACGGGTAAGTTGTATTCGTGGGCGCGGTTAAAGAAAGCGTAGAAGTCCAGTAATTTTGAACTAAAGAGGGAGATCCGTTAAGCGGGCCGTACCTCGCTACATCAGCGTTCTTTCGGAAGTAGATATAGTTATCATAATAAGCCGCGCCGTTTCCTGAGGCGGCAGTAAGAGCCGTTCCTGAGTTAAGGTCGGCAAAGGTATACGAAGAGTCTATCGTAGAAATCTTCCCATCAGAGGCATACACATATACCGTGGTGGTTTTTGGGTTCGGCACCATCCACATCGGATACCCAGAATAGGTCGAACCAGAGATTTTTGCATACGCTCCCGGCCACAAAAGCCCCGCAGGTTGAGAAGCGGCTGAGACTGTCCCGTCTACACTCCTGTCAGGGTCGATATTATACCCAGCTTGGTATTGTCCTTTCCGCAGGAGATAGGAAGATTGCGCCAACCCGCCAAGGATGTTATCTATTTTAATTCTAAATCGTGCCATATTATCGTGCAAATGGGATTAAACCTCCTCCAATAAAATCTTTCACTGCGCTTGCGGAAGTTAAAACAACTGTGAATGTTCCGCTGGTTGTAAAGGTGTGTATCTGGTTTCCACCTGATGATGTAATCGTTCCACCAGTAGAAGAAGTTGAAACACCTGTACTGCCGTCCTCAGGGAAGGAAAAGATCGCGATACCAGAACCTCCGCTTCCACCATCGGTGTTTTCACCTCCTCCACCACCACCACCGCCCCGGTTAGCAGTTCCCGAAACGCCAGGTGTCCCACCGTATTGTCCTGCTCCACCGCCGCCCGTACCTCCTGCGGCTGGGCCAGCACCTGAACCATGTGTAGAACCTCCACCACCACCTGCGTAAGTAACCGAGGCACCCGAAATAGAGTTTGCTATTCCATTACCACCTGGACCTCCCTCACGTTCGTTTGTTCCTGATGTGTTTCCACCAACCGCTCCAGCTCCACCACCGCCAGCGGCTCCGATATGCGAAGCACCACCTGTACCTCCGTCATTACCTTGTCCAGCAGTTCCCGTGGCTACTGTCGTTCCTGGTGCTTGTCCTACACCTCCACCAGAGCCTCCATTCGCTCCCATATTTGTGGAAGCATTATCGGTGTAATAACCACCTCCTCCACCTCCGACCGCAGTTACCCCGATACCCGTTGTGTCGCTACCATTCGCTCCAGTTTGATTGTCAACATAAGAACCTCCACCACCGATGGTGATGGTGTATCCTTGTGCAGTTACGGTTAGTGTAGTGTTTGCGGCATAACCACCAGCACCACCACCTCCGGCGTTTCCGGCGTTTGTACCTCCACCAGCACCTCCACCTGCTACTAATAAAGAATTAACTGTTGCCATATTAGTCGAGTTTCATTTCTTTCCATTCTTTCGTTTCCTCGACCCATTTGTATTTCTTCTCGTTTTTCGGTGCTTCTGTCGGGGCTTTCCATTTACACTTTTCTTCATCTAATACCCACGATTCATAGGGTTTTTTCGGAATAAAAGCGTCTCGTACTTTGTCATAAGAGAACCCAATCCCTGCATAATTCTTACGAATCGTTCCGTTGTATGATGTCTGAATCCAGTTTTTTGGGTCGCCAACTTTGCCCGAGTCGATGAAATCCTGCTCGGCAACGATTACTCGCTTTACTATTCCGTTTTCATCTATTTCGGCGAAGTGGGACATTAAACTTCAAATCCAGAAACGGTAACGTACACATTGCCCGCGCTGGTCGTGATTATTAAATCGGCGGCGTCTTCACCAGAAGCCCAGGGGTATTTTTCAGGGAAGGTCATCACCACCCCGGAGTTAGCGGCGAGTTCTCCTTTCCAAATAGCCTCATCGCCCCCCGCTTTGTCGTCTTCAAGTGTTACGGTTGCGGCGGCGGAAACATTGATATAGATAGTGTGGATGTGCCACCTCTTTCCTGCGGCGGGAGACCAAATAATTCCGTCAGTTACCGCTCCGGCATTTGTGTAATACTTCTTTGCGTAGTTGGTGTTTGCGGTTACATCGACATCGGGAGGAAGAAGTTTACCTATAGCGTTTGTACCTGCGGCAATCGAAGCCACATCTACATTGCCAATATTGTTATCTCCGGCAGCGATAGAGAGAATATCTACATCTCCAATATCTACACCAGAGTTTGCTGCGAGTTTACCAATAGCGTTCGCACCGGCGGGTAAGGCTCCCACTACGTCAACCTGCATTTCACTTCCCGAGATCGCGTTATCAAGCGTTTCAACGGCGGTCTTTATCGAATCAAGCTGTGAGGTAACGAGCCGGAGTTTCGCTTGGATTGAACCAGTTGAACCAGCAGTGGCGGCGGCGTCAGCGTTCGCACCGAACGGGTCAGCAGGGACGGTTAATACATCAACGTCTCCGATGTTATTCGTTCCAGCTGGGAGAGCAGCGACTACGTCAACCTGCGCTTCTGAACCAGAAACGATATTATCTAAAACAGCTAGTGAGGCTACGGCTGGATCGTCAGAAGCAAGGGTTACGCGCGGCGTTCCAGTAGCAACCGCACCAGCCCCGACATTTAAGTCATTCGCTGTTCCGTCAGCTCCAAGAGAAACCTTTACACGCTGATAATGGACTGACGAGATATCATCAGTTGCTATTGTCGTTCCAGAGCCTGCGGTGATTGCGATATTATCTGCCATATATTAGTTTTGCGTTTCTTTAGTAAAAGTTGCGGCCGACTGTTGGGTTTCTTTGGTCCAGATACTCTGCTCTGAGCCTGGGTATGTTAGAGAGAGAAGTAGCCCCATCGGTATCCCCCCACCAGAAAATGCCAGGCCTGACTGCTGGCTCTCTTTCGTCCATGTCGCGGCAGATTGTTGAGATTCCTTGGTCCAAGTTGCCATTATTCGTAATTGATATAAGCGGGCTTCATGATAATCATTCGGTCTTCATTCTTTTTGCCGTAGTATTTCCGGAGTCTCGCTTCATAATCTCCATACATGGCCGCAAGGTCATTTTTATTCGTTGTGCCTTTTGCAACGGCGAAGTCTAAAGACGCCCCCACCGCGATCATCCGGTGGAACGGTTCATCAATGCCAGGTTCTTGAGTCGTGTCGGCGGTCGTGAACTCGTCTACCTCTCTGGTGTACTCAACTTTAATTCGCGCGCCATTAGCGACATCGGTGGAATTAGCTTTCGGATAAAGGATGATTGAGTTCTTTTTAAGGTCGTACTTTGGGGCGGTTTTAGAAAACCGTGAGTCAACAACGGCCTCCATAGCGGTGTCAGCGGCTCGGCCTAAACCTAAACCTGTTTCACCTGAATCAAATGGTTCGGCTTTATACCACGTTTGCCCGTCATACGTTACGTCTACCCGCTTAATCTTTAAGACCTTCTCAGAGGCTGGGATAGAGGTGTCGCGGTTAGTAGTGAGAGCAGTAGAGAACGCAGGGAAGTCAGAATTATTAATATCGTCAAAATCCCAATCATCTTGGGAATCTAAAATCATCGTTACCACCTGATGATAACGAGCGTTTATAAGTCGCGTGAAGTGTTTTAAAAGATTCGTGTCGCCGGAAATTCCAGCATCGCCGGTTCCCGTGAGAAACTCACACTCCTGAATTAAGCCATTTCGTGAGGTCGTGTCGTTAAATGTCATTCCCTATGTTCATAGATATGAGATAGGGCTCAACGCCGCTCACGATTAATTTTTTCGGTGCTATTATAGCAGAAAAACGCGATTATTTCAATAGTTTAATCACCACATTCCCCATTTCTATGTCTCGTAATCGTTGGTTGTGAAAGTCGGGGTTATAAGCCTTCCGAAATGGGTGTTCGATGTGCTTATCGTGATCGTAGGCTACAGCCTTATTAGAGGGCAAATTAGCGAATTGATAGCCCTTTAGATTGGCTCGAAAGCCGGTGTTCACGTTGTCAAAAGACCAGTATTCGTCGAGGGCTTCGTCAAACCCGCCAATGTCTATAAGGGCAGAAAGTGGAGCTGCGCCCCAGTCAATTTCCCACCTTAACCAGTCAGCTTTCCCGTCTGATGATTCGCGCCAATCCCACTTTATCTCCGTCCAGTTAGTCGTTTTCCCAACGGGAGCAGTGAAGAAAGTATTTTTATTCTCCTGATAGGCGTCCCAAAACTTTTGTAAGCCGTCTTTTTCAATCTTGATGTAATCCTGATAAAAGACGACCAACTCCCCTTGCGCCCGGCGTAACATTCGGTTAAAGGCCGCGTTAAGGTCGTGTTTAGTCCCTAACCCTATTTCAGTGAGCCACTCGAAGTCAGTAAGGGTCTGTTCTTTGAGGCAGTCTTGAACCACCTTTAATCCTTCGGGCCGGATACTAGGCGTTATGACTGAGATCTTCATGGATATAGAGGCGCGATTTAGATCCGCCAAAGTCGATTATTTCTGCTTTTAACCCCGCGCTGTCAATCGCTTTATTCACTCCCACAAATTCATTATCCCCTCCGCAATCGTGGAAAAGAACATGCGCTCCCTTACTTAGTCTGGGTAGGAAGTATACTATCTCATCTCTCACGGCCTCGTATTCATGGAACCCATCTATAAAGATAAAATCAATGTCTTCAACTTGTAGGTCTATCCCTCGTATCGGTTTATAAATAACAAACGGGGCGAGATTAGTGAACTGCTTGAGTGTTTGGTGAAAACCGTAATCGGTCGGATCTACTGTATAGAGTATCCCCTCCCCGTTTTTAGCGAGCGCGGAAGCTATATATAAAGCGGTTACCCCGCGGTGCGTCCCAACCTCAACGCAGACTTTCGGCTTCTTTTCAGTTATATGTTTATAGAGATACTCCCGAAGTTCTATCTTCGTCGAGTCGTCCATCGGCATCGCTTCTATTTGGTCTTTGTAGAGCATATTGATTCAATTCCTTTTTTAATGGCGTCGGCGTAGGTGTACTCTGAATAGTTTTTAAGTATCCAGTCTCGGGTGTTTATCTCCTTTTCTTTCCACTCCTCGACGGTTTTTCGGATCTCGGGAACGCTTGGCTCACATATCCCGCCCCCCGCTTCTCTGACATACTCAGTGGTCATAGTGGAGTCTGCCATCGCAATGACTGGTATATTACAAGCCATTGCTTCTAGCACCGACCTTTGACTCCCACCAATATCGGAGGACGTGATAACTACCGTGCGGGCCATGTTATAGAGATACACTATTGATTCGGGCATCTGGTGGTGTAAAACCCCGGTTCCGTTATCTAGGCAGACTTGTAGGCATTGGGGTTCGTGTGGTTGCCACCAGCCGCAGACTAACCCTTTATCTTTGAGCGCTTCAGCGAATAGGTGATGTCTCTTCCAAATCGCCCCGGTTGCAGGGAAAAATCCATCCCAGAACTTCGGCATTTTTATCGGCTTAAATAATTCTGTATTCGTCCCAAACGCTTGGACGACATTCTTTACCCCAACCGATTGCATCCACGGAATGTATGACTTTGATTCCGTGAAGACGATTTTAGGAATATGCGCGAATTTCGTAAACCTCCCGCCGGTGTAACAGAGGGCAACCGGGAGTCCCTCAAGCTCACCTAGGTATGGCCTCGAGAAGTCTGAAAAGCCTAGATAGGCGTCAGGATTCCACGCCTTCGCCGCGCCGACAGGATCGGACGAGAAGTGAAGGGATATATAGTCGTGTTCCCATTCAAATGCTTTATCGTGCTTCTTGAAAAACTTAATCTCCCACCCGTCTCGGTCTCTTAATACTTGAAGTGCGCGAAGAAAACCGTCTTTATTCCAGAAGACGGCTGATTTCTTGTCGTGCCAGTCATTTATGACGGCTAATTTCATATGTCATTCTTGAAGTAATCTTTCTCTTGGAGTGTTTTGAGCGCTTGAGCAAACCCTTCCTTCCACTCTCTGATTTCCTCTTTCGTGAAGAGGGTGATTTTGAGATTGCGGAAGTGAATAACCACTTCGTCGTTTTCGGCTTTCTTGTACACCCGGACGCGGTTGGCGTTTCGATCTGGGATTTCACTGATTAACTTATCGTAGTAAGACTTTCCGATTTTACCCATTAAAGTTCAATGCTAATTATAGCTTTTGCCAGCTCCTCAAAGTCCCGGCGACCTAACCCGAGACGGTATCTTCCGTAATCCCCCCAATGAATTTGTAGATTCTCACACGCCTCAATTCTTAACCCGTAATGGTTAGGTGATTTAAAGAGAAACTCCACCTCGTCATACTTAAAGTCTGGCCGCTCCCCTCCCTCGAATAAGGGATAATCTTCCTTTGGTAGCCCGCCGTGGTAACAACGAATTTCCGCTTTTCCATAAGGGTACACCGCTACACGGCCATACTCCTCATTCGAGCAGACAAACGCCTCGATATACGGGATACCTAGCTCTTTGTGCGCCCAACACTTCTTAAAGCCGTCTAGCCTTTGGAATGTCCCGTCGCCGTTGTCTCGGGCAAGGATAGGCATAATCTTCTGGCCTTTCTCTAATACAGATTTAATATAATCAATCCCTTCGCGGTGTTCTTCGGTTGTCTTACCGTCTTTAGCGGCGTCAACTGTAAATCCATCCCCATCGGGGAAGTGCATAGAGTCGAATATCTCTAACTGCTTAATCGGAATCCATTTCCTAATCATTGAGTTTTATTCTCCCGTCGATAACGACGTATTGGTTGTTAAAGTTAAACGTGTGTGTTCCGGTGAGGTTCGGATACCACGTCTTATCTATCCGGCCGACCTCCGAATGAGTGTCTATATTCTTAAAGATAATCTGGTCTCCGTATGATTTCTCGCAGTCTTGCACTGGTCGAATGTTGTCAAACGGAACACCAGCAGATCGAGAGTTTGGTATGTCCTCAGATTTAATAAGCTCCCAATCCCCGTCTATCGCAGCAGACCTGAATATCCTTAAATTGTGGTCTCCTTGTGTGGTGTAGATGTAATAAAAATTCTCTCGCTTAAAGAGAATAGGGTCATCAAATCTTCCTTCTCGCACGACTTTCCTTTTGCGCCAAATATCAGGAAATCTCACCGCCCAATAAATAACCAACTCTCCACCGAGATTATTTTCAGGGGTCATATAAACCTCCCCGTCGTTATCTCTAAATAAACAAGGGAATGATTGGTGGGTGTCGCTAGTAATAGCGTCTTTAACCTCTCCTAACTTCAGCCCGTCTAATTCAGCGTATACAATCTTCCCTTTTTGGTAGTCGTATTCTTCAAAGAAAAGATAGTTTTTACCTTTATCAAAAAATACAAACGGGTCAGCCCAGTATTTCCCTTTTGGGGGTTCGAGAACAGTGAAGTTCTCGGTGTTATACAGGTCAGAGCCCTTCTCTTTTATCCCGATAAACCACTTATTCATACTTAAGGAGTACCCAAGTTATATATGGCCTTCGCTCTTCGACTTCGTGAGCAACCAGTTTAAAACCGGATAACGAGTTAAGCCTTTTACCTATATCCTCCGGTTTAAATGATCCCCACCACTTCTCACAATGCTCTCGCAAGAGCTTTGGGGTTTCCTCCGGGTCGCCGTATTGGTCGGTAGTCATCACATAATTGGTGACATACGAGCCTTTCTTGAGGTACTTCTGGATCTCTCGTAGCCCTTCACTAGACCAGTTCCTGAGATTGCCTTCGATGTTTAGATCTAATACTAAGAGGTCAAACTGCTTATCAAGGGGCGAGGTGAAGAACTGCTCTATCCGCATATCTAGCTTCGGGTGGAGTTCGAGGTATCGTTTCGCCTCGGTCTCCGCTTTGCAGATCCCCGTTATATTCTCTTCTCCGAAATGCTTTACGAGAAAGTCAGATGTGTTCTCACCATCAAGCCCACCACATCCCGCGTCCAACACCTTCCATTCCTTCGGCATCCAGCTTATGAGTCTTTCAAACGCAAGCATTTGTTTTCGAGGTAATATGGTTTTGCTAATTCAGGGTTTCGCTTGATCGCTTCGGGGACGTAGATGAACTTGTAGGCAGGGTTGGGATATTTGTCTCGGTTTCTCAGATGTTCACGCCAGTCGTCCGGCCCGCCGCCCATATCTAGGGGGCCTAATCCTTTCTCCGAAGCATACCGAATGAGAGAAAACCACATATACTTCGCCAGATACCGCGCTTGGTTTTCTTCACTCTTTTCAAACATTGGGGGGTGGCACTCCCAGTACCCGTCTCGGCGCTGGATAAAATGGAGGGATATGACTTGAGAAACTCGTCGAGCGGCATAGACCCGCAAGTCCCCTCGCAAGGAGAGTCCTTCAACGTGTTCCACTGGAAAGGCCCACTGCCGGTACTGTCCACGGATGAGTTGGTGTTCCCAGAGGGACATGAAGCGGGCAACTTCTTCTTTGTTGAACGGGACTTCTTCGTAGGTGAGGTCTTGGTTGTGCTTTTGGACATATTTGTAGTTCTTTTGCGCCGATTCTGAGAGCGATTTAATGTACTCACTGAAAGGCTTATCAGTTTCGATTAACACCATAAAATCCTACCCCTTCGTCTTGGGCTTTGATCGGCGGAAGCCACTCGAAGAAGATTTTAATGAGCTGGTCGTTGTATTTAGGGACTTCTTTATGAAGGTGATTGTGCCAGTACAGGGATAGGAAGTGAGCCTTCGGGCTGGGAATCTTTACCCCGTTTACTTCTCGAACGTCTTTAAGAAGTTCTTTTTCTATTTCCGGCGGGTAATACCCGTCCCCCTGTGTTCGGATGTCTACTAATTCAGGGTGTTCAAAGAGGTCAACGAGCCGGTCAAGAACAGGAAAGTCCTTTTTTGAGACGAACAAGTCTAAGTCCCCCTGCATATCATCGGGTAACTTCTCAAAGTTCCGCTGGACAACGTAGTTCAGGGATCTAATTGCTTGTAGGAG
>CAZTCT010000013.1:0-15436 GCA_964612415.1 uncultured Candidatus Saccharibacteria bacterium | reverse complement strand
GAAGTAGTTGTATATGCGGATGAGGCGGGGACTAGCTACAATATTGGGCTTACTGACTTCACGATTCCAGGATTAAAAGGGGATGCGCGCTACTCCAAGTTCTACGCTCGCTCTAAAACTCCTATAGCTGGAGGATTTTCAGGGATCATGAAGACGATTGATGAAAGCGCCTTTGAGGCAGCAAAGACTGAACTTCAAGCATCACTCAAGACAAGTTTGCTCGCAGAAGCCAGGGCCAGTCTTCCAGCGAATACAACACTATTTGAGGGCGCTGCCCAGTACATGTTTGCGGACAATGATTTTCTACCTGAGGCACAAGGCGGGGTTGTGACAGTTACAGAGACGGGCACAATGAGCGCGATGACCTTTGACTCCTTTGGGTTAAGCCAGTTTCTTGCTCGCCAGACGCTTGGTGCAACATACGACGGTTCACCAGTACTCATAGACAATCTTGACTCTCTCGCATTTTCAATTAGTGACAAGGGGCAATACGATCCTACAAAGCAAGAGAAGATACAGGTTACTCTGCAGGGTACGGGCAATCTCGTGTGGCAGGTTGATGAGGAAAAGGTAAAGAACGCTCTTGCGGGTACCCCAAAGGATTCATTTAATACGGCTATTGAGGATGTTGCGGGCATTGAGCGCGCACACGGGTCTATACGACCTGTCTGGTCGGGGCATTTCCCAGATAATCCTGATAAAATTAGGATTAGTTTTGAGGACGAAGGAGGCGAATCCTCTGGCGGATAAAAGGAGGGGATAAACCCACTTGACCAAGGAGAGCTCGTCTGATAGGATGCAAAGACTCTGCCAAAATACAAGAAGATAATGTCAGAAGATACCGCACAAGGAGAACATGTGATAGGAGTAGTCCTCGAGGCTCTTCCGAACACCATGTTCAAAGTCAAACTAAGCGACGAAAGCACCATTGTGGCGTATCTAGCCGGCAAGATGCGGCTCCACCGCATTAAGGTTCTGGTAGGAGATAAGGTGGAGATCAAGCTTGATCCCTATGGGGGCAAGGGGAGGGTTGTAAAAAGGCTGTAAATAAGGTATAATCCCGCAATGTCTTGCTGTGACAAGGTCACAGTGGGCATTTCTTTTGTTATATATATGCGAGTCCGATCATCTGTAAAAAAAATTTGTCCAAAGTGTAAATCTGTCCGACGCAAGGGCAGAATATATGTTATTTGCGACAATCCTCGCCATAAACAGCGACAAGGTTAATCTTCAGTATTCCAAATTTATACACAACATGCGTTTCCTAGGCATCAACATTCCAGAAGAACGACGTATCGAAATCGGCCTTACCTCTATCTATGGTATTGGCCGCCCGCGCGCGCATGAAATTTTAGAGGAAGCAAAGGTTGATTTTGGCAAACGACCAAAAGATATTTCTGCTGACGAAGAAGCTCGCATTAGAAAGGTTATCGAAGGACTTCGCCTTGAAGGGGAATTGAAGCGCGAGATTTCAATGAATATCAAGCGTCTTAAAGACATCCGTGCAAACAGAGGGCTTCGTCATATGAAGCATTTGCCAGTACGAGGGCAGCGCACGAAGACTAATTCTCGTACGGTGCGCGGAAACATCCGCAAGACAATGGGTTCTGGTAAGCGTAAGGTAGAAAAGACATAAAGTTAAAATATGGGAAAGAAACGAATTGTCAGGAAAGCTGGGGGAGGAGTAGATCAAGGGCTTGTAAGCCGCTCTCTTTCAAAGTTGTCGAAAAAGCGTGTAGGCGCAGGTATTCTCTATGTGCTTGCTTCATACAACAACACCCGTGTTTTGCTTACCGACAAAAGCGGCAATGCACTCATCTCTTCTTCAAGTGGTAGCCTTGGGTTTAAAGGGGCAAAGAAAGGTACTCCATTTGCAGCTGCAAAGGTGGGAGAACTTGTAGGCGAGAAGGCGCAACAGATTGGAGTCAAAGAAGTAAGTGTTGTCGTAAAAGGAGTTGGCACAGGGCGAGAGTCATCAATCCGCGCATTTTCTTCAAAGGGTATTGATATTACAACTATCCGCGACGAGACACCTGTCCCACATAATGGACCACGTCCTCCTAAGCCACGCCGCGTATAATTTTTATAAAAACGTATGAAATTTGGACCAAAATATAAAATTTGCCGACGAGTTGGAGATAGGGTATTCGGAAAATGCGAAGATCCTAAGTTTGACATGACTCCACCAATGCGTCCTTCAAGTAAGCGCGGAGGCCGTCGTTCTCGTTCTGAATTCGGTATACAGCTTCTCGAGAAGCAGAAGGTTCGCTATACCTATGGGGTAAGTGAGAAGCAATTCTCAAACTATGTTGCCAAGGTTGCAGCTCGCCATGGGAAGAATCCCGCAGAGCTCCTCTATGAAGCACTCGAGCGTCGGCTTGATAACGTTGTATTTAGGACAGGTATTGTTACCTCGCGCGCACACGCACGTCAGCTCGTCTCTCACGGGCATGTTTTGGTTAACGGAAAGAAAGTAAACATCCCGTCATATCAGGTGCGTCCAGGCGAGAAGGTGCAAGTGAAGGCGCGTACGCAAGGAAGCCCAATGTTTGCAAATATTGCCGAGCGAATGAAGACATACACGCATCCTGAATGGCTGGTGTTTGACGAGAAGAATTTTGAGGCAACGATCAAGGGAGTACCTCACTTCGGTGCATCTGAAGTGCCGTACAATCTTACATCGGTGATTGAGTTTTATAGCCGTTAGTCGTTTTTTTATTTTTTAAATTTTTATACTATGCCGGACTACAATATACTTCTTCCATCAAAACCGAAGGTTATCGCAGAAAGCGATCTTTCGGGAACATACGAGATTGAGGGACTTTATCCTGGGTATGGACACACCCTGGGCAATTCGTTGCGCCGTATTATCCTTTCATCACTTCCCGGTGCTGCAATCACCAAGGTGAAGATTGAAGATGTCCCACACGAGTTTGCAACCATGAATGGGGTCAAAGAGGATGTTATTGCGATTCTCCTCAATCTTAAGCGGACCCGATTGAAGATGAACACCGATGAGCCACAGGAGATCACTCTTTCAGCAAAGGGGATTACGACCGTTACCGCAAAGGACCTTACTGTTCCTGGGCAGGTTGAAATCCTCAATCCTGACCAGCATATTGCAACTCTTACCACCAAGGATGCTCGTCTTGATATCCGAATGACCATTGAAAAGGGACTCGGATACGTTCCAAAGGAAGTTTTGCAAAAAGAGAAGATGGATATTGGCACTATCGCCCTTGATGCATCTTTCACTCCAATCAAACGCGTAAATTACGAGGTGGAGAATATGCGTGTTGGAGATAGGACAGACTACAATCGTCTAAAGATCTCTGTTGAGACAGACGGCACTCTTACGCCACGTCAGGCACTTGAGCGCTCAATTGAGACAATGATCACTCAGCTTAAGGCAGTCGTAGGATTTAAAGAGGAGGAGCCCGCAGAGGATATGGGAATGTCGGGAGACGATGATGGGATTTCGCCAGTACTTGATGCAGATACACTCAAGACTCGCGTAGAGGATCTTGATATCTCAACTCGTACTATTAATGCACTCACCACTGCAAACATTCGTACTGCAGGAGGTCTTGCACGTAAGTCAGAGGCAGACATTTTGGAGCTTGAAGGCATCGGAGACAAGGGTGTTACCGAGATCAAGGATGCACTAAAGAAGCTCGGGATTGCTCTTAAGTCGTAATCATAGTAGAGTAGGTTCGCGCAATTATGAGACACCACGATAAAAACAGAAAATTCGGACGAACACGAAACCAAAGAGGAGCTCTCTTGCGCTCTTTGGCGGTGTCTCTCATTGGGCGCGGCAAAATCCGCACTACGGAGGCAAAAGCAAAGGAGCTTCGTCCGTTTGTTGAGCGATTGGTTACTAAAAGCCGAGAGGGCACACTCGCATCTCGACGAGTAGTATCTGCACGCCTCGGCAACTCAAAAGAGACCAAGCGACTCATTGATGACATTGCTCCAAAATACAAGGGACGCACAGGTGGGTACACCCGCATTGTAAAGCTCCCCGCGCGCAAGAGCGATGGCAGCAAGATGGCTATCATTGAATTCGTATAATCATGGAACACACTATTGACGCAAAAAATAAGAGCATCGGTCGTGTTGCAAGCGAAGCAGCATCCTTTTTGATGGGAAAGACAAGTGCTAAATACAAGCGCCATGTTGCTCCTACGGACGTTTCCGTAAAGATCATCAATGCGAAATTTGCGCATATTCCTGTTCGCAAAAATCTTCAGAAGCGATACCGCACATATAGTGGTTATCCAGGGGGTCTTAAGAAGCCAACAATGCAAAACGTTATTGACTCAAAAGGGCACAAGGAGTTATTTATAAAGGCGGTCTACGGCATGCTTCCACGCAACAAAATGCGCACAGGCATGATGAAGCGTCTTACTGTCACCGATTAAATTTTATGGAAGGAAAAACCGCACACAAAGATAAAAAGTATGTTGAGGCAGTTGGTCGTCGCAAGACGGCGGTTGCCCGTGTTCGTGCCACAGAAGGTGCACGGATGTCTTTTTCAGTAAACGGCAAAGAGATGGAAATTTATTTCCCAACTCGTGAATTGCAAGCGATCGTTCGCGATCCATTTACAAAAGTTGAAGGTCTTGGCAAGTTTGCCATCACCGCCCAGATCAAAGGAGGTGGTATTCATGCGCAAGCAGAAGCCATGCGCCATGGTTTGAGTCGCATTCTCGTTTCAATGGAAGACGGTCTCCGCAAGGAGCTCAAAGGGGCAGGTTTCCTCAAGCGTGATCCTCGCGCAAAGGAGCGTCGCAAGTTCGGACTCAAGAAAGCTCGCAAGGCTCCACAGTGGTCAAAGCGCTAAGCAAGGTTGCTTTACTGAGGTCTATTCTCTGCTAGAATGTGTTTCTCGGGTGTAATAACAAGACCTTTAAGGGGTGACTTTGGATATTAACTATGACTTCAAAACATAGCAAAAACCCAGAATTTGACACCAATGATGACGTCTTGCATAATGACGACGTCGTCTTTGAAGACGATGGGGCAGAAGGCACAGCCGAGGAGCGTGTCGCCAAGCTCAAAAAGCAGCTGAAGGTGTGCATGACCGAACGTCAGGAATATTTGGAGGGCTGGCAAAGGATACGCGCAGACTTCGTTAACGCACGCAAGGATGACGAGTCTCGCCGCGGTGAGCTCAAGAAGTTTGCCAATGCAGGCCTCATTGAGGAATTGCTCCCCGTACTTGATAGTTTTGATATGGCGTTTGCCAACAAGACTGTGTGGGAGCAGGTGAGCAAAGAATGGCGCGATGGCATCACGTTCATTCATTCGCAACTGGTCTCTGTCCTTACACAAAATGGAGTTGAGGTCATAGATCCAAAGGGAGGGAAATTTGACCCCGCCCTGCACAGCCCCCTTGAGATCGTTCATACAGATAATGTACAAGAGGACGACCACATCGTTTCTGTACTCCAAAAAGGGTATATCTTGGGAGGCAAAGTTATCCGACCTGCAAAGGTGAAAGTATTTTCATTGAAGAAGTAATTACTAATCGTAATCTATACAATTGCTATGACAAAAATTCTTGGAATTGATCTTGGTACAACAAACTCTGCAATGGCTGTGATCGAAGGCGGTGAGCCGAAGATCATTGAAAATGCAGAAGGTGTGCGCACCACGCCCTCAGTCATTGCACTCTCAAAGTCAGGCGAACGCGTTGTAGGTCTCTCGGCCAAGCGCCAAGCGGTGACTAATCCAGAGAATACACTTTTCGGTATTAAGCGTCTTATCGGGCATCGTTTTGACGACGCGGGTGTTCAGCGTGATACAAAGACAGCGCCATTTAAGATTGAAAAGGATGACGCCGGCGGAGTGAAGGTCAAAATGGGGGACAAGTGGTATCGCCCAGAGGAAATCTCCGCGATGATCCTGCAGAAACTAAAAAGTGATGCCGAGGCGCGCCTTGGTGGGAAAGTTGATGAGGTGGTCATCACGGTGCCTGCATACTTCAATGACGCACAGCGCAAGGCAACAAAGGATGCCGGCACTATTGCAGGATTCAATGTCCGACGCATCATCAATGAGCCGACTGCCGCAGCGCTTGCCTACGGATTTAACAAAAAGAAGAACGAGAAGATCGTCGTCTATGACTTCGGTGGCGGAACGTTTGATATCTCGGTCCTTGAGGTAGGAGATGATGTCATTGAAGTGAAATCTACAGACGGAGATGTGCACATGGGAGGTGAAGATATTGACCAGAAGATCATCAACTGGATTGCGGATGAATTCAAAAAAGATTCTGGCATTGATGTGCGTGGCGACGTGCTCGCGCTTCAGCGCCTTAAAGAAGCTGCCGAGAAGGCAAAGCACGAGCTCTCTGCGACAGTTGAGACTGAGATCAACATCCCGTTCATCACATCTGATGCATCAGGACCAAAACACCTTTTGCTCAAGATGAAACGAGCAACACTAGAAGACCTCGCGCGTGAGTTTATCGACAAATCAATTGAGATTACCAAGCGCGCAATTGAAGCATCCCCGTTTAAGGCCAATGAAATTGATGAAATTATTCTCGTCGGAGGCCAGACACGAATGCCAGCCATCGTAGAGGCAGTCAAAAGCTTCTTCGGAAAGGAGCCAAACCGCTCTATCAATCCTGACGAAGTCGTTGCGCTTGGCGCTGCTATTCAAGCGGGCATCTTGCAGGGAGACGTGAAAGACGTTCTCTTGCTTGACGTCATCCCGCTCTCACTTGGTATTGAGACGTACGGTGGAGTTTCAACCAAGCTCATTTCAAAGAACACCACCATCCCTGCATCAAAGTCACAAGTGTTCTCAACTGCATCAGACAATCAAACATCGGTGGAGATTCATATCTTGCAAGGCGAGCGTCCGATGGCGGCGGACAATAAAGCGCTTGGCCGATTTATTCTTGATGGTATTCCGCCAGCACCACGAGGGGTTCCTCAAGTTGAGGTTACGTTTGATATTGATGCAAACGGCATCCTCAACGTAAAGGCGAAGGATAAGTCATCAGGCAAGGAACAATCTATTCGCATTGAAGCAAGCTCAGGTCTTTCGCAAGAAGAGATTGATCGTATGACAAAAGAGGCCGAAATGCATGCATCTGATGACAAAAAGAAGCAAGAATCAGCTGAAGTGCGCAATACCGCTGAACAGCTTATCTACACCTCTGAGAAATCACTCAGGGAGTATGGTGACAAGGTATCTTCAGATGTGAAAAGCGCGGTAGAGAGCAAGATTGAAGAGCTCAAAAAGATCAAAGATGGCACGGACCTTGATGCAGTAAAGAAGGGTACCGAAGCACTCTCTCTTGAGCTTCAGAAGATCGGAGAAGCAATGCAGAAAAACCAAGCTCAAGCCGGACCCGAACAAGGAGGACCCAAAGAAGAAGGCAAGGACAATGTCCGGGATGCCGACTTTAAAGAGGGTGGAGAAGAGAAAAAATAAGAGATATCAACAAGGGGAGCGCAAGCTCCTTTTGTTGATATTGCACAAAGATACACTCCTGTTAAAATACAGTTATGGCGAAGAACTACTACGAAATTCTTGGGGTTGAGAAGGGGGCTAGCAAGGAAGATATCAAAAAAGCTTTTCGCAAACTCGCGCACAAGTATCACCCCGACAAAGGTGGTGACGAAAATAAGTTCAAAGAAATAAACGAAGCATACGGAGTACTCTCTGACGACAAAAAGCGCGCCGAATACGACTCATACGGACGGGTTTTTGAAGATGGGCAGCCGGGCCCAGGGTTCGACAACATGGGCGGGTTTGATTTCTCCGGCTTTGCAGAGCAATTTGGCAACCAAGGTGGCTTTGAAGGTGCATTTGATATTGGCGATATATTTGGCGACATGTTTGGAGGCGGCCGTAGAGCTAAGCGAGGGCGCGATATCTCCATAGACATCGAAATCTCATTTGAAGAAATGGCATTTGGCACAGAGCGCAAAGTTTTGCTTACCAAGGTATCTACATGTGCTGACTGCACTGGCACTGGCGCGAAGAAAGATACCGAAATGCTTACCTGCCAAGTCTGCAATGGCAAGGGCAAGATGCATGAGACGCGCAAATCAATGTTTGGTACTTTCACAACAGTGCGCGTGTGTGAGACATGTAGGGGTTCTGGGAAAGTGCCGAAAGAGAAGTGTGACGCATGCAGTGGACTTGGGGTGCTCAAAAAGCAGGAAGAAGTTGCGATTACTATTCCCGCAGGGATTGAGCCAGGGGAGATGATCCGCTTGACCGGTGAAGGAGAGGCAATCCCCGGAGGAATCCCCGGCGATTTGTATGTGCGCATTCATATCAAACCACATAGTGTTTTCAAAAGAGAGGGCAGCAATCTCGTAATGAATCTAGATATCAAAGTTACTGATGCAATTTTAGGGAAGGATATTTCGGTAACGACCTTGGAAGGTAAGTCACTTGATGTGAAAATTCCACGCGGAGTAGCTCCTGACGAGACGCTCCGTCTCAAGGGCAAAGGAATCGCAGTTCCTGGCGGACGACGCGGCGATCTGATGATAAAACTCAATATCATAATGCCGCAAAAGCTTTCAAAAAAGGCCGAGACGCTCGTAAAAGAGTTAAAAGACGAAGGCATCTAAACCCCTCTCATGACCGACTCACTTCTGGCCACAGTTTCATCCGCTTTTCTTCACTTTTCTACAGACATGATAGCGGTAGTTTTCCTTTGGGCAGGAGTATTGTTTCTTGCGCTCTTGTTGGGGCGAGGACGATCTATTGCCTGGGTACTGGGTCTTGTCACCATGGGAGGTGTATATATTGCAGCGCAGGATGTCTCGCTTGTTTCGGGACTTTTTGAATCCGGGTTTATGGTACGCGCCGCGATTTTTTTGGGCCTTCTGTGGGTGATTGCCGCGATATTTGGCCGTGTGGTGCATGGAGAATATTCTCACAAGAGGATTCGAAAGGTGGTTCAACTCACCACACTCTCTGGCGTCTTTGCTGGTATTTCAATTGCGTACGCATTCCATTTCTTCGGCCTTGCAGATCTATACACTCCATCAATTTTGGCAAAGACACTTTTCATTTCCCCCGAAGCACTATTTTTATGGCTTCTCGCCGGCTGTTTGTCCGTATTTGTCGCAAGCAGACGCTGAATTTCTGATATGTATATACTGACTTGGATATTGCAAACACTTGTGTGGGTTCCAACCCGACTTGTCTTTATTCTCCTTACGAGGATAAAAGTGAAAGGGCGCACTCATCTTAAAAGGTTGCATGGCCCTGTTATTTTTGCGAGCAATCATCCAAGCGAGGTGGACCCAATATTACTACCCATGGCACTCAATCCATTCTCGCCATTTTTCCCAATATTTTATGTAGCGCGCAAGACTGGCGAATATCGTGACCTCAATTTTATCAAGCGCATTATCTATGGCGGTTGGTTTTTCAAGATTTGGGGAGCGTATCCAACCCATCGAGGAAAGAAAGACTACGAACATTCTCTACAAGAACATATCAAGCTACTCCGGGATGGGAAAAATGTGCAAATCTTTCTTGATGGGCATCTCACACCGGAGACAGTGCTTTTTTCCGAGCATCCACATGGTGGCACCTCGTACTTGTCGTGGCGGACCAATGTACGCGTTGTGCCTATGGCGATCAAAGGTACGCACAAGACATCCCCATTGCAATTTTTCACAGGGAGACGCAGGTATGCAGTAGCTTTTGGCAAGCCGCTCACACCGAAAGAGCTTTTTGACGAAGATGCAGGGACTGACACCGAGCCGACTGTGAGAGAATTCCAGTCAGCGACAAAGAAGGTGATAGATAGGGTGAGGGAGTTACATCGAGATTTGTAGAGGAGTAATAATTGACTTTTTTGCAAATCCCTGTTTTTATACAAATAGACGAATCTTTACAACTCATTACATAGACAAACAAAGGAGAAAGTTATGTCAAAAACACTCAAATCAGTACTTATCGTCGTCGCGCTTCTGGCAGGAGGACTCGTAATTAGTTGCGGGCTTTCTGCTTGCGGTGGTGGCGGAGGGGGCAATAGCAATATCCCAAAAGAACCTGAAATTGCACCGGATGGTAGCATCTTGCCACCTGATCCTGGCGCAGCAGGGAACAAGACTCTTTTAGGGGTTGATAGCAACAACAACGGCGTAAGAGATGACATTGAACGTTATCTCGCGACCACATATGCCGGACAACCGAAAACATTCTTGGCAATGATGGATCTTGCAGCTGTGATGCAGCTTGAACTGAAAGATGCTGATAGCGAAGACCTTTCGCGCCAGCATGCTTTGGTTAATACCAAAATTTCAGCCTGTATAATTTCAATTGTTGGGGTTGACGCAAAGAGTGAATATAGGCGGGCGTTGAGCGCTGAGCAGTTAAATACAACAGCCCGCTCACAGGCACACGAGGAGTACGATAGTCACTTGGGTGGCATGTGGCAATCGCCACCGGATGATGGATCAACTTGCTCTGAGGCAGTGAAGACAGCTTCAAACTAATCTAACTTTTCGACAAGGAGTGAGCAATGAACCTAAAGAAGTGTCTTCTTCTCGGGCTGTGCTTTCTGGTGCCCAAATTAGGACTTGCCGATGATGTAGTGCGTTTCTGTAAATCAGACTCAATCGTCAACGTTCCAAACAGAAATGTCGTTGATGTGATGTACGTTAATGGCATAAGAGCAGGCTTTGATGCCGCTGATGAATCAAAAAGCAAGCTCAAGGAGGCATTGAGAGCAACTCTCCCATCTGACCAATTCTCAAACCTCAATTTTCTTCTAATTTACAACCCAACAAGTGGAGTTCTGACTGACGTCGGTGAAACACTCGCTTTAAAGGGCCTTGGGGAGAACATTGACCGGCAATACTGGCGATGGTACTACGGACTAGACCCAGCACCACCTGGTTGGCAAGACGCTGTCGACTCCGTGTTTACGAGAAGGTCTATAAATTTGCTCGCAAATCTAAATGGACTCGCTGCGAATGTTTCAGATTACCTCACAGAGTTGCTTCACGGGCGACCAGAAATTTGGGTTGCACATTCAGAAGGCAATGCGTACGTCAATGTGGCGTACAATGCACTTTTTGTTGCACGAGACGATCTTGCGCAACTTGCACCTAGCGTGAGCATTGTGAGTGTTGCAAACCCAATGTCGTATGTCGCAGGACAAATGCCCGGAGCTGAAGCGTATACGACATTAGTAGATGATCACGTGATAAATCTTTTACGGGATACAATCTTCAACCTTGGCTTAGCGGACCCACTTCCACTTCCAGGGAATATTCGCAACAACATTCTTCGGCCTGATGAATTTCCGCATGACCTGAATGGGCATGGTTTTGACAAGACGTATCTAGCCAGAACTCTTCTTCGAGATAGTCCAAGTCGAGCAAAAATCATCCACGACATACAGCAAGCACTTATAGGGGCGCGATTTCCTCCGCAGGTAATTGTAGACGGCGTGCTGGAAGCAACACTATTGTGGGGGTCAATTCCGGACCTTGATTTACACATTACTGATCCTGATGGAGCACATGTGTATTATCTAAACCAACAAGGAAGTGGTGTTTTAAGCAACGACGACGGTGATGGATATGGTCCAGAGCAATATGCTGTGTCCTGTGCGGGGATTCAGACTGGGACATACCATATCAATGCCAACTACTTCGGAGGACCAAGGTTCTCTAGTAACGCTATTGTTGAAATAAAGGCTGGAGCTCAGACGCGTGCGGTCCCAATCGTACTTGCAAGTGCGCGCGGGGAAGCGGGCAACGATACACCAACTCCCATTGCCGACATTGTTGTGGAAGGTGATAGTGTAGAGGGCTACACTTTCTCTGTTGTTGATAGGCGTCCGCAAGATGTGATTCCATCGGCTACGTTTGCGTTGGGGCAAGACAGTGATATTTGGGATGTTGTGAAGGATTTTTTAGTCCAAACAACACCTCAAACTGTTAACTTGCTTACTGACTTCGGGGCGATTCCACCAGGGACCGTGGAGGCGTATGTTGACTTTGATTGTTCTAGTCCTGTAGAAATAAGTGGCAATGGAGCGGTACTTGGTGCATGCGTCCCTGATGCTCCCAAATCGTTTGAGCGCATCCAGGGCATTACAACCTTCACATTTCGGTCAACTGAGGCACCATCTGCAAATCTTACTGTAAAGATTGACTGGGAGTGACTAGTCTCTCTATGAATGATTGAAAGAAATTCTCTCTGTACAAATTAGGCCCCGTGCAATGCGGGGCTTTTGTTTTGGGGGATTTTGTGGTATAATAAGAAGGTCAAAAAACGCGGCAGTATCGCGTTTTTTCATTTCTATGAGCTTGGTCAAGGCTACAAAACTTAAGAAGCGCTACAATGAACGGATTATTCTCTCCGACCTGTCTTTCTCTGTGGAGAAGGGCGACAAAATCGCGCTTACAGGGCTCAATGGGAGTGGCAAGTCTACTTTGCTTAAAATACTTGCTGGACAGGAGTCATACGATGATGGCAAGCTTACGGTCACGAAAGGGACTCGTATCGGCTATCTACCACAGGACGCGCACCTCATCGAATCACAGACCATAAGTGCATATATCAAAACTGCTTCAGGAGAAGAGATGCCAGAGCACCGTGTGCATAGCATTTTGGCAGGATTCGATATCAAGGGGATTGATCTTAACGCACAAATTTCTACGCTAAGCAGCGGGCAGAAAACAAAAGTGCTGCTTGCCGGCATATTGCTTGCGGGAGCAGACCTTCTCTTTCTTGATGAGCCGACAAACAATCTTGATCTCCCTGCGCTTGTCTGGCTTGAGGATTTTATAAAAAGTACAGAAGCTGCGTGTGTTGTTGTATCTCATGACAGGCGATTCTTGGACAGAGCAACCAAGAAAATTTTTGAAATTGATCGCACAGACCACACGCTTACTATCCGCGGAGGTTCATACAGTGAATATCTTGCCATGGTAGCGAAAGAACTTGCTCGCCAAAAAGAGAAATATCGTCTTCAGCAGGACGAGATCGAGCGATTGAACGTGCGCGTAGAAGCCAAGCGCGAAGAAGCAGCAGAAGGACGCAAGTGGGCGGGGACTGATAATGACAAGCTTCTCATTGGTTTCAAGCGTGATAGGGCGAAGAAATCAACGCGCAATGCAAAAGTTCTTGAGAATCGCATCAAGCGCATGGACAAGGTAGACCAGCCGTTTGAGCGAGCGCCACTTGCGATTGAGATAGACGCCAGTCAACACCCTGGTACACAAAACATCACCGCGCAGAATGTAGTGGCAGGGTATGAGGGTGGCTTCAAAACAGAACCCTTCTCCCTGGATATCGCATACGGAAGTCGTGTTGCTATTTTGGGACTCAATGGAGCAGGGAAGTCTACCGTGTTTAAAACACTCACTGGAGTACTCTCTCCGCTTGCTGGCACTATAGATGTTGGCTCAGGGCTTGTCGTGGGCAATCTCATGCAGGAGCATGAATCACTCCGTAGTGATGCGACTCTCCTTGAAACCATTTGCGAACGGACAGGACTCTCCACATCACTTGGCTACGCAAAGCTTGTGCGCTTTGGCTTCAACGAAGAGCAGGCAAAGCAGGCGGTCAGCACCCTAAGCCCTGGTGGCAGAGCGCGACTTTTGTTCGCTATCTTTTCTGCCATCTCTGCAAATGTGCTTGTATTGGATGAGCCGACCAATCATTTGGATATTGAAGCGCTCGATGCGCTTGAAGAAGCCCTTGCAACTTATCAAGGCACAGTGCTTCTCGCAACACATGATCGCTATTTTTTAGAAAAAGCGCGCATTGACACTGCGTACCTCCTTGAAGAGGGCGCACTTACACGACTCCTGGATTATCGTGAGTATATAAAGGCTGCGGAATCCCGGGCCAAGAAACTCATCAATCTCCTGCCAAAGAGGTAAGAAAAATGGCTCAACCGATCGGTTGAGCCGTTTTTAGCTTGAAAATTACTGAAAATATGGTATAGTACGGCAAACGCGACAGCCGCGTTTTTGCTGTTTATGACTCAGGCACACATTTCAAAAAAGCATACCGGGTGGCAAATCATTTTCGAATATTTGCTCACCTACAGAAAAGAGGTCATCATACTCTCGCTTCTTGGGATTATCTCTGGGCTTGCGAATGGAGCTGTGCCTTTTATAGTGGGCCGTCTTTTTGACGGGATTCTTTCTACACAAAACTTCTTCGTCGGAAGCAATATAGAAATGCCAGTCTGGGCATTCTTCCTCATTGTGCTTGGAACAACTCAAGTGGTGGTGAGTGTTGTTGACTGGGTCAATGACAAAGAGCGTCGACGCATCGGTACTCTTATTTATGCTGAGTATCCCCAAAAGGCTGTTGTACGACTCCTCTCTCTTCCAATCTCATTTCACGCACATCACAAGACGGGAGAGGTATGGGATCGTATCACGCGCGCAGGGAACTCTCTTGGGCAGATCATTGAGCAGGTCATCACCAATATTGCGCCACAGATTTTGAGTGTCTTCGTAGGTCTCGCTATTGCCTTTACGATCAAGCCTACGCTCGCGGCGACTCTCATTGCAGGGCTTGCGCTCTATCTTGGGACGCTCATCAGGATTGTTCCGCCCATCGTCAAGCTCCAGCGAAAGGGCAACAAAGCGTGGAACCGTGCGTACGGAAATGCGGTCGACGCCGTCTACAATGTGCGAACGATCAAGCAGTCAACGGCAGAAGGTTATGAAGCAAAGAAGTCCTATCGCGACTTCATCTTACGAGCCAACCGACTTTGGTTTCGTGTTGAAGAGATTTGGAGCGGAATTAGTTTTTATCAGCGTATTATCATCGCCCTTACTCAAATCGTTGTCTTCTTCTTTTCTATTTATTACATACAAAACGGGGGAATGACCATTGGTGACCTCATCGCGCTCAATGGATATGCGGCGATGATTTTTGGACCTTTTGTTATCCTTGCGACCAATTGGCAGGTTATTCAAAGCGGTGTAGTAGCGATTGAGCGCGCACAGAGCATTCTTGATACCGAACCGGAGGCACACACAAACGGCAAGCTCAAAGTACTCAACGACATTGATGGAGATGTGGTCTTCAAAAATGTTTCATTCGCATATCCGGGTACCAAGAAAAATGCGCTTACCGATATCAATATTGAAGTGAAGCATGGTGAAGTTGTTGCATTGGTGGGGGAGTCGGGAGGCGGAAAGAGTACTCTCATTGAGCTTATTTCAGGGTACTATTTCCCCCGACGTGGTTCTGTCACGATTGATGGACACTCCACACGCTCAATCAACCTCATGTCGCTGCGCAAACATATCGCTGTGGTACCACAGGAGGTTGCATTGTTTAACAATACAGTGCTTATGAATGTCCGCTATGGCAACTTTGAGGCGACAGACGAGGAGGTAGTTGCCGCAGCACAAAAGGCGCACGCCGCTGGTTTCATTGAGCGCTTCCCAAATAAATATAA
>CAZTCT010000012.1:0-16354 GCA_964612415.1 uncultured Candidatus Saccharibacteria bacterium | reverse complement strand
AGCCACCTCTCCAGATGATGCTTTACGCATCATAACCTGAAAGGAGGCTTCGCCCAAAGGGCTTCCTTAAAGCCTGCTCGGCTCCTTAGCCTCGCACTGGCTTTTCCGCCAATGCGGACCAGATGCAATATGACGCAGGTCATATTGCATAGCCACCTCTCCAGATGATGCTTTACGCATCATAACCTATAAAATATCCCCAAAAAGTACCATTTTTTTGCCATTTTTACAAAAATCGCTATAATTCCCTCAAGCGGCACTGGGCCGCCTATTATTTGCAGAGGCCCTATCGTCTAACGGTTAGGACGCCGGCTTTTCAAGCCGTTAATCCGGGTTCGATTCCCGGTAGGGTCACACATATCCCCTCCCTATAGCCACACCCTCTTGGGGGTGCTATACTATACAGATAAGCAGTTTTAATAATAATTGAGAATATATGGCAAAAAGCAATTCTGCATTCATGAAGCCGATGAACCTTAGCCCTGAATTAGAGGCGGTAGTCGGCAAGGGACCTATGCCTCGTTCAGAAGTGGTAAAGGCACTCTGGGTATACATCAAAAAGAACGGCCTTCAGGATGCTCAAAATAAGCGCAATATCAATGCTGACGAGAACCTTAAGAAGGTATTCGACGGCAAAGGAACTGTATCAATGTTTGAAATGACAAAGCTTGTATCAAAGCACCTCTCCTAAATACAAGAAGTGGTGTTCACACACAAAAAGCGGGCTCAATGCCCGCTTTTTGTTTATCCCTATGGTGTCGTATCACACCCTGCTGGACCAGGATATTCAGGCTCTGCATACTGCAAGAGTGACCCTACTTCATATGCATCGTAACAACGTCCCCCATCATTTGCCATGGCTGCTGTATTACGTTCCAAATACGTCGAAAGCAAATAACGTTGTCTATCGAGTGTAACCTGATAGATATATTGTAACGTGGTAGGGATTCCGCCAATGCTTACCGCTGCGTTAACCGGATCAACAATACACGCTGAGGGAAGAAGCCCTTCAGTGTAGAGTCCTACGTTTTCCGTGGGACTACCTACACACCGGGTTGCAGCACCCCCACCATTGCCATTAAGAAAGCCGTGACTATTGAGTCCTCCCAAAGGATCACAGCTAAACGATCCGTCTACTGTACCAAGACCACCAGGGGGTGGATTCCCTCCTGCATAGTGCGTGGGGAAATCATTTGAGTCTCCGCATGGATACACCCCGTACTTGTCATAGTACAATTCAAGAGCAATACGAAACGAATGAATATCCTCAAGCCGCTTTGCGTCACGAGCCTTTTCCCGGGAAGCATTGAGGGCCCCCACTACGACAGTCGCAAGCACGCCAATGATGGCAATGACGATTAGCAACTCAATGAGAGTAAATCCTGAGCTTTTCTTCATGAAAAGAATAATCCTTCGTTTAATTTAGAACGATGGATTAGCCACGCATGTGTTTGGATCTCCAGGATACCGAGGCCGTGCAACCCCCAAGAGTGATCCTACTTCATATGCATCCGCACACAGCCCCCCATCATCTATCATCGCCGCTTTATTTGACTCAAGATATGTTGAGAGCAAGTAGCTCTGTCTATCTGCCGAGACTTGGTAAATATAACTATAGTTTGGATTACTTCCTGCCGGCGTTTGCTTGGGATCTTGTATGCATGCGCTCGGCAAAAGACTTTCCGTGAAAAGCCCTACATTTTGTGTCGTTGCGAGCTTTGCTGTTGGAGCACACCTAGTTGCAATCCCCCCTCCATTGCCATTTAGAAAGCCGTGATCCGTTGGTCCGCCCGCACCACAACTTGCGGTACCGTCCACAGTACCAAGCCCCCCGGGAGGAGCAGCGACATAATGCACGATATTATCATCAGAATCTCCACATGGATACGATCGATATTTATTGTAATAAAACTCAAGCGCTGCTTGGAACGTGCGCATATCATCAAGTCGCTTGGCGTCGCGCGCTTTTGCACGATTGCCGCCTAATGCCCCAAGAACAATGGTAACAAGCAAGATGATGATCGCAACGACGACGAGCAGTTCTGTGAGAGAAAATCCTTTTTTTGAATTCATATAAAAATTAGTCTGGTGACCCTGGACAATGTTGATTTGAATCAATCCCGATACCCCATGGATTGGCGCCGCCTGGCTGATTACTCTTAAGTGGGCCGATTTCGTACGCATCATCGCAGTGCCCTCCATCATTTTCCATCAAATCCGGCATTGTTTCAAGGTATGTCGCAAGTAAATACCTTTGGAGATCTTGGCTGACCACATATGAATAGCTTATACCTCCCTGCTCAATTGGGTCTTTCGGGCACTGCGTTGGGATAAGTCCTTCACTGTAAAGACCAAGCTGACGATATTGACTGGGACAGTTCGCAAGGGGAACAGAGGCAACACCCTCACCGATGCCATTTAAAAATCCATTTGATGTTGCTGTAACAGCCCCTGAACCAGTACATGCCACTCCATATTGAGGACTATCAAGAGTCCCCCCAGGAACTTGTCCGGGGGCCCCAACAATATTATCCCCTCCACATGGATATACACCATATTTATCATAAAAAAGGGCAAGGGCAATTTCCATACTTCTAAAATTTTGCAATCGCACGTCATCACGCGCTTTCGCTCGTGCTGAATTAAGGGCCCCAAGAACAACTGTGACCAGGATCCCAATGATCGCAATAACAATGAGAAGCTCAAGGAGAGTGAAGCCTTTTCTAGACCACATTTTTTGTAATAAATTTATGGACACCCATTCATTGACACTCCTCCTGGCCTTCCTAGTCCCGTGGCCCACGGTACAGCATATCCTGTAGGCAATCCAACATTAACCTCATACACCCCAGAACACACCCCTCCATCATTTTGCATAAGCTCACTGTTCTCTTCAAGATACGTGGCAAGGAGATACCCGCTTTGGTCTGGGTCAACCATATAAAGGTACCCCATGTTTTTCCCATCAACAGTATTATTCACTGGATCCTTGGGACAATTGTTCGACAAGAGCCCTTCGGACACAAGACCTCCTACGGTCCCCCGCGGACAACGCGCCGCACTTGCCGTGCCACCATTTGCATTTCCATTCAAAAAGCCGTGTGTGGTTGAGCCTGAACCGCCCGCACAACTTCCCGCACTATCAACAGTACCTCCAACACTTGCATTCCCTTTCACGTCGGTGTTATAGATTGGCCCCGCCCATGAACTCGTAATATTTGAATCTCCACATGGGTAATACCCGTGCAGTGAAAAATAGGCGTTAAGACCAGCTTGAAAAGTATTGAGTGAATCAATCCTCACCGCATCGCGGGCTTCCCTTTTGCCTCGGGCGAGTACGCCATACATAAGGGTCACAAGGATCCCGATGATCGCAATAACAATGAGCAGTTCAATGATGGAGTAGCCGGCAATGTTCCTTCTTTTGAGATTTTTATGGAAATGATACATAAGATAAATTTACCATGCTCCCCAGATCATGATGGAGGGTTGCAAATATTATTAGGTCCAATCCACCAAGGGATGACCGTCCCTGCAAGTGAACCGATTTCATAAGCCCCATCACAGGTACCCCCATCATTTACCATAAGGTCACTATATTCTTCAAGATGAGTGGCGAGAATATAATTTTGCCTACTGCTATCTGCAACATAAAGATAGGTGTATCCCGCAGTCCCTTCAAGAGGATCCTTCACGCAACGAGTTTGAAACAAGCCATCACCATAAAGCCCTACCGTTTTCGTGGCGGCAGCACCAGTACAGTTTGGTACGTTGCGCGGAGCACCACTTGAAGTATACCCTATCCCATTAAGAAATCCGTTCTGGGTCGTTTCAAGTTCTGGGTGTCCAGGAGGAAATACGGGACAGCTGCCAGGACTATCTGCGGTACCACCTACAAGATTATACTGAGTCTCTTGCGCAACGGGGATACTAGAGTCTCCGCAAGGGTACATACCGTGCAAAGAATAGTAGGCGTCGAGCCCCGCTTTAAATGTATTCATGGTATCGATCCTCACCGCATCGCGGGCTTCCCTTTTGCCTCGGGCGAGTACGCTGTACATGAGTGTGACAAGGATACCGATGATTGCAATGACAATAAGGAGCTCGATAATGGAGTAGCCAGCAATATGTCTTTTGCGCAGGGCGTTTGAAAGCCTGTTCATTACATACAGAATACCAAAAAACGCATGGGGAAATGCCGTGAATGTGGATTGTAAATCAAGTAAGTCTACGGCCCGTTCTTTACAGTATAAGGACACATGGTATCGTAAATAATAGAAAAACAGCAGGTGTTCTTGCGTAAAAACTCTTTCCCGAGGGGGTTTGTATGGAACCACATGCATCGAAGATACAAGACACACCAAATACTTTCGCACATTCCCTTGAGGTAGCAGGGCTTAATTTTTGCCCACAATGCCAACTCACGCATGACAGAGAAGTATTCTCCACAATATTTGTCGTCATCGCGAGAAAAGCTGGGGCCGAAGAAGATCCTGAGGAACCCAAGTTTGTGCGCGAGTTTCATTTGTACGAATATTGTGAACGTTGTGCTGATTTTGCCCTTGCCCAAAACGGCTCTCCCTACGAATACGCACACCTACACATAGGGGCATTCGCTTTTGAGGTCTACAGGCACCAAGAACAATATTTTGTTCGCCAATTCGGTGCGGTCAACAAAATTGCACTAGAAAAAGTAATCGACCACAGATTCCCGGTATTTACTGGAATCATTATCCCCCGTTATGTATTGGAAAAATTTGATCTTTTGTAATTGACCAGACACCCGCGGCCAGGAGCGATAACCTGGCCGCATTTATTTTGAAAACGTAAACTCGTCGTGTATTGTAAATATCATCATGATTGAAACCTGGCAGGCAATTGTCCTTGGTGTCTTAGAAGGAGTTACTGAATTCCTTCCTATTTCATCCACAGGGCATCTTATCTTAGGGTCCTCTTTACTAGGCATCCCACAGACAGATTTTGTAAAAAGTTTTGAGATTATTATTCAACTTGGAGCGATATGCGCGGTACTTGCACTCTATGGCAAAAAGCTTCTTTTGGACCGTGCCATTTTGACGCGCATTATCCTCGCCTTCCTTCCTGCAGCAATCATCGGACTTGCGCTCTATAAAAATATCAAGGGACTCTTTGAGCATCCAGCAGTTGTAGTATGGGCACTTTTTATCGGAGGTATCGTCCTTATCCTCTTTGAACTTTTTCACAAAGAGAAAGAGGGCGCGCTCGAAGACATCGCACACCTCTCGTATGGGAAAGCTATCTTCGTAGGATTCTTCCAAGTACTTGCGATGGTTCCTGGGGTATCGCGTTCTGGCGCGACGATCATCGGAGGACTTGTTGCGGGGATGAAGAGAGAAACTATTGTAGAGTTCTCATTCCTACTTGCGATCCCCACAATGGCCGGCGCAACAGGCTTAGACATTATAAAAAACGTGCATGCTTTCTCTTTGGACCAATTCACTGTGTTATCTGTCGGTTTTATCACCGCATTCATCACCGCACTCTTTGCTATCAAATTCCTCCTCTCTTTCATTAAAAAGCACACCTTCATCTCTTTTGGGGTCTATCGCATCATGCTCGCACTCCTCTTTTGGTTCATTATTTTATAAGCCCCCTATTTTAGGCCCTAAAAAGCGGGTCAACCGATCGGTTGACCCGCTTTTCCCCCTTCCGGTGTATTTTCGAAATGTATGAAAAAGCCCTGAGAATTGGACTTTTCCTTGTTTTGTCGTAAAATTGCCCTGTTTTACCCCCCCCCTCGTATATGCGCATCCTCGCAATAGAAACAAGCTGCGACGAGACTGCTATCTCCCTTATAGAAACCAAGGGGGGATACCCAGATACACGCCTTTCAGTGGCAGGAAATGTCATCCTCTCCCAGGCACAACTACATGCTCAGTATGGTGGAGTCTATCCCAACTTGGCAAAGAGAGAGCACGCGAAAAATCTTCTCCCCATACTCTCTGATGTACTCACACAAACAAAAGAGCATATTCCTTTTAATGCGCCCCTAAAGGCAATTACCCCCGAGCTTCAGAAAAAACTCTCAGAACTTTTTCAACACGAAGAGGGTCTTGCCGAAGCGATGATCGCGGCACTTCCCACTATCCCTATCCCTAAAATAGACCAGATCGCAGTAACAGCAGGTCCTGGCCTTGAACCAGCATTGTGGGTAGGAATCAATTTTGCAAAAGGATTGTCCCTCGCATGGGATATTCCTGTGGTCGCCATAAATCATATGGAGGGACATCTCGTATCATCCCTTATCGCAGAGCCATCATCAACCACCCCCGCACCGCTCCGAACAATCCAGTTTCCTGCGCTAGTCCTTTTGGTATCAGGTGGCCACACCGAGATTATTTTAATGGAGGCGCTACATACCTATCGTACGATTGGGAAAACGCGCGATGACGCAGCGGGAGAATGTTTTGATAAAGTCGCACGCATGCTCGAACTCCCCTACCCAGGCGGCCCAGAAATCTCCCGCTTTGCTGCGCAAGGCAAACCCAATAAGGCCTTTGAACTTCCTCGCCCCATGCTCCACTCTGGTGATTTTGATTTTTCATTCTCTGGGCTCAAAACTGCGGTGCTTTACCTCTTAAGAGACAAGGGGGCACTCTCCAATGAAGAGAGAGCTGATCTTGCATACGAATTCGAAGTGGCGGTCGCAGACATCCTCACCCGCAAGGCCATTGCTGCGGCAAAGGAGACAGGTGCTCAAACTATCATCTTGGGAGGAGGCGTTTCGGCAAATGCGCGTCTAAGAGAAGCGCTCGCGCAGGAGACAAAAAAAGCCCTCCCCGATGTAGAGTTTTTTGTACCCCCATTTCTTGTCTCAACAGACAATGCGCTCATGATCGGCCTTGCAGCAGCGCTCCGTGCAGAAAAGGAGCCACCCGCATCTCCGGATACTATCCGTGCCAACGGAAACTGGACTCTGTTTAGAGATAAAAGGTAAGCAAAAAACCGCCCAGATGGGCGGCTTTTTGCTTACAGAGCGTGAGTAACTACTTATTCTTCTGTTGCTCGTTTCCGTGCTTCTGAGAAAGAGGTGCCCGGTTTTCTGTCTTCATAGGAACCATATTGTTGCGTTGCGTGTTGTTATTGTTCCCTTTAGTAGTCTCTGCCTGCATTGCAAGAGGCGCCATCCCTACTCCCTGTGTGAAGATCATCACCAGCAATATCACGAAGAGTGCAAAGAGTGGCAAAGTAGCAGAGGGTGTTGGTGAGAACGCCATCGCAACTGATGCGACAAGTGAACCTATTGCAAAAAAGATGAGCCGTGTGCGATTTACTCTCTCTTCTTTCGGCAACCCCTTTCGATAAAAGACATACTCCTTGAGCACAAGCCATGCAATGGCAAGTACCGCCAAGATAAGGATGATATTTGCCCCCGCCTTATACAGATCCTGCGCGTCTTCTGGAACAGCAAAGAGTGCTGCGGCAAGGCGTCCACCCCATTCTCCAACAGCGCCGGTTGAAGTTGCGGTATCCTCATCTTCGTCAGCCATCGCCATTTCATCTGGGTCTTCATCATCTGCTTTTACCATCTCGCTACCAGTCTCTGTGGCGTGCATAGTGTCAGCATCTTCATTGACCTCTGCGATGGTCATTTCAGTGCCAGCTGCTACCATGGGCTCATCTGCCTCTTTCGTGTCTGTTGTCATCGCAACTGCAGTACTATTCGCGCGAGGCTTTGACATGAGCGCGAGCTCTTCTTGTGTAAGGGGAATCTCTGTACCACAAGCAATCTCGTTGATTTTGTTCTTGGTAGTCACATACACGAATCCTGTTGGAACACTGATGCCCCATGGAGTGAGCACTTCACTTGCATATTTCTCTTGAAACTCTTTAACGGCGAGCACTGTCGTCTCATCAAAGACACCAGTGGATGCTACAGAAGCACCTTCAGAATCTCGAAGGAAGTCCTGCAACTTTACCATTTGAGTGTTGTCATTTACCCATCCAGCCTTAAGGTAAGAAGAAACCGCTGGGCAAGATGCTGCATCACTTGAGGTGGTGACCACCGCGATTGTTTCGGTAGGAGTGATCTCAATTGAAATAGGAGTGAGCATCACCTCCGGGGCTACCTCTTCGACAGAAGTAGAAGTGGTATCAGTCGTGGTATTTGAAGTCTCTTGCTCTGGAATGATCACCGGGACAGTAATGGGAGAAACTTCTGGAATAATGTTCACAATATCCACGGTTGCAGAATAAGTCGTGGGGCCCGTTGAAGTCGCCTCCTGCGCATATGCGACGTTAGCTCCCAATAGTAATCCTGCAAATAATCCAAGCAAAGACACAATCGCCCCAAAAGTGGTGATGATAATGCGGGGGATGTGTCGGCCATTTCGTATCCAGTTCATACGCCTCTATCAAAATCGGAAATGGTCGTGAAGTCAATAAAAAATGGAAAAGAATTATGAGAAGAACCACCCCCAAGGAGATGTAAAGGACATGCAAGTAGTACTTCCAAAAACATACTTTTGTCCTTTTGCCAAAAACAGGCTTGAATAAGAAATCATTAAGACCTTTAAAGACAGCCCTAGCAAAACTTGTCTTTTATAGACCACTTCACCCCTCTAAAGGGCTGCGGCGTCCAAAAAGCAAAAGACCACACGTTCCTCGCAAGCGCAACAGGACTTTCTCCCTTAATTTTCGTAGAGTGAAATGCTATGATGGGTGAATAATTCTTCATCGCAATGCCCAGAACCTACGAAACCCCCGACATTGATGCCAGGTTACTTGCTCCGTATGATCCAGCGAGGACGGAAGAAAAAATCTACGAGACATGGGAGAAAAGCGGCTACTTCAATCCTGACAATCTCCCGGGAGAACGCACAGAGGCATTCAATATTGTGCTACCCCCACCCAACGTGACAGGGATATTGCACCTCGGGCATGCATACGAAGACACTCTTCAGGATGTGCTTATCCGATACGCCCGCATGAATGGCAAAAAAGCTCTTTGGGTCCCAGGTACAGATTCAGCAGCTATTGCAACCCAGGCCCGCGTAGAAAAAGACCTCCAGAAGACCGAGAAGAAGAGCCGGCATGATATTGGCAGAGAGGAACTCGTACGACGCGTTGAATCCTTCGCCAAAGAGCACGAGCACATCATACTCAATCAAGTACGAAAGATGGGCGCATCGCTTGATTGGTCTCGTTATGCCTATACCTTGGATGAAAAGCGGTACACGGCAGTCATGACAGCGTTCAAGCGAATGTACGAGGCTGGATTGATTTATCGTGGCAACCGCATCGTCAACTGGGACCCAAAAGGACAAACTACTATTTCTGACGACGAAGTAATGTATGAAGAGCGCACCGCAAAACTCTACACCTTTAAATACTCAAAGGACTTCCCCATCTCTGTCGCCACAACGCGCCTTGAAACAAAAGTAGGAGACACTGCAGTCGCAGTACATCCTGACGACCCACGCTACAAGCAATATGTGGGCAAAGAATATGAAGCGATCTTTTGTGATGTGCCCATAAAGATCAAGATAGTCGCCGACAAGGCAGTTGAGATGGAATTCGGTACGGGGGCTCTTGGCGTAACCCCGGCACATAGTATGACCGACTGGGAAATTGCTGACAGACACAACATCACAGAGCGCCCGCAGGTCATCAATGAATACGCAAAAATGTCAGTATCTGGTCGTCTTAATGGGAAAAAGACGGACGAGGCGCGCACCATTGTCGCAGAATGGCTTGAGAGCGAAGGTCTCCTTGAAAAGGTAGAGGACATCAAGCAAAATGTCTCCCTTTCTGAGCGTACAGGCGCTGTGGTAGAACCTCTTCCCAAGCTCCAGTGGTGGATTAATGTCAATAAACCGTTTACTATCCCCCATTCAGAGATACAAGGAATTGCGTCGGGTTCTGAAATCACACTTAAAGAGCTCATGCGTAAAAGTGTAGAAGAAGGCGCAATCTCCATGCCACAAGACGGATTTCGTAAGTCCTATTTCCATTGGATAGAAAATCTCCGCGACTGGTGTATCTCGCGTCAGATATGGTTTGGGCACCGTATTCCAGTCTGGTACAAAGGGGATGAAATATATTGTGACGTCACACCCCCACCAAAAGATGGCTGGGTACAAGAAGAAGATGTCTTGGACACATGGTTTTCTTCTGCGCTGTGGACATTCTCCACCCTTGGCTGGCCAGAAGAGACTAAAGATCTTAAAACGTTCCACCCTACATCCTTTATGTCTCCTGCGTACGAAATTCTCTTTCTTTGGGTTTCTCGCATGGTGCTAATGAGCGGGTTCCACCTCGGGCAAGTCCCCTTTAAAACAGTACTTATCCATGGATTGGTACGAGACAAGCAAGGGCGCAAGTTCAGCAAATCGCTCGGTAATGGCGTAGACCCATTGGAAATGATAGAGAAATACGGCGCTGACGCCTTGCGTATGGGGCTCATTGTGGGGACCGCAATAGGTAACGACGTGAGTTTTGATGAAAACAAGGTAAAAGGGTACAAACATTTTGCAAACAAGCTCTGGAACATTACTCGCTTTATTGAAGAGTCCCTCCATGGAGTAGATTCTCTCCCAGCTACTCTTTTAAAAGAGGACGAAGCGCTCATTACAGAACTAGATGCATTGGCGGAGGACGTAACGGGGGATTTGGAAAATTACCGAGCATACATGGCATCCGAGAAGCTCTACCACTATGTATGGCACCGCCTTGCGGACGTGATTTTGGAAGAATCAAAAGCGCTCTTCCGAGATGAAGCAACAGACGCAGAGGTGAAGAATTCCCGGAGAGCCGCTCTTGCGCAACTTCTAGAGAAAACGATACATCTCCTCCACCCATTTATGCCTTTCGTAACAGAAGAACTCTGGAGTATTATTAAGAAACATGAGTTATCAGACTACGAGAAACTTCTTATCGTTGCGCCGTGGCCGGTAAAAGCAAAATAGAATGGAAATCCCTGTCACAACCCTTATCATTGCTTTCATCGGCGGCATATTGCCGACACTCATATGGCTCTGGTTTTTCCTCAAGGAAGATGACCGTCGCCCAGAGCCAAAGTGGCTTGTCTTCCTCGTCTTCCTTGCCGGCATGGCAAGCGTCATGGTGGCACTTCCCGTTGAACAAGGAATAATGAAACTAAGCAACCGCCTTGGCTGGACCGAGAGCGCCACATGGCTCGCCACACTTGCGCCCATTATTCTCTTTGCCCTTACAGAAGAACTCTCAAAATTCTTTGCTGCCCGCCTCACCGCCCTAAGAAGCATCTTCTATGACGAGCCGATAGACGCCATGATCTATCTCATCACCGCAGCACTGGGCTTTGCTACCATGGAGAATTTCCTCTATGTGTTCTCTTATTTATCTGACTTCATGCCATTGCGAGATGTGCTGCTCAACGCACAATTGAGGCTCCTTGGAGCAACCCTCTTGCATGTAGTAGCTTCTGCAAGTATAGGGTGTGCTATTGCCCTCACTTATTATCTCTGCCCTCACAGAAAGCGTTCATACTTATTTATCGGCATACTCACAGCAGCTTTATTGCACGCATTGTTTAACTTCCTTATAATGGAAGCACAAGGAAATAACGCAGAAGTCTTCAAGGTATTCGGATATTTCTGGTTGTTGGCTATCGTTATTATATTCCTCTTTGAAACAGTAAAACGAATAAAAAAGACATCTTATGTTGAGGAGAAATCGTGGCACATTTTTTGAACGTCTTACCGGCTCGGTTGATGTAGATGATGATGTGCTTGAAGAGAGCTCAAATACTCCGCCCCAACAACATACCCCAGAGCGAGCGCACCCCAGGGCGCCTTGGAACGAAGAAGACACCGACGAAGGACAGTTGATGGTAGACGTCTACCAGACCAACGATGAGATTTTCATACAGGCAATGGTCGCAGGCGTTCCCGTGCACAACCTAAAGGTGGTTATCACCCGAGAAATGGTCACCATAAGTGGCAGGCGCGATGCTCCAGCCGGCATACAAGAAACAGACTATTTTTATAAAGAGCTCTATTGGGGTGCGTTTTCTCGTACCATTGTTTTACCTGAAGAGATAGAGCCGGACGAAGCAGAGGCTACAGAGCGCCATGGCCTCCTTACCCTACGCCTTCCCAAGATAGACAAACACAAAAAACAAGAGGTAGCGGTAAAATCAATCAACTAGCTTCCACCACGAGTGTTTGTGGTATTGCTTTCGAGCAATAACCAAGAGAATAATGAGCGCAAAAGCAACAAGCGCCATGAACGGCATGGTGATATATCCTAGTTCAAAAATAAATCTTTGTGCGCATGACTTGGCTACATCTGCACTACAAAACGAGAAAGACACCACTCCCATCTGAAGTAAATGATGATAGAGCGTAAGCAGAAATCCTGGCACAGCAAGAACGATAGCATAATCAGCAATACGATCTTGTTCCTTGCGCCACATTGCAAGCGGTAAGAGAATCGCTAGCGGGTACATAAAAATGCGTTGATACCAGCAGAGTGAGCACGGCTCCCATCCTATGACCATAGAGTAGAACAAGCTGCCGAGTGTTGAGAAGAGCGCAACAAGAAACGCAAAAAGGATTCCGTATTTCCCTATCCAGCCGCGCAAAGTTTTGACAATCTTAATCCGCGGTTTCTTCCAGAGTATAAGCGCAAGTATGCCAATTGCTCCAATCTGTCCTAAGACGGTCAGCCAAACAAATATTGTATTGGTGGTTTCAATGAGTTCCATTATGATCCAACTGCCTCGCTAGCCTCCCCTTCTTTCGTACTCGTTGCAGTGCCTTCTTCTATCTCTTCCGGCAAAGCGCATGAGGTCTTCTCAGCGAGCGTCTGGAGAGAGGTTTCTCCTGAGATACGGCTCCCGTCTGCAAACTCCCATGTAGGATACGATGCAATATCTTCGTCTATACAAACCTGTGTGCGGTTTTTGCCATCAAGTGTTGAGCACTCAACATAAGGCAAGTTCTTGGCAGATGCACCAAAGAGGGCTTTCTGCGCCTGGCAATGAGGGCACCAGAAGGCGCCATAGAATTTTGTCCCGCTCTCGGCAAGACATGTTGCAAACTCATCAAGCGCACCAGATTTCGATGTTCCTCCCATACGATAAAGAAATGCGCCAAAGACAACGACTACAACAATAACGCCTATGCCGATCCAGAAATTTTTCATGTGTTTCAAAATTTAATGCAAATAAAGGTGCCTGGGGTCGGAGTCGAACCGACGACCCTTCGCTCTTCAGGCGAATGCTCTAACCAACTGAGCTACCCAGGCAAACAAAGGTCACTGCTGTAGTCCAGGAAGATTGCTCGGAAGAGATTCTAACGTCCCTTGGACTTTGTCAAAACTTGTTTGAAGATTTTGGTATGTACCGCGCGCACTTTCAATTACTGGCTGGAGCAGATAATACGCGCCGAGCATTGCCCCGATAATGAAAGCCCAATAAAGGGTCCTCATGATCCTCGCCCATCGCATATTGCGATTTATCTTCCGCAAAAGACGGTTGTTCTCTTGGGCAAGTTTGAGCGTCTCTTTTAAAAGTGCTCTGTCGTCCTGGTCCATGCTTGGGAGGCATTGTAGCAGAAAAAGGGACTCTATTCAATAAAACACCCCGTGGCTCAATAGGAGCCACGGGGTATAAATACATCAAGATTTTACCAACTTCCAGTGTAGAGTTTCACCTGCTTTGAACGGCACAACGGCGGCCCCAAAGCTCCCATACTGCTCTGGGACAACCCAATCCTCCTTTGCAATAGTTATTGTCTTGTCATTCTTGGGAAGTCCATAAAACTCGGCACCAAAACGAGAAGTGAAGTCCTGAAGGAGAGACAAGCGCCCTTCTTGCTCAAATATCTGCGCAAGTAACGCAGGCAGGATCGGCGCAGTATACACGCCACATGCCCCCTTCGCACACAATTTTGCATCGCGTCTGTGTGGAGCCGAATCAGAGCCGAGAAAGAACTTTGCCTCGCCACTTGTCGCCGCGGCAAGAAGCGCCTCCCTGTCGTGGTAATGTTTCGGCATAGGCATGCACCCATTGTGTGGCCGTATGCCGTCTCCAATCACATCATCAAGTGTCATACAGAGATGATGAGCGGTGATAGTCGCTGCAACATTATCATGAAGCTCACGAACTTTTTTGACACCTTCGGCGCTTGAAACATGCTCAAGCACCATACGCAACGTCAAAAATTTATTCGCTACATCCTCAAGAATGTTCAGGAAGTTATGCTCCCGTTCAATCACGATGGATTTTGGTAATGCAATCTCCCCGTGAAGGAGAAGGAGCATCCCTTCGTCTTCCATTGCACGAAATACGTCATGAATGTTCGCGCTATGGAAATCCCTGAGGCCAGCATCAGAGTTTGTGGTAACCCCAAGCGGATAAACCTTGCCAGCAACTGCGCCTGCCTTTTTCGCCTTCTTGATGATTTCCGGCGTGGTACTGTCGCGGATTTCAATGGTCATAAGCGGTACAAAATCCGGCTTATTGTCCATGTCATCAAGCACCTTGTATATCTCGCTTCGATACCACGTAACATCTTCTGCGGTAAGTACCGCTCGTGGACGAAGGTTCGGCATCGCAATGGCAGTTCCGCAATACTCTGCGGTATGCGGTAAGACCATTTTGAGCATCTCGCCTATTCTGAAGTGCGTGTGCAAATCATCAAAGCGAGGGACTTTGATTTGTGTCTTCATTCGTCCTCACCTCCCTTGTAGATATTTTTCGAAATCTTCATCTTCAGCTTGTCTTCGTTGTTGCCATTGCGCTTGTTTGACCAATGCGGTTGGTAAGCATGGATGAAGAAAGTGTATCGCCCCGAAGCTTATCGCAGCTGTGTGTTCATGTCCTAGAACGCGATCAAAGTCATTCCGGCTCATCACACTTGGCCACACCACAGGAACGCTGCATTGATTCCGAAGAATCCGCGCAACATGCCAATTGTAAGACTGTGCCGGCTCCCCTGAGACTCCCCCACCACCGTACTTATGTACTGGGCTTCTCCTTCCTGGAAAAACCGTGCTCCAGCGAACGCTATTGATTGATACCCACTCCGCTATCCCTTCAAGGCCCTTCGCAATACTGAAGTAGTCTTGATCGTATGAGAGCTTAATCCCAACGGGATGATTACTTACTGCCCGCACAGCCTTAACTGCTTTGATGGACTCCGCTGTGTTATGAGCAAAATCCTCTCTTGTGTTCGGACAGGAAAGATTGATTTCATATCCCATGATCGGGATGTGGTTAAACATCTTGACCATTGTCACAAGCTCTTTTGCGGAGCCAACGAGCGAGATAATAATGCGCGTATTGTCGTAGTCAATCTTGTGAGAGGTCCTGGAAAGCCAGGCCTCTGCGCCTGGATTAGTCAGCCCAACCGCATTCACAGACCCATGGCGCAGTAGACGAATGCACGTCCACGGGTGCCACCAACTGAGATTCCCTTTTCTGGGCTCAAGAGTCAGACTCTTGAGCACGACCGCAAATAGACTTGGGTCAATAAACCCAAGCTGTACAAGGAGTCTTTCGTGGAGCCAGCCTTTCCCGTCAAATGCAAGCGCTCCGCTTGCTACCATGAATTTAAAGCTTTCATCATTTGAGAGCCTAATCATGCCTGTTCTCCTTTTTCTGCTAGTTGATAGATTTGATGTCTAAGAGCTGTATCCTGGAAGAGAAACTACCACAAAAGGACTGTTTTAGAAAGAAAGCCGCAATGGTCTGTGTAAAAAGCGCCCTTCTCTGCCTAATGCCCTCGGTAGGACGCTTTCGGGTATGAATGGTCACGAGTCACTAAGTTTTTTGCTTCAAGTATTCTCAAAAAACATAAGTGCTCGCGACCCCGCCTCGCCTGTTTTGCAAGCTTGCAAAACATGGCTCCGGCCGGCATAAGTGCACACAAAAACAGAGCAGTCTGTTTTTGTGGCCTAATGCCCTCGGTAGGAATCGAACCTACATCAACCCCTTAGGACGGGACCGTTCTATCCATTGAACTACGAGGGCGTTACTCGTGAATATATCACAAATGGCCATTTTTAGGCATAAAAAACGGCTCAACCGATCGGTTGAGCCGTTTTTCTGGCTAGCTCGTAAATCCGAAATCTACGCCTTTACCCCAAGAAGTGAGGCAAGTTGCGGCTCGTCAAAGCCGATGACTACCTGATCCCCTACAAGAATGACAGGTACCCCCATTTGACCGGTCTTTTCAATCATTTCGTTGCGCTTTTCTGCATCAGAAGCAACATTGTACTCCTGATAAGAAATGCCGTGTTCAGCAAAATATTCTTTTGCCATCTTGCAGTAACCACAAGTCGGCGTGCTGTAAATTGTGACGTTTTTCATATATAAGCGGCTTTTATT
>CAZTCT010000011.1:0-16918 GCA_964612415.1 uncultured Candidatus Saccharibacteria bacterium | reverse complement strand
CCAACTTCAGAATCAAGTAAAATCTTGCCTCGATGCCTTTCAACAAAGGTTTGCACCATAAACAGTCCCACACCAAGCCCTTCAGGATTTACCCGTTTTGCTGTTTCGCCACGATAAAATTGCTCAAAAATACGCCTTTTTTCACTTTGCGGGATTCCGATACCCGTGTCTCCAACCACAATCTGAAGGGACTTATCATCCCGCTGAATATGCAAATAAACCTTTCCCCCTTCACGTGTGTAATGCAGCGCGTTCTCTACTAGAGTCTGAATGCTGGTAACAATTTTCTCAAGATCTATTTTGAGAGTCCCTGGTTTCCGCGTAAGCGAAATATCAAACTCAATATTCCTGTCTTTAAATTCCGGAGCGAGCATCTCGGCGTTTTCTTTGATGAGTTTCTCAAGATCTTTAACAGAAGTGTCCGTAAAGTTGTACTGCAAGCGCTCCATGTTTGCACGAGCCACATTCATAAGATGTGTCACCGCAAAAAGCGCACGCTTATTGGTGCGCAAAAGTGCTTCAAACAATTCTTTCACATCTGGAGGATAGCGCTTGCCATTGAGCACTTCCCCTATCATCCATCTCATCCCAGCAAGTGGAGTACGTAGGTGGTGAAGCATCATTGAGATAAATTCGTCTTTGGCTTTAGTAGCTTCAATCGCTGCTTCTACCTTTTTGCGCCATCGGTAGGATCGAATGCCTGTAATAACTGAGTACGCAAGCAGCCCTCCGGAAAACGCGGGTAAGAGAGTAAAGAAGATGGTGATCGTATAATACAGGTGTAGTCCTTCCTCTCCTGTGACAGGGATGCCTTTAACGATTGCACTCGCACCCCAAAAGCCAATCCCAACACCAATAAATGTGCCGAAAATAACAGCGAGAATCGTGACGAGTGACTCTCTCATATAAAAAATGGTCTAAGCAAATCCTTTGAACGACTTAACTGCCTTTACAATGTCATCGAGATCAGATTCTGCCTTAACCATAAACGCCGTTGCCCCAAGATCAAACGCTTTGTCTTGCTCTGCTTTTTGCCCCAAGTTGGTGAGCACAATTACCGGCACCTTAGAAAGCTTTTCGTCCTTTTTGAGCTGGGCAAGCACCTCATATCCATCAATCCCCGGCAAGAGGAGATCTAGCAAGATAAGATCGGGCGGATTCGCTTTCGCCTCGGAAACGCCGTCTTCTCCTGATTTCTTGAGGACGAAATTCAACCCTTCTTGTTCCATTCTTCGAGCGAGGAGCTCTCCAAGGAATTTGTCGTCCTCTACGACGAGGACACGCTTCTTGCCTGCAGTCTGTTCTTGATCCATATATCTCTCAGTAATAAGATTAGTACCTTTATTATATACAATACTCCTATCCTCCTCAAATAGAAGCAGTGGAAACCGCTCGTGGCTATTGGGGTCGGTTAATTCGCGAATCGAAACGAGGAGAGTGCCTTGCTCACAATAGCCTGGTCACGCGCGTCTACTATGCCGGTATAGACCATGTGTCCCTGCCCATTTTGTTTGCAAAAGCTGGCTTCGACAGACTGCTCTTCCAGCATACATTTCATAGCAAAATCAGCCACACTAAGACGGCTCCACACAAACCCTCTTCGATTCCACGAAGGCGGGGCTGCGGTGGGAACGGCTTTTGTCGCCCACACACTCCCATTCTGCAACACAAAATCTACCATCTGCGACGCAGGCACGCCCAACATACTTTTGGATTGTTCCGTAAGCCCCGTACTCTCATCCACAGGGACCCCGCGAGGATACACAGAGACATGCGTCACTGAGGAGAGATTGAGATATGGGGGATTCTCTCCGAGAGTACTCTCTGGTTTATAGAAATTAAAAGTAGGGACCACCTCGTTGTCGGGAAATTCGGCTACCTGCCATGTGCTTGGATAATCAATACTAAATCCAAATCTTTGGTTTTTGTAGGTAAGCCAAACAACATCAGAAATATCTACCTCCGTTTCATGCCCCTCAAGGTAGAAAGACCCGAACAGCGCCCCTACGAGAAGGAGCGCGACAATTTCCCGAAGATAGCGCTTAAAAAAAGTCATTGGTGTAGGCTTTTGATAATTATTCTTTTTTCTCTTGCTCTGCGGCTAAATCAAGGCAAACCGAATTCATACAATAACGCTTCCCTGTCTTTGTGGGGCCGTCAGTAAATACATGCCCGAGGTGCGAACCACATTTAGCGCACACCACCTCTGTTCTCTGCATTCCATGTGATGTGTCTTCAATATATTTCACTGCGTCGGGAAGTGCCTCGTCAAAAGATGGCCATCCTGTTCCAGAATCAAATTTCGTCCCAGAAGCAAAAAGTGGATTCCCGCACGCAACACATGTGTAAGTGCCAGATCTTTTTTCATGAAGATATTTGCCTGACCCAGGCGCCTCTGTCCCCTTCTCTCGCAAGATAGCATACTGCTCGCGACTTAACTTTTGCTTCCACTCATCTTCATTTTTGGGCATAAAGTCATTTTTCATATTAGACATCGTTGCGCGCTAATAAATCTGCGAATTGTTTTTGTACTTTTTCGAGTTTTGGATTGATCACCAATTCGCAATATGGCTGCTTTTTGTTGTTCTTATAGTAATCCCGATGATATTCCTCTGCGGGATAAAACTTATCAAGCGGCACCACATCTGTCACGATCGGTTTCCCGTCTTTTGACGAAGCGTTGAGCTCGGCAATAAAATCTTGTGCTGCGCTCTGTTGCACAGGGTTTGTATAGAGAACGACGGATCGATACTGTTCTCCTACATCATTCCCTTGCTTATTGCGCGTAGTAGGATCGTGAGACCCGAAAAATACAGTGAGAAGATCCTTGAAGCTTATTTGAGTGGAGTCAAACTCTATCTGTATCACCTCAGCGTGCCCCGTTGTACCTGAGGAGACTTCTTCATATGTAGGATTCTCCTTTGTCCCACCAGCGTACCCCGGAAAAACTGAGATTACTCCTTTAAGCATTTTAAAGATTGCTTCTGTGCACCAGAAACATCCTCCTCCAAACACAGCGACTTCCTTCTGCGGCACACTCATGCGCTCATTATACACTACTCTTTTGCCTTGTGAGCTTTGATCACCATAAGAGTGGCAATGAGTGTTGTGATAGGAACAGCCAGCACAAGTCCGATACTTCCCACCATGGTACGTATGATCTCTGTAGCAAATATCTCGCGATTTACGATCGTTATAAAATCAGTTGTTGAGCTAGAGTAGAAAAGCAGAAGAAGCGGCAGTGACACTCCCACATATGCAATCGCAAGCGTGTTCACAAGCGCTCCGGTGTGCTCACGCCCAATGCGCAATGCTTTGAGATACACAGACCTTCGCGAAAGTTTTGGATCGGTCTTATGAAGTTCCTCAACCGCAGCAGATTGACCAATAGAAACATCATACAAAATACCAAGAATACCTATCATGATTCCGCCAAAAAGAAGTCCAGCGAAATCAAGCGCTCCCCGTGTGTTGTAGTTGAGAAAAACGGCTTCATCTGTCTCAAACCCGCTTAACCGCCCAAAATGAATTGCCATGTAGGCAAGTACCCCCGTGAGGGAGATGGTGAGCAACATCCCAAACACCGCAGACGTAGTGGTGTGGTTGAACCCATGCGTAATATATGACCCAAAAACAACGATAATCGCGGCAATTCCAATACTCACCAAGATCGGTGAATACCCTGCATGGATCAGAGGAAGGAGCACAAAAAAGATAGACAACAAACTCACCGAAAGAGCGACGAGACCTCTCACGCCCTGCTTGCCGCCAAAGAGCACTATTACCCCTACAAAAAGCGCAAGTAGCACATAGAGGACTGGCATGCGATCAAATTCGTATACAGTATATCCATCCCGTCCATCAAACGCACTTACCGTGTGCATAATATAGAAGACTTCTCCCTCCTCAAGCGCAAATGAATGATTCTCAACATCAACAGTTTTCCCTTCATCCACGCCATCTAAAATTACCGCGCGGAGCGCTTGATTGGTTGCTGATATATCAAGACCGGGCAAAACTTCTGTCTCCTCACTGGTGATAGACAAAACTCTCGCTTTCGAAATAGTCACTTGGTCTTGTGCAAGCTCCTGCGCTGATGCAGATGCGGGAGCAAAAAGTACGAATAGCACAAAAAATATAGGGAGGATATTCTTCATATTCATCCGCTCGCCCATCCTAACAACATTACTTACGCTGGGAAAAGAACGCCGTAAATAAATTTCACCACAGGGTCAACAGACGGCCCATACACAATAGACGCCCCAAGAGACCCTACTACAAAAAGGCAAATAAGCCCCACAAGAGCAAGTACTGGGATAAGCCATGTCCCTGCAAGCTTCTCTGCCCACGGACTACGTCGATATGCAAATAGATAGACAGCTGCGATCACGGTGAAGATAATCGCCGTGGTCCAGGCAAAGGTCTCATGCATTGCAACAACATTACCTAAAGCACTCCCGGCAAAGGCTTCTTCTGCAAGTCCTCCGGTAATAATCGTGAGATATGCAAAAGGAACTCCCAAAAAGAGCAACCCCTTCTTCACGGTATCCCACCAAGAATATTTTGTGAGTACAGACAAGCGTGCGATCTCCATTACGGCATACAAGAAAAACAGTGCAATGGGAAAATGCACAAAAGCGGGGTGGATATTTATCACAGAATTCATATTTACTATTACAAAATTACAGGTACCTTAATTTCGTCTTCATGCTCAGGTAGCCCAGATGGATTATCCTTCTTAAGGATGAGAATTGCTTTTGTAGTTGACGCAGGCTTCTCAAATTCAAGTGTTGCTTTAAATGGAACAAAGTCTTCTGTCATCCATTCGCCTTGTGCCTCTGCATAGTGTTGCGCGATGATATTCCCCTCAAGGTCTGTGAGCACGATAGGAAAACTCGCTTCAAAATACCACACGCCTCGCGCTTCTCCGCTAATCGTAAGTGGCGAAGAGATGTGAGTAAGGTAAGCAGGTATTCCCACTCTGATCAAATCGCTCTTGTCGCCATTAGGGGCGATTTTGACAAGATCGCCGTTTGCTAATGCTGCGTACATAGAAGCACCCACTGTCGGCACAGCCGTCATTGCCTCTCCTGCATTACGATCCGCATAATTGGCAATAAGAAATCCCTCGCGGATTTCAATCGTCTGTGGAGCAATACGGTCTCCCAAGAAGATTGCTCGTGTGCCTTTGTATGCACCATCTTCATTGATCGCTGCAGCTGCATAATAGAATGTTCCGCTTCCCCCACCATCTTGTGCAAGAAAGACAGCCGCATCATCATCGCCGTCACCATCAAGGTCTCCATAAACAGGCTCGCCAAATACTTTTGTGACAAGTTTTGATGCAGAGCCTGGAGCCGCCTCTGACTCAGCGCTCCCAAGATTGAGGGTCACAGAAGCTCCTTCAACCACGTACGTTGTATTGAAAGGGTCTTCTGCATTTTTCTGTTGAGGACCACCGTCACCACCCTGTTGTCCCCATACATATAGACCACCCGCCACAAGGGCGATTAGAATAATAAGGAATACGGCTTTTTTCATATGAATACTATAGTACCAGACAACACCCCATGTCAGCAAAACCCAGCTTTTATTTGTAACCCTTTTGGTATATAAAGGCATTACAAGTATGAGGGCGCCCACACAAAATATGGACGATTTGGCACATAACACAGCATTACCTGGGATTATAGGCCGCGCAAAAGACGGAAGCGAAGATGCTTTCCGGGAGCTTTTTGAGCTCATCGTGGACCGGGTATATCACTATACCCTCTCTCGGGTCAAAAATACTGACACCGCAGATGATATTACTCAGGCTATGTTCGTCGATCTCTGGCAAGCATTACCCCGATTTACCTACAACACCAATGAGGAATTTATGGGGTTTGTTTTCACGATCGTCAAAAGAAAGATTTGGCGACACCGCCTCACTCACCGAGAGAGTCTCCCTCTCGATGAAGAGACGATCGGCATCTATTACGAACTCAATCCTCAGGACTACCGCTATCTAGAAAAACGAATTGAGGGTCTCCCCCAAAAATACCAGGATGTTATTCGACTCCGCTATTGGGCCGAGCTTTCATTTAAAGAAATCGCAACTACATTGAGCATTAGCGAAGAGAATGCAAAAGTACGTCACCACCGGGCCATCAAACAATTACAAACATTAATATCATCAGAATACCAATATGCTTCCTGAATTCGAACAAAAATTGGACCAGATCCGACCACGACACCTTTCTGAAAGAAGGCGCCATGCACTGTGGCTGGGCATCCAACATCGTCTTGAGGAAGGCATCCCACAGAAAAGTACTATGAATAATATTTCAAGGCGCATTGTCGCACTCATCACCGCACTCGGTCTTGTCTTTGGTGGCGGAATCGCAGTCGCATACGCAGCCGACAGCGCAAAGCCCGGAGACGCACTCTTCCCTGTTGATCAGGCAGTGGAAGGGATCTTACTCACCTTCTCATTTGGCTCAACCAAAGAGAAACTCGAGGTTTCTATATCAGAAGAACGATTCAACGAAGTACTGGCAATTCTTCAAGAAGAGGATATTGTCTCTACTATTTCAGACAATCCTGAGGTGGCACTTGCAAGCCTTCTTTCCGAAGAAGCCGCAACTTCTACCCAAGAGATGGATACGCTCACGACCGATGACGAGGAAGAAGTCGCCACCACAACCGCAGCAACGACTACGACTCAAGAAACTGCAACGACTACGACAGCAACTACAACAACCAACAAAAAGTCCTCTATTAAATCAAACGAGCGTGTTTCCAAAGCACTTGAGCTTGCGATCAACCGTATTGAAGGGTGCAAGTCTCGTGTTGAAAGCGGCAGCGCTTCCACAAGCACCATCGCAGCTCTCAACAGTATGCTAAGCGAGCTTGATAAAGTAGCTTCAGCTCAGGGATACACCATCACAAAGGTTGATGCAAAGGCGACAACAAGCAATAACACGGTAAACCTTGCATTCAACGCAAAGGATAGCAACGGCTCAAAAGTTTCTGTAAAGCTTGTTGCAAAGGACACCAACACAGTTGCAAATTCAAACTCAAACAACAATCGCGGGAATCAGGACAACGGTAACGACGATAACCACGGAAATGACAACGGAAATGATCGCGACAACAACAATGGAAATAGCAATGGTAATAACAGCAGCAGCTGGTGGAATAAAGGACGAAACAACGACGACCGCAATGAGGATAAGGACCACAAGACCACCATCTGCCACAACGATCAGACCATCACCGTAGACGACAATGCGCTCAAGGCACACCTCGCACATGGTGATACTAAAGGCGAATGTAAAACCCCAGAGCAACCTCCGCAAGACACTACTGCGCCTACCTTCTCAAATGTCAGTGTCTCTCGCACCCAGACCAACGCAACAGTAAAATGGGAGACCAACGAGAAGACAAGCGCACAATTCTTCTACGGGACAACAACCCCTGTCACAAAAGATAATGCAAAGATCCTAAGCACATCTGCGCTTGCAACCAAGCACTCTGCAAACCTCACACAGCTCACTGCAAGCACGACGTACTACTACCTTATCGTCGCCAAGGACAAGGCAGGTAATGTAGCAACGAGCACGGAGTACAACTTTACCACCAAGCAAGTAGCTGACACCCAGGCGCCAACGCTCTCAGACATCACCGCAACAACTACACTCTCTACCGCAACGATCACATGGAATACCAACGAGAGCGCAACGGGAAAGATGCTCTACGGAGTAAGTTCGCCAACAACAGAGGCTACTGAGAGCGGTACGCACACTTCACATAGCATTGCCCTTTCCGGTCTCGCCACCAGCACGACATACAAATACATAGTCGTCTCAACTGATGCGGCTGGAAACACAAGCACCTCCACAGAAAAAACATTCCTCACACTTACCCCAGAACCTGAGCCAGAGCCAGCAGACACCACTGCACCTGTCATCTCAGCTGTAGACACCGCAAACATAGCGACTACAACCGCAGATGTCACCTGGACCACGAACGAGGTTGCAAAGAGTACTGTCTACTATGGTCTTGTCACCCCGCTTGATACGACCGCAAGTACGACAGACATGATGACTAATGCATCGCTTGTCACAGCACACACTCTCTCGCTCACAGGACTCACCGCAAGCACGACGTATTACTATCTCGTCACATCAGCAGACGAAGCCGGCAACACTGCCACAAGCACAGAACATAGCTTCATTACACTAGGGAGCTAGTAGGCCCCGCGAAGGCGGTTCACTCACCTGCCTACCTCAGTCTGCCAAGGGCAGGTGCGCGAGCCGCCTTCTGACATCACCCCGCCGTATGGCGGGTTTTGTTATTGACAATAAAGCGCAGACTCGTTAAAAATAAGCTTAGCTTGTCTCTTCTCACATAGGAAAACAATAAGGAGGCGCCATGCGCATAGAAGTCAAAAACGGGATCCCAGAGATCAGCTCTGAGTACCTCATGCCACGCATTGCGAAACTAGCGTCCAAAATGCTCAACATGAGAGGTCATATCGCGAGCATGCAATTGTGTCACACTATTGTCACACAACTCGTAACAGACTGGAGAAATCCTCGCGTAACAAAAAGGCCTTCCTATAGCTTCTTGCGGCACGGGGACAAACATCCCTCTGTGGTGAAGGAGCTCCTTGCTCCAGGCGTGCGAATTTTCACCGAAAGCGAGCGAGAAGAATGGCAACGTGATCCTCAGAATAGCCCAGCATATGCAAAAGAATACACCGCTGTCCCGCCACATATCCCTGTCATATATTTTACGCAAATAGCAGTAGGTACCTGTACGGGATGCGAAAAAAGCCGCCCGCTCATCAGAGAAAGAGTTCTGTTTGATGAAGGAACCTCGTACGAAGAGATAAAAAGAACAGACATGGTGGTCTGTATAACATGTGGCGAAATAGGCCCAAAAGGAAGTGTCATTGAGCATATAGACTTATAGCTCATTAAAAAACACCCGCCTCAATGAGACGGGTGTTTTTCTTTCTTACTCCTCTAGGTTACATCGCTGGTCCTGCGAGTGCTCCGATTTGGAATGTAGCAAGTACTGTCTGTGGTTTTTGAGTTGGGTGGTTGCCGTGCATTTGTTCAAACGCAGCTGTACCATCCTTGCCACAAAGATTACCCAAGATTGCTTGCGGGCCGCCAGGGTGCTTGTTGATCCATTCTGTAAGATCATAGACACCTCCTTCGATCGCGCTCCAGCAGCTCTCTGCGTTGTTGTGGGTAGCAATTTCCTCAATGGTGTAAGTCTCTGTGCCAGCCATTACAGTACCGCCAGCAGCACCGCTGTCAGTTGTAGTAGCTTCCCCTTCCATCATCTCATCAGAAGTTCCTTCAGGAGATGCTGGGGTTCCATTGCCCATGAACATCCAGATACCGAGGCCGATCAAGATAATGACGGCGAGGGTACCAAGTGTAGATTTACTCATATCGCTTAATACGCTTTATCTTAATAAATTACAAACCCACGCTTCTGCCCGCGTGACTTTATGAAGGGCATTATAGCATATCCTCTCTGAGCAAAAAACTACCACCCAAGTGCTTGCGCAGCCCATCCGATAGCAAAAATACCTCCGCCGTTTAGCACAAAAGTAAGCCCGATGAATGTTTGCTCTTTCATCTTAGAAAGTCCGAGCATCGCAAGCCCCACCTCGTCGGGGAAAGGCGACGCAATTATGACGGCACCAGTAAGCGGCACAAGCCATGGAAACATTTTTGTTCCAGGTATCGCAAAAAATCTTTTGATATTGGTATATCCAAGAAGGAATTTGATATCCTCTGCGAAACGATCGCGCACAAGACTAAAGATAATATAATCCCCTACCACAGCACCGATCGCTCCCCATAGCGCAACAAACAAAGGAGAGTTGCTCTGCGCAAGCTCTCCAAGCACTGCTACCGCCGGCGCAACAGTAAAGATAGAGGTGAAAAGAATCCCTGCAAAAAATGCGCCGACTGCCTGGGCGTCGCCAAACGAGGTCACCACATCATGTACAATCCCCGACTTCACAATAAAAATAGCTGCGACAATGCTCGCAGTGATGATCGCAATGTCTTGTGCGACCTGCTTTTTCTTTGCTTCGTGTTCTAACATAGTGAATATGGTATCGCAAAAACGTGCGCGCACAAAATCCACACCTTTATGAATTGATGAATCCTCGAGTAAGCGGGCCGAAATATCCTACTGATGGAGATATGTTATTCGCTGCTTGGAATTGCGCAAGTGCACGCTCAGTTGCAGGGCCAAAATATGCCGTCTCAAGCCCCACTGACCCAGGTTCGCCTGGAGGCGCAACAGCAAATCCATTCTGGTTGAGGAACGCCTGAAGCGCTTTCACGTCCTCCCCAGTTGACCCGCGCGTGAGATCACGGGTAAAGACAGGAACTTCTGTCGTATCGTCTGCAAATATCTCATCTTCCACACTCCCTTCCATGTGGATCACTGCCGAGGCGATATAGTCACGCGTCACAGGACCAAAGTATCCCGTCGCGGGCTCTATCCCTTGAGCCCTCTGGTATTCAATGAGCGCTGCTTGAGTAATGGTGCCAAAATATCCAGTAGCTCCCGCGCCTGCAAGTCGTGTCGTGGCAGGTCCTGTTTCTTGTGCGATCAAAAATTTCTGAAGGTCGACTACTGCCACCCCTGATGATCCAATATCAAGATCTCCTTCAGGTAACGTCTTCGCCACTCCTGATGGAGTTGCATCTGGTGGAACAGAAGTAAGTGCGCTCGCAATATCTGCAGACAAAGTCATGCCAGCATCTTGCATAGCAACAAATGTACTGCGGAAATTTGTGACGAGCCGTACGGAAAGATCTGCAGCATTGCTTACGCGCGAAAGAATATTTGTGATGTATGTAAGCCGTTCATCTTGCGTGAATGCTTTGGTGAGGCGCGGGAATGGATCGGTAGGAGCACCACTTTTGCGAAGTTCGAAGTGTAGATGCGTCGGACCCCCTATTGCATTGCCAGTATTGCCGACATAGCCGATGATGTCGCCGCGCAAAAGTTCTACGCCGTTCGTCACACCATCTGCTATTGCATCAAGGTGCATATATACAAATGTCTCCCCACCAGGATTTGCTGTGTAGACATATGTCCCTGCGCTTGAGCCAGTGCCTGTACGCATCACTACCGCCTCTGTAGGAGAAACAATGGGAGTACCTCGCGGCGCTAATATATCAAGACCTTCGTGTGTACGCCCGCCAGAGCGTGGGTCGCCGAAGTTGGGAGTAAGATCAGACACTTCCACGCCAAAGAGAATTGGGATGGTCACATCAGCATCTGCTGTCTGTGGCAGTGCATTTATCTTCTGCTGAGTTGCATTATTGGTCCTGCCCCACCCTCCGCTCCTTTGAGCATAGACAAGTGCAGGGGAGAATGTGCCAAAAAGTATTGCCGCGATGAGCGCCCAGGTAAGCGGCCGTAAACGTGGGCTCATGCATATAGTATGCCTGCAAATGGACGAAAAGTAACGGGAAAAGAAAAGCCGCTCCCTACGGGAGCGGCATGGTTACATAGCAACGCAAAGATCTGTTGCCTCCTTTCCATCTGCGCCACATGATAAGCAGACGAGGAAAGATTGCTTCAACAAGTCCGAGAAAAAACGCCCTTGTACGCCTCCACTTGATTTCTTCGTTGGATTCAACAGAGTCACGACATCCGGCGTTAAAGATCACGAGTGCTTCAGCTGGGACTTCATAGATCTTTGGAATGAGTGTGGCCATGTGTGCAGTGGGGCTTTGATTCTTGCTCCCGATCTTTATTCTTGTTTTGCCAAGTAAAAGCGCATTCTCCGGAGTAAATGGCAATTTTGTAATTTTGAACGGATCATAGCAAAGCACAATGTACCACAACCCCGCCTTCTCTTCTTTTTGAAGCCAATCGATAAGCTTCACCACCCCAGGGCAACCAGCTTTCCGAAAATCTTCCTTCACTTTCTCTACATCAAGCTCCTCTTTCTCATCTTTCATCGGACACCTCCTTTTCTATCGCCAGACTACGTAAATTCAGAATGTATGTCAATCAAAGGAAAAACGGCTCAACCGATCGGTTGAGCCGTTTTTTATGGCTTAAAATCGTTAGTTGAGCTAGAATCCCAAATCCTCTTCTACGAGCAAAATATGTACCTTGCGCCCTGAGAACCCAGGCTCCCTGTGCAAAACCAAGAGCTTGGAAATAAAGCTCCCGTGCCCTGCTGCCTCCTGCATGCGCGCATTCTCAAGTGGGAAGACATGTTCTTCTACTCGCTTCATTGCTTCGGCAAAATCTTTGGTGATCTTCTTCGTACTAACTACAAAAATAATATTGGGAGATGTATACACTATGTGTGGGAGCTGGCTTCCAGAGTTCGAAGCAATGACAATCTCCCCTGTCTCTGCAAGCGCATGTACACTCCCAAGATAAAAATCAGACAACACAGATTGCTTGCGAAGCGCGGCTTGTTTTGTTTCATCCTTTTCCGCCAAAATGTCAGCGTGAAGATTCTTCCACCCGTGCTCGCCTCCTTTGAGATATCCCACAAAGCCGATCTCCTCAAGAGTCCGCGATGAGCCGTTCATTACAGATGCCCCAGCGGGGATAATCTCCTTGATACGCGCAAGTGCGTCTTCTTTGGTCGTTACTACTTCCGGCACATAACCCCGCTCAGCGAGCGAAGCAGTTGTCTTCTCAATAGTATCCTTGTCTGCAAGTGTGTTGTGATTTTTCATAGGCTGACATTATACACCAAATTACTTTTTGCTGGGATCTTGATGCACCACCACCTGCGGAAATGGTATCTCAATACCATTGTTATCAAATGCGATCTTGAGCCGCTTGCGGAACTCCCCTGCTACTGCCCATTGTCGAAGCGGCTTCGTCTCACCCAATATCTTGATCATCATCGCCGAGTCGGCAAACTTGTCTACACGCTCAAATTGTACCGGCTTTATGATGTCATCTTTCCACGCTGGGTCTTGCGCAAGCTCAGTACCCACATCATTCACCACCTTCATCAACTTCTCAAGATTAGTAGAGTATGAGACTCCGATATCAAGATTCACACGCGCAAATTCTTTGGAGAGATTGGATGCTTTCGCAGCTGCTCCATGTGGTACATGATGCACGGTGCCATCCAAGTCACGCAGCGTGACCGTACGAAGACTGATATCTTCTACTAGTCCGCAGGTACCGTCGAGACACACCACATCTCCTACGCGATATTGATTCTCAATGATAATAAAAAGGCCGGCGACCACGTCGCGGATAAGATATTGCCCGCCGAATCCGATCGCGATACCTGCGACGCCGGCTGCAGCAAGAAGTGGGCCGATATCTATACCCACCTCTGAGAGCGCCATGAGGATAGCGATGAGCCAGATGAACACATTGAGCGTCCCGTGTGTAATCCGGATCAATGTATCCTCGCGCTGCTTCTCTGCCTTTGGGCTATGAAATTGTGCCGGTGGTACAAGTCTGCGGATGAGCCGCTCAAGAAATGCCTTGCTCACAAGACGAGCGACGAACGCGGCTGCAAAAATGAGAATAATGGTGATGCCGTGTTCTACTACCCAAGTCTGCAGTACATCTGCAAAGTGTGTGATGTTTTCTTCCATAAACACACTTTAACCTCCTGAAATGAGATTGCAACCCTCTCTGCAAATTATATTTTTCTACTGTCGTACGCCCAGTGGAGAAGCGCTTGTCTCTGCCGCGTATGGCAGAAGACATCACCTGCGCGACATACATGCTTGATCTGTCCGATGTGTCGGCGCATAGCGATCCATCGCTTGATCTGCCTGTCATCCTCTTTTGGAATGCGTCGTCCCATGTAGTAGCGACAGTACCATTGGAACCACCCGCGTGGGTCCTCCTTGTATATCCATCCGTTCTTACGCCACACAGAGAGGGGCTGACTTGCATTGATGCCGAAGTGATTGAGCTTGGGATCGTGCTCATTGCTGTCTTTCTTTTGGAGCTTCGCTTTTGCAAACCACTGTTTGGGAAACTCTTTCGTACAATCGCGCATGTACACTCCGCCAAAGACTCCAAGCGCGAGCATCTCTTTGGGCGAGAGGTCCGGCTTGAAACGCGGATCAAAGTGCTTTCCTGCCGGCTCGCTGAGCGTGTAGCAATACCTCTTCTGCATTTTGTCGTTTACAACAACAGTTTTCTTCATATATAAATTTTATCATGCAAAAAGAAGCCCACGATGTGCATGCACATCGCGGGCAATTTCTGATACTTGATACATCACGCTGCTTTCGCGATCTCTTCCAAAGTATGGACGACCGCTTCGAATGGATTCTCTGATCCCGTTATTGGTCTTCCCACGACAATACGATCTGCTCCTGCCCTGATCGCCTTCTCGGGAGTCATGATACGCTCGGGATTTTGGTCATCCCCGTCAACGATTGCCCATGTCGGACGAATGCCTGGCGTGTTGAACGAGAGACTATGGAATATCTTGCTGAGCCTCCCCACTTCCCGCGGAGCGCATACAAGCCCATCAATCTGCGCACCAGCCGCAACCTTTGCAAGCCGGACAACAGCTTCGTCGATAGAACACCCGTACATGTTTTGCACTTCAACTTCCTTGAGAGTGGTGAGGACCGTGACACCGAGCACCTCTGTTTCAGGCAACTCATTTTTGAGCGCCCACAGCGCCGAGACACCAGCAGAACACATTACCGTGAGAATTTCGGGTTTTACGAGTTGAAGTATTTTCCCCTCAATCTCAAGTGTTTTCTCGATGTCATTGAGCTTGAGGTCCGCAAACACCCTGAGCCCAAGCTCATGAATAGTCTCGATGAGACCATAGTCACCCCGAAGCGCAGAATTGATCTTGATGTAGACTCCCGCGTTTTTCAACTTGTGGCACAGATCGAGGACTTGGTCTGAAACCGACACAAGGCCTTCTCCTTTTTGGGGAGAAAAATCTGCAGCAACAATCAGACGATCCTCCGGCTTCAACTTTTTCTTTGTGCTCATCACACGCTCCTTTTCGCTTGAGTTTCAGTATTCGGCGGTAAGCCTACCCCAGTTGTCTTTTGGACGAATTGCTTCAGAATCCTGACTACACAGAGGACAGTCTTCTGGTTTCCAGATCGGCATCTCACGATCAATGAGCGCGACGATCTTGCGCCCGCGTATCTCGGACAATCCCGAGCGGTTCACAAGCGTGAGGATGTAAGGCAAAACTGTTCCTTCAAATTGCTGAATCGCATCGATCATCCGCTCCACGCTTCCACCAGTGGTGATGACGTCTTCGCATGGAATTATCTGTGCGCCAATGATTTGTATTTCATCAGCATCAGTGAAGACCATGGATTTGACCCCATCTTCTTCATGTTTTGCCGGCGAGACAGAGTCGCACGGAAAGCCTGTGCTATTTTTGACTTCAGCTGCAAGTATGTTTGCAAGCTTTGTTGCCCCTGTCTGAGGACCAGCGACCATCCAGATATCCCGGATATACCCACCGCACTTACTGTAAAGCGCCAGTAGATCCCGTGCCGCATCATGCAGGAGCTCCTCATCGGCAATCACGAGACGGCTATTGAAAAATCCGCTTGAGTGATTGCCCGACGTGAGTAATGCATGAGGTCGTTTGGGATTCCCGTCATGTATCCAGAGTGCGCCTTTCTCCTCATACGCCCTGACCCAGTCTCCCATGCTTAGGTGCATAGTTCCGCCTTTCTGTTCCATCGCACACTCCTTTCGCTTTTAGCGTATATGTATCAAATTAGCAGTCCACGGCGATAGTACAGAAAAAGACCCCTTTAGTAAAGGCGCTCGCATGAGCGCCTTTATTTCTTCTTTTTTGCTTTTACTTTCTCTTTTGCATCGTTATTTTTCACTCCCGCGCGGACCAGCTTCTTTATGAGCGCGATCGGCATCTTCTTATCAAGCGGCAGCTGCACCGTCGCCATACTTGTGATATATCCTTTGAGCTCTTTGGCATGGTCTCGTACCACAGGTGGCATGACATAGAGTCCGATATGTTTCTTCGCGTATCCAAAATATATAAGACGCCCTTTGTATCCATAGTGTGGCATCCCATAGCTTATCCTCTCCTCTGCTTTGGGAGCAGCCGTCTTCACCGCACTGCGCACCTCTTTGAGTTTCGTACGCATTTCTTTGGGCGCAGCGGCAATATATTCGCTCACTGTCTCTGGCCTCTTTGTATGCTTCATAGAATTATTCTGTCGCAATTGGAATAGGTGGACACTTCTTCGCTTCAGAGACTGCATAGAACACTTCATCAATATATGGCTCTACGGTACGCACTTCTGTTCCATCCTTGAGGGTGAGATATACATCAAGCGCATGCGTCTGCCCGACACGCTCCACTTCACACGATCTAATGAGATTGAGTGCTTGCGCCCATGGAATGAGCGCACTTCCTATGACAGGTGGTCGCGCAGTCTCCCCTTCTGCGAGCGCGCGGAGCTTGCGGACGATAACTTTGTCACCCTCTTCGATACCTTCGACGATTGCACGTTTGCCACCGAACGGCACGTCAAACGTCACGCTCATTGCCATGCATGGCAACGCACCATCAGGTGTCGCACAGATACTTTGCGCATCAAGCACGAGTTCTTTGGTAAGCGCAGGAGCGCCGGGTGCTTCGTATACAAGATACATCACACCTTGTCCTTGCCCTGGATTATTGTAGGTAATCGTCCCCACTGCAGAGAAGTCAGTCTTCTTAATATTTTCTACTTGGGATACAGAGATAGTTTGTTCATTTCCTCCCGTGAACCAGAAGATAATCCCGAAGAGGACAAGGATGGCAAGTGCGCCAAATATGAGTGAGCCAGAGAGTTTGGTTGATTGCATATTATGTCTTAGCTGCTTCTTCTGGTAATACTTCTTCCTCTTTCGCCAAACGACCCTTTGCATTCTCAAGCAATGCGTC
>CAZTCT010000010.1:0-18826 GCA_964612415.1 uncultured Candidatus Saccharibacteria bacterium | reverse complement strand
AGGTTGTAGGGGGCTCCGTAGCCTTGTGGGGGTGTGGTGGTGTTTGTGTAGGTGGTGCAGAGGGAGGCTACTGGGGTGGTCCCCCCGCCGGTACTGATACCTCCCCCTCCTGCGTAAAATTGGGTGGCAGCGGGAAGAGGATATTTTGCAGCTGCGGGAATCACCTCATTATTAAAGTACGGTCCGCGATTTTGAATAACGAGATACCACGGATTATTGTTTGCAATCGCAAATTTAATCATTGATTCAGATACGTTCAGATCACCAGCTTGTACTGTGTTGCTTTCCCAGTTCCCCCATTGGATCTCAGGGGCCGTTGGGCTCACGTCATGATATTGAGATTGGGCTCCATAAACAGTAGCAAGTGTGCTGCTATCAAATATAATATCTGGGTTTCCTATCCCTACCCCATTCTGAGCAAGCCAAGCAAGAAAGTCTGAAAGATTAAAAACAGTGAAATTTACATGCTGAATGACCACCTTGTCTGGAAAGGCTTGCTTTGCAGCAAGAAGACCGGACTTAAATGCACTTTCTACCCCCGAAGCACTATACCCTGCAGCAGCTTTTGCATCCGCAGTGGTAATTGCCGTTTCTCCATTGGGATTTATCGCTTCCACATACGGCTCATTGTTAAACCGAGCGCCAAGCGCTTGTAGCAGCGCAGCGTATCTTGCTTGATAATCTGTATCCCAAATACATGCCCTCCAAGTTCCTCCAGGCATACTGCCACCATGATATGCACCATAATAAGTTGGGCCACATCCGTATTTTGGGTCAGACCACATGTAAGCCGGTACTGATGGGGGCAAATTGTCATTAAATTGACTATTTGAAATTCCTATCATAAAACGCTTCCCATATTGCTTGGCAAGTGCTACGTCCGCTTCAATTGCAGAAAAGTCATACTGCCCTTCATTTGGTTCAATAATCTTCCACGGATATGTTACTTTGAAACCTACAAAGTCAGAGTTCCCGACTATATCTGAAATTGCAGAATATGATTGCGGATCCCCCTTACTCTGTCCTAAATATTTGTAATACCCTGGATGGAAATTGGCAGGATTTTTAACACCAGAAGGATAACTTCCGTAACTAGATCCACTTACTTGAGCAAGTTGCCCACTCCCTATTCCAGGGAAAGGCAAAACATTCACAACTAATGCGGAAGTGGAAGGAAGCACAATTGTACTCCCTACAAGTAACGCAAAAAGGAATGTTGAAAAGAAAAGAAAAAGTCCTTTCTCTGGATTCATTGATTATATTGTACCCTGCTCTGCAGCAAGAGCAAAGACATTCTTAAATAACATTGCTACTGTGATAGGCCCCACCCCACCAGGCACTGGAGTAAACAAAGACGCCTTCTCTTGGCATTGAGGATCAATGTCCCCTACAATTTTCCCATTATCCTCGCTTGTACCCGCGTCTATGAGCACCGCACCACCTTTCATCATGTTAGGCGTAAGTACGCCTGGCAGCCCCACCCCAGTGATAATAATATCTGCACGAGATGTAACTTCTGAAATGTTTTGGGTTTCTTTGGTAACCACTTCAGGTAATACTCCTTCGCTTTTAAGCCAGGTTATAGTTGGCGCTCCTACCAATTGTCCCTGTCCCATCACCACAATGTTTTTCTCCACAAGCGAGACAGCGTTTCTTTGCAAAATTTCCTTGATGGCAGCTACTGTTGGCGGAAGTATCGGGAAACTCCCTTTTGCAAAAGACTCACGCGCGGTGCTTGAAAGAATATCAACATCTTTTTTGGTAGGGATAAGATCAAGGATCTCCTGTGTTTTTATTTCTGGCGGAAGAGGCAGCTGCACGATCATCGCAGAAATTTTTTCATCTTGCCCATATGTTTTGACTACGCCCACAATCTCTTCTGAAGAGACATCTGATGGGAGCGAAATTACCTTAACGTCAACCCCGATTTCATTGCCGAACTGCTGCTTCTTTTTTACATACTGGGAAATTGCTGGATGCTCCCCAGCACAAATAACCGCAAGAGTGGGTTTATGTTTTAGAGATTGAACTTGTGCTTTAAGTTCGTTTTTGATCTCTTCTTGTATTAATTTCCCATCAATTCGCATTAATTGTTACTCCTTAAAATCTTATCTATCTTCTCGGCAAGGCGTATCATATCTTTTTCCTTTTTCCCTCGCGTGGTCTCTGCCGCAGTACCGAGGCGAATACCAGAAGGATCAAGGGGGCTTCTTTCATCAAAAGGAATCGTGTTTTTGTTCACAATAATCCCTGCTCTCTCAAGTCGATCACTTGCTTCTTGCCCTCCTATCCCTTTCCCATCTTGCCATACATCAACAAGAAGCAAGTGATTATCAGTTCCACTAGAGACGATACGCCAACCCAAGCGCGAAAGCTCTTTGGCAAGTGTCTGCGCATTCTTTATTACCTGTTTTGCATACACTTTAAAGGCAGGCCTCATGGCTTCTTCAAGTGCTACTGCAACAGCTGCGATTGTATTCTCGTGTGGACCACCCTGAAGTCCAGGAAAAACTGCTTTATCAACCTTTGACGCTAACTCTTTTCTTGAAAAGATGAGCGCATGTCGTGGTCCGCGTAGCGTCTTGTGTGTTGTAGTTGTTACTACATCCGCGTAAGGAAACGGGGATGAGTGTACCTTCCCCGCAACAAGCCCTGCGATATGCGACATGTCTACTAAAAGATACGCGCCACAGGCATCTGCGATTTCTCTCCATTTTTTAAAATCTATCTTTCTTGAATAGGCAGTGTACCCAGCAATAATAAGTTTTGGTTTCTCTTGAAAAGCAATCTTTTTGAGCTCATCGTAATCAAGCTGCTCTGTGTTTTTGTTTACACAATACGAAACCTGCTTCCAGAACATCCCCGTTGCAGAGACTTTGTGCCCATGCGTAAGATGCCCACCACATGATAGTTTCATGCCCATAATTTTCTCTCCCGGAGGAACAAGCGCAAGATACACCGCCAAGTTGGCCGGCGAACCAGAGAGTGCCTGAACATTTACACTCCATTTTTTGGAAGAAAGTCCGAAAAGTTTGAGAGCGCGTTCCTGACAAAGGCGTTCCACTTCATCAATCACTTCATTCCCTCCGTAATACCGTGCTCTTGGATATCCTTCAGCGTATTTGTTTGTCAGCACCGAACCAAGAGCCTCCCGCACATCATCTGGCACATAATTTTCAGACGCAATCAAATTCACCACTTTTTTCTGGCGAAGCATTTCTTTCTTTATCAGCTGAGAGACTTTTTTATCCTTCATTTTCGAGCAATTTTTTTATTCCTTCATTGAGACTTACTTTTGGAGTCCACCCGAGAATCTTTTTTGCCTTTTTTATATCAGCGACAGAGCGTTGGATTTCCATGCGTGGATCTATGTGGGTTGTTTTATCACTGATAATTTTTGCAAGGTTATTAATAGAGATCTCTGCTCCACTGCCAAGATTAATTACCTCGCCTCCCCCTATCTCTGCCTCCATGGCAAGAATATTTGCCTCAACAACATCCCCAACATAAACAAAATCGCGAGTTTGTTCGCCATCTCCAGTTATAGTAAGCGGGACTCCCTGCCTCTGCTGCTTTAGGAAAAGACTGATTACTCCACTGTATGGACTGCTGGCTCGCTGCCTAGGTCCATAGACATTGAAATACCGCAATGAGACTGTTTTCATGTCATATACCCTTGAAAAAAGGCGCAAGTACTGCTCCCCAATATATTTGTGCAATCCGTATGGGCTTTTAGGAGCCGCAGGGACCTCTTCGTGTGTGGGAATAATATTTGTTTCTCCATACGCAGCAGCGGACGAAGATAAAATTACTTTCGCATTAGCTGCTTGAGCTGCCACAAGCACATTAAGCGCTCCGGTAACATTAATATCGTGAGTTTCTCTGGGAGCCTCAATAGAACGTTGTACGCTCGCAATAGCCGCCATATGAAAAACAGCATGCGCATCTTTTATGATAGGCGCAATGTCATCGTAGTTTCGAGTATCAACAACATGTAAAATGGCACCTGCGGGAACATCTTCTTCCTTGCCCTCCGAAAGATTATCAATGACGTGCACCTCGTACCCACGAGAGAGCAGCCCTTGTGCAAGATGCGATCCAATAAATCCAGCACCTCCTGTAACGACCACACGTTTTATTATATTTTTTGCCATATTTTATATACCACTTCGTGAGAGTAGGATGCGAATTGTACCTAAAACAATTTTCATATCTACGACGAATGACCTGTTTTTTAAGTAGTACAAATCATACGAGAGTTTCATTTTCGTCTCTGTGTGCCCCACTGCAAATTTGGGAGGCTTCTCTTGATGGATCTGGGCCCACCCTGAAAGCCCGGGTTTGATGAGATGGCGAACACTATAGTAAGGAATATCTTTTTCATAGATGCGCACATAATCAGGAAGCTCCGGACGAGGACCTATTAAGGACAAATCCCCTTTAAAAACATTCCATAGTTGGGGTAATTCATCGATCCTCGTCTTACGTAATATTTTGCCAACACGAGTCACCTTTCTGTCTTGCGATCGCTCGTCCTCCGTCATGCTACGAAACTTCACAAGTTGAAAAACTTTATTATTGTGCCCAACACGTTCCGCTAAATAAAGGACACTACCGCCATCTTCAATTTTAATGGCAAGATACACAAATGGATAGACCAAAAGTGAAATGACTCCGAGCGCAAAAGCGGCAAAAATGTCTGTGACGCGCTTTAAAATATCGTACGCAATATGAGTTGAAGATGAGATGTTCTCAAGAAACCAGCTGTCATTAAGGAGTGAGAGTGGTGCACGATCAAAAATATCCTCATACACCTTGTACATGTCTATAAATTTGATTTTTGAAAAGATAAGATTGTAAAGTTTTGGTAAAAGTGGTTCAACTTTAGGGTTTCGCAGATCAATAACTGCCGAAGTAATGTCTTCACTGTAGATCCTTTCAAGTATCTCTTCCTCAAAATCAATGGCTTCTGTCTCATCAAGGTCAATGGATGAGACAAAAGTGAGTCCATATCGCGCATTGTGATTGACCTCCTCTTTGAGCTCTTGAAGCTCCTCTCCACTTCCAATCAATAGCGCCTTCTCTTTTTTCTTAAACCCAAACGCAGCAACTCCATACAGACGCCAGAATGAGATAAGAGGCGAAGAAATGACGAGATAAATAAAAAGATTCGTTTTTGGAGCAATCCCAAAAGCAGGGACAAGATAAAACAGCAATACCCCAAGAATAGCGTTCATAATTTGTGCGCGAACAATTATCCCCGGAAGCTTGCTCTTAAAAAGGAGTGTGTGCTTCCCATAAAGACCTGCGACATAAAACACCAATACTGACACAGAAAAAAGCAGCCCGAACGCCCACACGTGAGCATTAATCAGCCCCCCACTTGGGATAGCCCCATAACGTAAAAACAAGGTCGCCCAAAGGGACACAATAAAGATAATAATGTCCCCGATGAGCAAGAGTAGGGGTTCCCATTTATTGGCGATCATAGTAATAGTGCCTAGTACACCTGATAGTGTATAGTTAAGTATATATAATGCCTAAAAATGGCGTTTTTGCAATCTATTAAAAATCGCGTCTTAGCAAGCATTTCTTGGCTTACATGAACACTCGACGAAAAAAAGTTCTCTTCACAATCACTAAGTCAAACTGGGGTGGTGCCCAACGCTATGTTTATGACCTGGCAACCTCGCTCCCCAAAGACGAATTTGATGTTGTTGTTGCTTTAGGAGGCAATGGCGTATTGAAAGAGCGCCTCAAGCAAACTGATATACGGGTTATACCTATTCACTCATGGCAAAGAGACATAGCTTTCATGCGAGATTTTAAATCATTCTTTGAAATACTCCGGGTAATCCGCTCGGAAAAACCCTATGTTGTACACGCAAATAGTTCAAAGGCGGGCGGGATTACTGCGCTCTCAGCCCGGATGACCCAAGTGCCGATAATAATATTCACTGCACACGGATGGCCATTTAATGACCCTGTTGGTTTTCTGAATCGCTGTGTAAGATGGTTCTTTTCCTGGGCAACATCTTTGCTTTCGCACTATACCATCGTAGTTTCAGAACATAATTACAAACAAGGCCGCCGTATGCCTTTCACAAAAAGGAAGATGCGAATGATTCATAATGGTATACAAAGAGCACCTTTTATCGACAGGACATCTTCCAGGCAAGCGCTTATAGAAAAACTCCTCCTGCAAGGGCAAAGCGGCATATTTCTTGTTGGAAGTGTGGGTGAAATGAATAAAAACAAAAATCTTGGAAGTGTAGTCCGCGCAATCGCTAGAGCCCGCAACCAACAGCCTAAGATAGATTTCCGACTCTGTATTATTGGTGACGGGGAGGAACGCCCTGCGCTTACTGACCTTATACGAAAACTTAGTTTGCAAGACATTGTATACATGATTGGCGGTGTCCCCGCAGCAGAATACCTCCCAGGTTTTGATACTCTTGTTATGCCCTCAAAAAAAGAGGGTCTCCCATACGTAATTCTTGAAGCGGGAAGCGCCGAACTCCCTGTAATCGCAACAAAAGTCGGTGGAATACCTGAAATAATTAAGGATGGAGAGGAGGGAATACTTGTGCCGCCTGACGCAGACCAAATGATAGCTGACTCTTTATGCGCCCTTGCTCAAGACACTGGGAAACGCACTAGATTAGGCCAAAATCTTTCAGAGAAAATTTCTCGGGAATTCTCAATTGAAAAAATGCTCACAAAAACACAGTCTTTGTACAGGAAAGATTAGATCCCCAAAAACTCATTCTTCATATCATCACGATGTACTGCTCGGGAATAACGCCGCATACTCATAAGTATCCCGAGGCCGATAAATTCAGTAAGTAGGTGCGAGCCGCCATAGCTCATAAAGGGAATGGTTGTACCCGTCACAGGAAGCAGCCCAACATTAGTACCGATATGTATGAGGAAATGACTCATAAAAAGTGTTGCCAGTCCTATTCCGAAAAGCGTTTCGAAGTTTGTCATTCCCACAAGTGCAATAGCCAAAATTCTCCAAATCACAACTCCAAAGAGAAAGAAAAGGATGAGGACCCCCGCAAACCCCCACTCCTCAGCGAAAGCAGCAAACACAAAATCTGTCTCATGCTCAGGGAGAAATTTAAGACGCGACTGCGTGCCATACCCTACCCCCTTCCCTAATAATTCCCCAGACCCAACAGCCACCATTGATTGATACGCATTGTAACCTGCCCCTTGGATGTCAGCATATGGGTGCAAAAAGGCGGTAATACGATCTTTCTGATAATCATGAAAAACAAAATTCCACAGAATGCCAAGAGTCGCCGCACAAATACCAAACAAAATAAGTAGATGTTTTTTTGATATCCCAGATGCGAGAATCATTCCAAACCACACAAGAAAGATGATGATCGCCGTACCGAAGTCGGGCTGGAAAAAGACAAGTGCAAAGGGAATGAACGCGTAGAGTCCAGAAACAAGGATGTGTTTAATGTGAGCAATTTCTACATGCCTTCGCGAAAAGTACTTCGCCAAGATAAGAATGAGAATGATTTTCGTGAGATCAGATGGCTGGAATGAGAACGCCCCAAAGTCAATCCAACTACGTGCCCCCTGGACCGTACTCCCAACCAAAAGCAAGCTTAGAAGCAATAGAATGAACAGAAGGAAGAGCCCCACAAGAACCTCCGTTCTACGCAAAAAGCGAACATCTACCAGACTCACAACAAAAAATGCACCGAGTGCAATGGCAATCCACATACTTTGATGCAGAAACAACGCATTGTCCCCCACAAAGGAATTCATGGTGATAAGCCCCGCCCCAAGAAGCGGCAACACCGCAAGAAAGAGTATCCAATCTACCGCGCCCTTTAGACGCTCAAAAAGTTCGGCAAGATATTCCATGCCTTCACACTATACTAAATATACGAGAACCCATTCAAGCGGATATATATCTCGGAGAGAAGCGCCTCCTCTGAACAAACTACTTTAGACACTTCAGCATAGGTATCTTTAAGCTCGCTCGCGCTGCGCGCTGCAAAATAATAGGCCGGGTCTGAGGCAATGTTTTTTGAAAGATAGTCCGCGTTCACCTTGTCTCCAAATCCAATGACATACACAGACACGTTGTTGGATCGGGCATATTGCGCCTGCTGGGAAGCATAGCTTGCTGCATACACAATGTCCGCAGCATTCTCTGGATTAAGCGGTCTATTCGGAACTCCGTCAGTCAGAACAATAATAGTGTGCTTCACATCAAGGCGGCCACTTTTCACAAGCTCATCTACCCCTTCTTTGATTGCGGCCCCAAGATTAGTAAACTGAGAAGTTTCGGGATTAATTTCTATATCTCCTATAGAACCTTTTATGACCTCCTTATCACTTGTAAGATTTTGGTCTTGTGTACGAGTGACATCAGTCGCGAACGTAATAACCCCAACACGATCATTATCGTTTAGTGAATCCACAAAAAATACTGCGGCATTTTTTGCCGAGGCAAGAGGCTCAGGAGGAGTCCCCCCTTGGTCGTCCATACTACCTGACACATCCATCACTACAAGAGCATCTGTTGGCGCCGTACATGCTTTTCCTGTCTGGACAGCCCCGAGAGCAACAGGCCATGTGAACGTAGCTCCTTTGTCGCTATTTGCTTGGATTTCAGGGATAAAAGTTGATGAGATGCCGCGGATCTGCCCGGTAATATCCGAGACAACGGCAACGACATCAAGGTTGGTTATAGGAATGAACGCATCATTATGAATTGTCACATCAAGTTCTGGACTGCTTGCGGTATTCTTCAATACCTTGTCTTTGAGCGTAAATGTATTCACCTGCTGCCCCGCACGAACCCAATTGAAAGGCTCAAGCTCAAGCTCTACCTTTGAAGGGACCTCGGGAAGCTTTACCCCATGTGAAACTACAAGAAATTGTTCTCGGGCATTCACGTATGTTTTCCCATCAACCGCAGCAATATCATTCCCTTGAGCTCCTTTAATGTGAAAAGTGTATTTTAAACTGGGGTTTCCAGTATCATCGTTTGAATTTACTACAAGAGCGCCGAGATCGTATACATTGTTTCCTGTAGGGAAAGCCTCAGCCCACAAGACAGAAAGTGGCATACGCTCCTCTTTGCAGATAAGCGCACATGAACCCCCGCAATCAATCCCTGTTTCATTCTGATTTTGAATACCGTCGGTACAAGTGGGCTCCACGTGGATAATTGTATACACAGGATAGATGCTGATGAGTACAAGAACAAGAATGCTCAAGAAAAAATACCCAAGCTGATGTTTGGTACGCCAAGAAATCATAGTTCTTTTCTATGATAGCAAAAATAAAGGAGGAGTGTGGTGGAAAATTAACTATTCAGTTCTTTGTCCTGGCGGTGAGCTACTCTCCCCTTTCGAGTACCATCGCTTCAAGCAGGCTTAACTTCTGTGTTCGGAATGAGAACAGGTGTGACCCTGCCGACAAACCACCAAGACAAAAAACTCAATGATCCTTTTTAAAAAGGCATCGGGGTGAGAGGATTTGAACCTCCGACCTCTGCGAAACTGATGCAGCGCTCTACCTGGCTGGGCTACACCCCGATTGAGTTAAATTCATTAACGTAAAATGTTTTCTTGTTGCAAAAACTGTATCACATCACAAACACATTGTGATGCTCAAATTTCCTTGCGGTAACTTAAGGCGTTGGAATTGACGAATTAGTACACCTCGGCTCAACGCATTACTGCGCGTACACCTGGTGCCTATCAACCTAGTCATCTCCTAGGGGTCTTAAGCGATTCCTAATCTTGGGGTCGGCTTCCTTCTTAGATGCTTTCAGAAGTTATCCGTTCCCGACATAGCTACTCGGCAGTGCCGCTGGCGCGACAGCCGATACACCAGAGGTCAGTTCACTTCGGTCCTCTCGTACTAGAAGTAACTCCCCTCAAGAATCAACGCCCGCAGTAGATAGGAGACCAACCTGTCTCACGCATCTCGTTAACTCACATTGCTGTGAGGATCGGACTATATCTTCACCCTTCGATTACTCGTGTGGGGCGGCTAACTTGTAGTCTCTACGGGTACTTACTTTCATAAGCTTCCCTCGGTATTGTCCTTTGATGAAAAGGATTTCACCGATATATGTTAGCTTCCGCAGTACACATTTCTGCATACTGTCGCCGTGACGATTAGTTCTATCTGCTTTTATTTCTTTATTAGACGAAAAAACCTTTCTTCTGTCGTTATGGTGGGTTCAAACGGGTTCAATGGTCTATTTCTCATACACCACTGAACGGTCTGAACCCAGCTCGCGTAACTCTTTAATTGGCGAACAGCCAAACCCTTGGGACCTTCTCCAGCCCCAGGATGAGTTGAGCCGACATCGAGGTGCCGAACTCCGCCGTCGATATGAACTCTTGGGCGGAACTAGCCTGTTATCCCCGGAGTAGCTTTTATCCGTTGAGCTCTGGCCGCATCTAATGCGAACCATCGGATCACTATGCTCTGCTTTCGCACCTGCTCGGCATGTACGCCTTGCAGTCAAGCTGGCTTTTGCCATTACACTATCGGCACGGTTTCCATTCGCGCCTAGCCAACCTTAATAGGCTCCTCCGTTACTCTTTAGGAGGAAAGCGCCCCACTTAAACTACCCGCCAGATACTGTTTCCCTACGTTTTTGCCGTAGAGATTAGAACATACCCGTTTGAAGGGTGGTATTGCACTGACGACTCCATCCCAACCAGAATCAGGACTTCAAAGTCTCCCACCTATGCTACGCATCAAAAGAATATGCCCAATATCAAGCTATAGTAAAGCTTCCGGGGTCTTTTCGTCTAACTGCGGGTAGGCGGCATCTTCACCGCCACTGTATTTTCACCGGGCTATTCCTCGAGACAGTTCCCCAGTCGTTACGCTATTCGTGCACGTCTGAATTTACCAGACAAGGAATTGCGCTACCTTAGGATCGTTATAGTTACGACCGACATTCACCAGGGCTTATATCAGCCAGCATAAAAACCGAAGTTCCTATACCACCGATATTTGACCTTCTGGCATTGGTCAAGCGTCACCCCCTATACATCCTCTTACGAGTTCGCAGGGAGCTGTGTTTTTGGTAAACAGTCGCCAGGGATACTTTCGCTGCGCCCACATTTCTTGCGAAATATGGGAGGCCTTATTCCGAAGTTACGGCCGCTTTTTTGCCGAGTTCCTTGAGGAACACTCACCCGTTCGCCTTGGTCTACTCGACCTGAACACCTGTGTCGGTTTGCGGTACGGTCTTGGTAATTTTAAGCTTAGAAGTTTTTCTTGGAAGGCTCTTCACGGAAATCCTCCTCCCCGTAGGTTAGAGTTTCGTCTACATCGAGCAGCGGTATTAAAACCAGTCTTCCGGATTTTCCTAAAAGACTACTCTCCTGCAGGCAACACAAATCCAATAATGTGCTCCCGTTTATTTCCTCCGTCACTCCATCGCAAACTACCAAGGTCACGGAATATTAACCGTGTGTCCATCGAGTTCGGCTGTCGCCATTCCCTTAGGACCGACTCACCCTTGGATGATTGACATTGCCAAGGAAACCTTGTTCTTTCGGCGTGCGGGGATTTCACCCGCATTGTGGTTACTTGTGCCAACATTCTTACTTCCACACGCTCCACTGTGGGTCACCCCTTCAGCTTCAGCGCAGAGTGGAATACTCTCCTACCGCCCGATACTCCCGAAGGAATATCGGACCCGCGGTTTCGGTACCATGCTTAGCCCCGATTATCTTTGGCGCAAGGTCTCTTCATGAGTGAGCTGTTACGCTTTCTTTAAATGATGGCTGCCTCTAAGCCAACATCCTCATTGTCTGAGAAACCTTACCTCCTTCCTTGCACTTAGCATGGATTTTGGGACCTTAACCGGCGATCAGGGCTGTTTCCCTTTTGACCGACGGAGCTTCGCCCCCGTAGTCTAACTGCCCAGTAGTAACTCATGGTATTCGGAGTTTGATTGGTCTAACGAGATTGCTCCCTATTTAGACCATCCAGTGCTCTACCCCCATAAGGTTCGCTGGACGCTAGCCCAAAAGCTATTTCGGAGAGAACCAGCTATTACCAGGTTCGATTAGCTTTTCACTCCTTACCACAAGTCATCCGATGACGTTGTACGATCAACCGGTTCGGGCCTCCTTCTGCGTTTCCGCAGAATTCACCCTGCTCATGGCAAGCTCACCTGGCTTCGGGTCTTATGTGTACTACCATAGACGCGCTATTCACACTCGGTTTCCCTGTGACTTCGCCTCTTCAAGGCTTAGCCGAGCAGCACACATAAACTCGTTGGCTCATTCTTCAATAGGCACGCTGTCGTGGTCTTACGACCACTTCAACTCTTTGTAGACATATGGTTTCAGTTCTATTTCACTCCCCTCTCCGGGGTTCTTTTCACCTTTCCCTCACGGTACTAGTTCACTATCGGTTTCTAAGAGTATTTAGCCTTACCGGTTAGTGCCGGCAGATTCCCCCGAGCTATTCGTGTCTCGAGGTACTCAGGAATAACAACCAAAAAAGCAAGTGAGTTTTCGCATACTGGGCTTTCACCATCTTGGGCTGTGCTTTCCAGCACATTCTGCTAACACACATGATTATTCGAGCTACGCTCCGTTGCTACCCTACAACACCGCACACGAATGTGCGGTTTGGGCTTCTCCCTGTTCGCTCGCCGCTACTTAGGGAATTCCGATCCTGTATCTTGTCGATACAAAATATTGTTGGTCTCTTTTCCTCCAGGTACTGAGATGTTTCACTTCCCTGGGTGCGCTTGTCGCAATGCGACATCACAGAGGATTACTCTGCGGGGTTTTCCCATTCGGACATCTTCGGATCACAGGTTGCTAGGCACCTTCCCGAAGCTTATCGCAGCCATGCCACGTCCTTCTTCGCCTCTTAGAACCAAGGCATCCACCATACGCCCTTGTTTCCTTGCTTTACATTCCGCTAGGAAACTCAAGCACCACAATGCATTTGTGATGTAATACAGTCTTTGCAATTTGCTTAGACATTTTTGAACGTTAATTTGGATATTTAGTTTTCAACGAGCTCCCAATTTTTTACAAAACAAGGACTCACGTTTCCGCAAGCCCCGCGTTTACCCCCGGTCTCCCAGAAGCAAGCGCCGAGCCTGACTTTTTGCGCTACCTACTTTATCCCCTTTAAAACAAAACCGCCTCACTTGCGCGAGGCGGCCACCATCCACACAAGTGGCTATTACCGCCTCTCTGAGAGTTTTGTGTTAGGTGTCATAAAAGGTAATGTGGCAAGTATAGACAAACAAAAAAGCGGTGTCAAGGGGTACGCCCTTTCCACCGCTTTTTGCCTTATTTTAAGGCCCTAAAAAGACTTTTTCCCTAGTTGCCTTTAGAGATGTGCTTTCGCATGTTCTCCAGGAATCGTGCTGCAGCGTCTTTGCCGCCTAGTCCAAAGGCCAGGCCGCCTGCGATTACGAACATGTATACGAGCCCCTGGAAGAGGATAAGGCCGTAGTTCTGAAGGAGACCGAGTTTGTCGAGAGCAATAACGAATGCAAAGACCCAAATAGCCCATCGAGTTACCCCACCAAGAAAGTGAGCAGACTCAACAGATGCTGCCTTTGCGGATCCCGAAACGATCTTTTGCATCACATCAGCAATTACTGCTGCGAGCAACAAGATCAAGACCGCACCAAGTACGTTCGGGAGGTAACCAAGTACCACCTCGCGCAAGAATTCATTCACTTGCGAGAGTCCGATCACATCAAGGGCTGCGATCAAGAAGACGATGATAATAAACCACTTCACAAGACCGCCTATAAAGGCTCCGGAATTCAAATGAAATCCTCCACGAGTGAGAACCTCCTCTGCTCCAACAGACTTAAGAAGCCCGTCCACCTTAAGCGCTTTCACAATTTGATCAATAACTTTTCCAAGCATAACCGCTACAAACCATCCTGCAATGAAGATGATGACGGCAATGATGAGCTTGGGAAGAAACGCGGCAACTCCTGCACCTACCTCAGAAAATGAGCTGCCAAGCTCGCTACCCCATGCCCCTAATACACCTGACTCCATAATGTAAATAAGTACCTAAACTCAGATTATTTTTAAATATCTCTTTCGAATCCCCTCCGGCCGACCAAGCCAAGAAAGAGAGGCAAACTCGGGGTTTTTGAGGCACGAATACGTGCCTACCCCACAATTTATGATATCATCCACCCTTTCTCGCACCACAGAGTCTGTGGATAATAGATTTTGGCGATAAACTACGGCAGCCCAATACGATTTACAAGTTTCTCATGAGGGAACTCCAAAACATTCCGTATGAACTTATCATACATGCCCATACGATAACGGAATTCATTGGTATCAAAAAATGCATACGCAAGCTCTTGCCCTAGCTCAGCCTCTAAAGAGGAGAGTGTCCGCTCAATGGCTTTTTTCTTGAGCTGATCACCTACGATAAGAATGTCCACATTACTGTCCCCATTCTTTACAAAGACTCCAGAGAGGATAACCAGCTTGATTTGTCCTGCTCTTTTGAGTCGACGGGCAATCTGATCGCGAGAAGGTTCAGCCGCGCCTACAAGAAGCTGGTTAAGACTAGTGAGATACGGAAATTCTCCATTGAGTTCATACCCGGAGAATCGTCTCTTCACTTTCTTTTTGTTCCGAGTGACCTCTTTAACAAAATTCTTTCTTTTTATAAGCCCAGTCTTGAGTAAAAGCGCGCTTTCGGTACGCACAGCGACAAGCGACACCTTCGCTCTTTGTGCGAGCGTTTTATTATCAAAAGGAATGGTCGGATTCAGAAGAAACAAACGTATCATCCTTACCCGCGCCTTGCTGCCAAACAGAATTTCCATTGCTTCCATCCCTTTATTTTACCAAATAAGCCCTGTAGCAAAAAGACCACCCCCAGGGTGGTCTTTTTGCTTAGAAACTTAAGGAAAACAAGACTTATTTGAGCTCGATTTTGTCACACATAAATTCCTGCTGGAATTTCGCGCGACCCCGCCTCGGCACCGTCGTGCCTCCGGCCGAAAAATCGAGTTATTTGAGCTCGATTTTTCCTCCCGCCTCTTCTACTTTCTTCTTGAGAGCTTCTGCCTCGTCTTTCTTCATGCCCTCTTTGAGGTTTGCAGGAGCTGCGTCTACGAGGTCCTTTGCTTCTTTCAAGCCAAGACCAAGTGCCTCCTTTACAACCTTAATAACACCAATTTTCTGGTCCCCTGCACTTGCAAGGACTACTGTAAAGGAGTCCTTCTCCTCTGCGGGAGCGCCTGCCGCTGCTGCTGCCGGAGCGGCAACTGCAACTGCTGCTTGTGCAGATACACCAAACTTCTTCTCAAGGAGTTTTACGAGCTCAGAGAGATCAAGTACTGACATCTCCTCAATCGTCTTAACAATATCCTTGAATTTTGCTGGAATTTCTACTTTTTGTTCGTCTGTCATGGATTTTTATATTAATTATTTTTTCTGAGCAACCTGATCAAGCGCTACCACAAACGACTTGGGCACAGCGCCAAGTGTCCCAACGAATCCTCCGATGGTACCATTGAGCGCACCCAAGAATCGAGCATAGAGAACTTCTCGAGAAGGAATATTTGCAAGCTCTGACACCTGCATACTGTCGATCATCTTGCCTTCAAAGATTCCCCCCAAGATCCCTACTTTGCCTTCATGTTCCTTTTGGAACTTTGAAACTTCGCGTGCGGGAGCGACTTGGTCGTTTCCATACGCAATCGCAAGTTCACCTGCAAAAGTGGAATCATCAGTTTCAATGCCCGCATCAGAGAGAGCGCGTCGGATCAAAGTCTTTTTTGCAACTTTGTACGCAACTCCCGCTTGTCGCAATTTGCGGCGCATTTCGCTTGTCTCACTCACCTTCAAGCCATGGAAATTAACAAATACGACCGAAGACGCATCTGCCATTGCCTGCTTAACACCAGTGAGTATCTCTTCTTTTTTCTGTCTTGATACAGCCACAGTAATTTTTGATTAATTCATTCAAAGCCGAAAATAAAAAAGGCGGCATACAAGCCGCTTTTTTTGCTATACATTCGACCATTTTTGTATAGCTTTTCCAGTCCTCGATCCCCCATCTCACAAGGAGATGCAGTATCGGGGCCTCAACAGGAGCTTAAATTGCCTTTGGCAAATGCCTGTTATCTACGGCTTCGTAGCTAGGAGTATAGATATTCCTGTGCCAATTGTCAACGCGCACTAGTCTGCTGGGTTGTCTGTGCCTGAGTGCTCTGGGTGTCTGAGAAAGAGAGATAGATAAAATACGCGCTCGCAAGCATCACAAAGATGATGGCGAGAAATCCGGTGGTGAATTTCAAAAACGACGCCCCCATGAAATTTAGTGTTTATGCTCTGTTTTAACCTTAAGGTTCTCTGCCCTCCAACCGATCATATTCGCGAGAAGTTGGACAAAGGTAGCAACGCCTGCGATGGCCAAGATGACCACGATAACCCATCCCCATTCAAAGGAAGCAACGACATATGCAATAAGCAGTGCAGTCCACACGCCAGCACACCATGGACAACGGAAGAGGTGCGCAAGTGTTTTACGGGGCCCACGAGCAGGCTCTTTTTCTACGGTATTTTTATTCCCTCCCTCATCAGTAACAGTTTCTTTATCATAAAAAAGAGACCTGAGGAACACTGTTATTTCGTCGTACACAAATAGCCGCGTGAGACGAAATGCGGCAAGAGAAAGAAGTGTGAATTGGAAAACAGAAAGATTGGCAAATGCCCTAGATCCATACCGATCCAGTGAGGAAATAAGCCATCCGAGTAAAACTGCGTAGAGGACTGCAAAAAAGAAATTCCAGAGCTTTTGATCTTGTTGAGGTGTCATAATGTGCAAAATGTAATTACTATATAGGAAATTATACTCCCGTTGAACACCCCCTGTAAAGGTAAAGGCCGCAAAAGACGAGATCGTCTATATGCGGCCTTTGGGTTGGTGGGATGCGCATTTTATGCGCACTTTCTAGGGTCAGAGCTTTGTCCTTTCTCATGTTTACTCCCTTCTCTTTTGTCGATTATATCGCGAATATCTTGCACAACATCTTCTACGCAGTCATACTTTCTATCTCTGAGGTCGGTAATCAAAGCACCGACTTCTTCATTACTACTCTCCAAAAGATCAAAGAAGTGCTTGAGGAGAGGATCTTTTGAAGGAAGGCAGCCGGCAACCTTTTTGTGCATGGCTTTGCGTGCGTTTATTTCATTCACCCACAGCGCATCCACAATTCGGTTTGCTTCACTGTCACCTCTCCACAACATACTGACAAAGAACTTAAGCTCATTGGTACGCGTGTTCATAGAACACCTCCTGGGGAATCGCCCCTTTACTACATTCCACTTCCACAATACCCGAAAGGCCCCACAGGGGTCAATGTATGCACAAAAACGGCTCAACCGATCGGTTGAGCCGTTTTTCCCACCATCTCATACATTTGAAATCTACAGCGTGTCCATTTCTTCCTTGATCTGCGTTGCAGCATTCTGGTCTCCTGCCTTTACTGCCAAGTCATACGCTTTTTGATAGTGCGTCTTAGCCTCGTCTGCCTTCCCCTCCTCTACAAGAAGACGTGCAAGTCTTAAGAGAAGCGTGTTGCTTGTAGGATTCGCGTCAATTCCTTTTGTGAGAATTGCAACAGACATCGCAGTCTTGTCTTGCCCACGATACATCTCATCAAGTGCAACATATGAATCAATGAGTCCTCTATCTCGTTTGATTGCTTCAAGGTAACTTTCTTCTGCTTTCACAAGATTTTTGTAGTCATAGCGGTATAGTTCACCGAGATTGTGCCATGGCACAGCCAAATCAGGCCATCGTAGTGTCACATAGTTGAAGACTTCTTTTGCACCGTCCTGATCTCCAATCCCCCTCCTAAGTGAGCCGACAACAATCCATGTCTGAACATCATTAGGATTTGCCTTCAATGCAGCGATCTTGTCATAGAGAAGCGCTGTTGTTTGCTTTGCGGTATCAATCGGCAATGGAGCAAGTACTTCAATAGGTCTGTCTAGACTGGGCATCACATAATTCACACCACCTGAAGGCTTCGCCTCTATGCTTGTGCCAGTAATTCCCCCAACATTTACCGTCACGGGCTTTTGCGTACCTGAATTTTGAGTAGTACTTGTCTTCTCGGAAGACGTTGCTGTATCTGCGCTATCTCCTCCCTCTGGAGCAGAACCTCCAAATACATATATGCCTGCAACAAGAGCAATGGCCGCAAGGATCAGGATGAGTTGTTGTTTGCTTAATTTCATATGCCCCCATTGTAGTACGCAGCTTTTATTTTGCAAGAATACAGAAAAGCCGCCCCGAAGGGGCGGCTTTTCCTATCCTCTATACAGAGCGTCTTACGACATTCTGTACATCACAAGATGGACTAGATCGAGAGAACCTCAGATGACATGTTTGTTCCTGGAAGACCAGTCAAACCGTATCCGTTGGTCCAATCGTTCGTGTACTGATCGGTGGTTGTTGCAAGTGGTGACCAGATGAAGTCATCGTTGCCACCAGGATCGTTATCGATGTTTGCAAGTGAGTCCATCAATCCAGAGAGTGCTGGGTAAGCGGCATCTCCCTCAAGTTGAGTGGTGATGCTGTCACCAGATGAAGCGCTGGATACCGTACCTCGAGCTTCGAAGTAGTAGGTTGATCCTGCTGGGATGGTCAAGACCGTCTGAGCTGCGCTTGAGTTCTCGACTGGGATCTCAACGATACAGGTTGAAGCACATGATGTTACATCTGCATTCTTGACCTTACCACCTGACGTAAGTCCTGAGACTGTTGTCGAGTAGCCAGAGTCAGTGTATGC
>CAZTCT010000009.1:0-21485 GCA_964612415.1 uncultured Candidatus Saccharibacteria bacterium | reverse complement strand
AGGTTATGATGCGTAAAGCATCATCTGGAGAGGTGGCTATGCAATATGACCTGCGTCATATTGCATCTGGTCCGCATTGGCGGAAAAGCCAGTGCGAGGCTAAGGAGCCGAGCAGGCTTTAAGGAAGCCCTTTGGGCGAAGCCTCCTTTCAGGTTATGATGCGTAAAGCATCATCTGGAGAGGTGGCTGAGTGGTCGAAGGCGTCGCACTCGAAATGCGGTGTCCGGGAAACTGGACCGAGGGTTCGAATCCCTCCCTCTCCGTTGAAACAAGTACTGGAGTCTGCGTACCAAATATGGTATAAAACACCTCATCGGGCGGTTAGCTCAGTTGGTAGAGCATGTCTTTGACGTAGACAGGGTCAGAGGTTCGAGTCCTCTACCGCCCACAGGTGAGTCCGTAGGACTGTAGGGGACGAGAAGGGCGCAGGCGCGACGGCGCCGAGCCGGGGTCGCGAAAACTTTCAGCAGAAAATTATTTGTGACCGAGTCCTCTACCGCCCACAATGTTTTCCCCAGAAAATTGGGACAATTGCGAGGCTACTTTATAATTAGAAGATGAATCTTATCATCTCACTGTTGTTTGCGGCGGTCACTCTTTTCACTTGGTTTATGCCGGTTCCAGCTCAGGCGGCACTCCTTTTTTATGATGGATTTGAATCAGGAACGATTGATTGGGATGACCAGCCATGCCAGGGGGTAGCTGGTAGTAATCCAAATGGAAAATATACCTGCCACGACGGTAATCCTCCTGGACCATCGAGAGCTGTGGAGAATAATGTTCCAGCACGAGCAGGACAATACTATCTTCGTTCAACAGTTGGCACGGACATGCAGGCTGCCTGGAGATCAGAAGTGACCTCTCCAAGCAACGCTCGTCTTGCAGAGAAAAATTGGAACGGTAAGGAGTTCTGGATCGGCTTCAGTGTTTATTTCCCATCATCTGAATACGCTTTCAGGAATAGTGGAGGAGGGGTCCCATGGGATAGGGATATGATCTATCAATGGCATGCCAATCTGGATTCGCTCACAGCACAAGAGTTCTGTGGGGACTGTTACCCACTTATTATCGCGACAATGCCAGAGCCAGGACTTGGCAGGAAACAGAGCGGTAATTTGATATGGAGAATTGAGACAAATTATGGTGACTACAACCTTTCTGGAGTTGTTGAGCACGATAAGTGGTACGACTGGGTTATTCATGTGAAATGGACATATGATGACAATGGAATAATGGAGATTTGGAAGGACGGCGTGTTGGTACATAGTTATTATGGCAAAAATATGCCACACGATACCTTAGGACCTTACTGGAAAATAGGTGATTACAAGGCATGGTGGAGAGACGATATTCATCCAGAAGACGCAGATGAACCCCGACGTTCTGTATATCATGACGAATATCGCATTGGTGATGCGAATTCAAGTTATGCAGAAGTGGCACCTGCGGGAGGAGCACCAGCTCCTTCTGGGGGTGGGGGAGGTTTTTGTAATTCGTATACCAATACAACAACAACGCCAGCTGGTTACGGAGTGGCGTATAATATCTTTAGTACTGCGAAAGAGCTCATTTTAAATGTGCTTTGTGGAGGCACAAATACTCAGGTTACATTTTCAGCAGGGAATGGACAACCAACAACATATGTTTGGCACCAAGCTTACTACACAAAAAATGCACGTGACTGGGTGCCGATTAATTTAACAGGGGCAACAACAGCTGGAGGAGGGCTTTGGATTATTGGCAAAGGAGAACGTATAGAATCCATGACGACAGCAGAACAGCAAACCCAGAACTTCTTTGCTGCATATGTGTGCGTGCTATACCAAAACTCCTCTTGGAAATGTGGATGTCAGGATAATGTGTGCGCAGTGTCCTCTTGGAATCTCCAGGGGTTTAGAAAGTAGTTGACTCAGCAGAGTTTTGTTGTTACGTTGCAAGTAGAAGTTTTGGCCTCTAACCTCAACCAACAGGGAGGAAAAGAAAATGGCTCATGTAAGCTCTTTTGGGAACGAGCGTTCTCAGGCACTTGAGATACTTGCCGAAGCTCTTATTGAAGAACGAGCGGTAAATACAGCACTCGAGCAAGGCGCAACAGTGAATGTGAGAGGTGGGTGTGAAATGAAATCAGCCAATACCTCTGGTCTTATGCCCGGCGAAACGTTCGGTCATCAAGTGCACTCCGTGCATCTGAAAATTGAGAAATGCCTTCAAAAACTCCAGCGCCATGGGATGACGATACAAGACATCCAGGAAGCGATGAAGAAAAAGGGGCTTGAAGTTCCCGAACACTATTTCGCCGTAGCGGCGTAAATAAAAATACAGTGTAAATCAAAAGAGGCGCCCATGCGCCTCTTTTTTTATTTCGTTTTTAGGTTGCGGTAGATGTCTTCGATTGCGCGCACTGCATCGCCCGCGGCAATATTGTTTTGGTGGTACAAGACATCCGTGTTGTCTCCAGCAGCCCAGATGCCAGGGGTAGAGGTTTGTTGTGTGCGTGGATCAATAATAATCCCACCGAACTCGTTCGTTTTCACAAGGTCTTTCACAAATTCTGTATTAGGAATCTGGCCAATTTCAACAAATACTCCTCCAACGGAGAGAGTTTTTTCCTCGCCAGTTTTGCGGTCTTTATATGAAATTCCTGTAACCGTTTTCTCCCCATGTACAGCTGAAACCTCTGCGTTTGCAACAGCGGTCATCTTGGGGTGAGCGAGCACTTTTTCTACCGTTACAGGCTCTGCCTTGAATGCCTCATTGTATTCAAGAAGCGTGACACTTTTTGCATATTCTGTGAGTTGGGATGCAGTTTCAAACCCTGCGTTACCGCCTCCAATAACCACCACATCAAGATCGGCAAAGAGAGGCCCATCACATGATGCGCAATAGACGATTCCTTTGCCGTCATACTCTTCGGCACCTGGCACAGTCAGTTTGCGACGTCTGCTTCCCGTGGTCACCAGCACTGCTCTTGACTCGTATTGGTCACCTTTGTTGGTGGTGACGATAAATTTCTCACCTTCTTTGACGACCTTATCAACTAGATTGTGCTCTTTGAGCGCAAGTACGTCGCTTGCGTAGGCAAGGACGTGTTCCTTAAGAGATTTTGCGAGATCGTCACCTGAGATTGAGACGGTGCCTATCCAATTTTGAATATCAAAAGATACTTTCGACTGACCGCCGATTTCCTCTGTGATAAGCACGGTCTTCAATCGCTTGCGTGCAGCATATACTCCTGCAGCGATGCCAGCAGGTCCTCCTCCTAAAATTGCCAAGTCATACATAAAAGAACAATAAATTTAAAACGAATAATCTCTCTACTTGCGTGGGCGTCTCAGGAATGCAGGAATTGCGCTCCAGTCATCCTCCTCATCGGGGGTAGGGGTGACTTTCTTTTCTGGTTCTGGCTCCTTTGTCTCTTTTATTTCACGGGTCGTCTTTATTTCCTTTTGTGGGGGGGCTTCCTTTGTGTCGCGCTCCTTTTCCTTTTGGGTTATGGGAGGGATGATTGAGTTGTGAATCTCGCGCTTTTCTGGCTCTCGCTCGCGCTCAGGCTTTTTGATGTTAATGCGCATCTCTTCTTCTCGCGCATGTTTAGGAAGGGAGAGTTGTTTTTGCGCCTGTTCGGGGAATCCTGATGCGATCACCGTGATCTTGATCTCATTTTTCTTGAGCTTGTCGTCATTAACGGCCCCGAAGATAACCTTTGCGTTACTATCAATTGATTCAGTGATGATATTTGCCGCTTCTTGAACTTCGTGCATAGTGAGGTCCGATCCTCCAGCTATTGCAAAGAGCACGCCACGTGCTCCATTGATAGAGAGATCAAGAAGTGGGGAATTGATGGCTGCCAATGCAGCTTCTTCGGCGCGCTTTTCCCCTGATGCATAACCAATACCCATAAGAGCAGAGCCAGCCGAAGACATGACTGCTTTGATGTCAGCAAAGTCCACATTGATGATGCCCGGGGTGGTAATGAGGTCTGAGATACCTTCAACTGCCTGGCGAAGAATCTCATCACACATCGCAAACGCTGCCTTAAAAGAGGTTTGCTTGTCCACAAGATCAAGGAGACGATCATTTGGGATAACAATGAGGGCGTCTACCTCTTTGCGGAGATCTTCAAGCCCCTGTGCGGCAATGCGTCCGCGCTGAGCGCCCTCAAAAGTGAAAGGCTTTGTAACAACTCCAACTGTGAGTGCTCCTTCCTCTTTTGCGATACGAGCAATAACAGGAGCGGAGCCTGTTCCTGTGCCACCGCCCATTCCACAAGTTACGAAGACCATATCTGCTCCGCGTATAGCATCCTGGAGCTCCTCACGAGTTTCCTCGGCAGCTTTTCTTCCAAGATCTGGATTCATCCCTGTGCCGAGGCCTTTGGTAAGGGATTTTCCAAGATGGATCTTCTTTTTTGCGAGGGAATGATGAAGATCTTGCGCATCCGTGTTTGCAACGATGAAGTCAACGCCTTTCACTTTTGAGTTCACCATGTGGTTGATCGCGTTTTTTCCAGATCCACCAGCACCAATGACTCGTATTCGGGCAAATGATTCAACTTCAGGTTCCAATTTCGGCATGTTTCTCTTCGTCATTTCGTAGTAGTAATGCTGTAATGATAGCAGAAAATGACAAAAAGAAAAGCGCAAAAAAGCGCCAATTTACAAGGGTATTTTGGTTTTTGACCCTATGGGAGAAGCTGTTTTAGCCAGCTTTTTAGCTGCTGTCCGATCTTGGATGTTCCTGGGAAAATGCCCCCCTGTCCACTTCGTTGAGTTGCTCCAAAAATACAGAGTCCATATGCGACAAACCAAGAAGAATCCTGGATTCCTTGAGGTACCGGAGTGATGGTGTGCAAGATATCTACGGATGGTCGCGTGGAGGGCAGTTGCAAGACTGCTCGCGCCAGATCATCGATCGTTGCAATACCAGCACCCTTTCCGGTGATAACGATTCCTGCAGGGAGTAGGCCATTTCTAGAAATCTTTTTAAGCTGAGCTTCAATGAGTTCAAATATGTCAGAGAGACGAGCTTCTATGATTTCGTCCAATTTGCGTTTTGGATATTGAGATGGGTTTGCGCCACTCACTTTTATCTCTTCCGCCTCTTCAAGCGGGATGCGCAAACCAAGGGCGATGTCACTTGTGATATCGCTCGAACCAATATTAAAGACACCAAGGGTTATGGGGAGGTCTTCCTCAAAAACAACCAAAGAAACTGTCTCCGCTCCAATATTTACCAGAGCGCATCCCACTGTACGCTGCCGCCGCGTAAGTGCCACCAAGCTTGCAGCGATAGGCGCTGCGACAATGTGCTCCACATCAATCCCGGCGTCCTCTATCGACTGTACAAGTTCGCGGAGATGTTGATCAAGACAGGTAACGAGCAAGGTTTTGACTTCAAGCTTAGATCCTCGCATGCCCTCAGGGCGACCGTATACTTCTTTCCCATCAAGGATGAACTGGAGTGGAACAGATTGAATAATATGCTTGTTTGATAGTGACCCTACGTTCTCCTCGCTATTTGTCATTGCCTTTTCGACATCAAGCTCAGTGACCTCGCTGTCGGCGCGGGATACAACTGCTGTGCCATGAGAGGTAATTGATTCAAGGCTGATTCCGCCCACGGAGATAAGGGCATTTTTGACGCGTACCCCGGCTGATTTCTCTGCCATGCGGATTGCCAGCTCAATGCTTTCTGCTGCCTCATGACGGTTGACTACATAGCCGTGACGGAGTCCCTTGGATTCTGCGATACCAGTTCCGATAATACGAGGAAGCACGCGCCCTTTTTCCAATTCTGCTATTACAACGCGCGTTGCAGAAGTGCCTACGTCAATACCGGTGATGATTGTGCGTGCCATATCTCAAAAAGCGGCAAATTTCAAAAAAGAAAATGCGTGCCATATTTTCGTGCCCAGTGTCATTCCACACATTTCACACGACGCACCTAAACTGAAAACACTGCACGCACTTCCTTTTCCTTTTTTTCCATTTTACTACCATGTGCGAAACCTTTCAAATGGAAACACCCGTGTATAAACAAAAGTGCGACAAAAGATCTGGTTGTTTCACCGTAAAGCGGTGCTTCTTTTACTGCGACAGAAAGATCTATAAAAATCTCGCCAGCATTTTTGTCTAAAGGGAAGGAGAGTACGTTTGTGGGGTGGTCTTTGCCACGGTACTTTTTATTTAATGCGCGGGATCGGGCACTCCCGATAAAGACGAGGCTCAAATCGTATGCCTCTCCGAATATGTGCTCTTTTATACGAGAAAAGGGTAAGCGCGGATGCTTACCCTTTGTTGTATTAGAAACAGAAAATGGCATTGCGCGTATGCTTAAGAGGGGATTTTGCCGAGTTTTTTGAGGCGTGTTACTTCTGCGTGGCGCTTGATCCTTTTGATAGCCTGTTCTCGCTTGACCAATTTTGAGGAAGGGCGGCTATAAAATCGGATACTACGAACACGAGAGAGGACGCGGGTGCCCTGGACACGCTTTGTAAACCTTCGGAGAAGGTTTACGGGGTTCTCGTTGGGGTTCTTGTGAACCTCTGCATTAATTGCTGTCATATGGCGGCTAGAGTACCACAGTGTGGCTATTTTTGCAATTAGTGGGCCTCCTAGAGTTCTTTGAGGTAGTTGCCTAAATCACTTATCTTGACTGTTTCCTGTGACCGGTCCTTCATTGCTCGGATAATAACTGAATCCTCAAGAGCCTCCTTTTGTCCGAAGATGATGGTGTAGGGCACCTCAAGTTTCTCTGCGTGAGAGAGTTGGGCACTTAGCCCATCCTTTGCGAGGGATTGAACGATGGGGATGCGGCACTTTCTAAGGATATCAATAACCGCGAGACTCTTGAGTTTTGCCTCGAACCCTAATTGTATAAAGTAGACTTTTGGCTTCTTGAGAATTCGGGGAGCGAGGCGTTTATGTGGGAGCCCTAATACACGATCAACTCCAATAGCTCCACCAATTGCAGGGATTGGTTTTCGACTGCCGAGTGCTGCGCCAAGCTCGTCAAATCTTCCGCCACTTCCAATTGCAAGTGAAGGAGCAGGTGCCTCCTTTTTTTCTTCCTTTTGGGCTTCATCCCCTGTAGGACTTTCCGCATCCTCTTTCTCCTCAGAGAACACCTCAAAGACGGTTTTTGTATAGTAATCAAGACCACGGACAAGATGCCCGTTGATACGGTAGGGGATAGCGAGCGCCTCAAGATATTCAAGTACCTCCTTGAAGTGTCGGCGACACTCGGTGCACAAATCTCCGAGCGGTACTGGTGCACCCTCCTTTATCTCCTGGCATTTAGCGTTCTTGCAATCAAGAAGACGGAGAGGATTTGTTTTAAGCCTTTGTCTACAATCCGGGCATATATCATTAATATGTCTCTTGTAGTAAGTAACCAAATTGCGCACAAAGGTCCCCCGGCATGTTTTGTCGCCAATACTGTTTACTTCAACTACTGTATTTTTCACCCCCGCCTCCTCAAGAATCGCAAGAATGGTTTTAATTACGAGGGCATCCGCGATGCTCTTCTGTGTCCCAAGACACTCCACTCCAAATTGCCGAAGTTCACGAAGACGGCCGTGCTGCGGGTTCTCATGGCGGAAAAATTGGCCGTGATAAAAAAGCAAAACCGGTTGAGGGAGCGCATTCATGCCGTGTTCAATGTATGCACGCATGATACTTGCTGTTCCTTCTGGGCGAAGCGCGAGGCGATCACCGCCTTTTGTACGAAGTGTGTACATTTCCTTCTCGAGCAATTCAGATCCTTCCTCTTGGGTGCGAGCGAACACATCCTCTTTCTCAAGGATGGGTGTTTCAATGGGCTGGAATCCATAATAAAGTGCGATATCTGCTGCTTTTTCAAAAAAACCTTGGTAGTCAAAATATGCATCACCTAAAATGTCGTGCATCCCTTTTGGACTTCCTAATGTTTCTTTCTTGCTTGGTTGGCTTCGGGTCATATCGTGGCGGTCTTTATTATTCCTCTTTATAATTCCCAGGCAATACAGCTGCTTGGCTGATGGGCAAGAGGCGAAGCAATGCCCGTCCTACGATCAAGTTTTCCGATACAGGTCCGAGCGCCCTTGAATCAAGACTGTAAGGGCGATTGTCTCCCATTACAAAATATTGGTTTTCTCCTAATTCAACATGTGAGTATTCTCCCTCTCCACCAGGGGCGCTGATATACGGCTCGTCAATAAAGAATCCTTCAGGATGTTCGTCGTCCGTGATCTTCACTAGCCCTCCTTCAATGTCAATTATGTCTCCCGGGAGACCGATAACTCGCTTGATCAAGAAGAGGGCAGTATTTCTTGGGTCCTCAAGAACAATCACTTCTCCTCTGGCGGGGGATCGTAGGTGATATGAGAGCTCATCAATGATTAAGTAATTACGAGTAGAGAAGGTGGGCTCCATAGAAGGACCTGAGACAATAAATGGCTGTGCCACAAAAAGGCGGATTGGCACTACGACCATGAGGACGAGGAGGAAAAACTTGAATATTTCTTTAGCAAAAAGAAGGCCTGTGCTCTGGCGGGGTGGTGGTGGAGCCGAAGGGTTTAGATCTTGTTCAGGGATGGAAGAGTCTGGAGGCATTTTTCTAGTGCATACATCATAATGCAAAATATTTTGTGGAGCAAGAAGCTTTTCTTTTATCGGTCGTGATACAATTGCCTCAATATGCTGTATTTGGTAGTTGGGCTTGGGAATCCAGGGAAAACATATGAACGAACGCGACATAACGCGGGGCGGATCGTGCTGGAAGAAATAAGAAAAGCACATGGCTTCTCAGAGTGGAGAACTGATGGCGCTGGAGCACTCACCTCACAAGGAACACTTGAAGATAATAATGTCACTTTCGCATTCCCAGAGCGGTTCATGAATATTTCAGGGACAGTGATTAAGAAGATTATTGCCCGAGAACAAGAAGTGGCGCTCGTTTTGGTGTATGACGATCTCGATATACCGCTGGGCGAGATAAAACTGTCGTTTGGACGAGGTTCTGGGGGGCATCGAGGCGTACAATCAGTCATTGATGAACTTGGAACCAGAGATTTTTTTCGAGTTCGTGTGGGCATTTTGCACCGCAGCCTCTTTGGACATGTGAAAAAACCAAAAGGGGAGCAGGCAGTGGAAGCTTTCTTGCTTTCTCCATTTGGCAAAAAAGATGAACAAGGGCTCCTGGCAGTCGCGAAAGACGTTGATCGTGCCCTTGGATTATTTATTCGACATGGGAAAGATAAGGCGTTGAGTCTTTTCTCTCAAAACGAGGGAGTCAAATAAAAAACCTCGCCATGTGGCGAGGTTTTTTATTGCTTACTCCTTCTCTTTTGCGAAGTGGAGTGTCATTCGTTGCTCCTTTGGCTCAAAGACGTTGATTTTGAAAGAGTATTTCTTTCCGAGTTCAAGGTGTTTTTTGAGTTCTTCAAGTGAGCCACCGAACTCAGAGATGTGTACAAGACCAGCGACACCTTCTTCTATTGAAGCAAGTGCACCATATTGGTTGTACTTGATGATAACTGCAGATACGTCATCTCCTTTCTTGTAGCGCTTCTCTGCATCCATCCAAGGATTTGGCTTGAGCGCCTTGATGGAGAGAGAAATTTTCCCTCCTTTCACCTCAATTACTTTTACTTCAACCTTGTCTCCTGGCTGGTACAGTGCACGAGGATTCTCTACGAGACCCCAATCAATCTCTGAAATGTGCACAAGGCCCTCGAGATTTTCTTCAAGCTTCACAAAGATTCCAAAATCAACAATGCCCGTGATCTCTCCTGTGACAACATCGCCAACACGGTATTTTTCTATAATCTCTGTGCGGTCCTCCTGCTCAGGGTCTTTTTCGGAGAAGATAAGTTTATTCTCCTTTGCGTCTGCGGTGATGATCATTACTGAGAGTTTAGTGCCAACAAGTTTTTTGAGTTCCTCAAGAATTTTGTCCTTGTCGCCATCTTCAACTCGTGGATAATGTTCTGCTTTGAGTTGAGAAGCAGGCAGAAATCCTTGGATTCCTTGCCATTCAATAAGAAGACCACCCTTGTTTGCTTCTTTTACCGTCAGGTCAAATACCGATTTGTGCTTAAGTGCGTCCTCTGCTTCACCCCAAGTCATCGCCTGGCGGGCCTCTTTAAGGGAGAGTTCAATGTAGCCATCCTCATTCTCAACATCAACCACTTTTGCGGTGATCGTATCGCCGATGGCAACTTTCTTTATAATGTCGCGTGCATTGATGAATTCGCGGCCGTAAATAATACCCGTGCCAAACGGAGGCAAGTCTATGTACATTGCTGCTTTGTCTATGTCAATCACTTGTCCTTCAACAAGGTCAGAAACAGCCGGATGCTCGTGTATATCCTTCATTGAACCGCCTATGGTGATTTTGCCGCCTTTCCCTTTGTCATCTTCCTGAGCAAGGCGCTTAATCTCTTCTACGTCAATTGTTTTTTCCATAATTAAAAAATGCCCGCTTAAAGCGGGGCTCCGCCTTAAGGTTCCGAAAGATCTACGTGCATCAGCCGGGGTTAGCCTCAAAGTTGTTATTAATCAATATGAACTTTTACTCACACTCACTCTATGGGGGCCAATATAACAAATCAAACGATCTTTGTAAAGCCCACTTTTTCTTTTCTTTGGACCCAGATTTCTGCTAGTATACTGCCTATATGGTGATTACATACTACGGTGGAGAATTCTTTAAATTGCAGGTGGGAGACACTGTCATTGGCTACAATCCTCCTGCAAAGACATCTGATTTTAAATCAGGGAAATTTGGCGCAGATATAGCGCTTGTTTCCATGAAGCATCCTGACTTTGACGGCGAAGAGACCCTTTCTTACGGAGATAAAAAGCCCTTTGTCATCTCTGGTCCTGGGGAATATGAAAAAAGCGGGGTTTCAATTCGTGGGTTTGGTGTGGAGACCACCTATGGTGGCGCAAAGAAGATGAACACAATTTATTCCGTGGTGTTTGAAAATATTTCGCTGTGTTTTTTGGGTGCGCTTTCTTCGCATACTCAGCTTACTGCTGATATTCGAGAGAAGATAGGGCAGGTCGAGATCCTCTTTGCTCCTATTGGTGGAGGCGATGTCCTTAACCCATCTGATGCATATAGTAAAGTAGCGGTACTACTTGAGCCCAATATTATAATCCCTATGCACTATGGCGAAGGCAAAAGTAAGGAGCTGCAGGCTTTCCTTAAAGAAGCGGCGAATCCTTCTGAGGAGCTTGATAAGCTTACGATCAAAAAGAAGGACTTGTCTGGTAAAGAGGGAGCCATTGTGGTGCTTACCCCAACGATGTCGTAGAAAGTCATAACTTAGTTTCTGCCCTTTTAAAATGAGCCTTGAAGATCTTAGACAAAAACCAGTTGCCACTCGTCGCAAGATGGCTATTGCGCTTACGGTAAGCATTATGTTTATCATTTGCGCGATCGGCTTTACGCTCCCCGATTTTTCTAAAGAAAATAGTTCCAAAAAAACAGGAGAAAGCCCCGCCAAGGCTTTTTCTTCAATGTTTTCCAATATTAAAGAGAAGTTTGGGAACCCGCTTAATGCAGGAGGTTCTGGCAATACTGACCCTGAGACGAGCGAATTAATCTTCCAGCTCATCAACGGGAATCCTGAAACCGCGCCAGGGGCGCTCGGTGCGGGTGTCGACAATGCTTCAACTACCGAAGAGGGCCAAAATAGCCTTGAAAATGAAGGTTTTCCGGTGCCTCCAGCCCCTTCAAATCCCGATGAATTTATGCTATAATTAAAGAGTAATATGGCTGACGAACCGCGTAAAGACGAAGGACAGGAAAGGATTCTCCCAATTGATATTACGGCCGAAATGCAGGCCTCTTATCTCGACTATGCGATGTCGGTCATCACTTCTCGTGCGCTTCCTGATGTGCGCGACGGGCTCAAACCAGTACATCGCCGCATCCTTTATGCGATGTATGAAGCGGGCCTTACCTCAAATGCCAAGTTCCGCAAATCGGCGACAGTCGTTGGTGATGTGCTTGGTAAGTATCACCCGCATGGCGATGCGTCTGTATATGATGCGATGGTCAAGATCGCACAGACTTTTGCAACACGCTATCCTCTTGTACTTGGACAGGGTAACTTTGGTTCAATTGACGGTGATGCCCCAGCAGCTATGCGTTATACGGAGGCAAAAATGTCTCGTCTTGCAGGAGAAATGCTCGCTGATCTTGAGAAAGAGACTGTTGACTGGCGTCCCAACTATGATGGGCGTCTCAAGGAACCAATCGTTTTGCCTGCGGCAGTACCCAATTTTCTTCTTAATGGGACGCTTGGTATTGCTGTCGGTATGGCGACGAATGTTCCTCCGCATCATCTGGGTGAAGTGGTGGATGCGTGTGCGCATCTTATTGACGATCCAAATGCAACAACCGAAGATCTCCTTACTTACGTGAAAGGTCCTGACTTCCCAACGGGAGGTATTGTGTTTGGAGAGAGCGACTTGCGACATGCGTATGCCTCTGGGCGAGGAGGTGTAGTGGTGCGTGGAGTAGCGGAAATAGTAGAGGCAAAGTCTCATGATCAAATCGTCATCACCTCTATTCCTTTTCGTGTGAACAAGTCTGATCTCGTGGTGCAGATTGCTGACCTTGTACGCGACAAAAAAGTAGAAGGTATCAAAAACCTTCGCGATGAATCCACAAGAGATATTCGTGTGGTTATTGACCTCAAGAGCGGGGCATATCCACAGAAAGTTCTTAACGCGCTGTACAAGCACACTGATCTTGAGACCTCATTCCACTTCAACCTTGTTGCACTTGTAGACGGGGAGCCACAGACGCTTTCTCTCAAGTCCATCCTTGGTGAATTTGTAAAACATCGCAAGGTGGTTGTAATCCGACGCGCGGAGTATGATCTTCGTAAGGCGGAAGAACGCGCACACATTCTTGAAGGGCTCAAAAAAGCACTTGACCATATTGATGAGGTCATCAAGGTCATTAAGCGCTCAAAAGATACTCCCACAGCGCAGCAGAACTTGATGAAGGAGTTTAAATTCTCCGAGCGACAGGCAGTGGCGATTCTTGATATGCGCCTCCAGAAGCTCGCCGGTCTTGAGCGCAAAGCGATTGAGGACGAGCTCAAAGAAAAGAAAGAACTCATTAAGGCTCTTAAAGAGCTTCTCGGAAGCCCTAAGAAGATCATGGGTGTGGTGAAAGATGAGCTTCTTGCCATCAAAGAGAAGTACAATGACGAGCGCCGTACAAAGATCGTCAAGCACGGTGCGAAAGAAATCTCTGTTGAGGACATGATCCCCGATGAAGAATCAGTGCTTGTGTTCACCGGAGGAGGCTATATAAAGCGCACCAATCCATCTGAATATCGAAAACAAAAGCGGGGAGGGGTAGGTATCGTTGATTTACATACAAAAGAAGAGGATTTTATTACGCACTTCCTTAGCACAAGCACTCACAATGATTTGCTCTTTTTCTCTGACAAAGGAAAGGCGTATCAGATCAAAATGTATGATATTCCGGAAGGAAAGCGCGCCACTCGTGGTAAGTCAGTAATGAACTTCCTCTCACTTTCTGGCGAAGAGCATGTAAGCTCGATCCTTGCAGTACCAAAAGAGACAAAAAAGCAGGAGAACCTCTCGCTTCTTATGGTGACAAAAGAGGGCACCGCAAAAAAGGTAGCCGCAAAAAGCTTCCGTGATGTACGAAGAGGCGGGCTGATCGCCATTAAGTTGGCTCCAAAGGACGAGTTGCTTGCTGCGCGATTTGTCGAGAAGGGCGATGAAGTCATTCTCATCACTGCCAATGGGCAATCTGTACGCTTCAAAGAGAGTGATATTAGAGAAATGGGACGTGGCGCTGGTGGCGTGCGCGCAATGAAGCTCGGTAAAGGCGACCACATTGTCGGAGTGGATATCATCAAGAAGGGCGCCGAAGGAGCGACGGATATTTTAGTACTCAGTCAGAATGGTTTTGGGAAGCGCACATCTGCCAAAGAGTATAAGACTCAGAAGCGAGGAGGGTCAGGTATCAAGACCGCAAAGGTTACCGCAAAGACTGGCAAAATAATGGCAGCGCAAGTCGTTACTGATGAATACGAAGAGATCGTAGCGATTTCAAAGAAGAGTCAGGTCATCAGAACAGATCTTGCAAGTGTGCCGTGTCTTGGACGACAAACTCAAGGAGTTCGCATCATGAAATTGCGACCTGGGGATAGCATCGCTTCGCTCGTTTGTCTTTAGGAGATATAATACAAGCAATGTTTTCCGATCCGGATAAAAATCTGGAGCAATTTGGACTGACTGCACATATGACGGTCGCCGATCTTGGCGCCGGCTCTGGTGCGTACACCGTTGCAGCAGCTCGTCGCGTGCGCGATTTTGGCAAAGTGTATGCAATTGAAGTGCAGAAAGATTTGGCAATTCGCGTGAAGAACGCTGCTTCCAAAGAGGGGCTTTCAAATGTTGAAGCAATATGGGGTGACATCGAGAGGCGTGGAGGCACAAAGCTTGCGGATAGTAGTGTTGACGCAGTCATTGCTTCCAATGTGCTTTTCCAGCTTGAGGACAAGGAGGGCTCAGTTTCTGAGATAGATCGTATTTTAAAACCAGGGGGCAAGGTCCTTGTGATTGACTGGAAAGAGTCTTATGGAGGGATGGGCCCTGAAGCGGGCGCGGTTTTGTCCGCAGATCAAGCCAAGCATCTCTTTTTAGCAAAAGGGTTTTCTTTTGAAAAAGATATTGCGCCAGGAAGACAGCATTACGGATTCATTGTTAAGAAGGCGGGAGCAAACGGAGCGGCGATATCATTTAACAATCAGTATGGCGCGCGACAATAGTTATGAATTCACTCAAGTCACTTAGTCCTTTCCAGGTAGCGCTCATAGGTGCGTTCGCCTTTTTCGCCTTTTTTGCCATGATGGCGTTCTCGCTTGGATGGTTTGCCAGTGAGACTAAAAAAGATCAAGGGCTGGTGGGTACTGTTACTGTATGGGGTACACTCTCGGCGGATAACTTTAACGATCTTGTGAAGGAGGCATTTCCAAACGATACGAAACTCTCGCTGAATTACGTTGAGAAGACTGCTGATACCATAGATAGACAGCTTGCTGAAGCAATCGCCGTTGGCACAGGTCCTGACATAATACTCATTCCACAAGATAGATTTTTAAGACATCAACTCAAGATACAACCGCTTGTTCTCTCTATTCGAGATTTTCAAGACACTTTCATTCCTCAAAGTGAGATGTACCTAACAAGCAATCAAGTAGCAGCATTACCCCTTGTGGTTGACCCACTCGTCATGTACTGGAATCGCTCCATCTTTTCTTCTGCGGGGCTTGTCAGGCCGCCAGAGAAATGGGAGGAATTTTTCGCCCTTGTTCCGCAGCTTACTATCTTCTCTGACCCAATCACAAAGAGCATTGCGCAAAGTGCGGTTAGTCTCGGGGAGTATGTGAATATTCCAGATGCAAAAGAGATTCTCTCAGCGTTCTTGCTGCAGGCGGGAGATCGTATCATTGCGCGTGACCCAGCGACAGGGAAGATAACTCTTTATTTTGGGCAGGATGCTACAAGCAGAGAAAGTGAGGCGCCACTAGCATCAGTACTGCGTTTTTATTTGCAATTTGCAAAAGAGAGCAGCCCTGCTTACACATGGAATCGTTCCTTGTCTGATGCTCAAGAAATGTTTGCATCAGGGAAACTTGCCATTTACTTTGGGCTTGCAAGCGAAGCACCCGAAATTGCTCGCAGGAATCCGCATCTAGATTTTGACGTTGCGATACTGCCACAACTTGAAGGAAGTACCATCTCTACTACTTTTGGACGCATGTACGGACTCTCAATTCTCAAGGGAAAAGGCACTCCCCTTACTCTTGCGGTGGCAACAGGGCTTGCGTACTCTCCTGCAGTCAAAAATTTTGCTCAAATGGAAAGCATGGCCCCTGCGCAAAAGGCATTGATCGCGGCTCCACCTGGAACAGATCCTCGAGCAAGCATCTTCTACCGTTCAGCACTTATCAGCAAGAGTTGGTTTGATCCAGATCCAATACAAACAAATAATATTTTTGCACAGCTTGTGAATGACGTAGGGTCCGACGAGAAAAGGGTCCTCAATGCTATCAGTAGCGCACGACAGAAGTTTGACCAGCTATTTAGATCACTTCAAATTGAGTAAATATGAAAAAATACATCTTATTTGCTCCGATACTTTCTGTCACTCTGATCGTTCTGCTTATTCCCATAGCTGCGCACGCGCAGCTTGTGCCTTGCAACGGTCCAGACTGTAGTTTTGAGGACCTCGTGATCTTGGCGCAAAGAGTCATAAATTTTCTGATATTTGATATTGCCGCTCCTCTTGCCGCGCTCTCTTTTGCCGTTGCAGGGTTCATGTACATGACCGCAAAAGGGAATGAAGCTCAGCACGCAAAAGCGAAGAGCATCTTTGTCTATGTATTTATTGGGTTTGTTATTGCACTCTCTGCGTGGCTGATTGTCAACTTTATTGTTACATCTCTTGACAGGCCAGGTGGATTTAACCCTGCCGATTATCTGTCGCCATAAATCCCCACCATGTCCAAAAAGGGTAGTTTATTCTGATATAATGGAGCTTGCTTAACACAAAAAATATGAGGAAGAGCCTGAACAAATTTGCAGCAATTATCACGAGTGCGTTTGCGGTATTTTTCACGTGGGCGAGAGTGTCACTTGCTGCGGCCGGGGGGATCGAAAACCCCATCAATGTTCCTACGTTCCCAGATTTTATTAAAGCCATTATTGATATAATCATCACTATTGGCATACCTGTTGCAGCAATATTCCTCATTTATGCAGGATTTATGTTCGTGACGGCAAAGGGCAACGAGCAGCAGCTTGCTACCGCAAAGCGTGCTTTTGTAGGGGCGATTATAGGTACTGCGATCCTCGTTGGCGCACAGGTGCTTTCAAATGTAATCACCCAGACCATTAATTCACTTCAATAAATATGATCACTGACTTCAAATCACTAGTCCAGGCCGTCATTGAAGGCATTTTTTCTCCCCTCACTGCGCTTTTTGTAGCGCTCGCGGTGCTTTATTTCTTCATCGGGGTGGTCAACTTTATCAAATCTGGAGAGAACGAATCGGAGCGCACAAAGGGGAGAAATCAGATCATTTTTGGGCTTATTGGGCTTGCGGTGATGATGTCTGTGTGGGGGTTGGTAAGTTTGATTACCACGTCATTCGGGATAGATAATGTTATTCCCGGATTTTAAGCTATACACAGGAGGACTTTTTAACGGCGGTTGCTACATGCGATAATAGAAGCACTATGAATCTTTCAATACATTTGAGCAACTTGTTAGCGGGCGGAGGCCCTGACCCCACCATTACATTCACTTCGGGAGGATCTGCAGGAGATGGCACTATTCAGGGCGCTATCGGTGTCATTTGGTCTATCGCGCAAGGATTAATAGGGCTCATCATCGGTCTTGCAGTACTTCTTTTCCTCATTGGGGTGTTGCGGTATGTCGCGGCGGGGGACAATGAAGAGGCTCGAAAGAAAGGGCGCGATCTTATCATCTACGGGGTCATTGGTCTTGCGGTGATGGTGTCAGTATGGGGTCTGGTGAACATGCTCCTTCTTACTTTTGGCCTTGAGGATAGCAATTCAAATGTGCCTGATGTCCCTGTTTTGCCAATTCCGTAAGTTCCCGCGAGCTATCCACATTGCTGGTTGCTCAAAAACCTCACTCTGTATATCATATAAAAAGGCATTTTTGCTGCTGATATGCGCGTAAGCGCGTTCAGGAAATTTAGGGCACGGTCTTATTAGCTTATTCATTAATCTTCATACTTTTTATTCATGAAAGGTACACAAAAAGGAACAGCTCTTGCAGCGCTTACAGCACTTGCACTCGCTACTCCTGCAGTCGCATTTGCGGTAACAACGCTTTCTGGCTTGCTTGAGCTGATCTACAACTTTATCAATGCGTTGATTCCGTTCATCATCGCGCTCGCAGTCCTTCTTTTCATCATCGGTGTATTCCAGTACGTTACTGCTGGTGATGATGCTGAAAAGCAAAAAGCTGGTCGCGGCAAGATCATTTGGGGTATTGTTGCAATCGCTGTTATGGTGTCTGTCTGGGGTTTGGTAGCATTGCTTACTAACCAGCTTGCACTTGATAACTCAACACAGACTGCACCTACAACGCCAACACCTATCTTTCCCTAACTAGCTCACGCTAACTTTCAAAGAAATATTATTGCATGGAAGCGCAAGTGTTTGATATCAGTGGGTTCATGGTTAAGCTCTACGATAATATCGTAAACCCACTAATTACATTCTTCTTCGCAGCAGCAGTAGTATTCTTTCTCTGGGGGGTTGCTGACTTCATAAGAAGTGGGGAAAGTGACGAAGGGCGCGATAAAGGGAAAAGACACATGGTGTGGGGAATTGTTGGAATGTTCCTAATGATGGCTGTATTTGCAATCATGTGTTTGCTCGCGCGGATGGTTGGAGCTGATTCGGGCATTACGGACCAAATCCCTAGGTGCTTCCGCTAAAATCTCCACTTTCTAGAAAAGGCCTCGCATTCGCGAGGCTTTTTCTTTTTGTATGAAAAGAAAAACAGCTCGTCGCTTTTTCCTGTCTGAACGATATTTTGTTCAGACGCGACGAGCTGTGACAAATTCCTAAAACGAAATTGTTATGGGCAGTTGCCCATACTCTCCACGGGGCAATAAATTGCCACGCTCGTCGTAATAGGAAATCATGGTTCCTGAATATCCATCTCCATCTTCGGCGATCTTAAATACACCGCCGTCTAGTTGCTGACCATCTGCTGACATGAGCGTCCATCCACCGACATTGGGGTTCACCCGGGTGTCTAAAGTTGCGACTCCAGATGCTCCATGTAACTTATATTCAAGTTGTACAAACACGTTGTCGTCTGGCGACTTCTCGTACTTGAAATATGTCACAATGGCGCTGCAGTCTGGCTTGCTAGAAGTGGACTGGTTTGCACCGGGCCCTATGTGCTCTCGGCGCCAACAGAATGTTGGCATCGTGGTGGCGGAGTAAGACTTTGCTGCGGGCGGGGAGTTTCTCGTTGTGTTGCTAGCTGTTTTCTGCCTGGTAACACACTGAGAGAGCTCAGCGCCTTTTTTGCCTTTACATGCGCCTACATGTCCTTCATCGGAGAGGGTTGTATAGAGTCCTTTGCTAAACAAAATCAAAGCGCCTACACCAAAAATGAACATTACAAACCTTGTGTTCCCAGAGAAAGTGCTCCATGCGATTACAAGAAGTAAAAGCACGAGTCCAGACCAGAAAATACCGGCGTGGCTATCTTCATTCGTCCAGTTCCATGCGTCAGGGAAAAGCTGCCAAAACATCAACAATATCCCACCTATCATGAGCAAGACGCCTACGAAGCCAGACGAAGCTGCCTTTTTTGCTAGCTCGGAAGCAAGGAGGGATAGACCCTTTCCGTTTCCTTTAGTAGGTTCCTCACTTTGCCACAAGATAGGGTACCACTTGAGGAAAAGTACTACAGCGATGATTGCTAGTACAATAATCAAATCACTGTTCATGCCTGTCTCCTTGCTGCGTGTATAGACATGGGCTCACTAATGATGCGCTGAGCCGCCGTTTGCAGTATGCGAGAATCGTCTGTGCGGTCACCTGCAAAAAGAGAAAGACTTGCATTGCCTTTTGATGCCTCAATGATAGCTTCATTGAATTGCATGTGCAGGCCATTCGAGCCGTAGTCTTTTATTGCTTCGTACTTAGCGCGTATACGATCTGCTTCTGCTTGGCCGGTAGCCTTTAAAAGGAGAATATTCTGGTACTTTTCGTTTGGATCTATGTCAAGGATTCTCACACTATTTACACTTGCACCATTCGCCTCCAGAAATTCTTGCAAGAGGTTTTTCTTGTTGGTATGAGCGCCTTTTGTAGAAGTTCTTTCCCCATGAAGAAGCTTCATGAGTTCTTCTTCGCTTGCACCACCTTCTTTTGCAAGGTGTATGTATTCATGTGACTGTATGTATGCACGAATAATGGGGCGCACATTGTTATGAATGTATTCAAGCCAATGCTGTGTCCGGAATCGTGCTTTATACGGATTTACCACATGAATATCCATCAGAATAAGGACATCTACTGGGTAATTATCTGCAGTCAACACTGTTTTAATGTCTGATGCGTAGATATCCTTTTGTGCGAGCAAGAATCCCTGTAGCTGCTCTCTTCCAACGAATTTATCCACTACCGTCCCGTCTTGCTGACGGGTCTGTTCGTAAGATACCCACGAGAATCGTTGGCGGTCTTCTTTAAAGAATGGCCAAGGTCCAACCCACACTAAGCCGCCGAAATTTATTCTGGCACGCCAGTGTGACTCAATTTCAGTAACTCCTGCTCGTGTGAGCTCAAGGATATCCCATTTATGTCGGTAATCCTCTCTGAGGTTGGGAATTTCTCTGTAATGGATGTCGGGCTTAAGATTGTATCGTTCGCACAGATATCGAAATTTGTGATCCCTGTACGACAACTTTACTGCAAAAGCACCACCAAGAAATTTGACGACCAAAGTCCGTCCCTCGGGTAGGGTTTGGAGCCCTGCCAGAAATGACCCAGCAGTCAAACTTGCCGCAACAAGACTAGTTGTATCCATCTCACACCTCCAATCGGTTGTTTATTCAGGAATTTCAAAGGGCAAAACTGTTATTAATTATATTATAAAAATGGCAAAAAGTCAACATCCCAAGTGAGAGTGAGAAAAGAAAATCGGCCTCAGAGAGGCCGATTTTTTAGGTAGAGATGAGCAGTTTTCTGTACCACTCACGGAGGGTTTCTTCGAGGGACGTGAGTGTTGTAATGATTACCCCCTGACCGTGCGCGCTTCTGTGGATGTAATATTCCACCTGAAGGTTGACGATGGATCCTGGGTTGTCGCCCGCAAGGCGAAAATCGCTTCTGTATCCTATGACAGGTTTGTTCTGGATGCTTGCATGGCTTGCTTCAGATGCAGTGCCACTATCAACATCAACCCCATCAAGGCATGCAAGAAGGATGTGCGCCATGTTTATTGCGGTGAAATTGTTCTCGCCAATGATCTCGTTTGCCTTGCGCCAGAGTTCGTCTTGTTCAGGGCTCACGGGAGCAATCTGTGCTTGGTGGATGATCTCTTCGTCCGTGAGCTTCCATGGATCAAGAACTTTGTACCCAATCCTCTCAATCATCGGGATAAGCTTTTCGTAGTAGAAAAATCTTCCTGCTTCAGAAAATCCGTATGGGCTTGCCACATAGATATACACTTCACGCATGAGGGCCTCCTCTCAAAAGATTTAAAGAACTGGCAAGAGGGTAACACAAAAAAGGGAAGAAAGAAATATTTAGTGCCGATGGGGAGATTTGAACTCCCAAGCCTTGCGGCATACGCTTCTGAAGCGTACGTGTTTACCAATTTCACCACATCGGCAAGCAGTTAGTATTATACGGTGCTGGGGAGAGGACTTGAACCTCCATGGG
>CAZTCT010000008.1:22159-23295 GCA_964612415.1 uncultured Candidatus Saccharibacteria bacterium | reverse complement strand
GGCGAGACTCCAAAAAAATATCACAGCGATGTGATATTTTTGATGGACTTTAGTGTTCCTCAAGCCATGAAGGCATTCAGCCCAAAGGAGGGCGTGGACACTGTCTGGCCGGGCAAAGGTGTTATCTACTCACAACGTCTCAGCTCATTGCGCACCAAAAGTCGGCTCAATAGAGTCATGGGAACGCCAGCCTACAAGCACATGACCATTCGTAACTGGAATACCGTAACCAAGCTACTGGCGCTATCTGAAAGTGAAATGGGGGAATAATTAACTCTCCTTCCCGTTAAGCTGCTTTGGGGAAAGTGTGCTTATGTCCACATCTTTGAGACACCTGACATTTACCATCATCTTGGGATATACATCACTCGTGGAGAATGATTCAACGCCACAGGTCTTGCAGAAGAGATGATTGATCGCGCCTTTAGCGAATTTATATGAGGTAAGATTGTCCTCCCCTTTCAATAGTTTGAAGCTCTCTTTCGGCACGAAGCGCATAATGAAACCCTTCATACCGCAGTGCGAGCAATCGCAGACAAGCGTATCTTCGAGATCCATCTCCACCTCATACTCCACTGCTCCGCAATGACATCCTCCTGTATATTTTTTCATTGACCCATTGTACCCTTCTGCCCCTTTTTGTGCTATGTTTCCGGCAGACTTCTTGACACTTCCCTGGAGGACGCAATGGACAGAGAATACCTTATTGTCATCCCCATCGAGCAACGCTGGAGAAACGTTTATCGACGAGACGAGCAATTACCTTTGCATTGTACAGTGATGCCCTGGTTTCGCTTCAGAGAACGCCCAGACATGCTGCGTGTATGCAAGCATCTCCTGTCTACAGAATGCCACGAGCAAATTGAGCTCGTCTCCGCACGCCGCGAATTTTTTGGACGAAAATCAAATATACCTGTGCATGTGCTTGAAGAGAGCCCTGCTCTGAGCCTGTTGCACACAGAACTACTCATGTTCTTGGCTGAAATGCAGGTATCATTTGGCGACAACATAAACATCATCGGCGCTAATTATCGAGCGCATGTCACCGACCGTGATACAAAAACATTTCCGCCAGGTACAAAATGTATCGGAAAGCATTTGATCTTTATCCAGAGAAATCAAGTATGCAAAGTAAT
>CAZTCT010000008.1:0-22059 GCA_964612415.1 uncultured Candidatus Saccharibacteria bacterium | reverse complement strand
AATGTATCGGAAAGCATTTGATCTTTATCCAGAGAAATCAAGTATGCAAAGTAATTGTGGGCAAATACAGCCTCAAGAAAATCAATCTCTGACTCTCCCTTTAAAACATCAGCGCCGCTTACGCGGCGCTTTTTCTTATCCCCCTTCTCCTCTTTTGGTTGTAGTATCCTTATATACATGAGGTCCTTACAGCGACATATAGCCGCATTCCGAGCATTAGACAATACAGAGCAGGTACTCTTCGTCTTGAGTGTCATCTTGCGTCTCGCACTTTTGCTTGCATTCATCACTGCTCTTGTAGAACTGCAGTGGACGGTTATGTTCATCAGCGCGGTCGCGCTTATTGTCTCCTTCTTGCCGTGGTACCTTTCGCGAAACTACCATGCATATCTGCCGGTTGGATTTGAATTTGCATCAGTGCTCTTCATCTACGCGGCGCTCATCCTGGGAGAAGTCCATGGATTCTACACACGCTTCTGGTGGTGGGATGTGGTGCTCCATGCGGGCGCAGGCCTCGTGATTGGTTTCGTCGGATTCTCTATCCTCTTCTCCCTCTACCGCAGTAAGCGCTTCCAGGCACGTCATGCGCTCATCGTCTTCCTCTCTTTCTCTGTCGCGCTCGCCTTCAGTGTGATATGGGAAATATTTGAATACTCCATGGACAATGCTTTTGGCCTTAATATGCAAAAGAGCGGCCTCCAAGACACCATGTGGGACCTCATCGTAGACACTGGAGGTGCCTTCATAGCCTCTGTCGTGGGCTTCTACTACCTCCGTCGATATGATAAAAGGCACAGGAGGGGGTAGCCCGAAATGACGATTTTAAGCCATAAAAAACGGCTCAACCGATCGGTTGAGCCGTTTTTTGCTTACCCTCGTATTTCTCAAATGTACGAGGTTCTTCTATAGAGGGAATACCTAGAAGCCCACCTCCCCGCCCGTGGTCACAGGGACCGTAGGGTTCTTGCCTGGGACAGGCGCCGGGGGGAGCGGTACACTCGCCTGCTGGTCTGACACATCTCCTGTTGCAACAGGGACATCGCCTGGGACTGCGCCTGGTGGTGGTGGCGGAGTATCAGGAATACTGGTCTGTCCTACTGACACGACCGGTTTTGCCATATGATTGGCAACATAGCTACTATCTGCTGCAGGAACGACGTTAAAAGTAATTTGTTGTTGATACCACTTCCCTAAGAAAAATCCGAGTATTGGCAACGCGATGAACAGAAGCAATGCAAGGAGTTTCGAAAGCGAAGTGACCTGATTCCATTCTACTTTGGTCATAAGCTCATTATATGAGAAAACCTCGCTTGTGTATCAAGCGAGGTGTGGAGAAGATTAGATCTTAATGTGTGAGGCAAATTTCCCCACGAGCGGAAGTTCTTTCTGCTCCCCTTTGGTCACATTCACGATACCGATGATCGCAAGCACAAGCACTCCAAGATTTAAGAGATTGCCGATTCCATACATCAGCATCCAAAACATTGATTCGAGAATCATGAGGCCGATCCAAATGATCACAAGCACAGCACCCTGCTTGATATGATACTTCACAAATGGATCATCTTTGGCAGTAAGAAACGGAACAATGATGAGCGGACCAAGGTATGAGAGCACCCCCATTAATGTATTCTTCTCCCCGCTCTGTGGTGCACCTGCCGGCTGGCTTGGCTGCCCCTGAGACTGCGCTTGATTGTTCGTATTGTGTTCGTCCATGATAAAAAGGTTAATGATAATTACTTAAAATTATAGCAAAACCCTACCCAAAAACCACAAGCACCCATCTACTCCTTGGCAAAGCAGGTCTGGCCATTTTTGCCGATATTCACCGCATTCTCATGCACCATGGCGAGCTTCCCGTCGGTGAAATCCACCTCAAGCGCAAGCCCAGTCATCACACTTGGATCCCAGTATTGATCAAAAATGAAATTGCCGAGTGAGTAGTATATGGGCACACCTTTGTACACCTCATGGGTCTGTACTACATGCGGATGTGAGCCGATAACAATATCTGCTCCTGCGTCTACGAACTGGCGCGCAAGCTTCTTGACCCGCTCTGGCGGTGCCTCGTACTCATCTCCCCAGTGTGTGTAGACAATGACGGGGACAAGCTGCGCATATTTCTTGATCTCATCTATCGTCGCATCACGCGAACCTGACCACTCATTGTAATTGACGAATGCAATATACTGCCCCGCAACGCGTGTCATGAGCGCACGAGGATTGCCCTTCTCGTCAGGATCACCAAAATATGTGACTCCTGCATCAGTAAGTATTTCCCGCGTTGAGACCACTCCTTCATCGCCAAAATCTTTAATATGATTGTTGCCTAGATTTACGATACCAATATTGTGCCGCTTGAGCAGTGCCCCCGAGTAAAGCGGAAAAGTGAAAAGCGTATTGCCAGGATCCGTCGGCAATGTATGCACGCTCACTGATGAAGTGGCTGTGATGGGGCCTTCTAAATTTGCCACCACAACGGTCGGCTCTTTGAGGTCATCTGCCATACATTCAAAAATGTATTCTGGTCCGTAAGCATCGGAATATACGCGTATCGCGCGATCAAGATTGATATCTCCCACGAACAAGAGCTTGATGGTACGTGAAGCTGAGCTTAGCTCTGGCTGCGGAGAAAGTGTGGAAAGCGATGCTTGTTGATGGACAGTTGGCGCGTTGTTCTCAAATTTGATCGTGCTGGGAAAATACGACACTCCGAGGAAGATAAGGATGGGGATGATAGCGAGAAGCGCGGGCATGTTATGCCACCATCATACCCGACATACGAGAGAGAGGCTAGCTGTTTATTACTTCTTGCCGCGATGCGCACGAGCAGCACGGATGAATGCATCAAAAAGTGGATGCGGAGCAAGGGGTCGAGCGAGGAATTCTGGATGAAATTGCGTCCCCAGGAAGAATGGGTGCTTGTCGCGAGGAAGCTCTGCGATCTCCATTAAAATGCCGTCGGGTGAGGTACCAGAGAACACTAGCCCCTTCTCTTCTATCTGCTGTACATATTCGGGGTTTACTTCATAACGATGACGATGGCGTTCTGAAATCTTGTGTTGCTTGTACGCATCAAAGGCGATGGTGCCCTTTTTGAGAATAGCAGGATAGGCACCGAGTCGCATACTTCCACCGTAATCTTTGTTTGCGAGCAATGCTTTTTGCTCGGGCATGATATCTACAATAGGATGCTTGGCATTGGGATCAATCTCCGCGGTGTTCGCACCGGAGAGCCCCACTACATTGCGTGCGTATTCAATCACTAAAAGCTGCATGCCATAACAGAGACCAAAATATGGAATCTTATTCTCGCGGGCAAATTTGATCGCGTGAATCTTGCCATCAATCCCCGACTCCCCAAATCCTCCTGGGACAAGAATGCCATCGTACTTGGCAAGCTCTTTTGTATTCTTGCCGTTTTGATAATCGGATGCGTTGAGCCATGTAAGCACAGGCTTAGCATTGGCTGCATACGCAGAATATTTGAGCGCTTCAATGACAGAGAGATACGCATCAGAGAGTACGAAGTCTCCTGAACCAAAATATTTGCCCACAATACCAATCTTAACCTCTGTGCCACCATTGTGTGCTTTGTGTGCAAACTTCCGCCACGCCGCGAGATTGGTCTTCTTTTTAGGTTTGAGATTGAGATGCGTGAGCAGTGAAGCGGAGAGGTTGTCGTGTTCAAAATTCAAAGGTACATCATAAATACTCGACACGTCCGGTGCGGAGATAACATTCTTCGGATCAATGGAGCATTGCTGTGCGATCTTCTCCTTGCGGCGATGATCAAGCGGTACAGGACCACGCGCGATGATGATGTCAGGCTGCACGCCGTATGAATTGAGATCGCGCACGGCGTTTTGTGTTGGCTTGGTCTTCATCTCGCCAAGCGTGCCGGGCACAGGAAGATAGGTGACCATGACGAATGCCACATTGTCTGGACGCTTCATGTGTATGATGCGCGCCGCGTCTATGAAAAGTGCGTTCTGGAAGTCTCCTACGGTGCCACCGATCTCGATAATAGTGATGTCGGCGTCAGCGGTCTCTGCGGCGCGCTCAAAGCGGCTGATAATCTCATCCCGCACATGAGGGACCGCCTCTACACACTTGCCACCATACCCGAGATTGCGCTCTCGGTTGATAACATCGCGATACACCATGCCGCTCGTCATGTAATTGTCGCGGGAGAGCGTGGTATTGAGGAAGCGCTCGTAGTTGCCCATGTCCTGATCGGTCTCATACCCATCATCCAAAACAAAAACCTCACCGTGTTCGGTGGGGTTCATAGTCCCCGCATCAACATTGAGATACGGATCAATCTTCATTGCGGTGACCTTGTAGCCGCGTCCCTGAAGAAGGCTTGCGATGGAGGAGGTGGTGATACCCTTGCCGACACCAGAGATGACGCCGCCGACTACAAAGATGTACTTTCGGTTCTGTTTTTTCTGGGAGGCAGCCATAGGTTATGTCTTTAGATATTTGCGGACTGCTAAATAGCTTGAGACAGCACCAAGCAAGATGCCGACACCGAGTAGAATGATAAAAATTTGATTGAAGTTAGCAACATAGTACTGGAACAGATCAATGCCGTTATAGATATTGGTCGTCCCCTGCTTGAGCCAGAGAGTGACTGGATAGAAAAGTCCTGTGGCGATACATGCAGCAGCTACGCCATAGAGCACACCCTCAACAAGGAATGGTCCCCGAGCATAAAAATTGCGCGCACCAACAAGGCGCATGACGGCGATCTCTTCACGGGCAGTATAGATCGCGAGGCGAACGGTATTGAAAGTAATAAGAATAGAAATCACCACAAGCGCGATGATGACCACAAGCCCGATCTTTTGTACCCCTGCGATGAGACCAGAGAGTCGCTCAATAGCGATCTGATTTTTCTCGTAATTGGTACGTTCAATAATAGACTTACCTTGTGTTGAGAGCGCACTGTCTTGTTCCAAAAAGCGCTCTACGCTCTCATACTGTGCCGGGTCCTTGGCCTTAATGTTGAGCACCCCGCCAAATGGATTGCCCCCGATCTCATCTAGCGCAGAGAGGGTGAGTTGGTCGTTCTCATGACGGGTTTTGAAGTTCTCAAGCACCTGCTCTTCTGATACATATTCCACTGACGCCACTTCGGTAAGCGCTTCCAGGGTAGCTTTGAGAGAAAGGATGTTGTCTTCGGAAGCGCCGGGGGTGAGATAGACGTTCACATCCACTTTGTCCTTGAGTTCAGTGAGCGCAGAGTTAAGAAATGCCGAAATGAGGAGCGTAGAGCCGATCATGGAGAGCGCAACTACCATCACGAGTATGGTGGAGAGAGACACGACGCCGTTGCGCCAAAAATTGAGCACTCCCGCACGCATAATTCGTTTAAATGTAATCCACATCATGATCTGTACTTGCTCATCCTATCACAGAGAAGGCACTTTCAAAAATTTTATAAAATGTAGCGCCCTTGCTTGTCGTCACGAATAACTTTCCCCCCCTCTAGGGTGATGACACGCTGCTTGAGAGAGTCTATAACGCCCTTATTGTGCGTCGTGAGGACGACAGTGGTGCCTAAATCGTTGACACGCTTCAAGATCTGTACGATCTCGTAGGTATTGATGGGGTCAAGATTGCCCGTAGGCTCGTCAGCGATCAAAATATCTGGCTGATTGACGATGGCTCGCGCGATTGCGACGCGTTGCTGCTCTCCTCCTGAGAGCTCATGTGGGAAACTCCACATCTTGTGCCCAAGATCAACGAGCTCAAGTACGTGCGGAACATCTGATGCGATCTCGTCGTCGGTACGCCCTGCTGCCTCCATGGCAAATGCGATGTTTTCGTACGCGGTCTTGTGTGGAAGAAGACGAAAATCTTGAAATACAACGCCGATGCGCTGGCGATAGGTAGGAACATCGCGCGAAGGAAGTGTGTGAATGTCCGTAGATTCAAAAAATACATTCCCATGTGTAGGCCTATCCTCAGCAAGAAGCATTTTTATAAGCGTAGTCTTGCCTGCGCCAGAGTGCCCGACGACAGATACAAACTCCTGTGGCTCTACGCCAAACGTAACATCTTGGAGTCCGACCGATTTGTCGGCATAAATCTTAGAAACATTATCAAAGTAAATCATGAAAGATATTATACTCTGCTTTTTATTATTCATGCACCTCTTTAGAAAGATTCTGCTCTGCGACGATAAATTCGTCTAGCTCTCCGTCCTCAAGAACACTCTCTATGTCGTGCACCTCTACCCCTGTGCGATGATCTTTAATCATCTTGTATGGGTGGAGTACGTATGAGCGAATCTGATTGCCCCACTCAATCTCCATGGTTTTGGCAACAGTGAATCCTTGCGCCTCTTTTGCCTGATCTTCTTCTTGCTTCTTATAGAGCTTCCCTTCAAGGATCTCGAGCGCCCTCTCGCGATTTTGTAGCTGGCTTCTCTCTGAATCTACGTGGACAGAGATGTTGGTCGGTATATGCACGACGCGCACCGCCGTCTCTCGCTTGTTCACATTCTGCCCGCCAGGACCTGACGACTTACTGAATTCAAAGCGAAGATCTCCCTCTGGGATCTCAATAGCCTCCCCTTTTGGGAATTTTGGCACTACTTCCACGAGCGAGAACGAGGTATGGCGGAGTTTCTTTGCGTTAAACGGCGAAACGCGAACAAGGCGGTGCACTCCAGACTCATGCTTGAGTTGTCCGTATGCGTTCTTGCCGCTTACCTCAAAAGTGAGATTGCGATACCCGCCATGGTCATTCTGATTCTCATGGAGTACATACGTGACGAAGCCTTGCCGTTTCGCATACGCATCGTACATCTCATAGAGCATGCGGGAGAAGTCTTCGGCGTCATCGCCTCCGGCACCGGAGAGAAGCGTGATGATAGCGTCTCCTTTGTCGTATTTACCCTTCCCTTCGGCTTTATCTCTAAGCTCGTTTAATTCTTTAATTATTCCTTGGGCTTTGGCTTTGTCGTTCCAGAAATCGGGTGAGGACATCTGCGCCTCAAGTTCGGCAATTCGGTCGTTTATATCGCCCATAACAAGCATTATACCAAAGGTCGCTCGGGTGAGAAAACCACAGGAGATGATGCGGGAATTTGTTGAGTTGGTATACTACAGAGGTATATAAATATTTGACTCTATCTTGCTCATGCGCTTGAAAAGAAGGACTTCTTTCGGATTTACACTCATAGAGCTACTTGTGGTGATCGCAATCATCGGTATTCTCGCTGCCGTGATTGTGGGACAGCTCAATGCCGCACGTGACAAAGGGCGTATTGCAGCGGCAAAGCAACAGCTTGAGAATGTCCGCACGGCTATTGCCCTGCTCGTCACTGATACCGGAAGATGGCCAAATGGATGCACTCCTGAAGTAGTCTTTAGCGGATCTGGCAATGAGGTGCGTCTCGACGCCGCAACGGCGGGAATCCTCACTGATCCTGGCAATGCTGCCCCAAATCCAGGTGATTGTGATTGGACGCTCAGAGATGGTCCTTGGAGGGGTCCATATATGCAAGCTGCAGGACTTACCGATCCATGGGGTCGTCCATACTGGTACGACACTGACTATGAAACACCGGTCTGCCCTGGAAACCCAGATTCTGGAAATACTATTACTGTGATCGTATCGCAAGGTCCCACTCAAAATACACAACCTCCTTTTGGCGGCGGCGCAGGTGCATATAGCTGTGACGACGTGTACATCAAACTCTCCCAATCATAATCTTAAGCACGCAAAGCAGTTTGCTTGTTGAGGTGTCTCCGCTTCGTGGAGCCACCTCGGAGGATCGGCGTCAGCTCACAAATTCGCTTCGCTCATAAGTGGCTCCTGCCCGAACTCGGCTGTCGCTCCGCGACATGCCTCCGTTTTTCGATCCTCCCCACACGCAAAGCAGTTTGCGTGCTGAGGTGTCTCCGCTTCGTGGAGCCACCTCGGAGGATCGAACTCCGGACCCCAGCTTTACGAAAGCTGTGCTCTACCAACTGAGCTAAGGTGGCGTGTTTTCTACTATTTTATCTTTTTACCATTTTCATTCCACTAGCTGGATACCTACCAAAACAGCTAAGTGGCGTATTTACTATATTACTACCTTTTTCTTTATCTATTACACCACCTGGATACCTACCAAAACAGCTAAGGTGGCGTATTACTATGGTGACAATTTCTATTTAAAAAACGGAGCCAATGACCGGGATTGAACCGGTGACCTCCCCCTTACCATGGGGGTGCTCTACCAGCTGAGCTACATTGGCAATTATTCTTTGCCTTCACCGCAAGAGATAGATGCACCATGTGGCCCTCTATACTACCAAAACAGCTACATTGGCAAATTCTTATTCAATAGGTGAATGAACTTTAGATTACGCGAGGCAACGACATTTTGCAACTCATTTTTGGGCAAAATAAAGGCGGGGGTATGTGCTCCCCCGCCGTGTGACAGGCGTCATGCAGACGCAGGTGCAAAAGCCAGAAATGCGGGCACTTGCGTGTGTGCTGATGAATGCCGACGAATCTGTCTCAGAATATCTGCCCTCAGATCAGAATATGGCCCTTGTCTGACCAAATCAACAAACGTACGCTCATCTTCAGGAGATGCCGTCGTAAGTTTTTCGATAGAAGGAGACACGTGTTTGAGTCCAGCCTTGCATATCACGTAGCCTGATACTCGCGGGGTACCTTCGGTACTGCGCACTCCTGGGTTAACCCATACAAGCTGCCCGTTTGAATCTCCTTCCGGAGTCCACCTGTAAAGCGCAGGATGAGTCTTTAACTTATTCACTTCCATACATTCCCTCTTGAGCTATTTTCGTGGCTTTTTGAACAACTCGCGTGAGTATAGCAAATTTCACACTTTTTGAAAGTACGAGGTAATAGAAAAAGCGGGTCAACCGATCGGTTGACCCGCTTTTTAGGCCTTAAAATCGTTACTTCTTAAACCCCTGCAGATTCCAGGAAGGCACCGCACAAGTGGCATCCTGACACCCACATTTCCACGTAGAATTCGTATAAACACACACATACGAGGCAAAGTAGTTTTGGGTCTGCTGTTCTGCGGTGGTCATAGCTTCTGTAACGTTTGCAGTCCCAATGATCCAGAGTCCCCCGCCCGCGGTATCAGCGCCTGTGAGCGATACAGGGACCCAATCGCGCGCATTTTTTGTGTAATAAGCTTGATGCCAAATATAAGTCGTGTTTTGAGCATTACCTGATTCAAGTTTTACACTCGCATCAGTATTGCAGGTAACATTCAAGATAAGTTCTCGTGCCGCAGAGAAGAGGTTGTACGCGACGCCATATCCCGTAGGTGGCGTTGAATTTGATGTGTATGTATTGCAAAGCGTGCCCGTTGGTGGAGGTGGAGTTGTTGTGCCTCCGCCACCACTACTGCTTACAGCCACCGTCACACTCTGGTTTGCACTTCCACCTGCTCCTGTACAAGTGATAGTGTAGGTAGTGTTTGCGGTTGGTGAGACTGCTTGAGTACCTGACGTTGTCTTGGTGCCTGTCCATCCGCCTGATGCGGTACAGCTTGTGGCATTGGTTGAGCTCCAGGTGAGGGTGGATGATTGTCCTTGTGTGATTGAAGTTGGGTTTGTGGTGAGGGTGACGGTGGGGGTAGTTGTCTCTGCAAAAATAAACAGGGCCACTCCAACTGCGCCACTCCATGTAGATGTTCCTGGTGAGGTGATAGTGGTTGCTGATCCGCCCGTAACTGTCCCTGAACTGATAAGATTCCCACTCCTTGGGTCATACCACTCATAACGGTAACTCCCTGTGGGCAATTGGATGCTCACATTAGTGGTGCGTGGCGTCCCCCAGAAATACACAACGTATTGAGAACCAGGATTTGCAAATACTTGTCGTGCAGTATTTGAACTCCCAGGGCCTTGTGTCACAAGAGAATCATATTCATTCCCAGACGAATCTACTGGGCTCATTTCCCAGAACCTTACCTTTGCAGCAAGGTCGTGAAGGACTTTTGCTCGGGTACCCAGTTGACTCCAATTTGTGTATTCAGTGTGCTGAGCATTATAAAAGCCATAGTATCCGCCAGAGAGAAACCACCCCCACGCCTCTTTTGTGACTTTGTCCAAATTTGCTTGGGTAACTTGCCCGCTGCCATCTGGATTTTTTACATACCACTCGTAAGATTCATTGTTTTGGAGAACTTTCCCCTTTCTTTGAGCAGCATTTAGCATGCTTGATATTGTGCCTGGGTCAGTTTGATAGAGGTGGTAATTGAGCACATCAACACTTGGCATATCCCAGAAATATTCCTGCCCTACTGTCTTATTGGCCTGACTATTGGTCGCATCATGTACGTGTGTCACCACAAGACGATCTGTTCGCTGTGCAATATAATTCGCCCAATACTGCTGCCATGGCGCGATAGTCGCGAACCCATTTGGGAAGGTCGACACACGTTCAAAGAATTCGTTCATTATTTCAAAATAGACATTTGGATACCCCCCAAGCTCAGAGAGTGTCTTGTCGACAAGCGCTTGCTGATAATCCTTGATAGTTTTCCCGGACGTCGATTTTTCCGTAGAATTAAGATCGTAAAATTCGGGGTAGAAGTGCCCGCTTGAGTTAGCTGAAAAAGCACCGTTACTGTTGTATGATTTATTCCACGCAACCCTCATGGTGTCATTCACAAACCAATTGGGGCTTTCTGGATACGCATCAAAAATAGAGATCTCTACAATAATATTTCTTTGTTGAGCGGCAGAAACAACGGCCTTCAGACGAGTCCAATAAGTATTGTTCCATTGATCAAGGTTATATTTTGCGGTGCTTGCGTTGTATACCCATGGGTGCAAATAGTTGAGATCCCAGTAGGCGTCAACCCAGATACGCACTTTGTTTATCCCATTTGCTTGAAACTGATTGAGGATTGAAATGTAATCAAGCGAAGTGTCTGCAGCAAGCTGCTGGGTATCAGCTCCCACGTAATACACATACTGCCCATTGTAAGTAAACCAACGACCTTGCCGTTGTATGCCTGCCCCACTGCCGCTTGCCTGCGCAAGCTGATTTTGCATGTTTAGCTGTGTGATAGCCTCCCGCGCACGTTCAAACTTCTGTTCCGCAGGAAGAAGCAGCGCGCTTGCGGAAAGAAGAGAAACGAGGAGTGTGGATAGGATAAGAAATGGTAGTTTTTTAAGCATGGTTTGATGATACCCTACTTTCTAAACCCCTGCAGGTTCCATTTGGGGATAGCACAAGTAGTATCAGAACACCCGCATTTCCACGCATTGTTTTGATACGTACAGACATACGCAGCTAAATAATTCTGGGTAGAAAGCTCGGTAGAAGTAAGAGGCTGTGTGCTGTTCGCAGAGCCGATGATCCACTGACCGTTCCCTGCGGTGTTAGGGCCTGTGAGAGTAATTGGCGTCCATGTTTGCCCGTTTTTGGTGTAATAAGCCTGATTCCAAATGTACGTAGTTGTTTGACCATTGCCGACAGTAAATGTTGCAGAGTTTGTGTCGCAACTTGCAGAAACAAGGAGTTCTTTTGTGGATGAAAAAAGATTATATGACGCCCCAAAAGCAGCGGGTGGTGTGGAGGTATTTCCATAGGAATTGCAGGATGTAGCCGTAGTAGGAGGTGGCGTGGTCGTAGTAGATCCTCCCGTTGTCCCCCCACATGTCTGTTGCCAATTGATCTCTCCACGATTAATAGTCCAGGGATCATTCATAATACCTCCAGGATTTCTTTCTGCGTGATGCAAGCTAAAATCAAGATCTTGGGTACCATCATTAAATGTATCGTACGTTACCCAATATGAAGTCTTTGGATAAAAATTCTTAAGTCCTGCTGCCGCCTTAGACCAATCCCACATAGGATTTGTACATGACGCAAAGTTGAATCCTTCGGCGAATGAGAATGGCTTCCCTGTTGAGAGCATCTGTTGATATGCGGCAGAATAGTACCCCACATTGCCAGGATCACAGTACCCTTTATTCCCCCAGTTAAGCGTCGCCATGTCGTAATAAGCGTTACCAGGGTAAAAGCGCAGCACATTACCATCAGGCCGTGTGGCATTGTAGGCCCAGATAAGATTGTCCAGCCCTTTTGTATTCGTTAGATAATTGTGTAACCAAATTTGAAGGTTCTTAATCCCCTGAACATCGTCGCCTCGTCCTGCATACCACTTTGTATTAGTGCCAATATCAATCTCATTAAATGGCACAAAAAGTACCGGTATGCCGGCATTTTTGAAAACAGCGAGGCGTCCGGCAACTTCGTCAACTTCTTTTTTAAATTTTGTGTATTCAGCGGTCCCTGGAGTTATTACATTGGTCAGATTTGGGATAGTATCCGTCGTTGACCTTACAGTATTACCCCCATTTGGATGGGGATTGATCCAGTGCACAGCAGTAGAGATGACTCCTCCTTGATTTGCATAGTCGATCGCTTTATTGAGTGCCGCTGTCCAATTGTAACCACCTACAGAAGATGTGAGGTCGAGATGAAGTATTCCTACCCATTGCCCGGTAATCCTTTGTGTTTCTTCAATCTGCCAGAAGTTATCACGCCACGGCCAGCCAGTTGTTTGTCCAGAGATAGACCTCCCCCCTGTCGCAGGTTGATTAGGTAAATTTGTGAGATAGGACAAAAGACAAGCTTTGTTACTCGCAGATTGAGAAGTAGTACCACTCACTTGCCCAAGTTGATTTTTTACAGGAAGACTACTGATGGCCAATTGTGAGTATGCGGGCGAGAGAATCGCTCCTGCAGTAAGTAAAGAAAAAAGAGCTGTTGAAAGAAAAAGAAACTTATATCCTTGCCAATTCATCAGTATATTATGTCTGATAGTGATGTTTTTTGTAAGCGAAGATGTGTATAAAAACAATCACCTCTTCACCCCCTGCAAATTCCACTTAGGGATAGCACAGGCAGTGTCTGAGCAGCCACACTTCCATGAGTTGTTGGTGTAGGTGCAGACGTAGGAGGCAAAGTAGTTTTGGGTTTGTTGTTCGGTGGTGGTGAGAGGGACGGTGGTGTTGGCACTTCCAATGATCCATTGACCATTCCCTGCGGTGTTAGGGCCTGTGAGAGTAATGGGGTTCCAGGTTGAACTGTTTCTGGTGTAGTAGGCTTGGTTCCATATGTAGGTGGTGGCTTGGGAGTTGCCTGAGGTTAAAGTGACGGTGTTGTCGGTGTTGCAGAGGGCGGAGAGGAGGAGTTCTTTTGCGGTGGTGAAGAGGTTGTAGGGGGCTCCGTAGCCTTGTGGGGGTGTGGTGGTGTTTGAGTAGGTGGTGCAGAGGGAGGCTACTGGAGTGGTGGGGGTTGGAGGAGGTGTGGTAGTAGTAGTGCCGCCTGCACATATTTTTATATCTCCCCAATTTGGATCAATGTTGAAGATATCCTCGTTGAGAGACGCGTCTCCACATTGATTGGTGTTCACTCCTGTGATTGAGCCACATGTACTTGCCCCACCCCAAGAGCCACTCCCATCCCAGCAGTGATTGGCCGCCCCTTTATTGTTGATCCAATATACTCGATTGTTTATTGCGCTTGCATTAGTACACGACAAATTGCCCCCAGTCCAACTCCATACAACCATTCCAATATTAGTGAAAGACTGCTCTCTCCCGTATACAAGATTGTCTTTCAGAGTATTGTGATCTCCCCCAGTGATTGAAATACCATACTGCCCAGGATCAACGAGGATATTCCCTTCTGCAATTGCGTACGAACTACTACAATCACCGAGAATAATCCCGCCGCCGCTCCCGCTTGGCCCACCGCCTTTTATTTTGTTGAATTTTATTTCAATTGGGTTCTCTGCAGTCCCGCGTGAAGCACACGTATTGATCGCATCTTCTGGATTACTTACTCCAGGTTCATTAATTCCAACGTTGTAATTGATTTTGTTTACTCCCCCATTAACCTTATGGAATTGAACAAACTGAGCTTGCGGGAACGGACCCTTCATATTTTTAAATCGATTGTTGCTTACATTCATTCCAGACCCCTGGAAAGCATAGAATCCAGAACGTACGTTCTCTATATAACTATTTGTGAGAGTGACGTTGCTTGATTCAACAGACATGACACCAATATCACTTGTGTCATGAATATAAACATTCTCAATATTGATATTGCTACTGCCCGTACCGATATAGATCCCTTGCCCCGAGCTCCCTCCGCATGGACCAATCTCGCTATCTTTGATAGTGATATTCGTTGAGCCACTGGCGACATTAATACACCGTCCAGTAGGATTTGAGATTTTAAGACCTGTAATCACCTTGTCGCTACCAGAAATAGTGATCCCTCCCGATGGGGTAAGCGCAGCAGTATTTGGCGTGCAAGACAAAAAATTACTTGATGTCGCATCACTGACTTGCGCCATTTGATGGGTAGAAGTGCCGTATGAAGAAAAAACGATGGACCCGGCGGCAATAAATACAAAAAGGAATGCTGCAAGCCCAAAAAGAAAATGTGGGTATCGATCCCAATTCATTATCCCAATGATAACACTCATGCAGGATAAGGAAATTCGACTCTCTGGAAAACTAAAAAGGGGCGCTTATGCACCCCTTCATTTGCGCGGCCGACCGGACTTGAACCGGCAACCTCTCGCGTGACAGGCGAGTGCTCTAACCAGTTGAGCTACGGCCGCAAATATGACTAACGAGACTATATAGTACTCGTTTTTTACTTTTTTTCAATTCTCTCTCGCATATCACTCAGAAACGCGACAAGCCAGATAAGAAACGCCGCGAGCCCTACAACAAATAGCGTCATCGCAAGCTGTGGAACAATGAGTGGGATTTCATCTGGTTTCCCAGACCATACTATCTCAAGTACGAGTACGGCGCATGACACAAGACAAACGAAGAAAACTCGTAATGTATAGTATTGTAATTTTCCACTCATAGTGTCGGCGGGAGGAATCGGTCACAAGTAATGTCTTCGCCGTCGCTCAGACGTTCTCGCGACCCCGGCTCGCGGCCTCGCGTACTCGCTCGGCATCCGCTGCGCCCTTCGATTCCTCTTTGAATTATTGATAATCCCTCCGGTGTCGGCGGGAGGAATCGAACCTCCGACCTAGGGCTTATGAGTCCCTCGCTCTAACCGACTGAGCTACGCCGACATCAAATGCGGGAGCACAGAATATGCTACCACATTTCTCCTTGTTGCGGGGGCCGGAGTCGAACCGGCATCCCGAGGTTATGAGCCTCGTGAGGTACCATTCCTCTACCCCGCTATACAAAAAGCCCTTAAGGGGCTTGGGGAGAGTATACCTCTTTTCTGGAACGCTAGCAACCTAAAATTAAAAGTAATCGAGCTCATGAAGCGTTTTTTCAAACAACGCAATCGCACGCTCTGCCTCACGGTGACTGAGTGCAAATGCAGCACCCTCATGAGCGATTTGGTTACGTACTTTATGCGCCTCCCATGCATCATTGATGCTTAAGAGTTCCCGTCGAGTAAGCCCTTTCAATTGCTCTCCCAAAGAATCTCCTTGGACGCCTTTTTCAATAAGCACCCCTTCCAGAATACGGTCTGCTTCCAAGACGGCGATCTTCCATTCTGCTGGATTCTGTGAATCAAGATGCATCCGCACGACTTCCCAGTTTGTAAGACGCCTACGGGCCTCCTGCGCCTCAACGTCTATGGCTCGATACATTGCCGATTCTTTACTATTCACATCACGAAGCATAAACACCGTCCAAAATATTCCTGCAATAAAGAGCAGTGACAAAATCAGGGCAAGCACTTTAAGAAGCGGTAAATATGGGAGCACGAACGGATAGACAAATCCGTTCACAAAAACAAAAGCCTCAATGAGAGGTCGGAACATTTCTTCAATCGACATCGGCGGCGGTCCTTGAAATGGCCCTTGCAACATGTACTTATTTTACCGTAGTTTGCACTGACTCAACATCTCGTCCTGTAGAAAAAAGTATGTTTTCTGAAAAAGCGGGCCCAATAAGTTGTAAGCCCAGCGGAAGTTCTTTCCCTTCTCTCGAGACTCCCCCTGACGGAATAGAGATTGCGGGCACTCCCCCGAGATTTACCGGGACAGTAAAGATATCTGCAAGATACATCTGAAGTGGATCGCTTGTCTTTTCGCCTATTTGGAACGCAGGTGTTGGAGTTGTGGGGGTAGCAATGATATCCACTTCTTTGAACACATCCGAAAAACCAGCTTTGATCATGCGCTGCACTGAAATTGCCTTTCGATAGTACGCATCGTAATATCCAGAAGATAGTACGAAGGTGCCAAGTAGAATGCGCCGCCTTGTCTCTTTGCCAAACCCTTCCCCTCTACTTTTGGTATATAAAGACAAAACGTCATCAGCCCCCACATGAACTCCGTAGCGTATGCCATCATAACGAGCAAGGTTACTGGAGACTTCAGCAGGCATGATAATGTAATAGGCTGAAAGTGCATGCTTAAGAACCGGTAAAGATATCTTTTTTATTTTGTAGCCAAGTTTTTTTAGTTTGTCGATATTCTCGGTGAAATTCTGGATCACATCTTCATCAACTCCTTCAGCAGAAACAAAATCTTCTGGAACACCAATCGTAGTCTCTGTTTTCTCTTTGGCATGAGTAAAAACTGGCGATGGGTATGATGTACTATCTAGGGGGTCAGGTCCTTTAATCGCATTAAAAAGAATTTCGGTATCATCCACTGTTTTCGCTAGTGGACCTATCTGGTCAAGCGATGATGCCATCGCCATAAGGCCATAGCGAGACACACTTCCGTATGTCGGCTTGAGTCCTACCACTCCACAAAACGCAGCTGGCTGCCGGATAGATCCTCCTGTATCGGAACCGAGCGCGCCCAAAGCGCCGTCCATTGCCACCGCAGCGGCAGATCCACCAGAAGAACCTCCTGGCACTCGCGAAGTATCTCGTGGGTTGCGTGTTGCACCCCGACTTGAGTTCTCAGTTGAACTTCCCATCGCAAATTCATCCATATTTACCCGCCCTAAAAATACTGCGCCTTCTTCCTTGAGCTTTTTGATGGCGGTGGAATCATAGGACGCACGATAATTAGAAAGGATTTTAGAAGCAGCACTTGCGACTTTACCTTGCACAAGAATGTTATCTTTAACCGCAAGAGGAATTCCAGTAAGCGCAGTCTGCGTACCTTTTTGAATACGTTCGTCGGCACTTTTCGCAAAGTTTTCTGCGTCAGAGAAAAATTCAAGGTACGCATTGATCTCCTTGTTTTTTTGTTCAGCCTCTTTTTGTACCGACTGCACAAGGTCTACTGAAGAGATCTCCTTGCTATCAAGTAGCCGCCTTGCTTCTTTTATTGTTAATTTTGCTAAATCACTCATGATGAAGGGAGAATCTTTTTGACCTTAAGATAATTCTCCTCTTTTTGAGAAAAAGCTCCTGCAAGTTCCTGCGTATTAGCCCCCGAAGGAGAAGGCTCTCCGTCCTCTCTTAGGTTTACATTCACTAGTGCGCCAAGATCAGGCTGGCTTTCCCCTGAAAGATTCTGTATTTCGGAAACATACGTAAGTATCTCGTCTAATTCTGAGAGAAACGCCTCTTTTTCTTGATCTGAGACGTCTATGCGGGCGAGCATGGCAAGGTGGTCAATGTTTTCTCGTGACAACATGCCACCATCATACACTATCGACTCATTTTGAGAAATTCCTCTTCAGAGAGAACTTTGACCCCAAGCCGTTTTGCGTCATCATATTTAGACCCAGGGTTTTCCCCCGCAATGACAAAATCTGTCTTGCTTGAAACAGACCCAGATACATGTCCGCCCATTTTTTTTATAATATCTTTTGCTTCGTCGCGAGAGAGGGTTGAAAGGGTTCCGGTTAGAACAGCTGTTTTGCCTGAAAAAGCAGATTGACGTTTTTGTTTTGGATTTTCAAATTTTTTGATATGGATTTGTTTCAAGAGCTGTGTGAGCATGTGCTTGTTGTGCTCGTCTCGAAACCACTGATATATAGACTCCGCGACGATCTCGCCGATACCATCCACACGTTCTAGCTCTTCTTTTGACGCCTTGCGGATAAAATCAAGCGCGCCGAATTCTTGAGCTAGGATATAGGCAGTTTCCTCTCCCACGTGGTCAATCGAAATCCCAGAAAGAAACCGTGGTAAAGTCACCGTACGGCTGGTATCAATTGAAGCTAAAAGATTCTCCACCGACTTCTCTCCAAACCTTGGCAGCGCAAGAAGATCTCCCTCCTTTAGGGTGAAGATATCAGGGTATGATGAAATAAGATTTGCCTCCAAAAGTGCATCTACTATTTTAGGCCCCATCTTATCAATATTGAATGCCTTCTTTGAAACAAAATGATAGAGTTTTCGCTTCTTTTGTGCAAAAGAATTTTTATTTACACACCGCCATGCTGCCTGCCCGGGGATACGCTCAATGGGACCGCCACAATCATCCACATATTTCGGGAAAACAAACTTTTTTTCTTTCCCCGTACGCAAATCGGTTACCACTGAGACAATATCAGGTATCACATCGCCCGCCTTTTGCAACACAACCGTATCGCCTATACGGACATCAAGCCGTTTGATCTCATCCTCGTTATGTAATGTTGCGCGAGAGACAACAGAGCCGGCAATTCGCACTGGGCGCAAGACAGCAACAGGAGTGACCACACCAGTACGCCCAACCTGTAGCACGATGTCTTCGAGAACCGTAGTCGCCTGCTCGGCAGGAAATTTGTAGGCTATCCCCCATCTTGGTGCCTTGCCGGTAAATCCAAGCGTGTCTTGAATCCGCCGAGAATTCACCTTGATCACAAGGCCGTCAATCCCATACGATTCACGATTTTTTTTGTTTACCCATTCCCTATAGTACTTTTCAACTTCATTTATATCTTTGCACAATTTGAAGTGTTTATTCACCTTAAAACCAAGCTCTCGCAAAAATTCAAGTTCTTTAATTTGAGTATCAGGCAGCCCAACCCCTTCAACCACCTCAACATCGTAAATGAATGAATCTAACTTCCGCTGGGCTGCAATGCGCGGGTCAAGTTGTCGCAGAGAACCCGCTGCAGCATTTCGAGTATTGGCGAATAAGGGCTCGTTATCGTTAGCTCGTCCCTCATTAATACGCTCAAGCTCTTCTTTAGAAAGCCACGCTTCTCCTCCCACTACAACAGAAAAGTCTTTCCGAAGTGCTAAGGGAACACTCTCAATTGTTTTGAGATTTTGTGTAATATTCTCTCCCACCTCACCATCTCCACGCGTCGCCCCAAGGACAAATTCACCATCCTCATAGGTGAGGATGATTTTAAGCCCATCAATCTTAATTTCGCAACAATACTCAAGCGTCTCCCCAGAAAGCTCGGGGTGGTCATCTATGAGACGCTTCACATACTCATCCCATTTCTTGAGTTCATCAAAAGAGAAAGCATCGTTAAAGGACCACTGTCGGACTCGGTGCGGGACTTTTTCAAATTTCTCTATGGGAGCTGCCCCTACCCGTTGGGTAGGACTCGTTGGGGTGATCAGATCAGGATACCGTGTTTCAATCGCCAAAAGCTCACGAATGAGGGAGTCGTAGGCGCTATCAGCGATCTCGGGAGCATCAAGCACATGGTAGAGATAGCTGTGATGAGCAATGACCTCCCGTAGTGCTTCTGCCCTTTTTTGAGCTTCTTTTTTATTTCCCGACACAGAAAAATCTACCATAACAGCATAACTATACCATCAAAAAGATTGCTTAGTAGTTCAGTGTAAGCGTACGCTCAACTCGCCTTGTTTGATCCGTCGCAGCCGCACAACTCGCGGCAGACTTGTTGCTCATATCATACCCTTGGGAAATAATGACTGTTCTTACTCCTCCTCCATCAACATACTTTCCTACGGCTACCTTGGCGCAAGGTTTTGCATTATTATCCGCCTGGACATCCGTAAACTTGAGATAAAACGTGGTAGTTGCGGTGGTAGCGGTAGCCAGATTCTCAGAGGGTTCAAAGGGCGCTATTAAAACAAGCGGGCCGCCATAGGGTGACGCCTCTAGATCATCTAATTTATTTTGCACTTCACCCCCCGTGTCATTGGGCATTGCAAACATTGTTCCAGGGGGAGGGTTAAGCACTCCTTGTGCAACGTCCAAAAATAACGCGACCTCTATGCCAGTGTCAGCAGCATAAAATGCTTTCTGTGATTGTCTTGAGAAGGAGGTAAAAATTGCCTCTTTGTACGCAAGAGTACCCGCGGCTGTCCCAACCAAAAGTAATGCCGACACAAGCGCGATCGCAGCAAAGACCACATTCCCTTTCTTGAGCATTAAGATATTTTTTTGAAAAGAAAAAAGTTTTTTCATAATTTTAAAATGCTCCCGTGTTATAGAGAACGTCATTTAGGGTAATGCTGCGCTCAGTCCCCCGGCTTGTATACCACACTGTTGACGCTATCTCGTAAGCCTCAGTTCCAATGGGTGTTGCAGTGACAAGCCGGCGAAGATTGGTGGTGCTAGTTGTGATAGTTGTGGTATACAAGCCCGCGGGGTTTGTGGTTGTTTTGTAAAGAGCCACGCCAGTACCACATCCAGAGCACGGTGTAATAGTTACCCCAGACGAGATAGTGGCGGAATTCACAGTACACCCTCCGCCGCCACCAGAGGCACAATTGGCAAAAGTATTCCCTCCTCCAATGGAATCCCACGCCACTGATGTGCCGTTGTAATATTGCAAAATATTGTTATCTCGCTTGAGCCGCGCGATCTCAATCCCCTCTTCTGCTAAGTACGTAGCAATTGTTAAATCATTTGTTTCATCCACTGTCCTCACAGACGAGCTCAAAAGACCCATCCCTGCCGTAAAACCCAGAGTTAAAATAACAATCGCAATGAGAGCCTCTACAATTGAGAAGCCTCTGCTTGTTGTTTGTTTAACCATCATAAGATCTTTGTGTCACCATGGTCTGGAAATCAAACGACTTAGTTATTCCTGATACAGTTACTGTGCCTTGCAGATTAATGAGTATATGCGGCTGCTCAAGATTGGTGGGAGCGGCAGCGGCACCTCGCACATAAAATACTTTTGATGGGTTTGTAATGGTGAATTGTGTATTACTTAACAAGACTGAAGGATTATTAGATTGATTATACAACCCAGAATTTATATCTTTGTAATACCATCGTTTATATAAATTCCCAGTTGAAGCGTCCACATAATACACGATACGATTTCCTTGCTGATCAAGAAAAGCGATTGCCCTGTTCCCCCCCGTACAATCAGCTGGTGTGGGTGTTGGATAGGCAGTAGTAACACCTGCGCCATTAAAACAGTAAAAGGTGCTGCCCGTCTTGATGGTACGCGTCATGTCCTCTACCACAACACTCAAGTTATCAATGGCGGTGCGTGAAGCTTTAGCAGCACGATTAACTTGTGCGATGTTTAGATAGGCGGCGCCGGCGGCAGTGGCAATAACCAAAAATAATGGCACCGCAATTACCATCTCAATGAGAGTAAAGCCTTTTTGATTTTTCTTTCGCGAAAAGAATTTCATAGCATTATGAAGTAGTTATCGTCCCCGTAGGGTAAATCTCTATGGTCGTCGATTTTTCAGGACCCGTGACACTGACCCAGAGTCGATCAACGGATGAGTACAGAAGGCCATTGGTTTGATTACGGACAATTGGCGCAAGATTGGGGCGGTCAAACACAATAGACATTTTTGTTGGAGCTTGCTGTGCGCCACCAACGGGAGTAGGCCTCAGTAGAAAAGAAAGTGATGGGTCAAAATCCGTCTGCTTAATGATTGGGTCTGTGCCGGCGTCATAAGAACGCGCTGTTCCACCGCTATCCAAAAAGAAGATCATCTGCTTTGCGGTCGCATCAAAATAGACCCCGTATCGCTCTGTGCTTCCTGTTGCTTTCACATTAGTGCTATACTGCTGGGCTTCGCGGATAGTAAGAACGATGTCTTGCGCAGTCCCCGTAAGGAGATAGTTGCGATAAAGGGACGGGAATTGAAATGCAACCGTAGTAGTAAGTAAGATAATGATAAGGATAATCACCAACATTTCTGTCAGAGAAAACCCTTTCCGAAAACTGATTGTTGGATTATGAAATGAGCGCAAAAACATAC
>CAZTCT010000007.1:0-26097 GCA_964612415.1 uncultured Candidatus Saccharibacteria bacterium | reverse complement strand
CACAAGTCGGCGTGCTGTAAATTGTGACGTTTTTCATATATAAGCGGCTTTTATTTAGTAATGAGTGGACGTATTATACCACCGCCACCAAACCACGCCAAGTGCCCATAAAAACTCTCTGTCTACTATGCGGGATACGGGAATCGAACCCGTATCTGCTGCTTGGGAAGCAGCCATTCTACCACTAAACTAATCCCGCAAACCTAGTTCTTCCCGAACCAGCTCCTTATCTTCTGCCAGAAAGTGCCTTTTGCCTGCCCATTTTGCTCCCCTGCCCCTGTCGGCAACACAACTACTTCCTCTCCATCTTTGACCATACCAAACTTCTCTCGTATGGCAGCCTCCACACCCCGGTCAGTATCAAGTGCATTGAGCTCTGCCGAGAGATGATACTGCCTCTCTTGGAGCTCTGCAAGCTCCTTTGCCTCCGTATTGCGTTTTTCTGAGGCAATTTTGCTATCCCGATAAGCATGCAAAGCTCCGTTTGCAGAAAAAACGGCAACAAAGAGAAGAGCCGCAAGCATAATCCTCGCAGAGAGACGTGAGCCGATCTTGCGCCGATTCCTTTTGGAAAACATGAAAAGCAAGGTTTGCGAACAGCAAGGCTTATTGCTATAGTAAGAAGACTTTAAGTATAACACACGGCTACGTACATGCTTTTCAACAAGAAATTCAGCAAATTCATCAAATGGACATGGGTCATCATCAGCCTTCTCGTCATCATCAGTATGGTGCTCCTCTTCTCACTCCCCGCGTTCTATAGATAGATTTATTGGTCTTCAGAGCGTACCATCTTCAAGAAGACATCCTGTGGGATGTGCACTTTTCCTCTTTCACGCATTTTCTTCTTTCCTTTCTTCTGCTTCTCAAGGAGTTTCATTTTTCGTGTGATATCACCGCCATAGAGCTTTGCAGTAACGTCTTTTCTAAGCGCAGAGAGCGTGCGTGACGCAATGATGCGTCCTTGCGCCTGCGCTTGGATTTTGGTCACGAAGAGCTGCTTTGGAAGAATCTTGTGTAGTCTCTCGACAGTACTTTGCGCATCATCCTGCACTTTGACCCGCGACACAACTCTTGTAAACGCGAGCACTGGCTCTTCCGCAATAAGCACATCCATCCGCACCACATCAGCATTACGCAACCCAGCAAGTTCATAAGAGAGTGACGCGAAGCCAGATGAAACACTCTTGAGTTCATTAAAAAATCCTCGCATCAATTCGCGCAAAGGCATGAGAAATTGTATAGACATTCTGTTGTCTCCAAATATCTCGGAGGTACCCGCTTCTGCTTCATGATCAAAAAGCGTTTGCATGACCGGACCTACGTACTCACTTGGGGTGATGATGGTTCCAGAGATCCAGGGCTCCCTCACCAGCTTGACCGCTCCATGATCCGGGAAGCGCGCCGGCGTGTACACGAGCTCTACTTTGCCATCAGGATACGTCACCTCATAGGTAATCGAGGGTGTAGTCATGACCAATTCAAGGTCAAACTCTCGCTTCATACGCTCCATGATAATTTCCAAGTGAAGCATTCCAAGAAAGCCACATCGGAATCCTCTCCCAAGAGACCCAGATGCCTCCTCTTCAAAAGAGATTGATGGGTCAGATAGCTTAAGCCGCGCGAGCGCTTGCTTGAGTGCGGAAAAATCATCTTGGCTTTCAGGATAGACAGAGACCCACACAACTGGTCGCGGTTCCTGATACCCAGACAATCCAGGGAGAGGGTGCACAGCCCCCGTGATAGTGTCTCCCACAGAGGCAACGCCGGGCTCTTTGACCCCAGTAATGATATAGCCGATCTCTCCTGCAGAGAGCGTGTCCTTCGGCTCAAAGTCAGGATGAAATATCCCAATCTCTCCAGACTGAAAGGTATTTTTTGTCTGCGTAAATAAAAGTTTGTCCCCTTTTTTCAAAGTCCCATCAAGTACGCGCACGTACACAACCACCCCTTTATGGTTTGAGTATTCAAAATCAAAGATAAGAGCACGAAATCCTTCTGGGCGTGTCTCTTTTGGAGCAGGCACACGTTCAATCACTGCATCAAGAAGTTCGGGTACGCCCTCTCCGGTTTTCCCCGAGACTTCTAGTACGTCATCAAGAGAACATGCGAGAAGCTGCGCGATCTCAAGCTTCACCTCATCTGGTCGCGCAAGCGGTGAATCAATTTTGGTAACGACGGGAATGATAACAAGCCCCAAGGACCGCGCCATTCCAAGTGTAGTGAGTGTTTGTGCTTGCACGCCTTGAGTCGCATCAACAAGCAAGATAGAGCCTTCCACCGCTTTCAACGCACGAGAAACTTCATAAGAAAAATCAATATGCCCAGGCGTATCAATGAGATTGAGCACATACCCGTGGCCATCCTTTTTGTAATGCATTCGCACGGGACGCATCTTGATGGTGATGCCACGCTCACGCTCAAGCTCCATAGAATCTAGCACCTGCTCCTTCATCTTGCGGGCTTCAATCGTCTGAGTCACCTCAAGCATCCGATCCGCCAAAGTGGACTTCCCATGGTCAATATGCGCAATAATTGAGAAATTTCGGATACGATCCATAACCCTGGAAGAATATCATGAAAAGGCCCCAACACAAGGGTTATATGCCCTCGCGCTCCGCACCCACTGGTTTTGATTTCCAAAACTTTGTATGGAAAGATTTTGCCACTTCTTTAAGCTCTTGACTCCCCAACAAAGAGAGAAGCGCGATACCGCCAACAATACCGAGTACGCCCGAACAGAACCCTTGGAGGAAGATGCCCCAGAACGTCTCTTGATCAAAGATAAGAGCAAATATCTGAAGGAATCCATACGCCACAAACCCCATAAAGATCGCCCCGGAGAAACTATGGAAGAACGCTCGCTTGAATGCCACAGGAAGTCCCCCAAAATCTCTTGTGAAGAGATAGAGTAGAAGCCCTGCGTTGATGAGCATACCGATAGAGTACGCAAGCGGCAGCATCAACACCGACGACGTCCCCGCCTCTTCCACGCGCAGAAGCGACTCCACGAAATACTGGAAGAATTCTGATGTGCCATATGCTGCAATGAGCACATAGGCAAGCACAATAATGCCAAGAGATGACACCACATTTACAATGAGTGGTTTCTTGGTATTACCTGCTGCATAATATCCCCGCACAAACAAAAGCACTATTCCCTGCGCGACCAGAGACACCACGAAGAGGGCGAGCGCGGCAGCGGTGAGCCGTGTGTCACTCCATGTAAACTCTCCCGACCCTAAGATACTGCGCACAACCTGCGCGCGCAAAACAATGAAAAGCACAAGAACTGGTAGAGACCAGAAAAGAATATGCCGTGCGGCATTCATAAGATTTTCAACAAACTTTACATGCTCGTTTGCAGAGAAGAGTCTGGCAAGCGTCGGAAAAGCCGCGACAGAATAACTTAGACTAAATATCGCAAGTGGCACAGATTGAAGATTAAAGGAAAGATTGAGGATTGAGATTGCCCCTTCACCCATTGTTCCTGCAAGTGCCACAAGCACAAGGAGGGCAAGATAGTTTGCTGAGATACCCACTGTACGTGGCAATGAAAGCAAGACAACCTGCTTGACGTCATGAAACGAAATCTTGAAAGAAAACCGCGGGAATAACCGATGCCTTACCACAACCGGAATCTGTATCAACATGTGAAGCGCCGCGCCAAGGATGACACCCCAGACAAGACCCGCCGGTCCAAACTTTGGATAAAACGAGATAACCCCCCAGATGATACCCAAGTTGTAGAGGACAGGAGCAAGCGCGTACACGAAGAATCTGCGGAATGTCTGCGTGACACTTTGGAGTAGATTAGACAACCCTAAGAGAATCGGCGAAAGAAGGAGTACCCGAGTCATGAGGACCAAAAGATTGTGCTCATCTGCAGTGAAGTATGGATATAAGAGATGAGAAAGGTACGGTATGAACACAAACAAGATGGCACTGATGGCAACAATCGCGACAAGAAATGCAGTGAACACATCTGAAAGCAGCTTTTGAGCACTTTCCTCACTCCTATCAAGTCGGTTGAGGACAAAAGGAATAAGTACTGTCACCGAAACAAGGGAAGCTACTGTGGCAAAAAGAATGTCCGGAATACGAAACGCCGCATAGTAGATGTCTAGCGTGGTACTTGCCCCGAAGGTATGGGCAAAGAGCCGATCCCGCACAAGCGCTAATATCTGAGAAAGTAGAGTAAACCCACCAAGCAGAAAAGCGGCTTGGTGTAAGCCGCCATATTCTTTATAAAACATTGAAAGTATGCGCCCCACCATTTGTCTTTAATCGCGCGGTCCAACACGCAAAATATCTAAAATTATACCTCTTATTTTGTCCTTTATACAACCAGCTATGTATAAAACGCAACACGCTCCGCGTGTAGACGCAGAGCGTGTTGATGTTGGCATATTCTTATATCGATAAGCCGAATTCTGTCTTGCCCTTCTCGCCACAGTGGCAAGGATGATTATTTATCTGGGATATACATTGCTGTATACCTCAAGCGGCACTTCCGCACAAAGGCGGACACGGCCTTGCACCCAGGTAAGGATTTTGCCGTTTCACCCATACTGTTTCCAGTATGATTCTCCCCCGAGGGGAGCCGATGACCTTTCGGACATTGGCGTCACTGCTCGCACCTCTACGCTTACGCGCGACGGGCGTTACCCGCTACCCTACTCCAGTATGAAATACTGGGAGTGTTCGGACTTTCCTCTAGAGCATTTCTGCCCCAGCAATCATCTGATATAAGAACTATTTTTAATTATACCACTTTTTGGTATTTTTGCAAGTTACTTTGAATCCTCTGTTGCAGAAGATGCTCCTTCGGGAGTGACCTCGATTTCACACACCCCACCCACACACGCGAGTTCTTTTGAGCCTTGAGTTTCATCTTCATGCTCATAGGTTACGATCTTTGAGTAATCGATGTTTTCAAATCGTTTTGACATCTCTTCAAACTTCTCTTTTGTGGTCTCCTCGTATGGAGCGAGCATGTATACATGATTATCTCTCGGCAAGAACGAAAGCCCTCCGAGCATTTCCCAATTGCGATAGAGCCACTCAACGACTTCAATCCACTCATTCTCTCCAACAGAGATGGTTACTGAAGGGTTGTGTTCAGTAAAGTTTTGCTTCACAAGCTTCCAGTACTCAAGTTGTTCAATCGCAGAAAGATCATTTTTAAAGGTTGAACCTTCAGGCGCTTTGACTGGGAACTCAAGTACGTAGGTATTAGCACTGTCTTTAGACTGCCCCACTTCAGGATGATACGGCAATCCTTGATCCTTCAACATCCCAAAAAGTCCATCGGAAGCTGAGATACGAATGCGGCGAATATAATATTTCGCATGTCGCGGGTGCATGCCAGACGCAGCATCAACAAGCTGTGATACTGTTCCAGATGGCTTTACACAAGTCACCGCAGCGGACGCATTAATGCCAAACTTCTTTGCGTAATCCTGATTTGTCTTCACTGCCATGTCGCGAATCTTTCTAAGTGTCGCTGCATTGCGTACAACCTTAGAGTCCCACTGTCCCGTAATAGATACTCCCAAGAGGCGTTCTTGTTCACAATTTTCTTTCCACTCTTTTGAGAGATACTTGAAATTAGTGAGTGTAGACTGGTATGTACCGAGCAACGCAGCAATGCGTGCCTTTCGCAAAAGATCTTCTTCTGTGTCTCCTGAACGAGCAACGATTTCGGTAAGGTTACAAAATTCCTTTGACGCAAGGATTATTTCTCCGCATGGATTGGTCCCCGTTGTCTCTACATGCTTGGAAAGCCATTTCCAACGCCTCGCAGGTACCTGTGCTTGCACTCCTCCTCTATTGAAGAGGCCACGCTCCCCGGAACCCGCTTTCATAAGAGAAACCCATTCGTCTAAAAGCTCAGTATTTGAAGGTCTATCCCAATACACGGCCGAGTTGTTTGCCATCATGCGCTGAGGATCTGTGAGGTAGAATTGCCCGTCTTTAGCATGGCGCATTCCATCGTCATCTAGGTCTGAGAGTGAGATGAGCGCGCTTCGTCTTACACCTCCAGAGACTACGATCTCCCCGATCTTGCAGATAATGTCATGCACATCAAGATTTGATAATCGTCGTCCTTGGCGACGCAAAATGCGAGTGCGTGCAAAATCAACAAGCGACATAAGTGGCGCAGGACCAGAAGCTTTCCCTCCCATGGTTTCAAGACGCGCACCAGCCGGACGCACTTTTGAGTAATCAAAAGTAATGTCTTCGCCAGAGAACCACGCGTTGAGCCCCGCAACAAACGCATCTGCCCATCCTTCCTTGCTGTCTTCAACTACATGCTTCGCTCGCATCTTCCCTGTTTGTCGTTTGATCTGCGGAAGTTGTTGTGCAGTCTGGCTTTCAACAGAGAAACCGACACCTGTTCCGCACATTGAGAGATACATCACCTCTCCAAAGTCTTGTAGCTTCGTTGGTGCAATAAATGAACAGTTGTACGCACATACATTTGTCTTGCGAGCAGCGTCTCCTGCACTCCACATCAAACGCATAGACGGCATGACACTGTGAGTAAGGATTGCTTCGCGAACTTCTGCGTACTCTTTGTCAGAAAGTTTTGTTCCCACATTCTCTTTCATGAAATCCATGTAGCGATCTACCGTCTCAATCCATGTTTCGCGACGACCCTCAGAAGGCATCCACCGTGAGTAGCTGCGATAGTACACAAATTCTGCAAGAGAGTTCTTGAAATACTTTTTACTTTCTTCTGCAAGCTTGCGCACTTTCTCTGGAACCTGCGCGCCATACTTTCGGAGACGTGAGCGCTCTTCTCTATAAAGGATGTAGGCTTTCGCAGTAGCCAAAAAGTCCTCTAACATGAGCTCTTTCTCAACAAGATCCTGAATTGCTTCAACTGTAGGTACAAAATCACGCACCACCTTCTTTACGCGAGAGAGCTCAGAGAGCACCTTCCGCGCAATGAACTGCGCATCGTTGAAAGAGCCCTCACTAGTAGCGATCATTGCTTTGTGAACCGCCTTTACAATCCTCTCAAGATCAAAATCCACGACCGTTCCGTCGCGTTTTTTGATCTTTGTGACGATCGACTTAGAGACATTTTTCATGTTATCGACCTTTTCTGCTTGCGGGGTCTTTTTTGGTGACATAAGCGGCTTTATGTTTATTGGTAAGACTTCTAGTCCTCCCATTTTACTCCCCTGTCCATGCCAAAAACAGTGGATAAACTTAAAAAAAACTCACCACAAAACATCACACAAAAAGTGTAAACACACTCCCGGAAAAATCCTTGAATTAGAGCGGTGAGATGACCACTTTTTTACCAATACTTACGCCACTTGAAGAAATTATTCCCGCATTTATCTCAAGCACGAGTCTCGAAGGCGTCGGGGATGAGAACGACGCAGGAAAAGTGTCTGGGGAGATGTATTCTTCGACATGAACAATGGTCCCATCAGAAGAAATCCACAGCATATCCAGGGGGAATTCCATGCCCTTCATCCACATGAAGTGTGGCGCATCGTCAGGGAACGGGAAAAGCATGCCTGTACCTAGCGCAAGCCTCTCCTGCCCGGAAAGTCCCCGCTCTTGCTCTTCATCGCTACACGCAATTTGGGCAGTAATAACTAAATCATCTATCTCTACGTTCACCTGAGACGCGTGCCCCACGCTACATAGCTCAGTAAAACTGGTGCGAGCAGTTTCGGGAGCAGTAATTCCATCTTTTTCGCGAGAAAAAAGGAATGCTCCTCCCAAAAAGACACTGATGAGCGCAATTGTTATGAGCTTCTTCATATAAGACAGTCCTTTATATAAGACAAGTTACTTCTTTTTTGAGGATTCAATAGTACCAGCAGCTGAGATGACAATATTTTTGTCTGATACATACTTTTTCAAGACATCGTTCACCTCTTTGAGTGTCAGCTTCTCTATAATATCAAGATACTCTGTGAGATGCTCCTTGGGCAACCCATCTTCCTTGATCTTAAGAAGCGCACCGGCAAGTCCTCCGCTTGATTCTGTGCCTACGGTAAATGCACCGCGAATGGTTTCCTTTCGAGCGTTGAGCTCTTCTGAGGTAATCCCCTCTCGCGCAATCTTTCCAATTTCTTTTAAGGTCGCTTCCCTGCCCTGGCTCAAAAGTTTTGGGGCAAACATTGCACGAACAACCCAAAATCCATCTTTACCACCCTCTGCGCCTGACACACCACCACGAATTCCATAAGTAAGCCCCCTCTTCTCTCTTACTTCGCGCATAAGTCGGGCAGAAAAAGAACCTCCGAGGACAAACATACCGAAAGTAAGTGGATAAAAATCCTTGTGCGTCCTACTAATACCAATGGCATTGCCAAACGTGATATCTACATTCCCTTTTTCCGGGATGAAAGTATTCTTCTCAATCTTCTTCTTTGCAGGAAAAATGGGTTTGGCCTGCGCCACCAAGATACCTTTTGCCTGCCACCCCAAGAAAGCACCTTCAACCTCTTTCTTGTACTGAGCATGATCGACGTCCCCTGCAAAAACGATCATGAGACTATCCGTGCCATAAAACTTAGCATGGAAATCCTTCAGATCACGGACTGTGACCTTTTTTGCAAACTGAGCAAACTCTTTTGGAGAATATAAATAATTAGGGTGGCTCCGATCAAATAGCGCCTGCCTAAAAGAGATCGCCGCCATCATAGCCGTTTCTTCCTCCGCTTGAGAAAGTTCTGAGAGAAGACGCTTCTTTTCTCGCAAAAACTCTTTTTCTGGGAAAGCAGGGGTGCGCAGCTCTTCGGCGAGGATCTTCACAACTGCTGGAACGTACTTTTTAACACATCTTGCGACAAAACGGACACGATATTCATCAACAGAAAATTCAAGGCTCGCACCCATTCCCTCGAGCTTGTCAGCCAAAACACCTTTTTTAGTTTTTTTAGTGCCCTCATCTAGCATGCGCACGAGTAGTTCTGGGACAGCTGGATTTTTGGGCGCACCAAACCAGGTACCTCCAAAGAGGCTGCCCGTGATCGTAACTGCATCTTCCACTCCTGTGGGGATCGTCATGACTAAAACACCCCCCTCAGTGGCTGATTCCTTTATCTTTGAGACGACTTGCATACCACCGGTAGTTTCATGCAGCGAGCATAGTCCATGAAGAAGCCTATTCCGGGAAGTTTTTTGAGGAGCCTTTCCGCTTTGGCTACCCACGTACCAGCCTGTCGTGCTTTGCTCAGGCATAAAATATGTATTCGCGATACGTTTCACCTCCGAAACAGTGACACGCGCAACTTCATCCTTGAAACGTGTATAAAACGTCCAGTCTCCCAGAGCGATGGCTTCGTTGAGATTCCCAGAAACCGAGTAAGACCCATCACGGCTAAACGAGCTTTCTGTTTCTACCTGCGCGATCGCACGCTTTAGCTCATTTACAGTTACACCCCGTTTTTTTATTTGATCAATTTCCTTAAACAAGGCCCTCTCTGCCTCAGCATGTGAAATCCCTTTTGCTAACGTGATGTAGATAGAAAAAAGACCCGGATCCTTGAATGGGAAATCATTAATCGCAATACTTGTTGCAAGACCTTTGTCTACAAGCGCACGATAGAGTCGGCTAGATTTACCTTCTGCCAAAAGGCGCGATAGGACCGCAAGCCCAAAGGTATCTTTATGCAGACCTGCGGGACTCTTGTAGGCGACAGCAACAATGTTCGTCTGCCCAGAGCGACGGATCTCTACTCTGCGTGGACCTAACTGCTTGGACTCTTGTGTGTGAATCTTGGGTATGTCGTGCGGTGCAGAGGGAACAGGACCAAACGTCTCTTTGACAAGTGTGAGTGCATCAACAATAGAGACATCTCCGATAATGGTTACTGTTGCATTATTAGGCCAATAGAATGTGTCGTAAAACTGTTTAAGCTTCTCGTGCGTCGCATTTTCAATGTCTGGACGCCACCCAATGGTCGGATGATGATATGGATGTGCTTGATATGCGGTAGCCCACATATCTTGGTCAAGTTGTTCCATTGGCTCATTTTCAACCCGAAATTCAAGTTCATTGAGAACAATGGGTCGTTCGGTAACAACCTCTTCTTCGGTAAAGGTTGCGTTGCGCATACGATCTGCTTCAAAGCCAAGCGCATCTTTAAGATGCTCTACAGGAAGTGTGTGATAGTAGTTCGTGCGATCAAGCCACGTAGTAGCATTCTGTTGCGCACCCTTGTCCATAAGAGTAAGCCAGTAATTCGCTCCGTAGTTCTTTGATCGTTTAAAGAGGAGATGTTCAAGAATGTGTGTGTACCCGGTGTGACCTACCGCCTCATCACGAGAACCGACATGATACGTCACCATACAAGTTGCAACGGGCACCGTATGATTTTCTTTAATGAGTACCCGCAACCCATTGGAGAGAAGTGTGTACTCATGTATACCTCCGGACGACTTTACATATTCAAAACCAGAAACCTGCGCGGTATTTTTCTTCATAGAAAGAGTGTTGTTTCGCCAGTATACCGCGAAATATCTCAAACACAAATGCGCCTTTTATCTCCCCGTGTTTCCACTTGGCGAGTACTTGTAATACAAAAGTTTCACTGTTTCAGTGACAACAAAGTAGACCGCGGCAATACCTAGGATAGTTGCAACATGTACAGGTTGCGGAGTAATGAAGTGAAAGATTTCTTGCCCCCACTTGGTAAACGGCAAGATGAGCGTAGTGACAAACGCCGAGCCAGAAAGCCACAAGATAATGGGCGCCGGACGACTGCCTTTAAGGAAGAACTTGCGTGTCCTGACAGAATAAAGAAAGAGTAGTTCGGTGATGATGCTCGCCATGAACCAGTTTGTTTGTAAAACTTCTGGTGAAATTTTGTAATAAAGTGCAAAGAAAAGAAAATCAAACACTGTACTTACAATACCGAGTACTGTTGCAAGAAGTGCAATGTCGCGCACGTTATACTTTTGCGGGCGAGCAATTTCTCCACGATCAACAGAATCAGCAGCAATTGAGATCATGGGGAAATCAGACAACAGGTTAATGAGGAGGATTTGCACGGGAAGCAACGGCAAGAATTCTATGAAGAGCGAACTGATAGCAACTGCGTAGAAATTCCCAAAATTTGAAGCAAGAGTTGCGCGAATGTATTTGAGCGTATTTACAAATACAGTCCTCCCGATCTGCAATCCTTCAATAATAGTCGCAAGGCTTTTATCAAGGAGGATGATATCCGCCTCTCCGCGAGTAACATCTGAGGCGCTTTCCACCACAAGTGAGACGCTTGCTGCATTGAGCACTGGCGCATCGTTGATTCCCTCACCCAAGAACCCTACTGATGCTTTTTCTCTCAAAAGTGAGACGATGTGATATTTCTGCTCTGGGGACACGCGCGCAAAGACTGGACAAGAGGCAACCCGCGCACGTTGCTCTTCAAGTGAGAGCTCTATAAGCTCCTCGCCCAGCATCACCTCTCCTCTTCCTTTGATCAAGCCAACACGCTTTGCGACAGCAGCAGCAACATCGGGAGCGTCCCCGGTAAGAATCTTGATCTCAACACCAAGTTTGCGTGCGCGCTCAACTGCGTATTGCGCAGTATCTTTTATTGGATCTTCAAACGCAATAAGTCCAACAAACTCAAAACCTTTCACTTCCTCTGCAACATGGCTAAGCGAACCCTTTTTTGATTTCTTCACGACCGCAAGTACACGTCTACCCGAAGTCCCTTGTTGTTCTGCCCACGTTTTTGCATCTGACGAAACGCCATGACACATAGCGAGTAGAGTTTCTGGAGCTCCTCGAGAAATTATTTGCAGGGTGTCTTCTTCTCCGCGCATTGGTCTCACCACCACCACATTCCGCTTCCGTAGTGGGTCAAATGGAACTTCTTTTACGTGCGTAAACTCTTTTACACGACCTTTCTCGTCATCTTTAAGTGCATTCCCCAAAGCGAGATCAAACGGATCGACATCTGAAACTCCCCCCAAAAATGGAGAGCCGATATACCCGTAAAACACGGCTTCTTTGTTTTCTTTTGGGAACGTCTCTACTACGCGTAATTTATTTTCAGTCAGTGTCCCCGTTTTGTCAGTACATAAGATCTCGATTCCACCAAGATCTTCAATTGCAGAAAGTCGTTTTGCAATAACCTTGCGCTTCGCCAAACGCAGCGCTCCGCGCGAGAGAGAGAAAACAGAAACTACAGGAAGCGCCTCAGGGATGACAGACACCGCCAAAGCAAGAGCAAAAACAAGCAGGTCTCCCACATCAGCGCTCCCTCCTTTAAGAAGCAGGTTAACCGTGAAAATAAACGCGATAGTAATCGCAACAAGCCGTATGATGAATGCACTAAATCTTCCAAGGCCTTTTGCAAACTCACTTTCCTTGTTGATCTTCCCCGCAAGATGAATAAGGCTCCCAGCACTTGCATCATCTCCTGTAGCAACTACAAGCGAAACAGCAGAGCCGCTCGTCACTACTGTCCCAGAGAAGACCATGTTCGTCGCTTGATAATACCCCTTCACTTCAGTAGATATTGCGTCTTCTGTTTTTCCTACTGGGACTGATTCGCCTGTGAGAGTTGTTTCGTTGAGCACCAGCCCTTCTGCTTTTATGATTCGCGCATCAGCGGGGACAACGTCTCCAGTTTGTAGTAAAAGAATATCTCCCGGCACCACTTCTCTTGCAGGGATTCTTGTCCGAGATCCCCCGCGCCGCACTTTGGCCCGCACTGAAATATATTTTTCAAGTGTGCGAAGCGCTTGATCTGATTTCCATTCCTGATAAAAACCAATGATAGTGTTTAAAACAACAATGAGCACAATGACAAGCGCGTCAGTAGTGTTGCCAATCACAAAAGCGATTAGCGCGGCCACTGCGAGCAGATAGGTAAACGGTGTCTTAAGTTGTCTTAAGAAAATATCCTGCCATGTAGTCTCTTTAACCTTTGTCTCATTAAAGCCGTGCGTAGAAAGCCGACTCCCTGCTTCCTCTTTTGAAAGTCCCTTCTCAAGATCCGCCCGCAACTGTGCGGCAATATCTTGGATATCCTTATTTGAAAAACTAAGTACTTCGGGGGCCATTTATATAAAGACTTTATACCCGCTACTTATCTAGAGAGGCCATAAAAGCATTTGTGATTCTCCATTGATACATTGTTCGCCGTCAAAGTTTCTATCAATCATTTTTTCTTCCGCAGAAAGAGGGATAGTGTGGTTATTGGAGTAATCGCCCTGCACGCCAACATATACTCCAGCAGGTAGTATGCATCCGGAGCGGGGGTTCGTCTCAGGCCAATAGTTATAATCCCACTTCCCGCCCCACGGAGTAGACTGCGACCATTCCGGCAGATAAGGACCAGCCCACCGTTCGGCTACAATAGTTTGCCAGTTTGAAGGACAATGAGAGCAATCAGTTCCTGCTGTACCAGTCCCGTCTGGATTCCATGGTAAAGATTTTACAAATCCAGGGTCCCACCCGCGATTTACGTCAGGTGGATAAAATCCCATGTCGGTATAATAGAGCTGCATGGCAACCGCCATGAGTTTTTGCTGCTCTCCCGCTTTGGTCACAAGGGCATCTTCGTTCCCGACTTTTACCGCACCAAAAACAATTGCCGCAAGAATCGCAATAATTGCAATTACAATAACGATTTCCATGAGGGTGAACCCTCGGCGAAATCTCTGTATCATACGTACTATGATATCTCGCGAGCGAGAGCCCGCCAAGGGATAAGAGAAAGCGGACCGCTATGGTCCGCTTTTAAAGCTTCACTGTTTTACCTTCAGATCATCCAACAGTTGGAATGATCTTCCCCACAAATCTTATCTACATCTTCTTTTTTCAGCTCACGAGGTCTCCTGATACATTCCCCATGACTTGTCGTGAGCGCATCTTTCCCTCCGATCTCCCGCACCTCCTTGGAGATGCGCTCATCTTTCCCTGTGTAGCAAAACGTGTGTTCAACGGAAACCATTGGGATAGGATTCGTCCCACAGGCACAAAGGAATGAAGCACAGAGAATAGCGAGTACGACTTGCAGTGGTTTCATCTTGCATCCTCCATAACAAGAATCCTCCGTCAGACTAACAAAGAAGCGCACATGGGTCAAAACATGTGCGCTTCTTTTTTATACTCTTATGTAATGAATACTATTTCCCTGCCTCTGTGAAAGTAACTCCCGATGGCAAAGCAAATTTTGAAGCATCTGCTGGCCACACCTCACAATTGTAATCCCCGATCTGCTGTGCATTCCAGCTATATGAACCAGATGTACCCGCAGATGTATCACCGCCGGCTCCTTGATCAACGGGGGCCTTGAACCCCATGCTTGGCATCATAGATGTCCATGTGTATGAATACCCATCTTTCACGATAAGTGAAGTGCTCATTGCCATTCCTTGGACAGTAGAGTTGAATTCTCCGCGGATATTGCCACCACTAATATAAACCGTGCCTTCGCTTTCAGTTCCTTCAACGTTCTGATGTACGGTGCAAACATATGACCCTCCCTGTTTAATGAACGACTCAAACGCCATTTTCTTGCCTTCCATTTGTGAATCAGTGCCAGATGACATTTCGTCTCCTTCCATCATCTCGTCAGAAGACATGCTCGATTGCGAATAGAAATAATATCCTCCCCCAATAACGACAAATGCGACGATCACACCCACAATTGATTTTGATGTCATACACTTTTTATGAAATTAATGGATTTTAGTATATCACCTTTTGTAAATGCGGAGAGGGGGAGATTCGAACTCCCGAGGGCTTTGACACCCTACTCGCTTTCCAAGCGAGCGCACTAGACCACTATGCGACCCCTCCGTATTAGTTTTTAGATACTAGCAAAAAATCCGCTAATGAGAAACGGGCAGCCCATTGGGCTGCCCGCTAATAAACAAAATGTATAGTTCTTTTTAATATTCGAGGGCGAAGTCTCGTTCTCGTGCGACGATTGCTCTGCCCCTGCTTCCCCGCGGCACTGATGCTCCATGAGCTGGCGTTGGGTAAGTCTTTTGGCTATTTTTCTTTTTTATTTCTCTTTCTTGTTTGCGCAACTGGCGCACAACAGGATGCCACGACCGACGAAAACCAAACGGACAAGCCCCCAACAAATTTTGATTGAGCATTACCATTACATATCTCCTTTTTCTCTATATATGTGGATATTGAGTATATGCTGGCCTTAAACAACAAAACCGTTTTTGACTTTACCTCTCAAGCTACCGTTCGTCAACACAACTGCTGTGCTTAACCATCTGCACACCTAAATAGAGAAAGGGTGACGCGTAGCGTCACCCTTTTAGAAATTTATCTATTTATGTTTTGTGATTACATATCCTGTCCAAAGCGAAACCTGGTGCGCCCATTCCCGTTCGGTACCACGCCAATAATCCAGTTCAGTCGATTCGGCTTGTTCGTCGACTGCAGCCTCAGTCCTTTTTGTTGCTTTACTCGTCTCTTTCGGGGACGATCCGGACCTAAACTTAGCACCGGTCGTGAGGGCTGGGGCTCGGTTACTTCCATGGCAACAGCATCTTTTGATCTCATGCTTTTCCCCTTCTTCTAGAATATATATTTAAACAGCAGGTCCGCTTAAAATTATACCACCTCCGCAGGAAAAGTCAAACCCCTTCTACCTCATCCCCACCAGCGCCGCAATACGTTCTTCAATAGGAGGATGCGTCATAAAAAGTCGTGCGAACCAGCCGATCTGCTTTTTGTTGGGACCAAAAGGATTTGAGAAGAAGAGGTGCGCGGTTGCATTGTTTGCTTTCCGCATTGGCTGGGCCACCCCACTTATTTTTCGCAACGCATTTGCAAGTCCTTCTGGATACCGAGTGAGCAAGGCCCCAGATGCATCAGCGAGAAGCTCTCGTTTTCGTGAAATGCCAAGTTGTATCAATTGTGCAAAGATCGGTGCGAGAATCGCGAGCACAATGCCCACGATCACAATAATGGCTCCTGCCCGCCCACTATCATTGCGTCCCCCGAAATGTCCTGATCGCAAGAAGATATCAGAGAGCATCACCACAAACCCTACAAGCACTACCGCAACCGTCGAAACTAACATGTCTTTATTCCCAATGTGAGAAAGCTCGTGCGCTATCACACCTTCAAGCTCGCTTCTATCGAGCATTTTGAGAAGTCCGGTTGTCGCCGCAACAACTGCATGCTCTTTATCCCGCCCCGTTGCAAATGCATTCGGCACAGGGTCATCAATGACATAGAGCTTGGGCATGGGAAGTCCTGCGGTGATCGCCAAGTTCTCCGTCACTGTGTAGAGATCCCAATACTCTTCTTTAGATGCAGGCTTTGCTCCGGTAAGCTTAATCACTGTCTTATCAGAAAACCAATACCCCCAGATGTTCATGAAGATGCTGAAGGCAACAGCGATATAGAGAATGAGCGGGTCGCCGTAGTACCAAGAGAGTGACCAACCGATAAGTATGACAAAGATGAGGAAGGTCGCCATGAGCGCCCATGTCTTCGCTACATTTTTTGATTGTTGGGTGTAGAGTGTCGCCATAACCGTCTTGCAGCTAGAAAAATCTGCACCATCAATAACTACCCCCTAGAATTGCACTTTTACTGCATCGCGAGCTGCAGCATCAGCCTCACCGAGTTCAAAGAACTCTTTCTTCATGAAGTGAAACATTTTCGCAACGATGTTTGTTGGGAATGAGTCTGTTGCAATGTTAAGGTCACGTACATTCGTGTTGTAGAAGCGACGAGCTGCTTGGATCTTGTTCTCCGTGTCAGAGAGTTCGCGCTGCAATTCCAAGAAATTTTGGTTTGCTTTCAAATCAGGATAGGCTTCCGCGACTGCAAAGAGAGATTTAAGCGCCCCAGAGAGCATGTTCTCAGCAGCACCTTTTGCTGCTGGACTATTGCCAGCTTGCATTGCCTCTGAGCGTGCTTTTGTCACATTCTCAAAAGCTTCGCGCTCATGCGTTGCATATCCCTTCACTGTCTCTACGAGATTTGGGATGAGGTCGTAACGACGCTTAAGCTGAACGTCAATATCAGCCCATGCTTCGTTCGCATGTGTCATAAGCTTCACAAAGCTGTTGTACATCCAGATAACATAGACAACAAAAAGAATCCCTAGGGCAATCCAGTTTATCGTCCATGGAATAACATCAAATGCTGCACTCCCGAACAGAAGTACAACAAGAACAATGAGAATAATTCCAGCCATGATAATGAGTTTAAGGGTAAATTATGATAATCACTTACAATTATACCCCGTCTCTCCTCAAGTGCAATAAACATTGACATATAAAGGACACAGGACTAGAGTGAAAAAGGACCCCGTACACCGTACTCTACAATATAGATAAAGGAGAAGGACCGATGGAAAATACGGCCGCCGTAAAGACGCAAATTCCGACACGCACCCTTGGCGAAGATGTGGTGCTCGGAACGCCATTCTTCTGCCCGACCAGGCAACTCTTCCGGGTTGAAGAGGGCGAGCACTTCTCTGGCGAAGTATGCCCGATCTGTAAAAGCGAGCCTGAGATTTGCAACTTTTCGAAACAACATTCTGGACGCTTCTGCGCCAGCGATATCGGGAAAGCACACCCTCATTGCCCGCCTCGGGTCAACGTCTAATGACCAAAAACCAACTTCTTCCCCCGCGCCTACAAAGCGCGGGTTTTTCTTACAAAAAAACGGCTCAACCGATCGGTTGAGCCGTTTTTCGGGCCTAAGAATCGTTCCTTAGAAGCCCATGCCCATTCCCCCTCCTGGGGGCATTTGCGGCATGTCTTTTTCTTCTTTTGGTTCCTCGGCAACAGCCGCTTCAGTGGTAAGAAGTACCGCCGCCGCAGAAGCGGCATTTTGCAAACCGCTTCGCGTTACTTTCACTGGATCAATGATTCCCTTTTTAACCAAATCAACAACCTCATCTCCTTTCGCATCATAGCCGAAGTTTTTCTCTGACTTCACCACATCGCCGACAATGAGCGACCCATCGCCTTTCCCTGCATTCATCGCAATCTGCTTGAGCGGCATAAGAAGTGAGTTCACCACAATAGAGTACCCCGCAGTGAATTCATTGTGCTCCGTGCTCTCATGCGCTTTCTGATACGACTCTTGCTTCTTCATTTCATCAGCAAGTTGAGAGGATACTTTTGCAAGCGCAGAACCACCGCCAGGGATGATGCCCTCTTCAATCGCGGCCTTCGTTGCGTTCACCGCATCTTCTATCTTGAGCTTGAGATACTTCATTTCAGTCTCAGTCGCTGCGCCTACTTTGATGACCGCCACTCCTCCAGAGAGTTTGGCAATGCGCTCTTCTAATTTTTCTTTATCAAATTTAGAGTCAGTTTGTGAGAGCTGAGTACGAAGCTGCTTAACGCGTGCGTCAATAACAGATTTCTTTCCTTTTCCTCCTACAATCACTGTCTTATCTTTCGTGGCGACAACTTTGCGCGCACCACCAAGCATTCCCATCTCAGCATTTGCCATTTTCACCCCTTTCTCATCCGAGATAACTGTTGCACCAATAAGTGCTGCAATGTCTTCGAGTAAATCTTTCTTTCGGTCGCCATACCCAGGAGCCTTCACCACAAGTACATTAAATGAACCACGGAGTTTGTTTACCACAAAGGTAGTAAGCGCCTCCCCTTCCACATCATCGGCAATAATCACCATCTCTTTACGCCCTGTCTTTGCTACTGCCTCAAGCACAGGAAGAATATCCGCGATAGCGGTGATCTTCTTGTCCGTCACCAAAATGGGCGCGTCTTTATATTCTGCCTCCATACGCTCGGTATTGGTGATCATGTACGCAGACGCATAGCCCTTATCAAACTCGATGCCTTCTACAATTTCCGACTCAATACCAAGGGCTTGTGACTCTTCTACGGTCACCACACCATCTTTGCCAACCTTATCGATAGTCTCTGCGATAATCTCGCCGATCTCGTCAGACTCTGCGGAGATAGACGCAACTTGCTTGATCTCATCTTTGTTTTTGATAGGCTTTGCCATTTTCTTGAGCTCTTCAACGGCATCGCGCGTCGCTGCTTCAATTCCCTTGCGAACACCCATTGCATTGACCCCCATAGATACCCGGCGCATTCCCTCTCCCACGAGTGCTTGGGTAAGTACCACAGCGGTAGTAGTGCCATCTCCCGCCAAATCATTGGTCTTTGTGGCAACTTCTTTCACTATCTCTGCACCCATATTCTCAAACTTATCTTTGAGCTCAATTTCTTTTGCAATAGAGACACCGTCGTTGGTAATGACAGGACCGCCATATCCTTTATCAAGCGCAACGTTGCGTCCTCGAGGACCAAGTGTGACTTTGACCGTATTTGCTACCTTGTCTACACCTGCCTTGAGCGCTTTCCGTGCCTCTTCGTCAAAAATGATCTGTTTTGCCATACTCTATATATAGATATGTTACTTGATAATCGCCAAGATGCTTGATTCGCTCACAATGTGATATTCTTCCCCCTCAATATCAATTTGCTCTCCTGCATAGTCAGAAAAAAGGACAATGTCTCCCGCTTTCACGTGCATCGGAATACGCTTTCCGTCTTCTGAAATCCTCCCTTCTCCTACTGCGACAACTTTGCCACGGTTTGATTTCTTGCCGCCGGCGGCTTCTGGGATAATAATGCCCGTGCTTGTAGTTTTTTCGAGATCAGCCGTTACCTTCACAAGAACACGATCTCCAAGTGGTACGATCTTTGAATTCTCCTTTCCGCCTTTTTTTGTATTCTTCATAGCGACTGTCTTTTATTTATATAGTAAGTCTTATAATACTCCCCGTCCTGCATTCCCCTTTGGGAGAGCAGCCACAATGTGACGAGAGAGCCATTTGAAAACCTTCGTTCCCAAATAAGGTGTTCAAATTATATTGTATTTTTCCTCCCTGTCAAAATACGCCCCTTCATCTGCTTGCGTTTTATTTTTCCCCTGTTATAATGCCCCTACATATGGAGCTCATACTGCCCTGGATTCAGATCGCTCTGTCTCTGATTCTCATTCTCACTGTTGTACTGCAGCAAACAGGCGCAGGAGTTGGGGGTGCGTTCGGAGGTGGCGACGGAAGTGCTATCAACCGCACACGAAGAGGAGCTGAGAAAGTGTTTTTCCGCGTAACCATAATCGTGGGAATTCTATTTGCACTTTCCACCCTTGCATCTTTCCTACTTACGATATAATAGAGTCGTTAAGGTAGTATCTCCATACTCATTACCACTTCGCGTGTAACACCCGCGAACAATTTCAAGTTTTAACTCCGTGAAAAATCCATTCTCATTTTTTGTGAGCAAGCACATTCAGATGCCGGGCGAGCAAGCAGTTTCCGGTGCGATCAGGAAATTCTCATATAAAGAACGTTTCGCATTTTCAATCTTTGTCGTATTGATGATCGTGAGTGTATTTGGGCTGCTCTTTGCCTTAGACACGCGTTTTATGGTTGAAACCCCCCGAACAGGAAGCTCCTTCACTGAGGGCACTGTTGGATTCCCCCGCTTTATCAACCCTCTTCTTGCAAGTTCAGACACTGACCGTGACCTCACCGCGCTTGTATACTCCGGCCTCATGCGCGTAGGAGAGGATGGCGGGCTCATTCCTGACTTGGCGTCTTCATACACCATTTCCGATGATGGAAAAACATACATCTTCACCCTTAAAGACAACTTGCTCTGGCAAGACCACACGCAAGTCACCGCTGACGACGTAGTGTTCACAATACAAAAAGCACAAGACCCTGCCTTGCGCAGCCCACGAAGGGCCAATTGGGAGGGCGTTTCGGCGGAGGCAATTGATCCTCTTACCGTACGCTTCAGCTTATCTCAGGCATACACCCCATTTCTGCAAAACACTACTATGGGAATTCTGCCGAAACATATTTGGGGTGATGTGAGCAGCGAGCAATTTAGCTTTAGTAGATACAATATAGAGCCCGTAGGTACTGGCCCTTACGAAGTAAAATCTGTAACGCGAGATCGCGGAGGTATCCCAGAATATTATGATCTAAAAGCGTTCTCTGAATTTGCGCTTGGAGAGCCTTACATCACACACATTCGCTTCTTCTTCTTTAGTAATGAGAAAGACCTCCTCAGTGGCCTTGCTCAAAAGAAAATTGAGAGTGTAAACTCTATGGAAGCAAGTATCGCAAGCGAACTCAGTCAAAAAGGTGAGAATGTACTCACTTCCCCACTCCCGCGAGTCTTTGGGGTATTCTTCAATCAAAGTCATGCGGCTGTCTTCACCGACCGATCTGCTCGTGAGGCACTTAGCACCGCGGTAGATCGTGAAGTGTTGATCGGTTCAATCCTTTCAGGATACGGCACGCCACTGTACGGACCGCTTCCACCAGGTACTTTGGGATTTGTTCCTGAGAATAATATTGAAGAAGCAGCAACTTCAACGAATCGTATAGAAGAGGCTCGTGCAATGCTTGAAGATGGTGGCTGGGAATACAACGAGGAAAGCGGGGTATTTGAAAAAACTATCAATAAAGAACTCACCCCTCTTTCCTTCGCAATCTCAACATCCGCTGTTCCTGAGCTTAAAGAAGCCGCTCAGGCACTCAAGACAACATGGGAAGCGTTGGGTGCTCATGTAGAAGTGAAGGTATTTGATACAGGAAATCTTGATCAAACAGTGATTCGCCCACGAGACTACGACGCCTTGCTCTTCGGAGAGATTATCGCGCGTGACTCAGACCCGTTCGCATTTTGGCATTCATCTCAAAGGCTTGACCCGGGATTAAACATCTCTCTCTACACCAATTCAAGTGTAGACAAAATCTTGGAGGAAGCACGTGTCACATTAGACGACAATGAACGAGCAGAGATGTATGCATCATTTGCAGATAAAGTCGCCGCGGATTCACCAGCAGTATTCCTTTATGCGCCCGACTTTCTGTACCTGATCCCAGACCGCATTAAAGGAGTTGAGCTTACTTCGATTGCGATCCCATCAGATAGATTCACCAACATTTACAAATGGTATATCAACACACAAAAGATTTGGAAGATATTTACATGGTAAGACTATAAAAATTAAGAACTGTAACAGAAATTTATGACACAAACATTCAAACGAGAGACACGACCGAACAACCACGCACAAGGAGGAAATAAAGGAAGAGGTGGTAGACCACACTCCGGAGGAGGACGCGGACGAAAACAGTCCGGCGGAAGAGGTCGCGATGATATGCGTCGCCGCCCTGCTCCAAAACCAGAGCACCGTCGCGCAACAGCTGCGGTCCCGCCTATTGAACCTGGGGTAACTCGAGTTATTCCTCTGGGAGGCGTTGAAGAGGTTGGAAAGAACATGTACGTATTTGAATACGGACAAGACATCATTGTGGTTGATGCAGGATTCCAATTCGTGGGGGAAGAAGAGGCGCCTGGTATTGATTATGTCCTCCCAAACACAAAATATTTGGAGGAACACAAAGACAAGATCCGCGCACTCGTCATCACACACGGACACCTCGATCACATTGGAGGTATCCCCTACTTGATGGAGAGAATGGGCAATCCACCTGTATACGCTCGAGAGCTTACTACGATCATGGTCAAAAAGCGTCAGACAGAATTCCCTCATTTGCCTGAGATCACATACAAGGTTATTGAGCCCGGACAGCGCGTCACATTCAATGACATCGCACTGCGCTTCTTCCCTGTCACACACTCTATCCCAGACTCAATGGGTATCGTTATTGAAACAGGAAACGGCAACGTCATCATTACCGGCGATCTCAAGCTTGATCACGTTGATGGCACGCCTTCTGATTCTGAAGAGAAAAAGTGGAGTGAGCTTGGTAAAGAGAAAAACCTCCTTTTTATTGCAGACTCCACAAACGCGGAACAACCTGGATACTCAATCCCCGAGAGCACCATCCATAGAAATCTTGAAACACTCATTAAAGATGCCCCTTCTCGATTGATCATTGGGACATTCGCCTCTCAATTTGAGCGCATGATCAAGATCATTACGATCTGTGAAAAGTACAACAAGAAAGTTGTAACCGAAGGGCGCAGTATTAAAACAAACATTGAAGTTGCACAGAAAGCGGGACTTCTTGCACCGCGCCCAGACACACTTATCTCTGCCGGAGAGATGAGCAATTACCCACCAGAGAGAATAGTGGTGCTTGCAACAGGAGCTCAAGGAGAAGAGTTCGCTGCCTTGATGCGTATTGCGACGAAGCAACACAAATTCATCACTCTTACAGAACGCGACACCGTCATTCTTTCTTCATCTATTATTCCTGGCAATGAAATCGCTGTACAGAAGCTCAAAGACAACCTCTACAGACATGGCTGTAAGCTTATTCATTACCGCACATCCGAAGTTCATTCAACTGGACATGGCAACCAAGAAGAGCTCGGCTGGATCAACAAAAAAGTGGGTGCAAGATTCTTCATGCCCGCATTCGGATACCACTCAATGATTCGCGTACACGCAGAGGTTGCTGAGCGTGCGGGTATACCGCGAGAACGTATTATTATTGCCGACAACGGAATGGTAATTGAATTCCACAACGAAGGTCAGGATCTGCGCATCCGCAAAGAGCGTGCACCATCAGACCCTGTTATGGTGGACGGATTCTCTGTAGGAGACATTCAAGAAGTGGTCATCCGAGATCGTCAGATGCTTGCTCAAGACGGTATCTTTGTAGTCATTGCTGCGGTTGATATGCGCACTGGCAAGGTTCGTAAGTCTCCTGACATTATTTCTCGAGGCTTCGTGTACTTGAGAGAGTCCCAAGACCTCCTAAGGCAAGCTCGATACATCACAAAGAAACACATTGAGGACACAACTCATGGCATGCATCCGATCAACTTTGAATTTGTGAAAAAGCGCATCACCGATGACCTTGGTAGATTCCTTCTCCAGCAGACAGCAAAGCGCCCCATCGTCCTCCCTGTTATTTTGGGTGTCTAAGCGATAAAAATCGCAAAAAAACCGCTCGCTTGATATAATTGCCGTATGTTTGGCAGATTTCTTGCCCATATCGGTATTGGACGCAACGAGCTGACCGGAAGAAAGATCGGTGCGATATACACTCTCGGATTCGTCTACACATTCGTGTGGGCGTTTCCCCTCTATATCAACTCTTCACTTCTCGAGCGATTCATGTCGGAGCGTGCTGTGGGTATTGTCTTTACCCTTGCTGCATTGGCAAGTCTCTTTTTCTTGGGGAAAATCCCCGCTCTCTTGCGACGTTATGGACACTACCGCATTACGCTGATTTTTTTGGGAGTCCAGCTGATGTCTCTCCTCGCGCTTGCTCTATTGAGCACCCTTTCTATTCCTCTCACCACAAGCCTTGTAGTGATAGCATTCATCGCCCTAGACGTCTCCATCACTCTCGTATTTTTCGGCTTTGATATCCTCCTCGAACAACTCTCCACGGACAAAACAACAGGTGCTATCCGCGGATACTTCCTGACGCTTACCAATGCAGCTACGATTGTTGCTCCATTCGCAGCGGGGCTTCTTCTCACGGACGGAGATTTCTGGAAGATATACGGGGCTGCGGGACTTCTTATTATCCTGATGCTTTTTTTGGTTACCGCACAATTCAAGTCGCACCCCAACCCGGACTATCACAATATTTCTTTCAAAACAGCCATCCGTCGCCTGACCAAAGACAAAAACCTCTACGGGATTTTGCGCGCATATTTTCTCCTTTTTGTGTTTTATGTATGGATGGTAGTGTACATTCCTATTTATCTACATAATTACATTGGGCTTTCTTACAGCGTCATCATTGGGATGGTGATACCAATTGCGCTCATTCCTTTCCCTCTTTTCCAAATGTTTTTGGGGCAAATCGCTGACAAATACTGGGGAGAAAAAGAGCTTCTCATTGTAGGTTTCCTTATTGCTGGCCTTGGGGTCATCGCATTCCCCTTCATCACATCCACGCAGTGGTGGGTCTGGGCAATCGCGCTTTTCATCACTCGTATCGGCGCAAGCTTTATTGAGCTCATGTCAGAATCGTACTTCTACAAGCATGTTGAGAGCAGAGACGTGAGTCTGGTAAGTTGTTTCAGAATGCTCCGCCCTCTCTCTTATGTATTTGGCACAATGGTCGCAACCGCTTGTTTGTGGATACTCCCAGAATTTAAATATTTATTCTTCGTCTTGGGCTTCATCCTCCTGTGGGGAATTTACTACGCTCGTGATATTGCAGACACCCGTTAGTTGTAGATACGAATTTTTGCTTTATCGCGGAGTGCATTCACATACTCAATCATAAGCTTGTCTGTCTTTTGCTTGAGAACTCTCAGTCTGAGATCTGTATACAACTCCTCGTATGAGGAAGTTGCCGATTCTGTTTTCACAATTTGTTTGTAGAGGTCTTGCATCTCACCTTCCGACGCGTTTATACCATGGAGCTTTGTGTAGTTTGTAACAAGCTTTTCTATCGCGATCTGCATTGCAATATGCTTCTTTAGGTCATCAAGAGAAACACCATATGAAGTAAGCGCTTCTTCAAGTTCAGCTCTTGTTCCATCAAACTCATCCAGACTCTCGTCAATTTCATCGGAAGTTACGGTAATACCAATCCGCTGCGCTTCTTGGAGAAGCAGCGCGTCTGTAATCGCTGTTTGAAGCGCTTGTGTATGGATTTCCGCAAGTAAGTCATTGTCTTCAACAACAGTACCCTGTGTGCTATACGCAGCAGTAATTTGAGCAGCCCGTTTCCCTACCTCTTCTTTAGTGATGATCTCTCCGTTGACCGTTGCCGCGGTGTTGCCGGGAACACGATTCATGAGAAAAGAGACGCCTATGCCGACAAGTCCTAAAACAATGAGGGTCGCCCACAAGCGCTTGTGCGAAGGGGTCTTCTTGGGAGGCACTTCTTGTGTAGGAAGCGGAGTATATGAGCTGTATGGTGAGCCTTCCATAAAATAATGAGGAGTTCCTCTAGTTTGTCCCAATCATATCAAAGAAACGCCCCTCCTGGACGCTTTATTGTGTATAACACTAAGCACGCGTGCCGATCTCTTGCTCACCAGTTGAAACAACCTTCGGATCTTCAAGTGAAGCAAGTGGTAAAGTGACAGTAAATTTGGTTCCTTTTCCAACTTCAGAATCAAGTAAAATCTTGCCTCGATGCCTTTCAACAAAGGTTTGCA
>CAZTCT010000006.1:0-39243 GCA_964612415.1 uncultured Candidatus Saccharibacteria bacterium | reverse complement strand
CCTATATAATTTTGCCGTTGCCCGCTCGGGCATTTTTTTCTACGGCCCTATCGTCTAATGGTTAGGACACGGCCTTCTCAAGGCTGTAATCGGGGTTCGACTCCCCGTAGGGTCACTGGTTTTTGTTATACTAAATTCATATGGAACCTGAGCAATCTCTAGAGCCCAAAAGTCACACTGGGCTCATCGTCAGTATCAGTGCCTTAGTGATCCTCATTATCGGAGCGGCGATCTATACGCTGGTGGAGCGTCAAGCTCAATTAATTCAGGCAGAGACAACGCAATTAGACAAAGTATCTTCTCTTGGTGTAACGGCAAGTACAAGTAATACAATCACAACAAACCCAGTAAATCAGTATCAGAATGTCATTAGTTCGCCAGTGGTTGGAGGCACAATAAATGAAGATGGCTATACTCATGACGTTACGTATAAGCCAAACCCTTCTCGTCCAGGAGCAGTGTTAAATGATCATTTGATTTTCATTTCTCCTACTGGGGAGAAGTTGCAGATTCCTGACGATATCTGGGCTAAGATTGATTTTGGTAGTAGCCCACAGGCCGGACCTGATAATTGGGTTGGACAGGAACATCTGGAAAGTTTTGATATGCCTATTAACCCGGAAAATGAGGACATCATTTTTCTTTCTACAGTTGAGTCGCTTGATCGAATGTCCCTGGGCATCATAAACAGAATTTATTCTTACAACCTCAAAACTACTGAGCTAAAAGAGTTGTACTCCGAGACGGTATACGATGACTCATCTCCAGGGGTAACTCCTCAGAAGTATAGGGTCCTCAGAACAGTTGGGATAGATGGGTCAAAGGTTGTCGTTTTATATGACCCACCCGGTAATTCGCCCGGCCCTTGTACGAGTATATGGTCTGACTACAAAGATCAGATGGGGTATTTGGAACTTGCCGACATACAGAGTGGGTTACAATCTTACACAGTGCCCACGTCTAAGGTGTTGGAAGGGGAGCTTTTTGTGCAGTGGTGTCTAAATGAATTTGAGACTAATGGTGGTATTTAATCTTTCGTGCTCACGGCACCCTTCAAGTTTCTTAAGAGTGCCAAAGAAATATTGGATTATCTGATCCCAATTCCATCCCACTTGGGTCACAAAACGGTCTACTGACAAAAGCCCCCTGCGGGGCTTTTGTCGTTTTGTGAAGGCGCAATGATGTTTCGTCAGTAGACGAAACCATAAATACTGGCGGCACTCCCCGTAAAATCACTTTCTCTTCCTCCCGCTAAGTATCCCTCGCACCGAAGGACTGATTGCCTTATCCGTGCGGTGAATACACCCAATCCAACAGCAGGGCCTACGCTTTCCTTTAATGAGATCCTTGCGTACGCGTTCAATGTGCTCCTTTCGCGTCTCTGGTCTTTTCACCGACGTAACCCAACAAATCCACTCATTGCGAGCAAGTGGAGTGAGATTGTTCCACGTGTCTTGTACTGCGTGTCCGGAGGTGAGCGCTTTCTTTAGATCGGCGGGGACACTATGCACGACACCAGTAGCAATTTCTCTTGTAGCCATAGCTATATTTTAGACCAAGTTATGATATCCTTAAAGTACGTTTATTCATAAACATAATTTTATGGACATCAAAGAGTATACAAATCCACACACTCTTGAATACTATAGTTTTGCCTGGTCAGAAGTGCGACTCATTGTAGCTGCCGTGTCGCTCATCGCGGGGGCGACGCCAATCATATTTACCTTTGTGGGCGGGGCATTATCTGTGTTTGTTTTTTCTTTACTTAAAATTTGCTGGATTATCTCCGGAGCCGCATCAGCATATCTTCTATACCGCTGGTCGGTGACTGGCAAAAAAGTCTTTGGAGGAACCGACAAGAAGGACATGATTGCGTTCTTCGTCAGTGTCGTGTCGGGACTCAATCTTGGGGTCACTGGTATCATGGGCAAGAACTTTGGAATGCTTATCTTGCAGCTAAACATTGTATACGCGCTTGCGGGTATCGCGTATCTTGTGTGCGCATGGCATCTTTTCACCCGCTGGAAGGCGTACGGGCAAAAACTTTTCTAAGCGCGTACATTTGGAAAGTGTATGGTTTCAAGAAAAACGGCTCAACCGATCGGTTGAGCCGTTTTTTGTGGCTAAAAATGGCACTTATACCCACCGCAAGGACACGAAGACTGATATAATGAAAACAAGTTCGTTTACAGCGGAACGCCGTTTTTCCGTTCACATGGCATGTCTATGAAAGTTGATGATAAAAAACTTAAAGAGATACTGGTGAGCGAGAATTTTGTATCTCAGCAAGACCTTGAAAAGGCTGAGCAATTTGCAAAGGCTCGCAATACTACCGTTGCCAATTATTTGATGACAGAGGGGCTTGTCACCAAAAACCTTCTTGGGCAGGCAATCGCGAAAGTATACGAGGTTGGCTATTCGGACCTCTATGCCAATAGGCCGCTCCGCTATCAGATACTCAAGATTCCAGAAGCGATCGCTCGGAAGTATCGAGTAGTGCTTTTCAGCGAGGATGAAGCAAAGAAGGAGGTTGTGATTGCAACTGACGATCCCACCCAAGAAAATCTCATCAAAGACCTTGAGAATGTGTTTCCCGGACAGAAAATCACCATTACATATTCATTGCCGGAAGATATCAGTCAGAACTTCATCCGGTATCACAAATCTCTTGAGACGAGTTTCTCAAAAATCATTCAAGAGAAAAAGCGTGTCGCGCCAGAAATACTAGAACAAATATTTGAGGACGCTTATACATTTCACGCGTCTGACATTCACTTTGAGCCACAACTTCTCCGTGATGTCGTGGTCCGTTTTCGTATTGATGGTGTGCTTCAGGAGGCAGGGCGTATTCCAAAGGAACACTATGAAAACATTTTAAACAGGATCAAAGTGCAGAGCCGTTTGCGCATTGACGAGCACTATGCGGCACAGGATGGATCTATGCACTACGAGAAGGGAAGTAAGGTGTTTGATCTTCGCACCTCTATTATCCCCACAGTTGAAGGGGAGAAGGTTGTGTTGCGTATGCTTGCTGCGTATGTGCAGTGGATTACACTTGGCGACCTTGGACTTACGCCCCTTCATCAAGAAATGCTCGAAGACGCCGCACGCAAACCCTTCGGCATGATCCTCTCCACGGGGCCTACAGGAAGCGGAAAAACAACATCGCTTTATGCAGTGCTCAAAATGCTGCTTCGCCCTGATGTAAACGTAACTACGATTGAAGACCCTGTTGAGTACAAAATAACTGGAGCAAACCAAATTCAGGTAAACGCTGCGACCAACCTTACCTTTGCCAAAGGTCTGCGCTCTATCGTGCGCCAAGACCCAGATATTATCCTTGTGGGAGAAATACGCGACGAAGAGACCGCGGAGATTGCAGTCAATGCAGCGCTTACGGGGCATCTCCTCCTCTCAACCTTCCATGCCAATGATGCCGCGACGGCAGTACCGCGCTTGCTTGATATGGGGATTGAGCCGTTCCTTCTTGCGTCCACACTTGAGCTCATCATTGCGCAGCGTCTCGTGAGAAAGATCTGCGAGAAGTGCAGTTACAGCATGGTGGTGAGCCCAAGCGATATAAAGAACAAATTTACCAATGGGAAGAATTATTTCCAGGGCAAAAACATTACACTCTATGCAGGGAAAGGGTGTACCACGTGCGGGTATACCGGATACCACGGTCGAACTGCGCTTTTTGAATTCATTCGCGTTACGCCAGAATTGAAAGATTTGATATTGAAGAATCCATCTACCAGGGAGATTTGGGAGCTTGCGCAAAAACAGGGCTCTAAATCTTTATTTGAAGATGGGATAGAGAAAATAAAGACGGGAGCGACAACTCTTGAAGAGGTGATCCGCATCGCACCGCCGCCTGCGCGCAAAAGCAAACTATGATAGGAGAGCAAAAGGGGAACTTCTTTCAACGCACTATTGACTCACTCAACTCTATATCATTTGGGGTAGGGAAAGAGCGCGATTATTTTGTTGAGAACCTAAGCATGCTCATCGCTGGAGGGATGACGATCACGGATGCGATCGAAGCTGTGGGAATGGAGATGCGCTCTCGCACTATGCAGAAAGTGCTCACACAGCTCAAGTACGATATTGAGGGAGGTATGCCGCTCTGGAAAGCACTGCAGAAGAGCAAAATGTTCAGAGATCATACAGTCTCGCTTGTGCGGATCGGAGAAGATTCCGGGAGACTCGCAGAGAATCTCAAGCTCATTGCAATACAAGAAGAGAAAGACAGATCATTTCAGTCAAAATTGCGTTCCGCGATGATGTATCCGGTGTTCGTGCTTGTACTCACTGCAGTCATTGGAGTTGCGATATCGTGGTTTATCCTGCCACGCCTTGCGTCTGTGTTTGCACAACTGCGCATTGATCTGCCGTCGCTTACGAAAGGGCTCATTGCACTCGGTGAATTCTTGGGAGAGTATGGGGTCATTGTCTTCCCAATATTTTTCTTAAGTCTTGGGCTCATCGTCTATTTTGTTTTCTACTTTCAAAAAAGCAAATTTATCGGGCAGACGATTCTCTTTAATTTGCCTGGGATCAAGCGTGTCCTACAGGAAGTAGAGCTTGCTCGATTTGGGTATCTTCTAGGGACACTTCTGCAAGCAGGATTGCCTGTAACGCAGGCGCTTGAGTCTCTTGAACGTGCAACAACCTTTCCGCATTATCGGAAGCTCTGCGCACATTTGCGTACAAGTATTGAGGAGGGCAATTCATTCCAAAAAAGTTTTGTTACGTTTAAAAAATCAAGTGCACTTATTCCGATTCCTGTGCAGCAGCTCATCGTTGCAGCGGAACGCTCAGGCAATCTTCCTGAAGTTTTGCTCAAAATAAACGCGATGTTTGAGGCACGTACGGAAAACACCACGAAAAACATAGCGGTCATCCTTGAGCCGATTTTGCTCGTTATCGTCTGGCTTGGCGTGGTGGCTGTAGCGCTTGCGGTGATATTACCCATTTACAACCTTATCGGAGGGCTTAACTCAAGTCCTTCAGAGAGGATACAACAGAGTGCGCCTGCTCCTGTGGCATTGCCGGTGGTGCCTGTGGTGACGCAAGAAGAGCAAGAGACTGCTGGCGAGGCCGTAATTGAAGAAATTCCGGAAGAGGAAGTCTTGCCAGTGCTTGTGATTGCCTCAGGTGATCTTGAATATCTCAATGTGCGAAGTGAGCCTTCTCCTCAAGGAGAGATTATTGGGCAGGCATTCCCTGGGGAAGAATTTGAGTATACCGCCGAGGAAGAAGGATGGTATGAGATTATACTCTCTTCGGAGACGAGCGGGTGGGTTTCGGGCGATTATGTCGTGGTCGAGAATGAAGAAAGTGAGGGTGCTAACACAGAGGAAGATGCGAACATTCTTGAAGGCGCAGAACAAGAATAGAGGGTTTACTTTGGCAGAGATCGTGCTCGCGCTTGCGGTTATCTCATTTATCGCCGGGTTTGGCATTCCGATATATCAGTCTTATCAAACTCGCAACGATTTAGATATTGCCGCAGGAACAATCGCACAATCCTTGCGGCGCGCGCAAACACTTGCGCAAGGGGGGTCTGGAGATTCTTCCTGGGGGTTGTACGTACAGAGTGACTTCATCGCCATCTTCCGTGGAGGAAGTTATCTGACGCGTAATTCAGATTTTGACGAAGTCTTTACTATGCCGGGGGTTATTACCCCGACGGGTCTGCACGAGGTCGTATTTGCGAAGTTTTCTGGAGAGCCAAATGCGACAGGGGAGATTGTTTTGACATCAAGTGCAAATGAAACACGAAATATTACTATCAATACAAAAGGGGCTGTTGATTTCTAGGCGCCGCGGCTTCTTGCTTGTAGAGGCAATACTTGCGGGGTCTATTTTCATACTTATCGTTACCGCTTTTGCCGGGGTGTATTTGTATGGACAAGAGTCTACATCGCTTGCGGGCTTGCGCACACAGGCAACGCTTCTCTCCGAGGAAGGACTAGAAGTAGTCCGTAATATTCGCGACGAAGGGCCCGAAGGAAATTTCAATGGACTTGCCACAGGTACACACGGGCTTGCTATATCAGGAGGGCAGTGGACACTTTCTGGCGTAAATGATGTCACAGGTATTTTTACTCGCGAAATTATCATCACGGATGTGGGGAGCGATCAGAAAGATGTGGTGTCGCAGGTAACATGGCAGCAAAATGCGCAACGTCTTGGCGTTGCGGCGCTTTCCACTCGGCTGACCAATTGGCAAAAGCCTGTCATTCCCAACACAATTTTTTATGAGACGTTTAACGCAATAGACAATGCGTGGGGTGGTTCTACTGATACTGCAGTAGATGAGCCCGGGTGGGCGACACATCAGGGACAATTTGATGGGAATGATGTACGGCTTAGCAACCAAGACGTAGGACTTTCTCCTTCTGGGAGCGCCCATCTGACTTTTAATAGTGCTTCTGATGGATTCCAGAATCCTGAACAGTATGACAATGCATATGTTGCGATCGACCTTTCAAGTTTTGTGGATGTAGTTATTTCATACTACTGGCAAACGAGTAATGTGGATGCGGGGGAAGGGCTCCGCGTTGCGTATTCGACAACCACGACCAATGGAATTGATGGTACGTGGGTACAGATCGCACAGCACCTTGATCCAGCCGACAACATATGGGTGCAGGATACATACAGTCTGCCAAATACAGATGCTACAGCAGGGTTTGTGTTGCGATTTTCATCGCTAAGCAACCAGAACAATGAAAATGTATTCATTGATGATGTGCGACTCACTGGCATATCAGATGATTTTGTCGCCCCTGCAGCGATCTCCAACCTTTCAGCTTCCAACCCCACCGAAAATTCAATCCAGCTCTCTTGGACCGCACCGGGTGATGACGGTACCACAGGAACCGCAAGCTCCTATGATGTGCGATATGCGACAGTGCCGATAGACGAGTCCAATTGGGCATCAGCTACGCAGGTCACAGGAGAGCCTCTGCCGTCTGTTGCGGGGTCTTCAGAATCGATGTCTGTTTCAGGACTTTTGGCGAATACTACATATTACTTTGGGATCAAAACATCAGATCAATCATCGAATACCTCAACACTCTCTAATGTTCCAAATCTCTCTACTTTACCGCAACGAGTCACCTTCTTCTACGAGACATTTCCTGTCGCAGATGCTGCATGGAACGGTTCGTCTGACACCGCCGAAGATATGTCAGGATGGGTAACGTATCAAGGCGCAGGAGACGCTAACGATGTACAGGTAAGCAACGAAGACGTAGGAGCATCTCCCTCAGGCGGCAATCACCTCACTTTTGAAGATGCCGACGAAGGTTTCCAAACTCCTGAACAATACGACATTGCCTATGTGCCAGTGAATCTTTCCAGTTTTACCAATGTTCAGCTGTCATACTATTGGCAAACTGATGACATTGATGCGGATGAGGGATTAAGGGTTGCGTACTCTACAAACACAACAAATGGAATCAATGGCACATGGACACAAATAGCGCAGATTCTTGATCCAACAGACGATGTATGGGTAGAAGCGACGTACGACATCCCTGCGGGAGCTGCCGTTTCAACTTTCGTGTTGCGATTTTCTTCCAATAGTAGTGCAGCGTTCAAGCATGTATATGTAGATGATATCAAATTCATCGGAGTTTCAAGCGACGTGACCGCCCCTGCAGCGATCTCCAACCTTTCAGCTTCCAACCCCACCGAAAATTCAATCCAGCTCTCTTGGACCGCACCGGGTGATGACGGTACCACAGGAACCGCAAGCTCCTATGATGTGCGATATGCGACAGTGCCGATAACGGTGGGGAACTGGAGCACCGCGACTCAGGCAAGCAATGAGCCGACGCCTTCTGTGGCAGGCTCTTCTGAAACAATGACAGTTTCAGGGCTTACTCCCTCGACGACATACTATTTTGCAATCAAAGCAACAGACGACGCTTTTAATTCTGGAGGATTATCAAACATAGCAAGCCGCTCAACACGCTCTCCAGTCACCATGATTTTTGGGGAAACATTTCCAGGGTCTGATAATGCATGGGACGGTTCTTCTGACACTGCGCAAAACATGCCAGGGTGGGTCACCTATCAGGGCGTTGGGGATACAAATGATGTGCGAGTGAATTTTGGGGGAGCGGGAAGCTCGCTCTCGGCGGGAGCGCATCTTACCTTCAATGATGCCGACGAAGGTTTTCAAAACCCCGAACAATACGACATTGCGTATGTACCAATAAATCTTTCAGGGTATGGGGGCATGACCCTCTCGTATTCCTGGCAGACGAGCAATTTGGATGCGGGAGAGGGATTTCGTGTGGCATATTCAACAAATAGTACCAATGGAATCAATGGCACATGGGTGCAGATTGCTGAGTATATTAACCCTACGGATGGCGTGTGGACGAATGATGCGTTCAGTCTCCCAGACGCACTCGGCGTTTCCACATTTATGCTACGCTTTTCTTCGAAAAGCGACGCGAACAATGAGAATGTATATATAGATGATGTAGTTATAATGGGATATGCGCAATAAGCAATACAAAAAAGGTTTTACATTGGTTGAATTGATACTTTATATTGGCATTTCTGCCACACTGCTTCTTGTCGCAACGCTTTTCCTTTCAACCTTACTTGAGTCACGGGTGAAAAACCAAACAATTGCCGAGGTAGATCAGCAGGGCCTTGCGGTAATGCAGTCCATAACACAGTCTATCCGCAACGCAGACGCAATTAACACACCAACGGCTGGCACTACGGCTGGAGCTCTCTCGCTTGATGCTGTGGGTACGCTGGGCGACCCAACGATTTTTGATTTATCTGGGGGAGCCGTAAGAATCACTGAGGGGGCGGGGTTACCGATTACACTCACAAACTCGCAAGTAATTGTCTCCTCTCTGCTTTTTGAAAATCTCTCGCTCGCAGACACGCCAGGCCTGATACGCGTGACGCTCACACTTCTCCATGTGAATCCCGAGGGTAGACAGGAGTACAATTTCAGCAGGACATTTCATGCGAGCGCGGCACTGCGCTAAATATTATGCGACATTCAAACGGATATATTACATTGATAAGCGTGCTCGTGGTTGGGGCCGTTGGAATAGCGGTTACTGTGTCGCTTTTGCTCCTTGGGCTTGATTCATCACGGACCAGTTTTGCGTATGAGCAGTCAAACCAAGCAAAGGGTTTAGCAAATGCATGCGCCGAGGCAGCTCTCCAGACCATCAGAGACAACACCTCTTATGTGGGTACGGGCAATATCGCATTAGGGCAGGGAAATTGCTCATATACCGTCTCGAGTGAGGGTGGGGAAAACCGGACTATTACAGCTACCGGGATAGTTGATATAATAAACAGGAAAGTAGAAGTTGTTATTGACGATATAAATCCACAGATCAATATCGCCTCATGGCAAGAAGTTGCCGACTTCTAAGGTGTCGTTTTGATTTACCATTTAATTTGAAAGTGAATATTTGATTATGGGAAAAACAGGAAAGAGGGGGTTTACTCTCTTGGAAATCCTTTTGGTGGTTGCTGCAATCGCCATCCTTGCTGGTATTGTTATTGTCGCTCTTAATCCAAACAAACAATTAGGAGAAACACGCAACGCCCAGAGAAGCAGCGATGTAAATGCGCTTTTGAATGCGGTGTACCAGTACGCGATTGACAACAATGGCGCATTGCCAACGGGCGTTGATTCAGTGTACACGTCAGCTCAGGTGCTAGGCACAGCAACAACTGGGTGTGATACAACATGTACCGCAACCACTACACTCGCATCATGTGTTGATATTTCTGCGTCGCTTGTTCCAACATATATCGTTGGTCTACCATTTGATCCATCGACGGGATCTGCATCAAACACAGATTACTACATTGAGAAAAACTCAAATGGTCGTGTAACAGTGGGGTCTTGTGATCCAGAGCAATCTGCATCTATTGAGATCACCCGATAATATCGTTTGAGCGTTCGCTACAAAAGAGCCAGTTAATACTGGCTCTTTTTGTTTATTTGCCGAAGAGATATACTAGTTGTATCTCAAGTATGGACTACATTATAAATTTTGCCGCGCAGTATGCGGCATTCACATTTCCCGCTTCTATCGTTGCTCCACTGATCGGAGGGGAGACTGCGGTCCTCGGACTCTCATTTCTCGCTGGGCAAGGAGCGCTTCCTTTGTGGGCAATCATCCCTGGGAGCTTCTTGGGCATGGTCCTTCTAGACTCTTTCTGGTTCTTTTTTCCGCGTACGCGTTGGGGGGTTAAGGTAAAACAGAAAAGCAGAGACAATTTTGTCCAATATAGAAAACTTGAAGAAAGGATTCAAACACTTTCGCACAAGAATGATGTGATCATCCTGTTGATCTCAAAGATTCTGCTTGGCACCCGGATTCTTATTCTTATCTATTTGAGTATGCGCGAAATCACTTTTTGGAAATTCCTTCGCTTTAATTCGATCGCCACAGGTATTTGGGCGATAGCACTTGGCTACATTGGGTGGTTCGCGGGACTCGGCTATTATAGTCTTGCACAAGCAACTGATGACATTACCATTGCAGGATTTTATATTGCAGGCGCAATCGCACTCTTTTATCTTATGTTGTTAAGCATACGAAAATGGGTAACAAAAGAATGACCACATTCTCCTTGCCAGGGGATTCAAATAATCTCGTCATTTTCATCCACGGCTACACTGGAGGGCCAACCGATTTTTCTGATGTGCCAGAGCGACTCAATAAGGAGCTGGGTGTCACCGCCATATGCCAGACCCTTGTGGGGCATGGTACAAGGGTTGAAGACCTCATGGGGGTAAGCATGGCTGAGCTCCTTGCTCCCGTTGAAGAGAAGGTGAAGGAGGCTCTCTCGGAGAACAAAAAGGTTGTGCTCGTGGGTCTCAGTATGGGTGCGCAAATGGCGATTTATCTTGCATCAAAATATTCTGTTGCAGGAGTTGTGGCGATTGGGACCACTCACACCTTTTCCTTCCCGTTTAATATTCCTGGTGCCTCAATTTTGGGATTGTTCAAAAGGAAATGGAAAAAGCGGTTTACTAATTTAGGACGAGAGCTTCGTGCGAAGGCTATTTTTTACGAGTATATGCTTTTTGACGGGTTTGCGATTTCTCGGCAGCTTCATGCGCTTGTTGAGAGGAGGCTTGCGTTTATTAGGCAACCAATTCTCTTTGTGCATGCTAAACACGACCGGCTTGGGAATCATAAAGGGGTAAAAAATTTGAGCAAAAGAATCCAAAGCAAGACATCGTGCAAACTCTTAGAAAGCGCAAGTCACAATGTGTTTTATTCGGAAATTAAAAGTGAAGTGTCAGATATCATCACTACGTTCATAAAAGAAGAAGGTTTCTTTGAGGCGCGAGATGTAGAGGGGGTTGAGCTCGAACGAGCGACAGCTATTGTTCCTGCGTACAATGAGGCGGAGCGTATCAGTGGGGTTTTGGCTGAACTCACCAAGTCCAAGCTGATTGACGAGGTAATTGTTGTTGATGATGGATCAATAGATGGCACAAAGGATAAAGTCAGGGCATTCCCAAGCGTGAAGCTTTTGCAAAATGAGAAAAATTTGGGGAAAGCGGCGAGCATGAATAAAGGAGTGGGCGCTGCTAAAAACGACATCATTTTTTTCTGCGATGCTGACCTTGAAGGTTTTCGGGCGGAGCATGCTGATGCGATCATTGCTCCGGTTCGTGCAAGGGATTATGACATGTACATTGGCATGCGCGGAAATTTCATGCAAAGAGCTGTGCGTGCCTGGGGGTTAAACTCAGGAGAGCGTGCTTTGCGCAAATATGTGTGGGAAAAGCTTCCGAATTATTATAAATATCGATACCGAGTAGAGGCAGGACTCAATCATTATGTGAGGCGATATACCACAAATGGTTTAGGTTGGAGTATGTTTGATTATGCACAACCGATCAAAGAGAAAAAGCATGGACTTATCAAGGGTACTTTGCTCCGCTGGTGGATGAACTTTGACGTAGTGGTCGCGTATATGAGTTTCCCCTTCATCGCGCGATTTGCCCGAGAGAAACACAAATAGCAGATAAATTCTTTACATCGAGACGTCTCTTCGATATCATCGTGCAGTGAAGGGCCATTAGCTCACCTGGTAGAGCGCATCCATGGCATGGATGAGGTAGCCGGTTCAAGTCCGGCATGGTCCACAGTAATCAAACTCAACTCATTTTCGGGGATTTTTGGCTGCTTATTTTGCATTTGGAACCATTTTTGCGCAACAAATACACATCCCTTCTTGCGCCCTATACCCCCTAGGGGTATAATATCCTGTGTATGAAAGCAGAAACGAAAAAGCAGGTACAAAATCGTCTTCGGCGTGTCGAGGGTCAAGTACGCGGGCTCCTCAAGATGGTCGATGAGGAGCAGTACTGCGTGGATATCATTACCCAGTCATCTGCAGTACGCAGCGCACTCTCGGCGGTTGAGGATTTGATGCTTGGAAATCACCTATCTGAACACGTCATTCATCAGATGAAGCAAGGACAGGAGAAGAAAGCGATCAGTGAAATTATCAGTATCTTTAATAAAGCTAAGAAAAAATAGTATGGAAAACAAAAACCAAACAATCATTATCGGTCTTCTCGCCCTTATCGTCGGACTCCTGCTCGGCTACTTCTTTGGTGCCAATAATATGCCACACCGAGGTTTCTTCTCAAATGAGTCAATGTACGAGGAGATGGAAGAACACATGGGAGGTTATTATGAAGATGAAATCCTAAACAGTGACGGCGAGTTGATGCACATGATGGACGAAATGATGCTTATTGGGCGTGGCCAAACTGGAGACGCATACGAAGAAGCGTGGCTCCGTGGTATGGTCGTGCATCATATAGGAGCGATCAGAATGTCAGAGCAACTCTTGAAGGAAACTGATCGTCCAGAACTTATCGAGCTTGCAAACAACATCATTGAAAGTCAGTCGAGAGAGGTGGAACAGATGAAAGGCTGGCTTAATTCATGGTTCAATGAAAATTAGCATGAAAAACAATCTTATTATCGGAGTACTTGTTGTCGTAGTGTTCGCTGTTGTCGGCGTTATGGCAATGCAAGTATTCCCTAAGGAAAGCATGGTCACTGAAGTTCCTGCTAACGGGCTTCTTGCAACCATCTACAAATCACCGAGTTGTGGTTGTTGCGGACAGTACGCTGCGTACTTGGAGAAAAAAGGATATGGCGTTGATGTTGAGGGAGTTGCAAATATGCAATCGATAAAAGAACAGTACGACATACCGTATGAGCTTGAGAGCTGTCACACGATGGAGATTGACGGGTATGTAGTCGAGGGACATATTCCTAAGGAAGCAGTGCGGAAGCTTCTTGCTGAACGACCAGATATCAAAGGCATTGGCATGGCAGGTATGCCGTCAGGATCGCCGGGCATGCCCGGGCCAAAGACATCTGATTTCGTTATTTACGAAATTACTCATGACGGTACAAAAGGTGATGTATTTATGACTATCTAACTATGTCACATGAGCACCATCACAATCACACAAGCCACGGAGCGCACGGAATGAGTCATGGTTCTGCCGCACAGTATCTAAAGCGATTCTGGATTGTTACGTTTCTTCTTATTCCGCTTGTACTGGTGCATCCAAAAGTATCAGAGATACTTAGTATTTCCTTTGGACTTAACAAGTGGATACAGTTTGGTATTGCCACGATAATCTTTGGCTTCGCGCTCGTATTCTTCCAGCACGCGTGGCATGAAATAAAGTCTCGAAAGTATGGCATGATGACGCTTGTCTCGCTTGCCGTAGGGAGTGGATACTTGTTTTCGGTCGCCTCAACTTTTATTCCTGCCTTGGATGTCGAGTTTTATCTTGAGATATCGACACTAGTGTGGGTGCTTCTCTTTGGACATTACTTAGAGGCGAAATCTAGCTCTGCTGCAGGAGATGCGCTTTCGGAAGTGGCAAAGCTTCTACCAAAGAAAGCGCACAAGCTAGAAAATGGTACTGAGACTGATGTTGATATCACCGAACTTCAAGAGGGTGACGTTGTTGTTGTGAAGCCGGGAGAAAAGATTCCAGCAGACGGCATGATCACTAAAGGATTCGCGAATGTTAATGAGTCACATATAAGCGGTGAGTCAAAGCCAATTAAAAAGGAAGAAGGTGCTCAAGTGATAGCTGGAGCAATCTGTCTTGATGGATCACTTACTATCAGACTCTCTCGTGTCGGCGAACATTCAACTGTTGGGCAAATACAAAAACTCATAGCTCAAGCTGGGCAGACTAAACCTCGATCTCAAAGGATTGCGGACAAAGCATCTGCCATTCTTACCTTTGTCGCAGGCATTACCGCGCTTGGGACGCTTCTCGTTTGGACACTGGTTATTGGACAGCCGTTTGTGTTTGCAGTTACGCTTGCTATCACTGTGCTGGTTATTGCATGTCCGCATGCGCTCGGGCTTGCCATTCCAACCGTGACAACCGTAACCACCTCGCTTGCGGTAAAGAACGGTTTTTTCATCAAAGACCTTTCAAAGATTGAGACAATACGAAAAGCAGACTATGTGGTGTTCGACAAGACAGGCACGCTCACTAAAGGAGAATTCGGCGTAACCGATGTTGTCCCTCTGGCAGAGCAAGATACAGACAACATCCTTTCCTTCGCAGCGTCCCTCGAACAGCACTCCTCTCACATTATCGGACAGTCAATACTCACCCATGCGCGAGAGCAAAAGGTGCCTGTTTCCGAAATTGATAACTTTCAAAACGTTGCCGGACAGGGCGTGAAAGCAGAAATAGATGGTACGGAATATTTTGCAGGAAATGAGCGTTTGATTCGAAGTTTTAACCTGACTCTCAATGTTCCTGCTAATACAAATGGCACGCTCGTCTTTGTAGCTAGTAAAGAAAACGTGCTTGGATACATTGTTCTCTCTGATGCAGTTAAAGAGTCCTCAAAAGAAGCGGTCAAAAAGTTACATGATATGGGTGTCAAAGTTGCCATGCTCACTGGAGACAATGAGCAAGTCGCACAGGCAGTTTCAGAAGAGATTGGCATTGATACCTATTTCGCAAATGTTCTGCCAGAAGATAAATACAGGCATATAAAGAAACTTCAGGAAGACGGGAGTATCGTGCTCATGGTTGGTGATGGAGTGAACGATGCACCCGCGCTCACACAGGCAGATACCGGAGTCGCTATTGGTGCAGGTACTGATGTTGCAGTTGAAGCAGGCGACGTGGTGCTCACTGACAACGACCCAGAAGACATCGTGCGCCTCATAACACTTTCTAAAAAAGTATACGCAAAGATGATTCAGAATCTTGTCTGGGCGCTCGGGTATAACATCGTGGCAATCCCCGCGGCAGCCGGAGTATTTGCGGTCTGGGGGTTCTTCTTGCGTCCTGAAATTGGCGCACTCGTGATGAGTCTTTCTACAGTAATCGTAGTGGTGAACGCTTTAACGCTCAAGCGAGTTAGCTTGTAAGGGCTGTAGACGTAAAATCCTGATATGCTCTCGCTATTTCCGCAAAATCCCTTATTTCTTGTACTATCTGGTTCCAATCATTTAGGATTAAGTCCACAAATTGGGTATGCAGGAAAATTTTATAAAGATAGGACACAGAGGGGCCTGTGGATATGAGCCCGAAAACACTCTTGTGTCTTTCAACAAAGCACTAGAGCTTGGTGTAGATGCGATCGAGTTTGATGTGTACACGCTAAAAGATGGTGTCACTGTTGTATTTCATGACGACACACTTGAGCGAACCACTAATGGAGCGGGGGCGCTTATGGATCAGGCGTTTGAAGATATACGCAAGCTTGACGCGGGAAAAGGGGAGCATATTCCGACAATACATGAAGCACTTACATGCATAAACAGAAAGGCGCAGGTCAATATTGAGCTAAAGGGCTTACGGACAGCAAATCCTGTCGCAAGGGCAATCCAAGATTTAATTGATGAGCATGGGTGGGAATACGAGGATTTTCTCGTGTCTTCTCTTAACATTCAGGAGTTGTACGATTTTAAGGTACTAAACGATAAGGTGCGCCTTGGGTATGTCCTCTCTGATAGAGAAGATCATGAGGATATTGCTCGAGATTTAAATCTATACTTTGTTGCACCAGGGAAGGAATTTGTTAGCCCACGATTCGTTGAAAGAAGTCATGCACAAGGGATAAAAGTTTTTGTCTGGACAGTTAATGAAATAGATGAGATCAGTATGATAAAAAGTATGGGTGTGGATGGGATATTTTCAGATTATCCGGACCGCCTGTAATGGGAAAATAAAAACCCGCCACAAAATCTGTGGCGGGGAAGGAGTGGACGATCGTCAACAAACAGACAGCTCTTCGGGCAAACGCATACCCTGAAGGTAGAAATTTTCGCCATCCCAGCGGCCGTAGTATGCGGCGACATGATCGGTACTTTTCGCGCATGCAACGCAACCGACAACATACCCTTCATGAAACACTGCATATTCCAGCTGCTCGGGGTCCCAATCTCTGACCTCCATTCTGTCGAAGAACGCGACGGTCGTATTTCGGGGTATCCCAATACTGCAGAATGTGCAACGCTTTGCGTACTTGAGCTCGTTCGCAAGTTGACACTTAGGGCAAACGCTTTGCCCAGTATTGCGTGCAGTAGAATGTATCTTTGCGCCATGTACCACGAGGGTATATCTCCTCGAGTCACGATGGCCACAGGAGTAGGGCCTAGAAAATCCTCTTCGAATCCTAATTACCCTTGAGCCGGTAAAATCTTCTGATGCCTTATTTTTTCTGTGTCTGCGGAACATTCCGTATCTCCTTTGCTATTCTGATGTGCATTTTATTTACAGCATTTAACAATGCTGTTCCATTTTTAATAATACCACATTTTTGTATAAAAAGCAAGTTTTAAAAAAGATGATCCTGTGCGCGTTTCTCCGGAGGTGGAAGAGGGGTGATAGGCTGTGAAGGCTCTGCAGGGGTTGTTTTTGGCGCACTCCTCTTTTTTGTTACTGAGAGGGTGTCAGATTTTATCATCTCAATTATTTTGGGGATTTTTTTGAAATCATCCATGAGTACGGAGCGCATACTTCCATTATAAAGGGCTGCTGCTGGATGATAGAGCGCGTAAAAATGCCTTACACCAAGTTTTTCTGCAGCACGCTTGAGCACCTTCCCATGTACCGCCGATATCCGTTCATCCGGGAAGAATCTTCCAAGCGCGTGGCGCCCAAGCAAGATGATGAGTGCGGGGTCAATAAGCTCAATTTGCTCCTTTAGCCATGGCCATGATGTGGCAACCTCCTCGGGTGTAGGGTCACGATTTTCTGGGGGGCGATACTTCACTACATTTGTAATATACACATTATCTCGGGTAATGCCGACTGCGCCGAGCATCTCATTTAGGAATTTGCCAGCTGCGCCCACAAAAGGTTTTCCTTGCAGATCTTCATCTTTGCCGGGAGCCTCTCCAATGAACATAATATCAGCATCCGGGTTTCCCGTTCCTGGTACGGGCTGTGTCGCTGTCTCTCTGAGGCCAATATTGCAATCTCGTATCCAACGGGAGTTAATTTCCGCAAGGCTGGCCTCTTTTTCGGCTCTATCCATAAGGCAATGGTAGCACTTGCTCACAGGGCAAGGAAGTATCCCCGTGGTATGATAATGGGCAAGATGGACTCTTCATCAAAAGAAACAATTACTCACGGAAGCCCTGTTCCAAGTATGGTTCCTCTGTGGTTTAAGCTCACTATTCTTTTTATCTTCACTGTCGGCGTACTTGGGGCAATCAAATACTTTATTATCCATCCAGAGGGAGTCACGCCCATAGAATTTTGGATGATTCCTGTCATTTCAGGAGGCTTAGTGGTGCTTGTGTGGGGGTTGTTTGAGGTTGCAGCAAATAAAGCAGAGAAGATAAAATATGATTTCCTTACCGTCGCGTCTCACCGCTTGCGAACCCCGCTCACGCGTGCCACGTGGAGCGTTGATGGACTTGCGCTGACTGCAGATACCGAAGAAGAGCGCGAGCTCATTGATAATATAAAGTCTACGATCACCGAAATGTCAGAGATTGCAAACCATCTCCTTGCTGCAACGGAATCAAGATCAGGCTCGCTCTATTATGACTATATTTTTGAAAAGGGAAGCGTCGGTGCTTTGGCAAGACAGGTAGTTGCAAGCTACATGCCAGGTATTACCAAAAAGAATATTGCACTGTCAGTAGAAGTATCTGCGGGCGTCCCACAGGTCATCTTAGACCCAGAGCGGCTCCGCATTGCACTTGGCTCAATACTTGAAAATGCGATTATCTATACTCCTGTTGGGGGGAAGATCACAATTCTTGTGTACGCTGAGGGGAACAATGTTATCTGCTCTGTGGAAGATACGGGCATTGGCATTCCAAAAGAAGCGCAGCCGTTTCTCTTCTCTCAGTTTTTCCGCACGAAAGAAGCAATTGGAGTTGATCCTAATCGGGCAGGGCTAGGTCTCGCTATCGCTCGCGAAATTATTTTCAAACACAATGGTAAATTGTTTGCCTCATCTGCGGGGAAGGATCGTGGAAGTAAGTTTTGGTTTGTACTCCCTGCCGCTCAATAGACCGATATGCCTCGACTTGTTTTTGACATCGAAACGATCGGTGAAGACTTTGATGCCCTTGATGCAACGACCCAAGATTCGCTCACGCGCTGGATTAAGCGGGAGTCTTATGATGAAGATGAATACCAAGCTGCGTTGACTGATGTGAAGCAAGGTCTTGGCTTCTCTCCGCTTACCGGTTCAATCGTTGCGATTGGGGTGCTTGATTGCGACAGAGACAAAGGGGTTGTGTACTTTCAAGATGGAGGCAAGGGGCTTAAAGAAAAGACGGAAGATGACATTGTGTACAAACCAATGGATGAGAAAACCATGCTTGAACACTTCTGGGATGGCTCCCGTGCGTATGATGAGTTTGTAAGCTTCAATGGCAGGACTTTTGATGTGCCATTTTTGGTTGCGCGATCAGCGATATGTGGTGTTCGTCCGACCAAAGACCTCATGTCCAATCGCTATCTTGGTAGCCAGCGCAGCGGGGCGAAGCACATTGATCTGCTTGATCAGCTTTCGTTTTATGGTGCAGTACGGCGCAAAGGGAGCCTGCATCTATGGTGTCGAGCTTTTGGGATCAAGAGCCCCAAAGGAGATGGTGTGACTGGAGATGATGTAAGCGCCCTCTTTAAAGAAGGGAAATATATGGATATCGCACAATACAATGCCCAAGACCTATGGGCGACCAAGGCGCTCTATGAGAAGTGGGATGAGTATCTCCGTTTTTAGAAAAGTGAGGATGTTACAATAGGGGCATGGGCCATCGTGGACGAAGCAAAAGGAAGGGTGCCGTAGGGTATAGGACGCCTTCTGTCTTTCGTTTCCGAAAATCTGAGCAGACTAAACATGAGCGATATAAAAAGAAATGAGCCAATACTATAAACCACACCGCAAAGCAGATTGGAATTACGGAGGCCCTCGCTTCCGCTTGAGTCGATCAAAAATTGATCTTTTTTGTGAATGTCCACGTTGCTTTTATATAGACAACAAACTTGGTGTTGCGCGTCCACCAGGATTTCCTTTTGCGCTCAATAGCGCAGTAGATCATCTTCTCAAAAAAGAATTTGATATTCATCGTGTTGCAAAAACTGCACATCCTCTTATGGAGCAGTATGGTGTTGATGCGGTGCCGTTTGAGCACGAAGACTTGGATACATGGCGAGAAAATTTCAAGGGCATTGAATGTACTCATGAGAAAACAGGGTTTACGGTTTCTGGTGCGGTGGACGATATTTGGGTGAACCCAAAGGGTGAACTTATTGTTGTTGATTACAAATCAACAAGTAAAGATGAAAAGATAGAAGAGCTCAATCAAGAGTGGCATTCTGGATACAAACGGCAGATGGAAGTATACCAGTGGCTGTTGCGACGAAAAGGATTTGAAGTTTCAGACACGGGGTATTTTGTGTATGCGAATGCATCAAAGGACAAGAAAGCATTTGATGGCAAACTTGAGTTTGAAGTGACGCTTGTGCCATACACAGGGAGTGATAGTTGGGTAGAGAAAACGCTTGTTGATGCCAAGGCATGTTTGGAGAGCGGCAAACTACCCAAAAATGCTCCTGATTGTGATTATTGCCAATACCGCAAAGCGGTCAAAGAAGTCGTAGAACCTGCACAATAATTTTAGTTTGTATGACCCGTATTATTGCACATCTTGATATGGATGCGTTTTTCGCGTCAGTGGAAGAGCGTGATCAGCCGTGGCTCTCTGGCGAGCCTCTTGTGGTGGGTGCTGATCCAGAAGGCGGAGAGGGAAGAGGTGTCGTCTCTACTGCAAACTATGCTGCGCGCAAATACGGTATACGCTCCGCAATGCCTATCACAGAAGCATGGCGGCGCTCAGAAGATGCCAAAAAAGAAGGGAAGCCACCAGTCATTTTTCTTACACCTGCATTCTCGCGGTACGGAGATACAAGCAGGCGTGTGATGGCAATTGCGCGTAAGTATTGCTCTGATATGGAAGAAGCGGGTGTTGACGAATCATACCTAGATATGAGCCAGTACGATACTTTTGCGAAAGCAGAGGATGCCTGCCGAAAGCTCAAAGAAGAAATCAGAGAAAAAGAGCACATTACTGCATCTATCGGGCTTGGTCCCAATAAACTTGTTGCTAAGATTGCCTCTGATGAGGACAAGCCAGATGGGTTGACAATCGTCACACTTTCAGAGGTTCTAAAATTTCTTGCGAAGCATCCCGTACGTGCGCTGCCGGGTGTGGGACCGAAAACTGGCATGCGACTTGCAAGGAAAAACATACATACTATCGCGGATCTTTTGGAGATGTCGGAGGCGGCTCTCGTTGAAATGTTTGGTAAATGGGGGAGTGTACTTTATGCTCGTGCGCGAGGAGATGATGACCGCGAGCTTACTCATCCGGAGGCGGCTAAGTCTGTCGGGGAGCAAACAACTTTTTCTCGAGACACTTTGGACCCAAACATTATTTTTCCTGCGATATCTGAATGTGTGAATGGACTTATGAGACGGCTGAAGCGAGAAGGCTTTTCCTCATTTAGGACAATCGTGGTCATTGTGCGCTTCTCTGGGTTTGTCACCAAAACTCGTTCGCATACTGGCACTATGCCGCTTAAAAACATCACCGAAGTAGAACAAGCTGCTCTTCGCATGGTAACGCCTTTTCTGGATGCTCGGGAGAATCCACGGCACAAGAAACTTCGCCTTGTCGGTGTGCGCGCAGAAAAGCTGCTTGCGTGATGACAAAACCGCGTTGATTTTTAAGAAGATTTCATTACAATAGGGAAGTTCTGTATCCGCCGGGCTGTAGTATACCGGTAGTACGCGCGCTTCGGGTGCGTGTAGACTGGGTTCGATTCCCAGCAGCCCGACCAAGAGAGTATGTTCGGGCTGTAGTATACCGGTAGTACGCGCCCATGGGGTGGGTGTAGACCGGGTTCGATTCCCGGCAGCCCGATAAATAATTTCTAAATCTATGTTCAAAGATTTTCTCATCAAAAAACTTATAAAAAAACAATTCGGCGACAAAGTATCTGACGAGCAGATTGACCAAGTCATTGCTTTGGTGAAAAAGAATCCTGAATTATTCCAAAATATCGCCAAAGAGATAGAGGCGAAGGTTAAAGCGGGGACAGATCAACAAACAGCGGTGATGGAAGTGATGCAGGCGCATCAAGCTGAGATCGCAAAGCTTCAAAATTCATAAATATGGCACTTGCAATGGGAATCGTCGGTTTGCCAAATGTTGGCAAGTCCACACTATTTAATGCACTGACGAAGAAGTCGGTGCCCGCGGAGAATTATCCGTTCTGCACCATTGACCCATCAGTGGGTGTTGTTGCTGTACCTGACGAGCGACTCGAGAAACTTTCGCAATTTTCCAAATCAGCCAAGACGATTCCTGCTGCGGTAGAGTTCGTAGATATCGCAGGACTTGTGAAAGGCGCTTCAGAGGGAGAGGGGTTGGGCAATCAATTTCTCTCACACATCCGCGAGGTAGATGCGATCGCAGAAGTTGTCCGTATCTATGATGATGCCAATCTCATACACGTAAGCGGGAAGGTTGATCCGGTAAATGATATTGAGGTCATCAATCTAGAGCTCACACTTGCTGACCTTTCTACTACCACAAAGCGTCTTGGTAATGTCGAGAAGGACGCAAAGCGGGGTGACAAAGTAGCGATTGCCGAGAAGGATGTTTTAGAAAAGCTGCGTCCAGCATTGGAGGAAGGCAAACTTGCTTCATCTGTTTTACTAACCAAAGAAGAGGAGGTGTTCGCGAAACAACTTGCGCTCCTTACACGCAAACCAATCCTTTATGTACTCAATAAGCAGACAGGAGGGAAGAATCTTGATGAAATGAATGACCCGCGCTTTGCCGCATTATTGGAATTTTTGGAAAAAGAGAACGCAAGTTATTGCATAGTGGATGCAAAGACAGAGGGCGAGATCAGCGGCATGACGCAAGATGAGCGCGTAACTTTCCGAAATGAATTTGGCATACAAGACACAGGGGTAGATGAACTTATTAAGAAGAGTTACGAAATGCTTGGGCTCATTACCTACTTCACTACCGGAGAGGACGAGACGCGCGGATGGACTATCAAGAAGGGGTGGTCAGCACCTGAGGCAGGTACTGCTATTCACACTGATTTCAAAGATAAATTTATTCGTGCGGAAGTGGTCGCTTCAAAGGATTTACTTGAATCAGGTTCGTATGCTGCCGCGCGAGAGAAGGGTCTTGTTCGCACAGAAGGGAAGGAGTACATCGTTAAAGATGGAGACGTGATTGAGTTTAAAATATAACGCGCTATACTTATATCCATATGGAAAAACCAAAGACTTCGCCGCGAGACTTCTTCCTTCATTTCGGAGGGATGGTCGCGCTTTATATCAGCGTTATCAGTTTAATCTCACTGTGGTTTGCGATTATTAATTCTTCACTCTTGGATCCACTTGAGTACTACTACGATCCGTACTCATCCGGAGTCAGCCTTGCGGTAGCATCACTCATCGTTATCTTCCCAATTTTTTGGGTTATCTCACGATTTCTTTACCGAGATGAGAGTGCGCATCCAGAGAAGCGAGAGCTTGGTGTGCGCAAATGGCTCACATTCCTCACACTATTTGTTTCTGGGCTTGTTGTTGCGATAGATCTCATTACGCTTCTCTACAGCTTCCTCTCTGGAGGAGAGATTACGGCAGCCTTCTTCGCAAAAGTAATAGTAATCCTTGTAGTCATTGGCTCAGTCTTCTGGTACTACGTGAAAGTTTTGCGCACACAAGGAGGACTTCCTGAGGGCACACACAAACGCATTTTCTTTGGGGCTGCAGCGGCTGTGGTCATCTCTATTGTTATTGGTTTCCTTGTGATGGGCTCTCCAAACGCACAACGAGAAAAGCGTTTTGACGAATATCGCATTTCTGATTTGCAAAACATCCAATATGCAATCGCCAATTACTGGCAAGCAAAACAAGTATTGCCGCAGACACTGGACGAGCTTAATGATCCAATAAAGGGGATGGTTGTTCCCACAGACCCCAAGACAGGTGAGGCGTACGAATACAGTGTTCTCACAGCTGCCCGTACGTTTGAACTTTGCGCAACATTCTCACGAGAGAGCGATGAGAGGAGCATCTCTGTTCGCTATCCTACAATGGGCGGAGAGACATGGGCGCACGAAGCTGGACATGTGTGCTTTACTCGCACCATTGATCCTGACCTCTACCCACCCCTTAAGCAGTAAATCTTAAAAGTACGAGGTTTGTAGAAAAACGGCTCAACCGATCGGTTGAGCCGTTTTTTGTGGCTTAAAATCGTTGTGATACACTATTTTCTATGAAATCCTATGATCCTGGGAAGATAGAGAAGAAATGGCAGAAAAAGTGGGCAAAGGACAAACTCTACAAGACTCCTCCAGAAAAAGGAAAGAAAAAGTGCTATGTATTGGATATGTTTCCGTATCCATCCGGCGAGGGGCTCCACGTGGGGCATCCAAAGGGATATATCGCGACCGATGTGTACTCGCGATATAAGAAGATGAACGGGTATAACGTTTTACATCCAATGGGATGGGATGCATTCGGGCTCCCTGCAGAACAATATGCGCTGAAGACCAAAACACATCCACGCGTGGCCGTTGAGAAGAATGTAAAGCGCTATAAAGAGCAGCTCTCAGTAATTGGTCCTAATTATGATTGGGCTCGAGAGATCAATACTACTGACCCAGAGTTTTATAAATGGACACAGTGGGCCTTTTTGCAGATGTTTAAAAAAGGACTCGTGTATGAGTCTCACGAACCGATTAATTGGTGTCCTTCGTGTCAGACAGGTCTTGCAAATGAGGATCTGGAGGGCAATGCATGTGAGAGGTGTGGAACGATCGTAGAGAAGCGCCCCATCAGGCAGTGGGTTATTAAAATCACAAAATATGCCGACAAGCTGCTCAAAGATGTTGAAAAACTGAACTGGCCGGAGTCTATCAAGGAATCACAGCGCAATTGGATAGGGAGGAGTGAGGGCGCAGAAATTGATTTTAAAATAGAAGGGGCAGACAATAAAAAATTCACCGTTTTTACCACGCGCCCGGATACACTTTTTGGTGCAACATATTGCGTGCTTGCACCAGAACACAAGCTCCTTGATGAACTTCAGGGAAGTATCTCAAATTGGTCTGAGGTTGCTGCATATCGCGAAGAAGTAAAGAAGAAAACTGAAATAGAGCGTACGGCCGAAGGCAAAGACAAGACCGGGGTTAAGCTCGTGGGCGTGGCCGCAATCAATCCCGCAAACAATGAGCCCATCCCAATATTTGTTGCAGATTATGTGCTCGGCCATTATGGAACAGGAGCCATTATGGCGGTTCCTGCGCATGACGAACGCGACTTTGCGTTTGCAAACAAATTTGGCGTATCCATAAAACATGTCATTGCGCCTGAAACCGGAGAAAAAAATAAAGATGAGGAGAAGCGCCCAAGTGTGATCGTTCTCGTGGAGAATCCAAATACTGGCAAGGTACTTAAGATAAAATGGGGGAAAGATTATAGCGACAAGAGACTTTTTATCGGCGGGGGGATTGAAAAGGGGGAGGACCTGGAAGCAGCTGCTCGGCGGGAGATCCTTGAGGAGACGGGATACAGGAATGTAACATTGCAAGGAATTTCTGGCACAGTCTTTCATCACTATTTTTCAGCTGCGAAAAACAAGCACCGTATGACCGAGGCTGTGGGACTTCACTTCACACTTATTGATGAAGAACGAGGAGAACAAAAACTTGATGAACACGAAAAGGATAAATTTGATGTAGTGTGGGTGACAAAGGAGGAATCAGGGAAAGATACCGCTGACGCGCTCCATTTTTTCATGCACGAGTATTTCCTAAACGCCAAGCCGCATACAGGGAGCGGGGTGCTCATTAATTCGGACAAGTTTGACGGGATGGATTCTGAGGAGGCAAAAAACGAAATCACAAAATTTGTAAAAGGAAAAAAGAAGGTTACCTATAAACTCCGTGACTGGGTCTTCTCGCGCCAGCGATACTGGGGTGAACCAATTCCGCTTATTCACTGCGAGAAATGCGGCGTAGTCCCTGTGTCGGAAAAAGACTTGCCGGTAAAACTTCCGCAAGTGACACATTACGAGCCAACAGGGACAGGTGAATCTCCGCTCGCAGGAATTTCAAAATGGGTGAATACGAAGTGTCCTAAGTGCAAAGGTCCAGGCAAGAGAGAAACCAACACCATGCCACAGTGGGCCGGGTCTTCGTGGTATTACCTCCGCTACATTGATCCTAAAAATAAGAAAGCGCTTGTAGACAAGAAGAAAGAGAGGTATTGGTCGCCCGTTGATATGTATGTAGGAGGAGCAGAGCATGCCACGAGGCATCTTATATATGCGCGCTTTTGGCACAAGTTTCTCTATGATATTGGCGCGGTCAATTACAAGGAACCATTCACACGACTTCAGCATGTGGGACTCATTATGGCAGAAGATGGTCGCAAGATGAGCAAACGTTATGGTAATGTCATCAATCCTGATGATATTGTTGCGACTTATGGTGCGGATACGCTACGTCTCTATGAAATGTTTATGGGACCTTTTGATCAATCTGTCGTTTGGAGCACTCAAAGTATCGTGGGGGCTCGCAGATTTATAGAGCGCGTGTGGAGATTCCAGGAATGGATCGGCGATAAACCAAGTAGTGAGGAACTTGAAGCCTCACTACATCGCACCGTTAAAAAAGTGGATGAAGATATTGAGCAGTTTGGTTTCAATACCGCTATTGCAGCCATGATGACATTTGCAAATGATGTAGAAAAAGAGAAGTATCTTTCCCGTAAAGACTATGAAATGTTTTTGCGAGTTCTCGCACCGTTTACTCCGCATGTTGCAGAAGAGATGTGGTCCATATTAGGCAACAAAAAATCAGTGCACCTGGCAGAGTGGCCAAAATATAATAAAAAGAAGATTGTTACCAAAAAGATGAGCATCGCGGTCCAAGTGGATGGCAAAGTAAGGGCTGATTTTGAGGTCGGGACTGATACGGCCGAGGAGCACATAAAAGAAGAAGCACTTAAACACCCACATGTGCTCAAATGGACCGAAGGGCGAGAGGTTGTCAGGGTTATCTACGTCAAAGGACGCCTCGTGAGTGTCGTTACTAAGGCAGGGACTTGACTTTCTGTAAAGGGAGTGCTAAAACTTTAGTATCAATCAAATATATGGCACTTATTAATTTCAAGCCAAAGCAGGTAGTCAAGCGCCTTCTCTCTGTCCTTCCCGAACGCGGGAAGGATGTTGTTTCAAAGCGCTACGGTATTGAAGCAGAGACTGAGCGCATGACTCTCGATAGTATCGGGCAGGTGTATGGCATCACTCGCGAGCGCGTAAGGCAGATCGAGAATGCAAGCATCGCGGCGATAAAGAAGTCTGACGTTTTCAGCTCAAATAAAGATGTGTTTGCAGAGCTTGAGCGTGCCATCCACTCTCTTGGAGGGGTCATTCCCGAAGAGGATTTTCTTATCGCAGCTACAAAGGACCCACATACACAAAACCATCTTCGCTTCATGCTTGTTTTGCACGATACATTTTGCCACAACAAAGAAGATGATCATTTTCATAAACAGTGGTTTGTTGACGAAGAATTGGCTGACCGCGTACATACCGCACTTCACAAACTTGTAGACGAGATCCACGATGACAAGCTTCTCTCTGAGGAAGAGCTCATCGCGTCTTTCCTGAAGCACTTAAAGGATATCGAGGATGTATATAAAAATGAAGAAGTACTTAAGCGCTGGCTTTCAATCTCAAAAGAGATCGGCAAAAACCCAATAGGAGAGTGGGGCCTTTCAACTTCTCCAAATATCAAAACTCGCGGTGTTCGTGATTACGCATTTCTTGTAATTCGTCAGCACGGTTCACCTATGCACTTCACAGAAGTTGCGCATGCTATCCGTGATCAATTTGGCAAGAATGCTCATGAAGCGACCTGCCACAACGAGCTTATCAAAGACCCGCGGTTCGTACTTGTCGGGCGCGGACTCTATGCTCTCACTGACTGGGGTTATGAAAAGGGTGTTGTAAAGAATGTTATTGAGCGCGTACTAGAGCGAGAGAAACGTCCAATGACCCGTGATGAGATCATCAAGCAGGTGCTCAAAGAGAGATACGTTAAAGAAAATACTATTCTTGTTAACCTTCAAGACACTACTCGCTTCAAGAAAGACAAAGATGGCAAATACCGCCTCGCTCGTTAAGGGGGTACACAAAGGCGCATAGAAATGCGCCTTTGTTTTTGGGTATAATCACCGTTTCCTTTGTTTGCGGGGTGCGGTATTATTAACCTAATTCTATGTTTGAAAATACGGCAGTACTTTTTCAACAGGTATTTGATATCTACCATGTCGCATTTGATTGGTTCCTCCTTTGGGGTCCGATCGTGCTTGGTGTCACATTTGCCAATATGTGGATGTATACAGTGCGCCGACGTTACATCGCCAATATTCAATGGACCATGCTTGAGCTCAAGGTTCCGCGTGATGTGAAAAAGACCCCCGTTGCTATGGAGGTGGCACTGCATGCGTTTTATCAGACTTCACAAGGTAAGTGGCCAGATTGGGTATTCAAGGGGCGTGTTCGCAACTGGTTCTCACTTGAAATGGTGTCTCTTGAAGGAGCAGTAAAATTTTTTCTGCGTATCCCAACTTCATATAAGGATGCCATTGAGGCGCAACTCTATGCCCAGTACCCATCAATGGAAATTTATGAAGTCCCTGATTACACAAAATACGTTAACTATGGCGAAGAGGGGTCTGATTGGAACATCTTCGGACTTGAGTTTAAACTCGGCAATGAAGACGCGTTTCCTATCAAGACATATATTGATTACAAGATTGATAGGGAAGGAATTAAAGAAGAAGAAAAAACCGACCCGCTCACTGGCTCTATTGAATATCTCGGGTCTTTAGGTAAAGGCGAGCAGGCATGGCTCCAAATCCTTATCAAAACTCCGGAGAAGCGCTACAAGAAACCTGGCACATGGTTTGGGAAGCGAGATTGGAAAGCTGTCGGCACAGAGCTTGTTGAGAAAATAATCAAAGATGCGCGCAAGCGTACCGCCGCGCCAGGGTCTAGCCCAACAGGACCGGTGTTGCTTTCAAAACTTGAAGAAGGGCAAATTGCAGCGCTAGACAGGAGTCTTTCAAAACTTGGCTTTGACTGCGGGATAAGAGGTATTTATCTTGGGAAGGGAAGTGCGTTTAAAGATTCTCGCATTGATGGACTTGCTGGCATTTTCCGACAATTCTCTGGTGGTTCAAATTACTTTGAAGGGACTCGACCGACGAAGTTTAATTATCCATGGCAAGATTATAAGGGTATTCGCAAGTTCCGTCTCAAGAAAAAAATGTTTTCGGCGTACAAGCGAAGGCAATATTTTTATCCACCACACAAGCGCGTTCCATTTGTGCTTACGGTTGAAGAGCTTGCGACGATCTATCATTTCCCTGGCGATGTGGCAGAAACTCCAACATTCGGACGCATTGAGTCTCGTAAGGGCGAGCCTCCCGCGTACCTCCCAACATCTTCCTAGTTATGACTTTACAAAAAACCTTACATGCTTTCGCAAGGCGCTGCATTTCTAGTGTGAGAAGCGCAAAAAAAGTGCATTACATTGGCATGGCTTTTGGGCTGGCAGCAGTGGCTTTTTTGCTATGGGCATCATCTACTCCGCAAAGCTTTCCTACCGAGCGAGTGATCTTTATCACTGAAGGCATGACGCTTTCAGAGATCTCGGCTCATCTCAAAGAGGAGTCCGCTATTCGTTCGAAAGTAATGTTTGAGGCGCTTGTGGCCCTTTTTGCAGGGGAAGAAAATCTTAAGGCGGGAATCTATTATTTCCGTGAACCAGCAAACTCTTTTGTGGTTGCAAAACGTTTGTCCATGGGACAGTATGGCCTCTCTTCCAGTCGGGTTACTATTCCCGAAGGATCAACTGTCGAGGATGTTGCCAAAATTCTCAAAAGTCGGTTACCTCTTTTTGACTCTAAAGCTTTTCTTGCTCAAGCAGAGGATTTGGAAGGGTATCTTTTTCCTGATACATACTTCTTTTTGCCCACTGCCACTCCAGAACAAGTGATTGACGAAATGACAGGGAACTTCAAAGAAAAGGCGGGGGAACTTTCTAGGGAAATTGAGAAGAACGGGCAAACACTTGCCGATGTGGTGACCATGGCGTCAATTTTAGAGAAGGAGGCTCATACATTTGAGGATAAGCGGATGATATCGGGTATTTTGTGGAAGCGAATACGTGAAGGGATGCCGCTTCAAGTAGACGCAACATTCCTCTATATTAATGGTAAAAATACATTTGAGCTTACCACAGATGACCTCGCGATTGATTCACCGTATAATACGTATCGTAATAAAGGGTTACCAGCAGGACCAATCGCAAACCCAGGCTTTGATTCACTTCTTGCTGCGGCAACTCCAGAGGAGTCCCCATACTTCTTTTATCTTTCTGACAAGCGCGGGAATCTTTATTACTCTGAAGACTTTGAGCAACACAAAGAATATAAATTTAAATATCTAAATTAAGGCCTCTCGGGCGATTGCCGCGAGAGACCACGGTGATTGCCATGGATTTCTTTTCTCAAAAACATATTCATCTCGTCGGGATTGGGGGCATCGGCGTATCGGCGCTTGCGCGGCTTTTCCGTGCGCATGGCGTCCGCGTGACGGGGTCTGACGCGGCTGAAAATGAAGAGACGACACATCTGAGGGCTTCCGGTATTACTGTGGCGATTGGGCATAGGTCTCGGCACCTTGAAGAAAATACCGATGCGGTTGTGTACTCGTCTGCTGTTTTAGAAGACAACCCGGAACGCAAACGCGCAAAGGAGCTTGAGATTCCGCAATTCTCGTATACAGAGGCGCTTGGCGCAATCATGGATCATTATGAAGGAATCGCTGTATCTGGGACGAACGGAAAGACAACCACCACAGCTCTCGTCGGGAAGATGTTTGAGGCAGCGGGGAATGATCCAACGGTGGTTGTCGGCGGGCGCGTACCGGGGTGGGATCGCAATTTGCGTATTGGGCGGGCGCGTTTCTTTATAGCGGAAGGGTGTGAATATCGTCGCAATATGCTCAATCTACATCCAAAAGCCATCGTGCTTACAAACATTGAGGAGGACCACCTTGATTACTACAAGGACATTGCCGACATAGAAAATGCTTTTGCAGAGTATGTGAGCAGAGTTCCCGAAGACGGGATCATTGTATATAACCATGATGACTCCCGTTGTCGCGCACTTGTAGAAAAAATTGAGGTACAGAAGGTATCTTATGGATTTGAGGAAGGTGCACACATGCTCATTGTCCCAAAAGGAATTGTTGATGGGATGCAGATATTCTCACTTGTATTTAAGGGGACTTTGCTTGGAGATTTTAAAACCGCACTTCCCGGGCGCTTCAATCTTTCCAATATTGCTGCTGCTGCCGCGCTTGCTTATGTGTATGGCGGCGTTGAAGTGCAGGACATAGCTGATGCAATATCTCAATTTAAGGGAACATGGAGACGGTTTGAGCGAGTGGGGATGTATGGCAATGCATTCGTCGTGTCAGATTATGCGCATCATCCTACTGCGGTCGCCGCCACAATAGAGGGGGCAAAAGAGCTTTACCCGAATCGGCGCGTTATTGCAGTATTCCAGCCACATCAGAAAGACCGAACCATTAAACTGTTTGATGACTTCGTGAAGGCGTTTGATGGCGCAGACGAGACGATATTGGCAGAAGTATATGAGGTTGCAGGTCGCAATGATGCGGTGCGTGATATTAGCAGCAATGATTTAGTAGAAGCAATCCGCGCAAGAAACCCAAGCGCACAAATCACCTTTGTCCCACATATAGATGATATCGCTGCGCTTCTGGAGACTCATATGGGGAAGGACGAGCTCATTCTTGTTATGGGAGCTGGAGATATTGATAAAGTTGCTCGTACGATCGTGCGTTGAGATACTTGCGCTCTCGTGCTACATTTGCGCGTATGCAGAAGAAAGGAAAAGTTTTCGTCGGACTCTCGGGCGGGGTTGATAGCTCAACCTCTGCCGCACTGCTTAAAGCAGAGGGGTATGATGTCATAGGAGCCTTTATACGGGTATGGCAACCAGATTTTTTGCCATGTACGCAGGATCAGGATCGGATAGATGCTATGCGAGTTGCAGCGCACCTAGACATCCCCTTTGTTGAGATAAATCTTGAAGATGTGTACAAGCGTGATGTCGTAGACTACATGGTGGCTGAGTACAAGGCAGGGAGGACGCCAAATCCAGATGTCATGTGCAACAAGAGCGTTAAGTTCGGAGCCTTTTTTGATTACGCGATGGCTGCAGGTGCAGATTTCGTGGCCACAGGGCACTATGCGCAAGTTGTGAAGAGGCAGGGCGCTGCGCATATGTTGCGGGGAAAGGATGATGCAAAAGATCAGAGTTATTTTCTGTGGACGCTTACTCAACAACAGTTACAAAAAACACTCTTCCCAATTGGGAGGTATGAAAAAGAGCAAGTGAGGGCGCTCGCGAAGCGATTTGGTTTGCACACAGCAGGGAAGAAGGACAGTCAGGGACTGTGCTTCGTAGGGAAGCTCGACATGAAAGATTTTCTTGAGCATTTCCTCCCTGCCAAGCCAGGGGAAGTTCATGACGAGGAGGGAGCGGTTGTTGGGTCACATGATGGTGCCCATTTTTACACACTTGGGCAACGGCATGGATTTTTGGTTACTACAAAAAATGATCAGGATACTCCTCATTATATTGTTGCAAAAGACATCACAAAAAACATACTCGTGGTATCTACGAAAGAGCGTGCGGTAGATGAAGGTGGGAAGGGGGAGGTCTCGCTTAGTAATGTCAATTGGATTTCTGGGGAGGTGCCCGCAGAGCTCTCTTGTTCCGCGGTGGTTCGATACAGAGGCAAAGAAATCCCCGCAACACTCGTGAAGAAAGATGGGCATGTGAAGGTAGCCTTTAAAAGTTCAGTTGTTGTATCTGAAGGGCAGTCTCTTGTTGTGTACAAAGGCAATGAGTGCCTTGGTGGGGGTGTTGTGGAATATTAGGGATGCAGTATTTGAGTCAGCGGGGATGGATGTGCCATAATGTTGCAATGAGCATACTTCGACTCCTTGGAGGGTTCTTTTTCAAAGGCCTTCTCATCGTTATCCCGTCAGTCGTATTTATCTATTTTATCTTCGGGACGATAGGGTTTGTGCATAATCTATTGCCAGAGTTGCCAAATCTACTGGCCTTTCTGATCTCCGTATTGCTTATCATTGCTGTCGGAGCCCTCTTTGGCAGTGTCCTTGCGCGAAAAATGGAACGCATTGTGCGCAGAGGAGTGAAAAAAATACCCCCGTTTGATATTGTGTACGAATCACTGCGCGCGCTCTTCTCATCGCTTATTGCAAAAAAGACGGCATTTGAACACCCAGTTCTTGTTGTTAATCCAGAAAAAAATGAGAGACGAATCGCTTTTATTACCCGTGACATGCAAGAGTTTGGTTTGGCGGGATATGCTGCAGTCTACATCCCGGACGCTTTTGCTGCGTCAGGGGAGATGCGCATCATTTCAAAAGACCTTATTGTTCCCTTTGAAATGGACATACCGAATGCCTACACATTTGCAGTAACAGGAGGCCTTGTCACAGGTCTAGACGCTAATATCTTGAAAGAAAAAAAATAAACATGACCGCACTTATTACAAAAGCCTCTGGGCAGAAAGAGCCATTTTCAAGCAGTAAGCTACGCAATTCACTCAAGCGTTCTGGCGCAGACCCTGAATCTATAAATGAAATTGTCGAACATATAGAAGGGGAGCTCCATGATGGGATGACGACAAAAGAAATCTACAAACATGCGTTTGCATTGCTTAAAAAGCGTGCCAAAGCGGTTGCCCTTAAATACAGTTTGCGCAAGGCAATCATGGAGCTTGGTCCTGATGGTTTTGCATTTGAAAAGCTTGTTGCCGCAATCCTTGCCAAGCAGGGGTACAAAGTAAAAGTTGGGGGCATATTGCAAGGATGGTGCGTTGAGCATGAAGTTGATGTCTTGGCAGAGAAAGGAGACGAAGAGCATATTTTCGTGGAGTGCAAATTCCACAACCAGCCAGGGGTAAAGACGGATCTCAAGGTTGCGCTCTATGTATATGCGCGCTTTGAGGACATCAACAAGCTGCATATGGAGCATGCAAAAAAGGAGAACAGAATCCCGCGTGTGCATAATGGTTGGCTTGTAACCAACACAAAGCTTACAAGCAAAGCTATTGAATTCAGCAAATGCGCCGGATTGTATGTGGTTGGGTGGGGGTATCCTGAAAACGGCAACTTACAAGACCTTATTGCCGATGCACACTTGCATCCGATCACGTGTCTCGCCACACTTTCGCTTGCACAAAAGAAAGCACTTATTGCAGGTGGGGCGATTCTTTGTCGCGATGTGACTCAAGCTAGACTCAAAGGGATTGGGCTTGATGATGCAAAGATCGCACGCGTGGTAGCTGAGGTCCAAGAAGTATGCAGACTGTAATCCACTTTTTCTCGCAGCTAGTAAAAATTTTTTGATAAAATTGAGATATGGATATCATCACTGCGACTTCATATGTTGATTTAGCCATTCGTCTTTTGGCGGCGATGGGCCTAGGTATGCTGCTTGGTGTTGAGCGTGCATATGCAGGCAAGACCGCGGGCATGCGCACATACGCGCTTGTCTCTCTTGGCGCCGCGCTTTTCTCCATCATTTCTGTTTTAGTTGCGCAGATGTATGAAACAGGGATAGTAGATCCTTCTCGTATATCAGCCCAAGTGATTGCTGGCGTAGGTTTCCTCTGCGCGGGCCTTGTTATTTTCCATCATGAGCGCGTTCAAGGTCTTACCACTGCTGCGGGGGTGTGGGTTGCAGCGGCTATTGGCATCGCAGCAGGGTATGGCTTCTATGTGCTCGCTACAATGGCGACATTACTTACACTTATTGTCTTTACCCTCGTGCTTTGGCTCGAAAAACCGATTAGAAATGGGGACGGGTACGTTGAGTGATTTGACTTTTCGTACTAAAGGTGATATAATTAAAAAAGGCTCTTTAAAACAAAACGAAAAACCTAACAAGTAGGAGGTTTTAGGTGAGCGTGTACGCAGAAAGTTTCTTTGAAAGTCGCCTTGGGACACTTGTCTTAGCGGCGATACTCGGAGCATCATTATTCTGGATATTTTTTCCTACCAATCCTAGCAATCAGCAAGAGGACACTTCTGAGGAAACAGATACTGTTGCCCGGAATTTTCCGCGGTATGACATGGGGTATCATGTGCCACCTGAAGGTGTGAGGGCGAGAGTCGCTTTGTCTTCAAAAGAAGAACTGGAGATTTCTCGGGCTTACCATACAAGTGAAGACCGGCTATTAGCCCAACTTGAGCGCAAGTACGGCAACGAGTTTCGCTACTGGACAGAGCTAGACGAGCGCTGTCCTTGGCAACTAGGGCTTGCCATTTTAAGGCATGAGTCACAAGGCGATCCCAATGCCTATAACCCGACTCATAACGACACTGGCCTCATGCAGATTATCCCTAAGACTGCAGCGTACCTTGGCATAGACCCAAGGGATCCATCTCAGAGCATCTATGGCGGAGTAAAGTATATCTGCCGGGACATGATCGCAAGATGGCAAGCGCGCACAATTGAGGAAGTCGCCATAGGCTACAACGCGGGCCCCGATGATATGCTTAATTTCAGATATTATCGTGTCTTGCCACCCAAAAACCCAGGTTATGCGCAAAAGATAACCAATACGTACCTACACATTCGAAAAATGTTTGATAGTTAATTTCGTTTATACAAAAGGCACCGTGCAAAGCGGTGCCTTTTTTCTTTGCCACTTTTTCTATATAATCGGGCAATGCAATCAGAAGAAATCCGCAGTCGGTTTCTCGCCTTTTTTAAGAAGCGCCAGCACGCGGTGATTCCTTCTGCCTCTCTTGTCCCAGAGCACGATCCATCTGTGCTCTTTACCACTGCCGGTATGCAGCCCCTCGTTCCGTATCTCCTCGGGCAAGAGCATCCAGAAGGCACTCGTCTGGTAAATGTGCAAAAGTGTGTTCGTACGCAAGACATTGAAGAAGTGGGGGACAATACTCACGACACCTTTTTTGAAATGCTTGGCAACTGGTCTCTTGGCGATTATTTCAAAGAAGAAGCAATTACATGGAGCTATGAATTTTTGACGTCAAAAGAAGAGGGGCTTGGGCTTGATCCCAATCGCCTGTACATCACAGTCTTCGGAGGTAATGATGATGCACCAAAGGACACAATCGCCTTTGAGACATGGCGGTCGCTTGGCATTTCAGAACATCGCATCTACTTCATGTCTGACGAGGACGGAAAGGGAAAGAACCCAAACTGGTGGAGCCCTGGCGATAATGGTCCGTGCGGACCGGATACAGAGATGTTTTACGACGTTACCGAAGAAGGGCTTGGCGATTTGAGTAAGGCAGAATACAAAAAAGCCGATGATGCGCAAAAGGTGGTTGAAGTCTGGAACGATGTGTTCATGGAGTACGAGAAGAAAGATGGGAAAGTGGTTGCCAAGTTGCCTCGGCAGAATGTGGACACAGGAGCTGGGCTTGAGCGCCTCGCTATGGTGATGCAGAAGACGAACAATGTTTTTGCTACGGATCTTTTTGCGCCACTTATCACTGAGATAAAAAAGTCTGCGAAGTCGGAGGATGTGCGTGCAGAGCGTATCGTAGCCGATCACCTGCGCACGGCAGTCTTTATGCTCTCAGACGGTGTCGTCCCATCAAATACTGATCAGGGATATGTATTGCGCCGGCTCATCCGCCGTGCAGTGCGTTTTTCCGATGTCTTAGGACTAGATACAGATATTTTCTCACGTCTTGTAGATATCGTTATCGCTAAATACAAAGACGTATATACGAATCTTGAAACCGCGGATACTGTCATTAAAGATGAATTTTCGAAGGAAGAGAAGAAATTCCGCACAACGCTTGCGCGGGGGCTGAAAGAATTTGAAAAATTAAGCACGCATGACATTTCTGGCACGAATGCGTTTGATCTTTATCAAACATATGGTTTTCCGCTTGAGATCACTCAGGAGCTTGCTTCAGAAAAGGGAGTTGCGGTGGATGTTGAAGGATTCAGAAAAGAACTTCAGTCACACCAAGAGGCTTCTCGCAAGGGCGCAGAGAAAAAGTTCAAAGGGGGACTTGCGGATCATAGTGAAATGTCAGTGAAGTACCATACTGCGACCCATCTTCTACATCAGGCACTACGCACTGTCCTTGGAGACGGGGCAGTACAAAAAGGAAGCAACATTACTCCAGAGCGTCTACGATTTGATTTTGCATACGGAGAAAAGCCTACACCAGAGCAGATTGCCAAAGTGGAGTCTTTGGTTAATGGGAAAATTGGAGAGTCTCTTCCTGTATGGTACGAAGATATTTCCTTAGACGAAGCACAAAAGCGCGGTGCAATTGGTTTATTTGAAGAAAAATATGGAGACAAGGTACGCGTATACCAGATTGGCAAAGACGCACAAAAGTTTAGCCTAGAATTCTGCGGTGGACCTCATGTCACAAATACAAGTGAGCTTGGCGCATTTAAGATCGTCAAAGAAGAAGCGGTTGCGGCCGGTGTTCGCCGAATCAAGGCAATACTCACATAAGATATTGGCGCTGTCTCGGGGGATGCGTGATATACTTTAGGCATCTATGGTTTTCGGAAGTTCTTCTGCAAAACGAGAATCACTTGTGGCTGTTATAGACATTGGGAGTTCCAGTGTTGGCGCTGCTATTGTGCATGTTCCAGTGCGAGATTCAAAAGAGAAAGCGCAAATTCTTGCCGCTTCACGCGTCGAGATGTCATTGGGAGACCGCATCAACTTTGAGCGATTCACCAAATCAATGTATGGGGCGCTGGATGACGTGCTGGAGCAATTGCAAAAATCGGGGAAAAAATCAGTGGATAGCGTGGTTTGTTCACTGGCATCTCCTTGGTATCTCTCGCACACACGGCACGAACGGATTGAGCATGAACGACCGTTTCAGTTCACGTCTGGGATTTTGAATAAGTCACTTCAAGATTACCGCGAACGGCTTGAGAAAAGATACGACGGCAGTGAAGCGCACCAAGATGGCGAATCACCAGAAGGTGCGGGTATCGTGACAGAGGTTCAGGCAATAAGCGTAAAGCTCAATGGATACGAGACAAGTCGTCCATATGGAGTTACAACGAAGCGTGCCGATGTGGCACTCTATGCAAGTGTGAGCCAGAAGGCCATGATTGAGGCGCTAGAGAGTAAGATCTCACACGCATTTCGTCCTAAAAGAGTATTATTTCACTCTTTCCCGCTCGTCGTCTTTGCTGTCTTGCGTGATGTCGTGTCAGACAAAAGGGACTTTCTTCTCCTTGATGTGAGCGGTGAGGTGACGGATGTTGCGCTTATTAAACAAGGAGTGATTGAGGAGATCGTCTCTTTCCCATTTGGAAGGAATTTTATCTTTAGACGTCTGGCGAGCACTTTCGGAGTTCCACCTGATCAAGCGATGACACTTTTTAACTTACAGCGCAAAGGAAAGGCAGATCATGAAGCAGCTAAGAAAATTGTAGATATACTTGAGCAGGCAGGGACTGATTGGACGAACGAGTTTTCTAAGGCAATGCGGTCATTTACAAGCGGTATTGCGCTCCCGCACCATGTATTTTTCACTGCTGATAGTGATGTGGGCGAGTGGTTTGCAAAAAGGATTGCAAAGGAGGAATGGGGGCAGTTCACCATTGCGGACCAACAATTTGATGTGCGCCTCATAGAGCAAACCATCCTGAATGAATTCGTCGAGTATGCGCCAAAAACATCACACGATGTTTTTCTTGCCTTGCTGTCGGCCTTTGTTCTGAGGGTTGGCGTGTAATAATCCCCAAGTAATTTCTCATATTTTTGGTATAATTTAAGCAATTGGGATTATGATAAATCGCGATATGCAAGATATTGCCCCTTCAGGCCAACGCAGGTCAATCAGAGATATTAAAAAATCAGATCTCCGGCAGTTCCCGCCCGCGCGTCACATACGCGAAGTAGACGACGGCATGGGCGTTTCTGCCCCCACTGATTCTGGGTCTGCGAATGTGCCACCTCCAGAGGAGCCGCATTATGAGTATGAAGATGCTCGTCGCCCAAAAAGTGGCGGAAAATTGTGGCTGTGGCTCCTCGCTGCGCTGGGCCTCTGCATTGTGGCTTTTGCGATCACGTCATTGTTTACCTATGCAAACGTCTACATTACTCCGGTAAAGACAGATATTACCCTAAGTGGGGCAATTGATGCATACAAAACTCCATCATCAGGACAATTGGCTTTCCAGACACTGTCAGTCACAAAAACAGCTACCAAGGAACTTCCTGCCACCAAAGAGGAGCAGGTTGACCGCAGGGCTTCGGGAACGATAATCGTGTATAACGCCTATAGCTCGCAAATTCAGCGACTCATCAAAAATACTCGCTTTGAAACTCCTGATGGCAAAATTTACCGCATTATGAACTCAATTGATGTGCCTGGAGTGGTAGTGGAGGGGGGAAACACAATACCCGGAAGCATTGAAGTAGTTGTATATGCGGATGAGGCGGGGACTAGCTACAATATTGGGCTTACTG
>CAZTCT010000005.1:0-43577 GCA_964612415.1 uncultured Candidatus Saccharibacteria bacterium | reverse complement strand
AAAATCAATCTTTTCATAAATGGTAATTAATCAGTGTTTCCCCACTATTAAATTTCTGGTAAGCGCCTGTGAAGTGCCCTCCAGCCCGCTAAGCACCAGCGGTCGGCTGATGCTTAGAACGGCTAGAGAGAACTATGCTGCGCCTTCTTGATCGTCTACTCTCTCAAATTGATCAAGTGCAGGGCAAACAAACTCGCCATTGTTACGAGCTTGTTCAACATAGAACGAGATATCTGCGCTCAATGAATCAGTTTGCGATGCATTGTCTACAGAGCTACCGTTACATGTACCATTTCCATTAAAGGTACCGTAGCACCACTTAACACCAAGGTATTGTGTCTCTCCTCCTTGGAATACTTGCCCATTGCCAGGCGTGTAAAGATCAAAAACGCCAGCAATGTTAGTCCCACTAGCGTTCTCAACTAGAACATTCTCATCCTGGTCAAAGATGTTGTCACCATCATCCTCCCAAACAAAGAAGTTGAGCGCTGCTCCAAGTTCTCCGAAACCAAACGGCGTTGAGGTTGAAGTATCCATATCAAGTTCAGGCTCGGTGAATGTGTTGTCATCATCCTGAACATTGTGGATAGCTGCGCAAAGATAAGCATCATTATTATCAACGTGAATTGACACAGTGTTCTCTCCCTCATCTCCTGGCTTCAAATCGCCAAAGTCAAAGAAAGTATTTGATGGCCCAAGGTCAGTCAATGCCCAGGTTCCACCACACTCATCACCTGCTTGAGGAACATTTGCTGGATTCGCATCATTGTATGCAGCATTTGCAGCATCAATATCACCATCAACCACAAGTGCTTCGCTTTCAGCGTCCCATACAACCGCTTCCTCAGACGCCCAGGCGCCGTCATAACACACAAGACCATTTATGTGCGCGACACTGTCTACTCGAAGATCAAGAGAACCAGCAGCAAAGGTGTTGCCGGTTGAAGTCTCTGTGTCGTTGAAGAACGCACCTGTCGCGGCTACCGCAATGGAGCCGACGAACACGATGGTTCCCAAACTTAAAAGAATTTTCTTCATACAAATAATTCTGTAATGAAATAAATTACTGTTAATCTGCCTAATAATTATTACGCCCGTTTGTCGCCCCCATCCTTGGACGACGGCACACCGTCATCCAAAGAAAGGGATTACAGACACGCGCAATACCATCTCAGTATAGAAAAGTGCAATATTTCTAAACGCCACATTTCGAACAACTCTGGGGAATACTTGTGGGAAAGTACTGTATAACTATGTGGACAAGAAATCCGCGTACAAAATTTCGCGTGCGTCAATATGCACGACGCCCTTTTTGCGTGCGAAACATACTGTTTGACTTTCTGTAAAAAAGATGCTATTATTAGCAATGGCAGTACCTAATCAACGTGTATATATAAAAGGGAGAAAAGGAAGTGAAGGAAATTCCAAGATCAATCGCCACCATACCTGGTGGTGTCTCTATTTTGAAGAACCTGGAACATCTGCTTGGCCTCTACCTTGCCAAGCGCAAGATCATAAACAGGGCTGACCACCGTGAGAGGCCAGCCAAGACTTTAGACTTGAACGTCGTCTACAAGCAGCTCGTGGAGGAAATCGTAAGCACCCAGAGACACAACGACGACTTCATCCAGGGAGTCTTTGACTATTTCGACAAGCATTACCTCAAAGATTACCGGGACATCGTTGCTCCGGCACTTCGGGATATGCTCGAAGGCGACTCCGTCAAAGACATTTCTTGGCGACTCTCGGCAGTCGCTCCTTAAAACGACACGCCCTTTTGACCCGCCCCGAAGCACATGCTTCGGGGTTCTTTTTTTATAAAAAATGCCCCGAATGGATATATATCCATTCGGGGCTGTCTCTGTCTTGAATGCCTTATTTCGGCTTTTCCATCATTGCTTCTAGCTGCCTCTCCACAAGAGCAAGCAGCTTCTGGTTCTTCCCTTGGGTTGATGCACTCGGCAGGACAACCTTCGTCCGGGGAGGTATGTACGCTTGATACACATTGCGGAAAATCGCTTCCATCATTGCCTTCAGCTCGACATGTTCAACAGGATAATCCCCCGACATCAACCGAAATTGCACCATCGGGACATTCTCCCCGCCAGTTTTGTAGCACCGTACAACCAGCACTTTCCCCCAGTGCCTTGTGCTTGCCCCGGGCTTGAGCACCCATTCCGTATTTACTGGAATGGGTGGTGGCGGCAACGGCTCTGGAGCGCGACCCGCAAACATCTGCTTATGAGTACGGATTGAACTATTCATACGCTACTCCTTCCTTGTAGGTTGGAACGTGGGATGAGACTTCTGCCCCCATAGTAGTGCAGTACATGATATTGGGCAATAGAAAAGCGCGGCAGGTATGCCTGCCGCGCTTTAGGTCTGGGTTTATTATGATTGGTTAACTCACATTGGAGCCTGCGAGGTGCCTGCACATACATTCGCCGGCCTCACGCTGACTTCTTGTTGGAGTTGGTGTTCGATACACGGGTGTCTCTTCACTTGCCATGCTTCCGGTCTGCATTGAGCCGCTGACGATTGCATTGGAGTCTTCATCCATATCCAGATCGTCGACCAGGTCGCTCACCAGGGTATACCCACCCTTGAGTACCCACTGCGGCAAGAACACATGAGGCGTACCTCGTCTTGCTCCCTTGATGCGAAGCCTGACCATGTCATTGCCCAAAACGGGGTCCTCCACGACGATGAGTTGCCTGAGCTTCATCGTGTTGCTCTGCCACTCTTGTCCCTTTTTGGCATCGGGAGCATTCTCTCCTGTGCGGAAGACCGCGGTAAGAAAGGAGTCCACCAAAACGCCAAACAGTCTCTTTGGACTATTTTCTTGTCTCTGCATCTCCATTACCTCCATTTCCTTTGTGATTTTAGATGTTACGGTACTACGGTATTGCTTTTTTAATTATACATCATAAATATAGAAATGTAAAGTATATGAAAAGGCGGCAAGATATTCTCTTGCCGCCCTGTGAATCACTCTTCTGCATCTCCTTCTAGGAGAAAGTATTTCTTTTGGAGTTCCTGCTCAGACATCTGAGACCAATCCTTGTTAATACTTCCCTTTGGTACAAAAAATACTATTGCCTTCCCGCACACATTTGTTGTTACATCTTTGACGATGATCTTTATTTTGGGATTTGTCTTGAGTGCCCATACCTGCCCTCTTTCTGGATCAAAGACAGGTTCTTTGGTCTTCCTCTCTGGCGCATCAAGCACGCACTTGTAGAGGTCTTGGGCAAATGCCCCGAGCCCTTTCGAAGATTTCTTTGATGTACTCACACTCTTTCTCCTTATTGAACTTTGCGATGAACGCACTGCCGCCTTTATACAACAGAAAAGACTGCCTGTAAATAAAGACGGCAGGAATCTGAAATTCCTGCCGTGCGTGATATTGGGGTACTCTTACTTTTTCTTTATTATTTTTTTCTTCTTTTTCCTTGTTCTCCGAGGAGACATCCTTGCAAGAACTGCCTCTACTGCTTTGAGCTGCCTGTAGTACTTCAAGGATAGCTGTGGGCTGACTTTGACCGGAGCCTCGTTGTGCCGCTGCGTGGGAAGCTCCAGGTCGTCTCCTCCGATCAAGACATAATCTTGCCGAAGGACTTGGACACAGATAGATGGTGGCCTCTTCAGACCTCCTCCTTGTATGCAACAGAAGACCTTTTTGCTCTTCTTCCCAGGAGTGCGTGTAATGGTAAGGGAGCGTTCAGGAGTTGATACATTTCGCCATACTTGCCCTTTGCGTATCGTGCCAACTTCAACACCCCTCTTCACTTGCCACTCGTAACCGTACTGCGCTATTTGTAGAAAAATCCCACCCGCATTTTTGGAGCAATGCGTCTCCATACAGACTCTCCTTCTGCCTTGTTCTTTTCCTGCCACACTATGCATTAAAAATATGATTTTGTAAATGAAAAGGCGGCAAGAGAATATCTTGCCGCCTTGGATTTCAACCCCTTGGCAGTGTGTCAGTCGCTCGAAATTGCCGACTACTGGCTTTGCTCCCCCAAATGAGGAAGAATCGTTGGGCGCTCCTGTACTCAGATTTGTCAGGAAGCATTTTGGGTGTAACCGTGTTCCTTAAATAATCAGAAAGATAATCCCTGAAAGTATAAAAGTCCTCATCTTCGGGAATCCCTTCTTCCTGCAAGAGCTCAATGGCATCCAGTTCAAGCGAGACAAGCCGATGCTCTACCCAATGCACATCAAGTACTCGCATGAGATGCTCATACCCTTCTTTTTCTGAACATCCTTCCTTTCCGTATACCTCAAAGAAAGCCTCCTCCGTCGCCTGCGCCGCAAGCTCACGCCCGGATGGCGAGAAAGCCGCACACTCAGCGAAACGATTGTTGATATACATGCGCAAAAGAGTCTTCGCCCTTCCTACAAACACTGAGTCCAGGACGACTTTCCTAAACTGCGCGTCCCGACATCTAAGCTTTTTGGTGAGGTCAACAATCTCGTCAATGATAGATATTCTGCCATTGGTACTGATGGGCACAACACCTTGACTGGACATGCCATATCCCCCTTCCTCTATATGAAATAACTTGGATTCTACCATCCACTATACAAATTTTCTGCCTACGGTCAAAAGAAAATCCCCGCTTCGTTGTGCGGGGATCAAGGGGGATTTTGTAAATGATATATGTCATCAGGCAGCTTTCCTTCTGAATTGTTGAAAGAATTCCGCTTCGGAACATTCGACTGAGGCTCCAGTGGAATCGTGGAGGACCACCCTCTCGATGCGTTCACTGTTTTCGTCGACGATATCTATGACAAACTCCGTGTTGGTATCAATGTCAATCCAGACTTCTCTCGGCGCGGGCATACTCTTCCTCCTGCGTCTTATTGGTTTGACCTTGCTTGGGCGAACCCAAGGCCCTGTGTTCATAAAGAAAAGATCCTCTTGTTGCCTATCCCATACTAAATTATCTCCTATGATAGAAAACTGTCAAAAAGAAAGCGGCGAACCTTAGGTTCGCCGCCGTATAAATCTAGACCGTCTCCTACGCGGTCACTGGTTGAGATAAAAGGTTGGACAATATGACATCCTCTGGTATCTGATCGAGTTGGTCGAGCATCATCTTTCGTGCCGCCTGACGCCACGCGATGAGAAAGCGATGTACCTTCTCTGCTTCTTGCCCACTCGCTTCTTGCCCATCGCTTTGACCCAACACAGAGGTCACTGCCACAATGACCTCCTCAAAGGTTCTTGTGGCACTATACCCGAATGAGGCGCGCACCGCTTGATACGTCGCATGTTCGGCGAGGCGTATGTTGGCATAAAAATACCCTTTACTTGTTGATGTCGGATTCACATCACTTAAGCAGGGGTGTCCTCCTTTGAATGCCCGCAATAATGATGTCATCATTAACACCGTCACCTTTCTGCCAGATTCCTGCTTTTTACTAAGCTGTTGGAAATCTATATCAGGGGCAGCGAATGGGTCTGTGAACGCAACAATACGCGCCAAAAGATCAATTGCCTGCATATTGTCGCCAAACCTCTGTTGTGATGTACTGCTCATGAACGTCCATACCTCCTTTTCCTTGTTGTATGTACCAATATTCTCTTGTCAACGAACGATTGACTTTGGCAGTATAACGCCTTGTGTGAAATTTTCAAAAATTGTGGAAAAGTACAGTGAAGTGTAAAAATGTATATCTAGAGCGGTATTTTTCTCACGGGCATAAAAGTTATCCACTGATTTGTGCTATTTTTCCACATATTCTGCACACCTTTTCCCCGGAAACCTCTTTGTATGCAGATTGACTTCGCCATTTGTGGGTCTACACTTGAAGTAGGTTTACTCTCGCTTGAACGATTCTGGTTAAAAATAATAGGGGCGCACAAATATATGCCCCACCTGAATCAAAGCAGAATTCGATTCACTTTGGAGAGTAGGCCGAGCGGCGGGAAAACACTCACACTGTGGGTGTTTTCTCTTGCTCGGATTTGATAAACACTCCTTATCGCGCAATAATGACATGAGACCTTTCTTTGTACGAAGGAGGCGTCATGCGCACGATTTTTCTGATTCTTTGGATGCTCTTTTGTTTGGGTGCTGCATTCTGTCCAAACGATGCAGGAAAGATAATTGCACTTATTGCTGTTTCTTCAGTTGGTGGAATCTTTGGGCTTGTGCTCCTCGGTCCAGAATCAGAGTTTCACTCTCCTAAAGAACCGGCCGAATTCCCGCCAGGGAAATTTAATTACTATCAGAGAGACAAGGCGCCATCTACAGAAGATTCAGATACCGCGTCATAAAATTATTTGGAACCGCAGCACGCGGTTCTATTTTTTTGTATAATGAACCCATGAATACACTGACTGTAGTAAACATAAAATGCGGTGGGTGCGAAGGTCGGATTACAAAAGCACTTAATAAAGCTGGCATTTCAGGGGTCGTCATCAATATCCCTGAACAAAAAGTGTCCTTTGAGGGAGACACAAGCGTCGCCCGACAGGTGCTCCTCTCCCTAGGCTACCCAGAGGCGACAAGCCCCGAGGCAGCAAGCCTTGGCAAGATGGCACACTCATATCTTTCGTGTGCCATCGGACGCATCACGAAATAGCGTATTATTGACAGAGTTGTCTGGGAGTGGTAATACTGTACTCGGCAATTGTTGTTTGATTGTCAAAAGGAACACTGAAACCACACAATATAGAGAAAGGAGATTCCTAAAAGTGAACGCAAAGAAACAAGCCGCGAAACAAGAACTGAACGACCTCTTGAAGCGCACTGGTTTGTACCCGCACCGACGGGTCCTTGGCATCGGACTGAATGCCGCGTTTGTAGCGACCGATGACCTCGCCGAAGTGCTCTCAACTCAGAACCCGCTTTCACTGCCCCATAACTGTGGCTTTGTGACAGGTATCAACCAAAAGCTGGGTCTCAGTATTGGGGGCGACGAAGGTGACGACCTCCAGCTCGGAGGAGTGTACTGGTGCACTGAAACACGAGCATGGAAGGGGGTCTATAAGGTACTGGGCAGACACGCCCGGAACGCCGAACGCCGCGGCGCACTGGTCCTGGTCATTCACGAGAAAGAAAAGCGGCGTATCCCGACCGTCATCGTACCCGCAACCGGCATAGCACGCTTGAATGCTTCACGTGGACGCGCGATCGTTGACCTCTTCGGCAAGAATGAGCCCCTCTTCTATCAAGAAGGGGCAAACGTTCTCCTGACCGCGAAACGGGTCAGTTTTACAAACGAAGAAGAGTGGCTCGGGTCGTCCCAATACCCGCCAAGGACATTCTACGTCTATGCAAACCCGGTAGAGGACATCGAGCGCAAGGTCAATGCATTCAAAAGAACGATGTTCGACCCTCACCTGGAGCACAGACAAGAACATGCCGCGGTGGCTTCATAAGAAAAAGGCCTTTTTGACACACACCCCCGACAGATCGTCGGGGGTGTTTTTTATTGCGAGATTTTTATTGAATTGAGCAATGCGTTGAAATCCGAACGAATCTTGTCTTCTGGCGTGAAATACGAAGCCGAGAGTACATACATATAGCGATCTGTGCCTATGACTGCATAATCCATCTCATAGAGCCCTGAGGCACCATAGCGCACCGCATCATATCCTCCGATCTTCACTTTTTCGTACCCACGAGAACGATCGTAATTGGAGCGTTCGCCGCGCATGATCCATTCGGATGCAGATTCTCGGTCTACGTTGAGAAAGACATCTGCTGACATACCAGGAGGTCCTTCACGAGGATCGGTGGATTTCACAAAATCAGCCCAGTCATCGGCGTCATAGAGCATGAGTGAGAGCGGGCCAAACTCTGGAGATGGCACAAGCACATAGCCATCGTCGCCGCCTATATATGAGAACGAGATGCCATACTGAGAATTTTGATATGTCTGTGTGTTGGGGTCTATTGGAACTGTTGGCTCATCAGTGACACCTGCTGTGTCTGAACCGCCAGACGAATCCTCCGCAGATACACTCGTCGGACTTTCAGATGCTCCCGAGGGCTTCTCGGCATGATCCAGAAGCGACCAGCCAACCCCCGTGAGGGCGAAAACCGCCAATATGGTGACAACAAGAGTCTTATTTGACATGTTTTTATTATACTCCAGCCTTGGTTTGTCCGAAATATGCCTCCGGATGCCTCGTTTGACAAAACAGTAGCCAACAAAGTTGGACAAAATGTCTATTTTTGTTGGCTAAAAAACCCTTATTTTAAGGCATATTTTGGGTGTCGCCCTAAATTTTAATCTTGACAAAAGTCTTGACTTATTTTGTAGATATGCTATACTTGAAATACGGTAGATTGCCGATCTTACATTACACCCTCACAGGGTGTTTTTTGTTTAAGAGCGGACAGGGTGCCGTATTAATATGAAATATATTGCAAAATCCGCCGCGGTACTTGCATGTGCGGTGATTTCTGCCCTCGGACCATTCTCTCTCGCAGATGCACAAGCAGGATGGTTTGGGAAGGAATCCGACGAACCCCCGTTATGTAGGGCCACTACGGATGAAAGCGAGATATTGTGGTTTGCTCGCATCCTTTATTCAGAAACCAAAGATGCGAATGAAATGCGCCTCGTTGCCTGGGTAGTACGCAATCGCGTAGACACAGGGTATCGTGGAAACACCTACGAGACCGTAGCGAAGAGTAAAAACCAGTTTTCTGGGCTTTCCCCTTCCGATCCAAACTACAAGATTAACACGACACTTGATTACGACGATACGAATGCTGCATGGAAGCAGGCGCTCAGCATCGCAAAGGAAGTATATTATGCTTCTGATAAAGAGCGTCCGTTCGCGCAGAGCGTACGTCACTTCTATTCACCAGTAAGTGTTTCTTCCGCGCCTTCATGGGCGCATGAAGATGCACTGGCACTCGTAGTGCCATCGTCTACTCCTAACGGAGCCGCACGATTTGAGTTCTATAGCGACGTCCGTTAATCAGAAAACAAAAACGCCCCTTCTCGGGGCGTTTTTGTTTTGCCTTGATTATTGTCCTCCACCCTGTGTCCAACCAAAGGACTTGAAGAAGTTGTCCACAATGAGGTCAATGACAGTTCCCTTCTGCTTCGGCGTAAGAACTGTGAAGGTCTTTGAGGTGCTTGTATTGCCACCTGCGTCAGTAGAGACAGCCTGGAATCGATAAATCGCGCCCGGCTGCCATGAGGTGATGACGACAATGTGATTTGCAGTAAGCTCCGTCTGAACATCGGTCTCGAATGTCAGCGCATCATCTCCGCCGGTCGCAGGACCTGGCGCATAGTGGATCTGAGTTGTTGCAGGCTCATCAGTATCCCAATAGATGATAACTTGCGCACGGGTTGCATCACCTGGGAAGACGGACTTCTCTGTTCGGATGCGACTGATGGCAGGAGCGGTGGTGTCAGCTGTGGTGGTATATGCAGGCATTTCCTCACTTACTTGATTGCCAAATGAGTCTGTTGAGGAGAGCACGAAGCGATATCGTGTTGCAGGAGCGAGACCTTCAAGCGTGAGCTCGTGATTTGTAACAAAGTCTTGCTTGCCGAACGATTGCGCGCGTTCATCATCAATACTGCCATTTGGAAGATACGGCGCGTAGACTACTGCAGAGTTTGCGGGAATGGTGGTATCCCATGAGAGTACCACTGTGGTGTCATTCAAACGCTGTAGCCGTGGACTTGCGATCTCTGGCAAGCGTGGATTGGTAGACATGTTAAACACTTGTGATACTGACTTTGCTCCAGCTTCAGATACTGCGACAATGCGGTATGCATATCTCGTATCCGGGAAGAGTCCTGGAACCTCAACTTCGTGCTGTGTCACATAATCTCCGATCTCTACACGACTGGTAAGAGTTTTGTCTGGGTTTTCTGGGTCATACTTCTCTGCGGTTGTGTACTCAACAACGGATGTCGCTGGCTTGTCCGTACCCCATTTGATGACTGCGCGAGTGGATTCAATATCAACATTTGGTGTTGTTTGCAATTCTGGCGGAGGCACAAGTTTTACCAAATCAGAAAGCGAAGTCACCACTGGTTTGAGCTCGTCCTCAAGGGAAGATGCCTCTTCAACTGACAGGCTCTTAAATGTCGACTGGAGAGAATTAAATTTATCAATGACTAGTTTAATAATATCCGTAGGCGTCAGAGTGTCGTCTTCAGAGGCAATCCCAATCACTTGGTCGCGAAGTGCAGAATACTTGCTATCAAGCTCGTCTCTCTCCTGCTGGAGTGCGTCGCGCTCCTGCTGAGCAGCAGCAAGCTTGCGTTCAAGAGTGTCATAGAGTGCCCGGCTTACACCTCCACCTTGAACGATCGTAGTAATGTTCTGCTCTGATACACCAATCTGCTCCTCGAGTGTAGTGAATGAACTCTCGGAAGAAGTGGCAATATTGCCGTTTCCATCGGCTGAAACTGCAATGTAGTAATATGTCGTTTCTGAAGAAAGTCCCGTTATTGAAATGGCTTGCTCGCGATTGAGCGTATCAACAAGGGCACTTGAGGAAGTGAGATTGCCTGAAGTAGTCCCGTACCAGACTTTGGAGGTAGCTGCCTCGTTGGTATCCCATACGATCACCGCTGCGGTATCTGACACAGAGATGGCATCGAGATTTGAAATAGAAGGAGCTACTGTATCGCCAGTGGTAAATTGGTATGTCTGCGAGGTCGCTGTAGCATTCGTAGCATTCGTAGAACTTGCTTTGTAGTAATATGTCGTCCCTTCCGAAAGCCCTGTGAGCGACACGGAGTGCGAAGTCACCATTGATGAATCAAGAGTGGTGTATGTTGCCCCAGATAGATTGGACGACGTACTATACGCCACGCGAGACGTTGCAGCCTCATTCGTCGTCCATGTGATATCCATTGCAGTCTCACTGACCGTACTTGCAGTTACATCCGAGATGTCAAAGGTTTCTGTAGTGAATGAATACGCAGTGGATGTTGCCGAATTCCCTCCTGGATCAATAGACACGACCTTGAAATTGTAAGTCGTGTTCGGGACCAAATCACTTACTGTGACGGTGTGCTTAAATGTATATCCACTGTCTGTCTCCTCGCTGTCGTATGCAGTGTCAGTACTGTACACAACTTTTGAATTTGAGATTTCATCTGTATCCCATGTGATCGTGGCACTGGTGCGTTTGGTACTTGATGCAACACCTGAAATAGTTGGCGCGGTAACGTCATTGGGGGTGGAGAATGAATAGTAATTCTTCAAACCATTTGCAACATTGTAATCATACCCAATATCACTATCGTCTGTGGCAGTGGTTTTTACATAGAAATAGTACTTGGTCCCTTTCGTGAGACTTGAAAGAGATGCAGTACCTGTTGTGCCATTGGATGGCCAGCTTGCAGTAGAAGTATTTGTATTCGCGATAAGATCAGAAAGAGAGCTTGTGTATGTAACCACGCCCGCACCAGACTCATTTGAATTCCAGGTAATCTTCGCAGTTGTAGCAGTTGTTTCAATAACTGATGTACCAGAAATTTCTGGACCGCCGTCTGTCGTTACTGTATAGCCAGTAGAGGTTGCGGTATTACCGCTTGCATCAGTGGAGATAACCGCATATGCGTATGTTGTCTCTGCCGATAATCCTCCAACATAAACTGAATGACTTGTGGTGTAGGTAGGAACCTCGATCTGTAATGTTGTGTAATCTGAACAAGGGTCCGCACAATACCCTACTGTAGAGTTTGAAAGCGTATCTGTTGTCCAAGAAATCTTGGCGGATTGCGTGGTCGCCTCTGACGAGGAAACAGATGAGATCGTTGGCGGTGTATCAGATGTGCCGCCTCCGCCTTCTTGTCCGTCCTGAATACCATTCGCCGTCGCAGTAATTGCATCAGACCCAAATGACTCGTTCCCATCATCATCAACAACCGTTACTTTATATACATAGCTTGTGCCTGATGTTACGGTATAGTCGGCATAATAGTTCACATTCTCATCTGTAATAGTAGATTTAAGTGCCCACGTAGAACCGCTGTCTGTAGATCGCCACACTTTATATGATGCAAAGTCTCCATCAGGAGTGATTTGCCACGAAGCAAACAACCCGTAATACACAGGCGAAACATTGAGGTTGGTAATATCTTGCACTGAAAATCCAGCAGGCGTTGTCGGACCTGTGATAGTCGTCGTTGCGGAATAATTTTTATACGTGTCTCGGAATTGTACATACGCAACAGGAGGATTTGCACTTACAGAAAGTGCAGCTGACGATGAATACGACCCCCATGAGGCACTGGCTAGAGCCCCGAGTGAAGTAGCACTTCGCATTTCAATGGAGCTGTTGTCAGATACTGAGAATGCCAATGTTGCAGGAGTCGTGGAGGCAGAAAGTGTAGTTGAGCTTACGCTTGGGGCTGTAGTATCCAAAGTGAATGCGGCACTCTCCGCAGTTGCAGTGTTGTTTGAGGCTTCACTATCATCTACCACGACTTTGATTTTTGCGGTAGTTGAATATGTAGTAAGCGTAGAGGCTGCGTACCACGAAGCAGTGTACTCTGTGTATGTGGATTCGTCTACGGCTTTAGTACTTGTTGCACTTGAAGACAAATGGGTAGACGCGGTAATCTGCGTCCAACTGCTACCGTTGTCTGTAGAGTAATAAAAGGATGGTTCAACATATCCTGGCGTAGCAGTACCATCATCCGTATCTTGATCGCGAATCTTGTAATCAATCAGCACACTGCCATCCGTTTGCTGAGAGGCCGTTATGCCCGCCCCGCCACCAAATGAAGCATCGAAGTCTGGAGGAGCATTGATAACATACGTAAGGGTTATATCAGAGACCGACGGATTTGCGACGCCGTCTGAAGAAAGGATGATTTTATACTGAAGCCACCTGTCATCATTATCAGTAGTAAGGTCATGACTGCCATTGACAGTAGTGTCGAGATCGGAAGTTGTAAAGGTATCGGAACCATCGCACGTATCATACCCGCACCATGTGGCAGACGAAAGACCAGCCTTGCTTGAAGCTGAGCGAATCTGAAATTCTACAGTTCCGCCAGATGGTTCAGAATATGTCGCAGCTATTTTTGCAAATACTGCATATGCGTCAGTGGTATCAACAGCTGATGAAGTGAGAGTGCCCGCCGCTTCATACGATGTGTAGTTAATAGTGATGTCATCAAGTGAGGGCGTTGCGGATGCATCGCTTGTAGAGAGGTTAGCGCGATATTGAACGTACCGATGTGTCCCGAGGCTTGAAATATCCGCCCCAGAAGAAACTCCCGTCGTCCAAGACACAGCACTAAGATCAGACGAGTCTCCCGCCCTCACATCCACAGTCAGAGATGTACTTGCTGGGGTCGTTTTATTGTAAGTAATAGTATCAAGGGGAGCGGCAGAACCAAGGTCAATTACTCCTGAAGTATAAGTGCCCGAGGCAGCATATGAAGCTCCTGTTGTGTAATCAACACTGAGATAAGGGTCACTGCCTGTCCCCGTGTAATCCACCGTTCTTATGGGGAGACTTACAGTAGATGCTGTTGTCTCAGTAAAATTGTAATTTGCAGCAAGAAGTGCATAGAAATTTGACCCCGCTGTCACGCCAATGCTTCCCGGCGTAACGGACCACGATCCTACATATCCTGTTCCAGATGGACTCGTTACAGAAGACAAAGCTGTTGAGTTCCCTTGCTCATACAAGTAAATGATTCCGGTACCAGATCCAGTTTGGTACACCTTTACAGCGGCAGAGGTAATGGTGGCATCATCAGGAAGACTTTCTGTAATAAAGCGCATGTAGTACTGTTTAGTGTCGACAGCGTAACCTGAACACCAACCTCCTGTAGTGTTTGCACTGTTACCAATAGTTACTGCGGTAGAAGTATAGTCTTGGTATACGTCAACTGAATAACAAAAGTCAGGGTCTTCCCCACTCTCCTCTTGGTACTTGAAGTAAGTAAGAGGATCATCTGATGGGTAAATATTTACAGTGGTTGGAGAGGCGTTGTCCTGCAGTGAGATCTTATTGCTCGTTGTGGTTGCACTACTTAACGAAGGAGAGCCGCTATTGAAATCTGCCGAGCTTGTATGGGTAACAGATTCTGTTGTTGTGGCAAGGGACACCACCCCTGTGATTCCATCTATATATATTTCGCTATCTTTTGATGAATACTTTGTCCAGTCGCTTGCGTCAGCCGTAGAGCCGCTATCAGTCCCGCCATTCCACGCTGATTGCGTCCACGTATACGTCGCCGCGAGAGCATACTCGGGAAGCGGAGAGTAGAGAATCGGTCCGAGCGCAGTGAGCCCAACAAGAAGCGCGGCGAGTAGGACTTTGGAAAATTTCCGCTTGGGACGGTTGTCTAGCGCGTACACGATGCGTGTTCGTCGATTTTTCCATTCTTTGTAACGGGAAATAAGGGACATGCGACTTACGATCAGGCGCCTTATGGTCACCCGATCACTTGTTGTGTTCATTATATAGAGTAGACGTAACCAAAAGAAGCCCCTTTATCCACATAGCACCATATTTTGGGCGCTAATTGAGTACAACCTCCAGTTTTTGGGTAAGATTTTTGGCTGTCCGCCAGTTGAGCCCTACTCCTCCACTCTCAAACGGAGTGTCCAAGAATTTTTCAAATTCTTCAGATCCAGCTTTACCAGCAATGCGATTTGCCATAGCATCCTTGAGCCGAGCATACTGCTCTTCTGTGAGATTGGCTTTTGTATCGTGGAAAAGCCATGTGATGATATGTCCAATATTTTGCTTAAGGTCATCCACTGTTTTGATATCACTTAAAAGATCTGAAAGGAAAAGCATGTCATCCGCTTCTTCGGCGAAAGTACGCGCAGATTGCTTGTACAAACCAACGCCTCCCTTTTTGTACGGAAGATCAAGTACTTCAAAAAGTTTCTGCTTGCTTACTCGTCTATCAAAGAATTTTCCTAGTATTTCCTCAAGACGCAAGTACGCATCGCGATTGAGATTGAGACCAAAGTAGTTCATGAAGCGCTCTGCGTGGATTGTCGCTGATCCCTCACCAGAGAGTGCCGCATCCTGTCCGATCAATTCTTTTGCATCAAGCTTGCGTCGTGTTTGATATTCATCTTTGATGATCTTGCCATCCTTCATGTGGATGATATGCGTGGCATACGGCAAATGCTTTGGTGAGTGTGTTACGAGTACGATCGTCTTCTTCCATTTTTCATTTAGCTCAACAAAAGATTCCATAACGGTAGCAGCCGATTTGGAGTCCAAGTTTCCTGTTGGCTCATCAGCAAGCAAGATAGCAGCATCGTTGGCAAGCGCACGCGCGATACCGACACGTTGAGATTGTCCGCCAGAGAGTTCGTGTGGGAGTTTTGTTGCAAGTTCGCCAATGCCAAATCGTTCAAGAAGCTTAAGCGCTCTTTCTTCACGCTCCACTTTTGGCACACCACGAAAGACGAGCGGCAACTCCACATTTTCAATCACTGAAATGGTAGGAATAAGGTTGTGCGCCTGAAAAACAAAGCCTATAGTCTCTCGGTGAAATGTTACTAAATCCTCTTCTGTCATTTTCGGAAGACTCTTGCCCCCTACGGCAAGATCTCCAGACTCAATACGTCGCTCAGCACCCGAGATAGCATACAAAAGCGTAGACTTCCCGCATCCGGACGGACCAAACACGATCGCAAATTCTCCTTCACGAATTTTAATACTTACATCATTGAGCGCCGCAGTTTCTGCGGGAGTGCCTTTAAGATACACCACACGCAAGTTTTCAGATTTTATAAGGTCTTCCATATTATTTGTACGAAAGTGCTATGAGCGGATCTACCTTCGCAGCTCGCCGCGATGGGAAAAAACCAATTGCCAGACCGACCACTGACGCAAATATGGTGATGGTAATAATAAACCATAATGGATACACGAACAGATTGACCGACTGGCCCCCAAGAGCGCCCGCAAGGACATTGATGCCGAGATTGAAACCTTCAGAAAAGAGGAACCCAATAAGAAGCCCGCTTACCCCTCCAAGAAATCCAATGATGAGAGACTCCAGCATGAAAAGTTTTTTAATATCGCCACTTGCGATACCGAAAATCTTCATGATACCGATCTCTTTGGTACGCTCAAGCAAAATAATGGTCATCGTGTTGACCATACCAATGACCGCAACCACCAAAGACGCGATACCGAAGAGCACAAGCACTATGCGGAAGAATGTGAACACTTTTGTTGCTTGATCAACAGTATCAGCAATGGAGCTTGCATTGAGCCCAAGCTCAAGCAACTTGCCCTGAACGTACGACATATTCTCCTGCCCATCAGCCAGCACGCGCACAAGGCCGTATGATGCGTTGACACCGGAGAGTTCGTCTCTAAGTAAGTACGCAGTATTCCTATCCTCATCTACAACTCCAACTATCTTGTATGGAGTTTCTTTTGTAATGACATCCACAACTTGATTTCCATTCTCGTCAATACGATATACGTTGAGTACTACGCTTGCTGTATCGCCAATGAGCGAACGCGTGCCGCCATTGACGATCTGCTCAAGTGTGGAAGAAATAACAATTTCATTTCTCCCGGCTTTGGGCAACTCACCTCGCGTAAGGCGATATTCGTTGTCTTTGAAATACTCCTCCGACACGCCATTGATATCCGCCTCTGAAGACGCAATGGGAAATTCAAGATACCCATCAAGCGTGATGACAGGATCAATGCTCTTAATATGGTCGATGGCCCGGATGCGGTCTAGGAGTTGCTCGTTAATAGGCAATGCATCCGAATCGGGAGAGAAAACATCCAAGGTCAAAAGGGTTTTTTCGGACGAGAACTGTCCGAGAACAAGTTTCTGGAGACCATATCCCAAAGAAAGAAGGAAAAATATCGTGGAAAAACTGATGCCGATACCAAGAATGGTGAGGACCATTCGCCTCGGGTTGACCTTGAACATACGAAGTGCGAGCCCGAGCAAGTCGTTTGTCTTGATGTGTTCAATTTTCTCCTTAGTTGCCATTTTGATTAAAAAGAGCGTGTACACGCGAAACGCCCCGCGCAAATCGCCGTTGAAAACATTGTAACACGCGCTTAATTAAAACTTATGCACTTGTTATTAAAATACAATTCCCAAAATATTTTCTTTTGCAACTGTGTAAGAAGACGCCCATGAAACTGTCCCTCCAAGAATAAATTGATCGTCTTTTTCTCCTAGAACTTTTTTAATGACCCACTCCCCCGTGCCCGTCTTTGCAAGTACTGTGCGCCCAACTTTTGGCCCCAGAAGTGTTGTACCCAAATATCTCTTCCCGGCGATACGTTCAGGCCACATACTCTCTCCCCTTACTCGAACAAAGAAAAACGGTGTGCGCATTATTGTTAGTAGAGAGAATCTGTTATGCGAGTGTATGCCTCAAAGCGTGATGGGTCTCCTTTTGCCTGATAGAACATCCGCGCAATATCATCAACAGCGACAAGGAGCTCTTCCGCCAACTCTTTCTCTATTTCTTGTTTGTTTTGTGAGGCAAGTTTCACCGCTTTCCAAAACTTATCATGCAAATCTGGAAATGTATCTTTGTGACTTTCCTTGAAGAAGTCCGACCAGAGTGTCTCTAACTCACGTTTGCAGATCTCTGCATGCTCCTCTTTGACCGCCACTCGACGAGCGACACTTTGCGCGTATGAGAGCATGGCGTGAGTGTCCACAGGATTTGCGGGCAATGGGAGTTCTGTGAGCTGATCAACCATGCGCGCGACTGTTCTCGCTGCGATTTTTGCCGGAGTGGGATCATACACCCCACATGGAACATCACAATGTGCCTCAGCGGTATATTCTCTTAAAAATTTTTTGTTATTGTTCATTTTCATATCGAGATATTTGTTTAACGACTCAATATATAGTAAATAGTATAGCAAATGAAACCCGTACCAAAAGCATTCAAAAACGATATCCGGTGGCTCCTTGAAGAAAAATACAGAGGGAAAGAAACCCCTGCTTTCAGCGCGGATATCTCGCGCCTGATCAAAGGAGAGCCCCTTGCGTACGTTATTGGATTTATCCCATTCTTAGACGCCCACATAGATCTCTCTTATCGCCCACTCATTCCTAGAGCAGAGACAGAATACTGGGTATCTGAGATTATCCCTCGGATAAAAAAGGCTCCGGGCACAAAAATTCTTGACCTATTCTCTGGTTCTGGCGCAATTGGTATTGCTCTGGCGCTGCATACCCCCGTCGCACATGTCAGCATGGGAGAAAAAGACGCTCAACTAGTAAAACAGATTCGCAAAAATATTCGCTTAAACCGCCTAGATGTAAAAAAGGTTCGCGCATACCAGTCTGATGTTTTTTCCCACATACCCCGCAAGAAGTTCTCGTACATTTTTGCCAATCCACCATACGTTCCCCTAAAACACTCGCCACGGGTACAAAAGTCTGTTAAGCGATGGGAGCCTCACAAAGCAGTATTCGCACGAGATAATGGTATGTCTTGGATAAAAAAACTGATCACAGAGTCTCCTAAATATCTTGAGGATCAGGGTATGCTTTTTATAGAATTCGACCCATCGCAAAAAAAGCCACTGGAGCAATACGCTCGACAGAATGGATTTAGACATGTCCGTTTTTATAAGGACCAGCACAAAAAATGGCGTTTCGTTGAGCTTGGCATGTCAAAGCCAACCGCTTGAATGAGAGCCTGAGTAGTCTTACAATAGAGCAATCTTATGCTGTACGGGAATAAGGGGGGCATAAAGTTGCCCCTCGCTCTGCAAGGTGTCATTGCGCTCATTGGATTTATTGCGATTATCGTCGTGATTACTGTAGCCTTTTCTATGCAAGAAGAGCGAAGTAATGCACCAAAAGGAAATATCATCGTCTTTTCTCCCGAACAAAATGGGTTGGTAAATAATACATTTGTAGTATCGGGGGTAGCGCGTGTACCAGACGGAGAGCTTATTTGGAAAATTACAAACCCTGCTGGTGAAACTATCACTGAGGGCACCGCCGAGGCGCCCTCACCGAACTCAAGCATGTTTGGGTATTTCTCTTTCCCTGTGTCACTCCCCGAGACATACGACCAAACCTTCGTTGATCTATCCGTATCAAGTAAGCCCCAGAAAGACTCTTCTCATCCCGACACCATGCTACTTACCCTCACCCGATCGGGAGAAAAAGCACGTGCAGTTGTGGTGTACTTCCCTAACAACATGTTAAATCCGCAAGCTATTGATTGCTCTGTGGTGTTTCCTGTCTACAGAGAAATCCCCGATGTTCCTGGCATGGCTCGCTTTGCGCTTGAAAAATTATTTGCGGGGCCATCTGAAGAGGAGCGGAAGTACGGCTTTGCAACGAGTATCCCATCGGGTGTAACTATCAACTCTCTCTCACTTGTTAATGGGACTTTGCAGGCAGATTTTAGTAAGGAGCTTGAGGCAGGAGTCGCTGGCTCTTGCTATGTTTTGTCGCTCCGGTCACAAGTCACAAAAACTCTTGAGCAGTTCCCTTCAGTGACTCATGCACAACTTTCTATTGAGGGACGGACCGAGGATATTTTGCAACCTTAGGGGAAAAGCGGTACGATAGAGAGGATTTATTCTTAACCACGAGATATTATTCTCATGAAATTTAACCTTTCTCGAAAGAAACTCCTTATTATTGGCGGAGTGGTGATTGTCGCAATAATCATTTTTTCTCGCGGCGGGAACAATGACGCACTTTATGATACTTCAACAGTAGAGCGCGCAACATTGCGCTCAGAAGTAAGCGTCACTGGCAAAGTAAACCCTGTAAAGGCAGTTGACCTATCATTCGAGCAAACAGGAACAATCTCATACATCACAGGAGACGTTGGAGACCAGGTGGCAGCGGGACAAATGATTGCCTCACTTGATACCTCAGCCCTTCTCACTCAGCTCCACGAAGCAGAAGCGTCTCTTGCTACCGCAAAAGCAGCACTCGCCGCGCTCACCCGAGGTACACGCCCAGAGGAACTTGTGGTGTTGGAACAAAAAGTCAGCAACGCACAAACTGCTCTCTCTGATGCTCAACAAGCTCTGCGAGACAAAATAAGAGATTCATACACCCGCGTAGATGATGCCATCCACAGTAATGCCGACGACCTTTTTTCAAACCCAAACACCGTACAGCCCTCGCTCAAATACACAACTTCTGATCAGCAACTTGCGCGCGATTTGGAAAACATGAGAGTCGAACTTGGAAGCGCTTTGACAGAGTGGAGCTCAATGATCGGACAGCTCCAAACTGCAGATGTGAAAGCGCTAGATAGTTACTCAGTAAAATCACAAGCATGGCTTGCAAAAACTGCTTCTTTCTTAGATAAATTGGCACAAGCGGTATCGCAATTCCCTTATACAAACACTATCTCTCAAACCACGCTCACTACATACACCACAAACGTTTCCGCTGCACGCACAAGCGTAAATGTTGCTATCACAAATCTCACCACCGCAAAGGAAAAAATGAGCACCGCATCAGGTTCGCTCTTGCTCTCACAGAAAGAGCTTTCGCTTTCACAAGCTGGCGCTACGCAAGAGGACATTGATGAACAAAATGCTCGTGTTGCAAATGCGCAAGCTACGGTAAACCGCATGAATACACAGCTCGCTAAAGCAACGCTGCGATCGCCATTCTCTGGAGTTATCACCTCTCTTCCATTAGAGAAAGGGGCTGTCGTTACCCCCTCTTCAGTGGTTGCAACGGTCATGACTGCGAACGCCCTTGAAATCATTGCGTATATTCCTGAGGTTGATATTGCAGACGTGACTCCTGGAAAAACTGCGCGCATCACCCTTGATGCGTATGGAGACACCACCGCATTTGACGCTTCAGTAACCAAAGTAGACCCAGCAGAGACTACTCTTGATGGTGTGCCTACTTATAAAACAACTCTTATGTTCAAAAGCCCTGATGCTCGTATTAAGCCAGGAATGACCGCGAACATTGAAATCCTCATCGACGAGCACGCCGACGTACTCGCAATCCCCACAAGAGCAGTGTCATTTGATGAAAATGGAAACCCGGTAGTGAAAATTCTTACTGCAAACAGCACCGAGGAAACGCGCCCTATTACAACCGGTCTTAGGAGTTTTGACGGCCGCACTGAGGTACTAGAAGGAATTACTGAGGGAGAGAAAATAATACTCTCCACAAGATAAATTTGTGGCACTCATAGACGTACGCAATCTCAAAAAAACCTACACAGAGGGTGAGGCCGAAACCCCCGCTCTCAAAGATGCAACGTTTACTATAGAGAAAGGAGAGTTCGTCTCAATAATGGGCCCTTCCGGTTCAGGAAAATCAACTCTGCTTCATGTACTTGGATTCCTAGATCAACCCACAAGCGGAGAATATTTATTTGATGGGAAATCAGTAACAGCATACACAGAGGACGAACGTGCGCAGATACGCAATCAGAAAATGGGCTTCGTATTCCAAACATTCAATCTTCTCCCCCGCACAAGCGTGCACGACAACATCAAACTTCCCCTACTCTACTCTGAAATCCCCGAAAAAGAATGGGACGAACTCGCACTCAAAGCTGCGGCGGCGGTTGGACTAGGACACCGACTTTCTCATGATTCTTCACAGCTCTCTGGAGGAGAGCGCCAGCGCGTAGCTATCGCACGAGCGCTTATCAACAATCCCAATGTCATTTTCGCCGACGAGCCAACGGGAAATTTGGATTCAAAGGCAGGTGGTATTGTGCTTGAAATATTTAAGAAATTGAATCAGGAAGATGGACATACTGTTGTCTTGATCACGCACGAACAGCGCATTGGGGAAGCCGCGCCACGAAAGCTATTCGTTGAAGATGGGGTTGTAAAAGAAAGATAATATGCGCATCACATATCTTGTAAAAACTGCTGTCCGAGGAATCACCGTCAACAAGGTACGCTCACTCCTGACAACACTTGGTATTGTTATCGGCATTACCTCCATCATCCTGATCTCATCCATTGGAGAAGGCGCACAACGCGTCATTTTAAGCCAGCTAGAGGGACTCGGCACAGACGTCGTGGTAGTACGTCCTGGGCGAGAACCATCTGGGCCTACTGATATCGCAGGAACACTTTTTGCTGACTCATTGAAAGCACGGGATATAGACGCCCTTAAAAACCCCGGGAATGTCCCTGGCGTGCGCGAAGTAATACCGGTCCTCTTCGTCACTGGGGATGTCACCTATGGCGGTGAGATATATCGAAAAGCGTCTGTGTTTGGGTGGTCCGCAGAATTTATGGGCCGGATGCTTAGTGTATATCCAGAGGAAGGTGTGCTTTTTGGCGAACCGGAGATAAAAGCGCGAGAAGCTACAGCCGTCATAGGACACAATGTGGCAGAAGAGTTCTTTGGCAACCAAAACGCTCTGGGAAAATACATTAAGATCCGTGGGAAAAATTTCCGAGTCACAGGAATACTTCCTCCATACGGACAATCAAGCTTTTTTAATGTTGATGATATCGTCGCTATCCCCTACACCACCGCACAGTCATATCTTTTGGGCATAGATTTCTACAACGAAGTTTTGATCCGCATGCAAAATCCTGACCTTGTGAATCGTGCCGTGGAAGACATCACTCTGACACTTCGCGCCCAGCACAACATCACCGATCCGGAAAAAGACGACTTTTTCGTAGTAACACAACAAAACGCGGTGGAACAAGTGGGAACAATACTTCAAGCACTTACCATCTTTTTGTCTTCCGTTGTAGCAATCGCACTCCTTGTCGGAGGCATCGGTGTTATGAACATCATGCTCGTATCAGTTAGTGAGCGTACAAAGGAGATCGGCCTAAGAAAGGCATTGGGCGCGACAACACAAAACATCATGTCGCAATTCCTCATTGAAGCTATCATCCTTACCGCCGCCGGTGGAATTATTGGGGTTACTCTCGGGTATCTTTTCTCACTTGCAGGCGCCGTTATCATCTCACAAGTACTAGGTGTTGCATGGGATTTTGCGTTCCCGTACACTGCTGCGGGACTTGGCATCGGAATATCCGCCCTTGTTGGTCTTGTCTTTGGTCTCTACCCTGCTCGCAAAGCATCCAAGAAAAGCCCGATCGAGGCACTGCGGTACGAGTAGTGCTATTATTATTTCCATAATATTTATGGTCAGGAAAGGATTCACGCTCATTGAACTTTTAGTGGTGATTGCGATTATTGGTGTGCTTGCAACTGTTGTTCTTGGTGCCTTAAACAGCGCGCGCGATAAGGCAAAAATATCCGAGACGACTTCGCAATTAATTGAAGCCCGCAACGCCATCGCGATGCTAGCCGCAGATACTGGCAAGTGGCCAAATGGGTGTCCCCCTGGTGGAGGTGGTGACCCAGAAGTAGCTTTAGATGACGCGCTTGCCGGTATTAAACAAATTCCTCCAGTAGGTGTCACAGGCTTTGGGTGCCAATGGACGGCGCAAGATATTTCAAATTGGGGAGGGCCATATATGCAAATCCCCATTGATATATGGGGTCGCACTTTTTACTTTGACCCCGATTACTTCCCCCGAAGAGACTGCCCTACTTTAAATGCAAATCCGACTGCACCTTTGAGTGTTGTTATAGTTTCCGCAGGCCCAAATGGTGCAACTGGCGCATGGGGTGGGACATACGACTGCGATGATATTTATATCCCTCTTTACTAATTACTAAAACTAGCGTGATATACTAAAAGCCATGAGATCGAACTTAAAAAATGGCTACAGCCTCACTGAACTTATCACGGTTATCGCGATCATTGGTATTCTCGCAACTGTTATTGTTGGAAGTCTTAGTGGTGCACGAGAGAAAGGGAAGATCGCTCACGCGCAAGAAGAGCTTCTAAACATCCGCGGTGCCATCGGCGCGCTTTTGGTTGATACAAAAAAGTATCCTAATGGCTGCACATCTATCCCCGCCGACTACGAAGTAGAGCTTGATAACCCCCAAGCTGGCATAGCAACAACTCCATCAGTAGGGGTGGTTGGCACTGACTGTGAGTGGACGGCGCGCGATGTCTATCTTTGGAACGGACCCTACTTGAATGTACCGAAGGATCCTTGGGGGAATCCGTATATATTTGACCCTGACTATTTTCAGGGGATGGATTGCCCTGACTCACCCTACTACTTCCCTAGCCACGACCATGGTCTTTTCTTGACCACCTTCCCTGGGGTCATGATTCCTGCGCTTGTTTCAAATGGCCCAAATGGAGCGATGGAAACAGGATTTAACACTTACGACTGTGATGACATATTTATCCCTCTCCGCTAAAGGACGTTCATGTCGCTCAAAGAAGAACTCAAGCATACTATTCAAGGAGAAGTACTGGATGACCCACACACACTCCAAAAATATTCAAACGATGCAAGCCTTTTTGAAGTAAGGCCAAAAATTGTAGTATATCCAAAAAATATTGGCGATATACGTGCGCTTATAAAATTTGTCACCAAAAATAAGCCGAGTGACCCTACCCTCTCCCTCACTGCACGCGCCGCAGGCACCGACATGACGGGAGGATCACTTACTGAATCCATCGTGATGGACACGATGAAATATTTAAACCATATCAAAGAAATCGGGGATGGATATGCAATATCAGAGCTTGGCGTGTTTTACCGGGACTTTGAAAAAGAGACGCTCAAGACCGGGCAGATTATGCCCTCTTACCCCGCCTCAAAAAACCTATGTGCACTCGGTGGCATAGTCTCAAATAACTCAAGTGGAGAGAAGACCCTTAGTTATGGAAGCGCAATAGATTACGTAGAAAGGCTTAAGGTGGTTCTTCGTGATGGAAATGAATACGAATTTGGCCCGCTTACACGGCAAGAGCTAGATGAGAAAATGGCGCTTCAGACACTTGAAGGAGAGGTCTACCGCCGCGTATTTGAGCTTATAGAGCAGAATAAACAACTCATAGAGTCTGCACGTCCTGATGTCTCAAAAAATTCTACCGGCTACTTCATTTGGAGCGTATGGGATGGTACTACCTTCAACCTTGCGAAGCTTTTCGTCGGGTCACAAGGAACGCTTGGGTTTATTTCGGAGGTGAGGTTCAAACTTGTTCGCCCCAAAACACATTCCAAAATGCTTGTGGTCTTTTTGAAGCAAAAAGATTTCCCCCGCTTAGGTGAAATCGTAAACAACGTGCTTGTGCATAAGCCCGAGAGCTTCGAGTCATACGACGACCATACTTTTGGGCTTGCGCTCAAATACTTCCCCGAGATGATGCGCACCATGAAAGGCAAGGTGCTTTCCCTTGCTTTGCGTTTCTTACCTGAAGTGTGGATGGTACTCACTCAAGGATTTCCAAAATTGGTACTGCTCGCGGAATTCACAGGAGATTCTGAGGAGGAAGTCCGCGCGCAGGCTACTAACGCGCTTAAAGGCATCGCACATTTTGGGCTTAGAACCCGTATCACGAAAGATCCTCAAGACGCAGAGAAATACTGGGCTATCAGACGCGAGAGTTTCAACCTCCTGCGCAAGCATATCAAGAAAGCTCGCACGGCCCCCTTCATTGATGATATGATCGTACGCCCCGAACAACTTCCGGAATTCCTCCCCCGCTTAAACAAAATCATGGGTGAGTATGACCTCACTTTCACTATTGCAGGACACATCGGAGACGCAAATTTCCATATCATGCCTCTCATGGACTTTACCAAGCCTGAAGCGAAAAAAATGTTTGATGAGCTTACACATAGGGTATTTGATTTGGTTATAGAGTTTGGTGGCTCACTCTCCGCAGAACACAATGACGGTATTATCCGTACTCCATTCCTCAAAAAACGCTACGGAGAAGAAATGTACCGCGTATTCGAAGAGATAAAAAACATCTTTGATCCTGACCGCATCTGGAACCCGGGAAAGAAGATCGGCGACACATGGACCTACGCGATGAACCACATTGATACCGAGTATTGATGCGTGGTACACTATAGTCCTATTATCATTGAAACCTAGAAATTCGTAATATCTTATGGACCAGCAACAAGAAACACAAGGTCGTGGGCAGTCAAAATACATGGTTCCGCTGGCTATTGTCGCAGCAGGAGCAATCATCGCAGGAGCAATATTTTTCTCCGACAAAGCACCGTCTTCTGGAGCACAGGCAAACACAGGCGCCAACCCAACTCCAAGCAACACAAGCTACCAAAACGTTAAACTTAGATCGAGTGACCACATTTCTGGCAACCCTTCCGCACCAGTTGTTGTCGTAGAATACTCTGATCTTGAATGTCCTTTCTGTAAAATCTTCCACGCTACGATGCGTCAGATCATGGATGAATACGGCAAAGACGGCAAAGTTGCATGGGTATACCGACACTTCCCGCTCGCACAACTTCACCCGAAAGCGCCTGCAGAGGCTGTCGCAAGTGAATGTGTTGCAAAACTTGGAGGCAATACCGCATTCTGGACCTTCATTAATAAAATATTTGAGGTAACGCCTGCAAATAACGGTCTTGATCATTCTCTGCTCCCTGGATTCGCCAAAGAAGCAGGCGTCGACGAAGCAGCATTCACGTCATGCTTCCAAAATGCAGAGACCGTAGACGTAGTGAACGCTGATTACAATGACGCGGTAGCCGCAGGAGGACAAGGAACTCCTTATTCAGTGGTTGTCGTCAATGGTAAGGGTGCCGCGGTCATCTCTGGGGCACAGCCATACGACTATGTGAAGTCACTTATTGACGCTGCTCTTGAACAGGCAAAGTAAGCCATAAGTAAGGATTTTAAGCCATAAAAAACGGCTCAACCGATCGGTTGAGCCGTTTTTTACTTAACCCTGTACATTCCAAATGTACGAGAAATTAGTAGTTTCTAAGGTGGTCTATAGACTCGTGTTGACGGATACGCTCTATTGCCTTCGCCTCAATCTGACGGATACGCTCACGGGTTACCCCAAACTCCTTACCTACTTCTTCTAGGGTATGGAGGACTCCATCTTTGAGCCCGTGCCTCATCTCGAGAATACGTCGCTCTTTAGGACTTAGATCGTTGAGCACATTTTGTACCTGGTCGCGGAGAATACGTCGCGCAGACTCTTGATCAGGAGGTAAAATCTTGTCATCAGCGATAAATTCACCGAGTGTAGACTTTTCTTCGTCATCGCCTACTGGTTTCTCCAAAGAGACAGTATCCTGGTTGATCTTTTCAATCATGTATACCTTGTCAACATCAAGTCCCATTTCCATTGCTACTTCTTCCGGAAGTGGATCTCGCCCAAGGTCTTGAGTGAGCCTGCGAACGACCTGCTTGTACTTAGCGATAGTTTCAACCATGTGCACGGGAATGCGGATGGTTCGTGACTGGTCAGCAAGTGCGCGCGTGATCGCCTGGCGAATCCACCATGTTGCATATGTTGAGAACTTGTATCCCTTCTCCCATTCAAACTTCTCGACTGCCTTGAAGAGACCGAGGTTGCCCTCTTGAATAAGATCAAGAAGGGTGAGATCAGCGCTTCGCCCTACGTATTTCTTCGCAATGGAAACGACAAGACGCAAGTTTGCACGAGCAAGAAGTTGTTTTGCCTCTTCATCTCCCTTTTCAATGCGCTTGGCAAGCTCACGCTCTTCTTGTGCGGTAAGCAAAGAGTATTGCCCGATCTCTTTGAGATACATCTGGATGGAGTCATATGCGCTGCCCTCTCCACGAAGTCTTGTATTGGTTTTTTCTTCTGCCGCAAGGTCAAGAAGATCTCCTCCTTCAAGGACATCAATCCCGCTATCAAGAAGGCGCGCATAGAGCTTGTCGAGAAATGCAACATCTTGCTCCACATAGGGAAACTCTTTGAGGATCTCGTCGTAGGTCACAAAGCCGCGCTCCTTCCCTTTCTTGACCATCGCCTCCGCGCGCTCTTCAAGCGCCGCACGAGCTTTCTTCCCTTTGATAGAAGGAAGTGGCCGAGACTTCTTAATAACAAGCTTTGGGGTTTTGCTCTTTGCTGGAACTTTTTTTGCCTTTTTTGGCTTAGCTGCAAGCTTCTTTTTTTTCACAACCTTTTTTGCTTTCTTTTTCTTTGCTGGCATATATTTAAATATTCCAAATTATCGTTTGGTAATGGATCCTAATTTTTTTGAAATTTCCTGACATTTTTTTAAAAGATCAGATATCTCCTGCTCGTCCCCTTTTTCTTCCGCTTTTCGCAATGCCTCCATTGCCAATACGAAATCTTCTTTGAGGATCTCTGTTTCCAGAGAAACAAGCAAGTCCTTCACGTCATCCTCTATATTTTCCGCGCCTTCATAATATACTTCCGCTTCAAAAATAAGTTCTTTTGCAAGATCGGAATCCGGAGCAGCAAGCATGCTCTCCGCCGGATCTTTTGCAATGAGTAGAATTTGCGTGCGGATATCTCCTACGTTTAGGCTCGGTGTGGACATACGTTCCTGCCAGAGTATCGTGCCGACGACGCGGTCTATGATCCTTTTCCTCCTATTAGAAGGATCTTGAATGATACGTTCTGACTGGTCGCTTCCCCCATCTTTTGCACCATTATCGCGTGATGCAACTTTCTTTAATTCATCCCATAAGGGATCTTCGCTCACATGTAGCGCCTGGGCAAGTTTTCCGAGAAAGTGAGCCCGCTCAACACTGTTCGTAATCCGGGCAATAAATGGCAAAATTGTCTCGCTCGCTGCCAGACGAAACTTCCGTTCATCATACCCTTTTCTCCCGAGTGCCGTCAAAAAGAAATCAACAACATGCACTGATTCTTTGACTGCCTTCTTCCATAACTGTGGATCCCGTTTTACCACATCCGCAGGGTCCTCTCCTTCCGGGAGCGTAACCATCTTGACTTCAAGCCCATCAGCGAGAGCCATATTCACCCCGCGCATCGCAGCAGAAGTACCTGCTTCATCGGGATCAAACGCAAAGACTACTGTTTCTCCAAGACGCTTGATGAGCTTTATGTGCTCTTCTGAAAACGCAGTGCCAGACGAAGCGACAACATTTTGAACTCCTCCTTGATGTGACATCACAAGATCCATCTGCCCCTCCACTACGACGCACATTCCCTCTTTTCTGATATGAGTCTTTGCTTTGTCAAAACCATATAGAACACGCGACTTGTCATAAAGTGGCGTGTCTGGTGTATTCACATATTTTGCTTGAGGATTCTCCTCGTTCTGATGAAGAACGCGTCCCGAAAATCCAATGATGCGGCCTGAAGAATCCCCGATTGGGAACATCACCCGATCACGGAAGCGATCATAGTACCCTTTGTCTCCCGAGATGAGGAGTCCTGCTTTTTCCGCAAGGGCAGGTTTAAAACCTTTGCGTATTAGCTCATCATGCAAGCTCCTCCACTCATTGGGCGCATACCCAACACGGAATCGGTACGCGGTTTCACCGAGAAGTCCCCGAGACTTCAGATAGTTCTTCGCATCATCTGTCTTCTTTAATTGGCTCTCAAAGAACGCAGTTGCTGCCTCAAGAACGCGAAAGAGATTCTCGCGCTCTGTATCATCACCTTTTGGTGCATCATCGAGCGATACCCCCGCTTTATCTGCAAGCACTTTGAGCGACCCACGGAAGTCTAAGCCTTCAAACTCTTCCACAAACGTGAACATGTCTCCTCCACGATTGCACCCAAAACAATGGTATGTCTGTCGATCAGGAGAAACAAAGAATGACGGCGTACGTTCGTTGTGGAAAGGACATCGGGCGCGGAAGTTGCTCCCAGATCGCTCCAATTTCAGATACGAGGAAATAACATCAACAATATTTAACTTCTCTTTGATTTGCTCTACGGAAGATGCCATAGGAGCACGCGAGGTAACCCCGCGCTTGTTGAAGTGTTATTCCGCTGCTTCAGCAGTCTGCGGATTATTTTCAATAACAGGAAGTTCTTCCTGTGGAATCATTCCTCCAGGAAGGCCACGTAGCCCTGTACCTGCTGGAATAATACGCCCGAGCATAACGTTTTCTTTCAATCCACGGAGTGGATCAACAGACCCACGAACTGCGGCATTGATAAGCACGCGTGTCGTGTTCTCAAATGATGCAGCAGAGAGCCATGAGCTCGTGGTAAGAGCCACATCGGAGATTCCCATGACGATAGTGTCTCCCTTTGCCTTCTCTCCTCCTTGCGCTTCTACGCGCGCATTCTCTTGTGCGTACTCCGAGTTTTCTACTGTCTCACCGACAGTGAATTTGGTGGCGCCTGCTTCCTTGATCTTGCGGCGGGAGAACATCTGGCGAACAATGATCTCGATGTGCTTGCGTGAGATAGACGCACCCTGCAATTCATAGATCTTGCTTACTTCATGAATGATATACTCTTCGGCTGCTTCCTTGCCGCCATATTTGAAGAGCTCATCAATGTCAGCAGAACCGTCAGTGAGCAATTGTCCCTTAGAGACCTTGTCCCCTGTGCGTACAAGCGGCATACGCTTGATTGAGAAAATATACTCAACCTCGCTTCCCTTCTTGCCACCACTTACATCAGAGAGTACTACGATCTTGCGCTCACGATCATCCTCTTCAACAGAAGAAACTACTCCGTCTGTTGTAGAGATGACTGCGGGAGTCTTGGGTGTGCGTCGTTCAAAGATTTCTTCTACACGAGGGAGACCCATGGTGATATCTCCTCCAACAGATGCAATACCACCTGAGTGGAAGGTACGCATAGTAAGCTGCGTACCTGGCTCACCGATAGCTTGCGCTGCGACAATACCAACTGCTTCACCCAACTCAACGATCTGATTGCGGCCGAGGTCAGTACCATAACACTGCTGACAGATACCAAAATCTGCCTTACAGCTAAGTGGCGTGCGCACAGAGACTTCTGTAACACCACTTTCTTCTACTTTCTGAGCATCTCCCTTTGAAAGCAAGTGACGCTTCGGAAAGATTTCTTTTGAGCCTGATGAGACAGCCTTCGCAAGTACGCGTCCTCGAATCGTTTTTGCAAACGATACACCGAGGCGATCGAGGGCTTCCTTCCTAATGAGCTTGCCCTCCTTATCACCACAATCCTCTGTCATAACGATTGCATTCTGCGCAACGTCTACAAGACGGCGTGTGAGATACCCGGCACGCGCGGTTTGAAGCGCGGTGTCAGCGAGACCTTTACGAGCACCGTGGGTTGCCACGAAGTACTCAATCGGAGAAAAGCCTTCTTTGCTTGATGGGATGATAGGAAAGTCGATGGTACGTCCTGTAGTGTTAACAATAAGACCTTTCATACCTGCCATCTGCCCAACCTGTGACCAAGAGCCGCGGGCGCCGGCTTCAAGCATGTCGTAGACTGAACCATTTTTATCCAGCGTGTGTGGGAGTTCTTTTTCAATCTTGTTCTTTGCCTCCTGCCAAATGCTGATGGTTTTTTGATATCGCTCTTCTTCTGCGAGCAATCCTTCCTGGTACTGTGCGTGGATCTCTTCTGCTTCCTGTCGCGCTTTGGCGACAATATCTTTTTTGGATGCAGGAACCTTCACGTCATCAAGTCCCCATGTAATACCAGAACGTGTAACATAGTGGAAACCGAAGTCTTTGATCTTGTCTAGAATCGGTGGAGTCGCGTCAATACCATAGTGAGAAATGAGCTCTTCCACAAGGCTTCCGAGAGCCTTGCGATCAAAACCCTTGTTCATGAATGGGAAATCTTCTGGCAAAACCGTGTTGAAAAGGAGTCGTCCAACAGATGTTTCAAACACTCCTCCATCAAACTCTTTGTACTTCACTTTGTTAGTAGCCATGACTTTAACCTTCGCGCGAAGATCAATGTCACCGAAATCGTACGCTGCAATAGCGCTGTTTGGGTTTGAGAAGAATTTGCCTTCTCCCTTTGCTCCTTCAACGATCTTGGTCATCCAGTAACACCCAAGAACAATATCGTTGCGTGGGCTTACGATTGAATCACCGGTACCAGGACCAAGGAGGTTTTTGTTTGATGCCATGAGTTCACGTGCTTCTGCTTGAGCCTCCTTTGAAAGAGGAACATGAACGGCCATTTGGTCACCATCGAAGTCAGCGTTGAACGCCTGACATACGAGTGGGTGCACTTGAATAGCAGATCCTTCAATGAGCACAGGATTGAAAGCCTGAATACCCATTCGGTGAAGTGTTGGGGCACGGTTGAGGAGCACATACTTGCCTTGAATTACTTCCTCAAGGATTTCCCATACTTCAGGAGCTCCTTCGTCAATGAGACGGCCTGCGCCACGAATGTTGTACGCAAGTTCGCGCTCAAGGATCTTCGCGATCACAAATGGACGAAAGAGTTCAAGTGCCATGTGTTTTGGCAAACCGCATTGATTGAGCTTAAGTGTTGCACCGATAACGATCACTGAGCGGCCTGAGTAGTCAACACGCTTACCGAGCAAGTTCTGACGAAACAATCCTTGCTTTCCTTTCAAGTTGTCAGCAATGGACTTGAGCGCTCGGCGCTGAGCTTGGCTCATTGCAACAGAGTGCAACCGACGGATTGAGTTGTCCAAAAGTGCGTCAACTGCTTCCTGCAAGATACGCTTCTCATTGCGCAAAATAACATCAGGAGCACCGATCTCCTTGAGTTTCTTGAGGCGATTGTTGCGGTTGATCACACGACGATAGAGATCGTTGATGTCAGAAGTTGCATGGCGCCCACCTTCGAGAGTAACCATCGGACGAAGTGCTGGAGGAATCACAGGAATTGATGTCATGAACATCCATTCTGGACGAAGCCCTGCGTGCACCATGGAGCGAACAAGCGAAAGACGCTTGTTGATCTTTGCGCGCTCTGCTGCACCCGCCTTACCCAACTGCTCTTCAAGATCCTTTTCCAACTTTGGAAGATTGATATTCTTAAATAAATCGTAGATAGCTTCTGCGCCGATGCCAGCCTCAAATACAGTGCCATACTTGAGAGAAAAGCGATGGTGAGAAACTTCATCCAAGACCTTCCCTGGACGGATAGAGTCAATTTCTTTCCTTGTCTCATCAAACATCGTGCGGAGCTTCTCTTTTGTCTTCTCATCGGTAACTTCTTTTACCTTTCCTTTGTACTCGCTCTCAAGGCGCTTCATCAATGCATCCTTCTCTCCTTCATTTACACGAGTGATGATGTACCCTGCAAAATAGACAACCCGCTCAACATCCGCGACAGGAATATTTGCAATAAGACCGATGCGTGATGGGACGCCGCGGAGAAACCAAATGTGTGCCACGGGGCTTGCAAGCTCAATGTGGCCCATGCGCTCGCGACGGACAATAGAGCGTGTTACCTCAACTCCACACTTCTCACAGATAATCCCTTTGTAGCGAATGCGCTTGTATTTCCCACAGTAACATTCAAAGTCCTTTTCTGGACCGAAAATACGCTCATCAAAGAGCCCCCCGCGTTCACTGCGCTGGGTGCGATAGTTGATGGTCTCTGGCTTGGTAACCTCTCCATATGACCACTCTTTGATACGATCTGGCGACGCAAGCCGGATCATCATTTCCTCAAAATTCTCCTTTCTTGGTTGTTTTGTATCCATATGAGTGTGATTATTCGGCTACGTTTAAATTCTCATCATCGGCGACCGGCTCAATATCAAGTGCAAGCCCTCTCAAGTTTGAGAGCAATACGTTGAATGATTCAGGAATGTGTGGGGACTGAATCGGCTCACCCTTCACCATGGCATCAAAGGCCGCAGCGCGTCCTCCGATATCATCTGACTTGATCGTAAGCATTTCACGCAAGATGTAAGATGCCCCATATCCTTCAAGCGCCCAGACTTCCATTTCTCCAAAGCGTTGTCCTCCTCCTTGCGCTTTACCGCCGAGTGGCTGCTGTGTAATGAGTGAGTATGGCCCGATTGAACGCATATGGATCTTGTCTTCAACCATGTGGTGAAGCTTGAGCATATACATGTACCCGATCGCAATTGACTGCTCAAATTCTTGTCCTGTGCGGCCATCATAGAGCTTCACCTTGCCGCTTGCATCAAACCCAGCCTTAGTAAGTTCTTCCTTGATCTCATCAACTGTCGCGCCCATAAATGGTGGACAGATTGCCTGATAACCAAGTGAGTTTGCTGCAAGTCCGAGATGCATTTCGAAGATCTGCCCAAGGTTCATACGAGATGGAACACCCAGCGGTGTCAAAATGATATCCACTGGCTCACCATCTGCGGTGTATGGCATGTCTTCTTCAGGAAGCACGCGCGAGATAACACCTTTGTTTCCGTGTCGTCCAGCAAGCTTGTCTCCAACAGTAACGTTGCGAAGCTGCGCAACTTCAATGTGAATCTTCTTTATAATTCCTGACTCAAGAGAATCGCCTTTCTCACGAGAGAACACCTTAACGCCCACGACGCGCCCCTTTTTGCCATGTGGCAAACGAAGTGAAGTATCTTTCACGTCACGAGCTTTCTCCCCGAAGATAGAGCGGAGGAGACGCTCTTCAGGCGTGAGCTCTGCCTCACCCTTCGGTGTAATCTTTCCTACCAAAATATCGTTTGCGCGAACTTCTGCGCCGACGCGTACAATTCCTTCCTCGTCAAGATCCTTGAGTTTGACCTCTCCAACGTTTGGAATGTCGTGCGTAGTAACTTCAGGCCCGAGCTTGGTGTCACGTACTGACACTTCAAACTCATCCATATGAATAGTTGTAAACTTGCTGCCACGTACCAATCGCTCAGAGAGAACGATAGCGTCTTCGTAGTTTGCACCTCCCCATGCCATGAATGCCACGCGAACGTTCTGCCCAAGAGCAGCTTGTCCCTGTGCGCTTGATGATGTATCAACAAGTACTGTTCCTTTCTTTACCTTCTCGCCGAGATCTACTGCGGGACGCTGGTGGAATGTGGTAAAGCCGTTCGTACGAGAGAAGTTAATGAGAGAGAATGTGTACTCCTTGCCACTTTTCCCTTTCATTGAAACCTTCTTCGCATCAACATAGGTGATTTCTCCATCCTCAGGAGCATAGCGCAAGCGTCCTGAAAAGCGTGCGGCTACTTCCTCAACTCCTGTAGCAACAAGCGGTGCCTCGGGAACGATACATGGGGTTGCCTGCTTTTGCATGTTTGAACCCATGAGCGCGCGGTTCGTATCATCGTGCTCAAGGAATGGGATCATTGAGGTTGCGATAGAAAATGCCTGGTTTGGCGCAACATCAACATAATCAACTTCTTTTGCAGAGATGAGCCCAGGCTTTCCTGTTTGGCGGATTTCTACAAATTCTTCGGTGATCTTCCCTTTCTCGTCGGTTTTGACACCAGCGTGAGCAATGTACTTACCCTCTTCTTCAAGAGCGTCAAGATATGCAACCTCGCCAGTAATAACACCCTTCTCGACTTTCAAATAAGGAGTCTCGATGATACCGAAGTCGTTCACACGTGCGTATGTGGTAAGACGCAAGATAAGACCAATGTTTGGACCTTCCGGTGTGTGAATCGGACAAAGACGTCCATAGTGAGAGTAGTGCACGTCACGAACCTCAAGTCCCGCTCGTTCACGAGTAAGTCCTCCTGGTCCAAGAGCAGACAATTGGCGCAAGTGTTCAAGCTCGGTCAAAATATTGTATTGACCCATGAATTGCGAAAGTTGGTGCGTAGTGAAGAATTCCTTGATACGAGCCTGGAGTGGTCGCGGGCTAATAAACTGAACTGGTAGTGTCGCGTCAGAATCAATAGTAGACATTCTGTCTTGGATATTTCGCTTCATTTGCGACATACCAACACGGATCTTCTGCTGAAGCATTTCGCCCATCATACGCACGCGGCGTGAACCCAAGTGATCAATATCGTCAGGGAGCGCATGTGGTGTCTGGTTGAGCACAGTAATGTGCTTGAGGATCTCAACCATGTCTGTGCCAGAAATGTTGCGTGTAGCAAGAGATTGCTTATCAAGCCCGAGCCCAAACCGCTTGTTGAATTTAAATCGCCCGATTTCTGAAAGGTCATAGCGTTCAGGGCTGAAAAGACCGTCGACGAACTCTTTCGCGTTTTCTGCGCTTGCCAAGTCACCATCGCGCAATCGGCGGTAGATCTCTCCGTATGCCTCTTCGGCAGTCTTTGTTACATCACGAGCGAGCGTTGCGTTAATAGCTGCCTCTGCTTTTGTCCCCTTGAACGCAGCCTTAATCTTTTCGTCTGTTGGAAGTCCAAGGACACGGAGCAAAAGTGTGGCGGCAAATTTTCGCTTCTTGTCAACGCGGATATGCATTGCACCTTCTTGGTCGGACTCAATCTCAATCCACACACCTCGTCCTGGGATAACCTTGGCACCAAAGAATTTAACGCCCTTTACTTCTTGTGCGGTAAAGAAAACTCCTGATGAACGCGCGAGCTGCGGTACAAAAACACGCTCAACACCATTGATGATGAACGTACCATGATCGGTCATAAGCGGAATATCCGCCATGAAGATTTCTTGATCCTTATCAACCCCGAGCGTTTTGTTCACGAGTCGTGCATGCACACGGAATGGTGCCTCGTAAGTGAGCTTGTTTTCTTTTGCGTAGTGCTCGTCATACTTTGGAGCACTCATTTCAAGCTTCGTGAAGGTAAGCTCAAACTTTTTTTCTGAATAGTCTTTGATCGGAGAGAATTCCTTGAAGACCTCTTTTATGCCATCGGTAAGTAGTTTCTGATACCCCCTTACTTGCGCGTCCACAAGATTGGGAAGATCAATGTGGGGTTTCTTGTGGCGGGAAAAGTATTTTTGTTCTGTATGCATACAAAAAAAGAAAACGAGGTAACCTACAAAAGGTTTACCTTTTTACCAGTAAGGCGCACTATTTATTTTTTATAATCAAAACAGCTCAAAAGTTTTGAAAAAGCTGTTTTAAGCTAAGAAACCACTTGAGTACGAGAATAACGCAATCAATTCAAGTATTGGGGGCATTCTACACCATCAAGCCTCTCTGTCAAGGGGCCTGTGGATATTAGCCCTTTGCACCACCCTTGCGCTTCCCTTTCCACTGATCGATCTTAGCGTGATGCCCTGAAGAAAGGACTTTCGGGACCTTATAGACCTTCCCGCCCCACATAAGATCAGGCGGTCGTGTATATACATCTCGAGAAGCCATCCGTTTTTCTTCTAAAGAAGACACGTTACCAAGCACCCCGGGCAAAAAGCGAGTTGTGGTATCCATAATCGTCAGTGCTGGAAGTTCCCCGCCCGTGAGTACATAGGGACCAACAGAGACATCTTCAGCCTTGGTGATTTTCTTTACCCGAGCATCAATGCCTTCATACCTTCCTGAAATAATAATAATATCGGTATACTTCTTCACGAGGTTTTGCGCATAGGTATTGGTAAATTGCTTTCCGGTGGGAGAGAGCATGATCACTTTGATCTTATGCTCCCCTTTCCTCCTCTTTATGTCTCGGCATGCTTTATCAAACGCGCGAAGCACAGGCTCTGGCTTCATAACCATGCCAGGACCTCCCCCATATGGTCGATCATCTACCTGCTTGTACCCTTTTTTCTTTCCTGACCCAGACACAAAGTCCCGTGGTTGATAAAATGAAGTGCCGATAACCTTTTTCTGGAGTGCGCGAGAAAGCATACCCACCCTAAGGTAAGACGAGAAACTCTCCGGGAACAAAGTAATGATGGAAAATCTGATCATGCGGTGATTATATGCGCTCTTTGCGAAAGAGAAAAGCCCGCTTTGTGCGGGCTTTTCTCTTTTCTTTATTATGAAATACTATTCTCCTTTCAAATCTTCAATCGCTTGGTCAACATCTCGGGCGATTTGGTTATGATCGCTCCCCGAACCATCTTTGCGATCTGGCTCGTTGATCTTAAGATTTACACGAGCATTATGCTTAAACCCAATCACGCGCAAAAGGGTCCGTATCGCTTTTGCAGTACTGCCCGATCGCCCGATTATCTTGCCCATATCCTCGGGATGAACATCTAGGGTGATAAGTACACCCATTTCGTCAACCCGTCGATCCACTTTTACATCATTAGGGTTATCAACTAATGATTTTACTACATATTCAAGAAACGCCTGGTCTTGTTCTTTTTCTGCCATTTTCAAACACTCAGAAATTAGATTCGTAAAGCCGCAATGAGCCGACTCCTCAGACTTGCGTGCCCGTTACTACCTGGCTGGGCCACTTTAAGAATACCACGCGTCAAGAAATAGGGTCAAAGGAAAACCCGCCGTACGGCGGGTTTTATGCTGCAGGGACTTCTTCTTTCTTTTCTTCTGTTGAGGGCTCTTCGGAGGCAACCTCAGCCTGACTCTCTGCCTGTGGGGCTGCTTCTTGAGGAGTTTCTTCACCCTCTTTCTTAATTGGACGCTTTTTAGGCAAGACATTGATTTTCTTCCCATCAACGATTTTCTCTCCTACAAGCATATTGTGGACCGTACCTGAGGCAAGCGCGCCTTTTCCGATCCAATAGAGCACGCGGTCCTTGTTGATCTGTCGGATCTTCTTCTCTGGGTCGTATGCACCTACAACTTCCAAGAATTTTCCGGTTTTTGCCGCATAGCGGGAATCAGTCACGATCATGCGAAATCGCGCTTCTTTATTTTTCCCTACTCGCTGTAACCTTATCTTAAGCATATTGCGGCATCCTAACAGAGAATCCACCCCCCGTCAATAATGGGTATATCCCTATATGAGACTCTTGTGAGTAGGCTATAATAACACCTGTAATGTCCCCAGTATTTAAATCATCAGATATTAATGCACTGTTTTCTGTCCCCTCTTGGGCATCTTCCCTCTCGGCTACCACTTTATGGTGGAGTTTCGCAGTGTTGGTAGGCATATTTATCGTGATAAGTATAGTGCTTATGTACCACTGGCGCACATACGGACACTCCTCTCTCCTCATTAAAACTATGGCAACTACATATTTCATCGGGGCATTCGTACTCTTGGGGATTGCCGCAGGGCTCATAGCTGCTTTTGGAGTCAATCTATAATTATGATCACTCACCCCGCAGACGAAAAAGAATTATTTGTGGTACGCCGTCATTGGTTCATCTTCTTAGCAGAAGCTATTTCTATGGTGTTCGCCGCAATATTTCCACTCCTTTGTGTGCTGATACTCCCAGTATTCGGATACGGACAATTACTTGCAGGCATCTCATCATTTGTATGGTATCTCCTTTTTATTGCCTACACAGTGTGGATTTTCGTACTTTGGATTCTCCTCTTTATTATGTGGACCAATTATTATCTGGATATGCTTATTCTCACCGACAAAAAAGTAATCCGCGTGGAACAAAATGCGCTTTTTTCACGGGAAATGTCATCTTTCCGGCTGGATCGTCTTCAGGACATTACCGTTGAGGTGAACGGTCTTATTGCAACCATACTTAATTTTGGGACTATTTACATCCAGACTGCGGGAGAGATGGAGGAATTCGTCATGCACGGAGTGGCTCATCCTTATGATGTGAAAAATAAGATATTCCTAGAAAGCCAGCGTCAGATTGAGGAGTGGAAAGTTCCTCCTTCAGTTACTCCTGTGGGAGGATAGCAATCCTCTATTCCAATACATCAGGATCAATTTCCTCCGTTCCCGTCGCGGTAAGATCAAAAGTTTGTTCTCCCGTCTCCTCGGCTACCTCTACTTTTTCAATCTCAACATCAATGGGCTGTCCATTAATACGAGCAGAGAATCTTGCCTGTTCACTCGCGGAGACCTCAATTGTAAATTCCTTCGTTGCAACAACCTGGATACACATGACATCTGCGTCCGGTGGCTCAACCTTAAAGTTAAGCGTCACTTGCTCTGGGAATGATTCTGCAACAATGGCATCATAGGAGAATTGATAGCATGGTGTTGGAAGCGTGATCTCTCCAGTAATAGTGTGCACTCCGTCTGAGAAACTCCTCTGCAAGACCAAAGAATCTCCCCAAAGAGCACTAGAGCCATCAGGTGGTAGGTTTATATTATCTTGATCGCCCATCTTTATAGAAAATGCCCAAGACCCTCCAATAAGTATGATGACAAGTATAAGTAACGTGTAAATATCTTTTTTCTGCATAAATTTATTTTTGCTTCATAGTAAAGTTCCAGTGCCACCACCCTACGAGAAAGACTACAACTATGGTAAGAAAAACCTCCATAATTTAATATTAACGCCCTTTTTCGGCTCCAACAAGAAGGGTGCGAAATATCTCCCAGATGCTATACTGAGCCCACATGAGAAACTCCAGGGAGAGAAAACGGCCTCCGCAGCACCGCCCCAAGCAACATGGGCGGTTTTCTGGCACTCCAAAAAAAGACGGTCATCAACGAATCGTTGAGGGTATTGTGCGCACAACAGCGAAAGGAATTGGTTTTCTCACAAACGAAGATACTGGAGACACCATCCGTATTGAGCAAGAATTTCTCAATACCGCACTCAACGGTGATGTCGTGCGTGTATCACTCCTGCCTCAGCGTCGCCGCGACGAGCTCTCAGGTGAGGTTGTAGAGATCCTCCTGCGCAACAAGATGGAGTATGTAGGGGTACTCCTTGAAGAAAATGGGTTGCTCTTTTTGCGCCCACAGGATCCAAAGATGTACCGAGATATTGTCATCTCACCTGCGCGAAGAAACGGCGCAACATCAGGACAAAAAGTATTAGGTCGTATCATCAGCTGGGAAACGGACGAACATGACCCCGAAGGCGAAATAGTCCGCGTTATCGGGACCCCAGGTGACAACGATACAGAAATGTCGGCGATTGTATTTGATAAAGGATTTATCATTGATTTCCCTGTTGGTGTCACAGAAGAAGCGGATGCGCTGCATAAAAATGCAAAGCAAATTTTTGCCGATGAGATACCAAACCGCCGCGATATGCGCGACGCGACAACATTCACCATTGACCCTGAAACAGCCAAGGATTTTGATGACGCACTTTCTGTACAGACACTCCCAGACGGAAGCGTAGAGATCGGCATTCACATTGCAGATGTAAGTTTTTTTGTGAAAGAAGGCTCTGAAATTGATAAGGAAGCAGAGCGACGAGGTACATCTATCTATCTTGTTGACCGCACAATCCCAATGCTTCCGGAAGTACTCTCTAACGATCTCTGTAGCTTAAACCCTAAAGAAGATAAGCTTGCATACTCTGTGGTATGCACATTTTCTCCAGCAACACTTGCCCACCAAAACCCACGTCCAGATAAGATCTGGTACGGACGCACCACCATCCGCTCAGACCATCGCTTCTCTTACGAAAGTGCCCAAAAAGTCCTTGATACAAATGAAGGTCCATACCTAAATGAACTTACTATCCTCCGCACTTTGGCAAAAAAGATGCGTACTGCACGCCAATCCGATGGAGCGATCATGTTTGAGAGTGAAGAGGTTCGCTTCCGCCTTGATGAGCGAGGTAAGCCGATTGAAGCATACGTAAAACCACTCCTTGAGACAAATAATCTCATTGAGGAATTCATGCTCCTCGCCAACCGCGCAGTAGCACACTATGTTGGAAAGGAAAAAAAGTTCCAAGTATTCGTCTATCGCATTCACGACAAGCCAGATCAAGACAGATTGAAGGAGCTTGCAACATTCCTGCATGGACTTGGCTACGAGATCGCTGACAAAGTGAAAAAATCCTCAAACCCCCGTGCAATCAATGCCCTTCTTGCGGAGGCCGAAGGAAAGGCCGAAGAGCATATCGTACAAACTGCGACTATCCGATCAATGGCAAAAGCAATCTACTCCACCAAAAACATTGGTCACTATGGACTTGGATTTGAATACTACACGCATTTCACTTCCCCGATCCGCCGATATCCTGACATGCTCGTACATCGCTTACTTACCCTCTGCCTTTCAGGACAACATCCGCGTAAAGATGATGCAGAACGACTCAAGAAGCTTGTTGACTACGCATCACAAATGGAACAAGGCGCGCAAGATGCGGAACGCTCGTCTATCAAGTACAAGCAGGCTGAATATATGCAAGAGCGTGTTGGGCAAGAGTTTGATGGTGTGATTTCGGGCATTGCAGACTGGGGTATCTTTATTGAGGAAGAGCAAACAAAGTGCGAGGGTCTCGTTCGCTTCGCAGACCTTGATGGCGATTACTATACATATGACCGTGAGAAATTTTGCGTGACAGGAGAACGCACTGGAAGGAAATTCCAGCTTGGCGATAAGGTGAGAGTGAAGGTATTGGGGGTGGATATGGAAAAACGCCTTATCCAGTATCAGATCGTGTAAATTTGAAATGTACGAGGGGATAGAAAAACGGCTCAACCGATCGGTTGAGCCGTTTTTTGTGGCTTAAAATCGTCATTTTGCCTACCCCCCTTCAACTGCACCAATGTCAGGGGTATTTCGTGTCGCTCCGTAATAATCTGTGGTGACACCTGAAGAAGTTCCTGCATTGATGGCGGGGCTTCCTGATTGGGGACGATAGTTTGAGTCTAGTTTGGGATCTTGCTGAATTGCGTTGGTGCCGAGGTAGCCGGTTACGGCAGTTCCTTGTCGTAAGTAAAGATTGTGATCAACGATATTAGTGCCGAGAGGACTTTTGGTGCGGAACAAGCTCCCCTCACTTGCAACAAAAATGTTGTTCACAAACCGATTATTAAACGGGAGTTCTGATGTATTAACAAACCCATCTCCATAACCCCAACTATTCCCATAGGAGACCGTGTAGAGAGTACTTCCGATAACCGTATTGTTAGCAATAAGATTGTTCCCTGTCGGTTCTGCGCTATTTTGAGAAACATCCATCTCAGTATCAAAATCACCCCAAAGAGGCATCTGGATACCGATATCAGTATTAATAATGATATTGTTGATGATCTTGTGATTTGAGCCCCATATATGGATACCGCTTCCACCTTCAAAATAATTCCCTTCAATAATTTTATCGTCACTATGTCTCATCATAAGAGTCCCCGCATTGATAAAGCGATTGTATCTTATGATCTCTCCCCCGCTTTTACTACTAATAGATTGTCCTGGAACATTAATAAACTGGTTATACTCAACGATAGTGCGTGTTGGGTAATTGCCTAACACCCAGCCAATCTGTAGAGGCGTGTGATAATCCCCTTTGGGAACATTCCTAATAATATTGTGGTCAATGCGATTATCCATTGTTCGCCCCCACGTGTCTGTCGGACGTGGCGAAAGAATAGTTATGCCAATTGAAAGATTGCCGTCCATGATGAGATGATCGAAGCGGTTTCGGCTTGACCCATCTACCACATCAATAATGCGGTCAATATTATTCCCACATGACTGGAAGGTGGAGTCTGTAAAGCGATTGTCTGTTGCCTTCACAAAACGTACAAAATAATTCCCGCAGTTATCAAAGTGAAACCCTCCCACAATATTGTAACTACCCTCTACGGTAAGACCTCTTTGGTGTTTCCCCGTAAACGTCACTCCCCCTGGCGTCTCCGCGGTGTAGATAATAGGGTTTGTAGCAGTTCCATTTGAAGGAATGGTGAGTTTCCATCCACCGTAGGTGCCATTCTTGATCTTAATAACATCACCGGGCTTCGCTGCAGCAGCGGCAGCGTTGAATTCTGCTTCGGTAGTAACTAAAGTGATAGACCCTTGGGCTTGGGAAATAACATTTTGCCAATTGATAGGGTCATCAGCAGTTTGTGAGCTGGCACTCCCTCCCGTCGTCCCTCCTGTAGTGGTACCCCCACTTGTCACCGGTTGTGATGTTGTAGTTTTTTTAATACCCTGCAGATTCCATTTGGGGATAGCACAGGTGGTGTCTGAGCAGCCACACTTCC
>CAZTCT010000004.1:0-52733 GCA_964612415.1 uncultured Candidatus Saccharibacteria bacterium | reverse complement strand
GACGATAGGGCCGTAGAAAAAAATGCCCGAGCGGGCAACGGCAAAATTATATAGGATAATTGGTGAATCGTCCAGATAAGAAAAACGCCTCCTGATTACTCAAGAGGCGTTTTATGTTCTGCCTTTCTATTTATAGCCCGCAAAGGGCTCCCAGCCACCCGCCGCCAGGTCTTGGATAAATTCATCCAGGGTCATGGACTTGTCGGCATGCAATATCACCGAAGAGAGTATATGCAGCTTGGCTTTTGATGTTGTAACACTCATACGATGTCCCGTAATACTCCCCATCAAAACAAGCCCTGAAGGAAGTTGCACTTCCATGAATGAGCCAACCGCCGGCACACATTCGATTTCGCGCTGGAAAGAACTGTCTGCTTTTTGGACATGCACGCCACGATTCTTGCTGAAATCATGACCGAGCGCCCAGTGTGCGAGGTCAACAGAAATCACATGGATGATACTCAGTTTATGAATACCATTTGAGGTCATAGACCCTCCTTCCCTTGGTTATTGGTTTTGGATTTTGACTGCTCTTTTAATTATACCTCTCTTTACATAAAATGTCAATCACCTCACCTCCCACTCTTTTTCCTGTCTGACAAGGAGTTTGTGTCTCGCCTCCGGATTGGCCATGATCTCTACTACGATACGTTCCATGCGAGCGCCCTGTGAACCTTTGACCAACACAATATCGCCCGGCTTCATCATAAGCTCTACCTCATTCCCTGCTTCATACGCATTGTTGTATTGATGAATGTGTTTTTCATTCATGCCACCCAAAAGCGCTCCTTCTGCAAAATATTGCGCCCGAGGTCCTACTACTACCAAAATATCGCACGACTTCGCTGCAAGCTCGCCAAGCCTTTTGTGTTCTTCGACGGTAAACTTCCCGAGTTCAAGCATGTCTCCCAAGACGGCGATCTTGCGCCCCTTGGTCTCCATATCCGCAAGTGTCTCAAGGCCTGCCTCTACTGCTGCAGGTGCTGCGTTGTATGTGTCATCAATGATCGTCGTCTCTTTGAGCCCGCGGATGAGGCGTGAGCGTCCGCGCGGGGCTTCGTATCCAGCAAGACCATTGGCAAGATCAACAATATTCATCCCAAGGCCCACTCCCACAGCAAGCGCTGCGAGCATACTGCCTACATAGTGATCCCCCACCACACCAGAGAGCTTCACTGGTATCACATTCTCATCGTACTCAGCTTTGAATGACATACCCACGGGGCGGCCATCGTCATAGATAGTTTTGATATGGGTACCCATGATAGTCGCCTTCTCTTTGATGCCATAGGTGATGAGTCTGCTCTTTGAGTGCTTGGCAAATTCATGTACTGCAGGATCATCTGCATTGAGCACCAAAAGGCCATCTTCTCGCAATGCCTCAACAAGGGCACCCTTCTCCTTTTTCACCGCTTCTGGGGTATCAAAAAATTCAACATGCACCGGTACTTCACCGAGGCGTGTTACCACCACCGCATCAGGTGTGAGCCATTTTGTGATTGCAGGAATATCACCAGGCTTTTGTGTCCCGATTTCAAGTACGAGCCATGCCGGGTACGGTCGTTTGAGTGTAATGAGCAACAGCCCATCAAAAATAATCCGTACCCACGCAAGTGGATTAGTCCAGCCCGTTGGCTGTCCCAATATGGTAAGTGGCACGCCAAGCTCGCTATTGAAGCTCTTCTCACTTTTGCGGGCAGAAGTAGTATGAGCAATCGCCTGGAAAATAGCGTCTTTCGTTCCTGTCTTCCCTGCACTGCCCGTCACTGCTATGATCTTGGGACGGTATTTTTTGAGGACAAGACGCGCCTCAGCTTGCAGAATTTTTACGACAATAGATTTCAGAAATGCCTTCATGAATAGAGATTATCTGTCAGGAGGAATATTGTAATAATTTATCAAAAACTTCACAGTGTCAATGAAGGTAGTCGTAATGGTCTGTGATGCGTACGATGCTCCTTGGGGCTCCACAATAAAGTAGAACACGAGGTATTCGGGATCAAACGCAGGGAAATACCCGAAAAATGAGTGTAGGAATCTATCAGTGTAGTACCCCCCATTTTCCTTGTCAGCGATCTGTGCCGTGCCAGTCTTTGCCGCTACACTATAGTGAGGCAGTGCCACCGTACCATTGGCAAGCGCCTTGTCCACCACGTTGACCAACATGCGCGTGATCTCGTGAGAAGTGCTCGATTTCAAAACGCGCTGTGTCGGATATGGGGCAATGGGCTTGTCTTCTCCGTTTTCATAATGTATCTCTTTTACCACCTGCGGCGTGACTAATACACCACCGTTTGCAAGAGACGCAAGCGCGCGCACAATCTCTATCGGACTCATGGCAATACCTTGTCCGAATGACGCAGTCGCATACTCAACATCACGGGAACTATTGAGGTTATTCACAAGTCCAGCACTTTCGTTGGGCAAGTCAATTCCCGTTTCTTCCCCAATGCCATATTTCTTCATATATTCACGGAATTTGTCGTTCCCTAGTCTCTGCTCTACATACACCGCACCTGTATTAAGTGAATCATTGAGCACTGTCTGCATATTGGTCACCCCACGCCCTCGCCCATCCCAGTTGTTGATCCGCTTTCCATTTAAAATGAGGTGCCCATCGTCCTGGTATGTAGTCTCGGGTGTTACAACCCCTGCATCAAGCCCCGCAGCCATGGTAAGTGCCTTCACAATAGAGCCCATTTCAAATACATCTTCGACGAGTGGGTTCACATAAATACGGGGGTCGCTCTGTTTGTTGTAATTATTGAGATCAAATGTCGGTGTACTTGCCATCGCGACGATCGCGCCAGTATTTGGGTTGATGACAATACCTCCCGCAAGCTTTGGATGCCACGCATCTTCAAGATTATCTAGCTGCTCTTCAAGAAAGGTCTGCACGTTTGGCTCAATGTAGGTAACAATGTCGCCCTCTTCGTTGTCCTGTCCTTCGTCGCCAGATTCAATGTTGCCAAAGAGCTCCGCAAAGAAGTTCACGCGTGATCCAGGATTATTGCGCCCCAAGATATCATCATAATAGCGCTCAAGTCCGTACTGCCCTGAAAGCGCATTGCCACGATAGCCCACAAAGCCAAGTGTTTGTGCTGCGGTATCTCCAGCTGGATAAAAGCGCCACTTGCTCTCAGCTAGTATGACCCCCTCGATCTTTAGACCCCGCAATGCTTTGGCCTGATCGGGAGTAAGTTGTTTGACGATCTCTTCATACGGGTCGGTCGTCTTTGATGCTTTCGCCAAAAAATCTTCTTGATCGATCTCAACAACTTTAGACAATTTATCGTACACCCCTTGAGCATCCTTCAGTACGCTTGGATTGATGGCAAGCGTGTATCCGCTTCGCATAGTGGCAGCAGAAAAAAGATTACCGTCCTTTCCTTCAAAAAAAATTGAACCGCGATCAAATGAAGTCCCTTCTGGAGAGACATACTGCCTCTCTGCCTTATCCCGATACTCCGCCCCATGAACAACTTGCACAAAAAAAAGGCGACCGCCCAAAATGGCGGCGCAAAGGAGGGCTGCGACGTAGAAAAAGAGAGTGCGCGCGACAGGACGATTAGATTTCATTTCCCGGACTTGAAACATTGGTTACAAGTGCACGAGGTGTGGCAAAGACTACCACGCTCGCGTCCTTAAACCCTAGTGATCGAGCATATTCCCTATTGATATTTTTATTCTGCGCGATATAACGAGATTCAAGCTCGCCTACCTGCGAGCGAAGTGTATTTATTTCCGAACTCAAATGAGAGTGGTCTGAGGCAAATACTGATGCTCGTACTACGAAAAGCACATAGAGAGCAGAGGCGCATAAAATACACCCTATCAGCGCAATAAAAAGCTTGCGCTCTATCATATTGATCCTGTGTGCGTGTGTTGTGTGTCGTGTCATATATCTAAAGAACTTTTTGTAATCCTCGTAATTTTGCACTTCGTGCCCGCCGATTACTCTCTACTTCCTCGCGGGTCGGAGCGATCGGCTTTTTTGTAAGCAGAACCCCTTTCCCTTCACTTGCTTTTTGTTTGAAAAAATTTTTAACGAATCGGTCTTCAATGCTGTGGAAGGTAATGACTGCCATCCTCCCCCCGGGCGCAAGCAACTCAAATCCTTTCTCAAGCCCTTCGGTGAGTGCCCCCATTTCATCGTTTGCAGCAACACGCAGTGCTTGGAATGCCTTGGTGGCACAATGGATCTTGCGATGGCGATACCATGCCGGCACTGCACGCGCAATGATTTCTACAAGCTCTCCGGTACGTGTGATGGGCTGTACCTCTCGCGCAGAAACGATTGCTTCTGCAATGCGTTTGGCAAATCGCTCTTCACCGAAACCTCTTAGGATATCTTCAAGCGTTTCCTGTGACCATTCGTTTAAGATCACTTCAGCGGTGATGCGCCCTTGCACATCTTTGGCAAACGTCATGTGCAGCGGCTCATCCTTCTGAAATGAAAATCCTCTCCCCGACTTCTCAAGTTGTGGCGTGGAAAGCCCTAGGTCAAAGATGATACCGTTGACCGCACCTACCTGCGCATCAGAAACTACACGATCAATGTGGCGGAAATTGTTCTTTGCCAAAAAAACCTGTGTCTTGATACCAGCAAGCGCATTTTTCGTCCTCTGTATGGCATCTTCATCTTCATCAATGCCAATGAGGCGTCCATGCTCACCAACCTTCTCCGCAACAAGACGAGTATGTCCGCCCGCTCCAAGCGTGGCGTCCACTATCGTCTCACCCGGTTTCGGGTCGAGAATATTTACTGTCTCATGTAAAAGAACGGAAATGTGTTCCTGCATGCTAGATAGCACCTACGTCACCAAGCTTCTCTGCGAGCGTGTCTGCCTGTTTCTCGACACGGCCACGATATGCGCGCCATGCCTTCTCGTCCCAAAGCTCGATACGATCGTGCATACCTACCACTGCGACGCGGGTTTTAAGTCCTGCGAACTGTTTGAGAAAGTCGGGGACCAGAATGCGACCGATAGAGTCTACCTCTGTTTCCACCGCCCCACCGAGAAGAAATCTTAAGAATCCTCTGGTGTCTGATTGCCCCATTGGCAGCTGCGAGACTTTGGCCGTCGCGGCTTCCCATGCAGCCATCGGATACACGAACAAACAGTTATCAAGACCGTTGGTAATCACGACCTTTTTCCCTACTTCTTTGCGGAAGCGTGCTGGTAGCGAAAGTCGTTTCTTCGGATCCAGTGTATGTATATATTCGCCGATCAACATGCATAATTTAGGGAAAAAGGTATGATTCCCACTTCATCCCACTTCGTAGAAATTATATAACACTTCATCCCACATCACTAACAAATGCCGTGTGGATAACCTGTTGTGGGCAAAGAAAAACCCCGCTATTGCGGGGTTTTGGGGTGTTTCTATTGAAACGATGGTTCAGTGGACTGTGCCTTCACTTGTGGTTTTTTGAACTTCCTGCCTCACATAAGGCGGGAGCATGGGTAGAAGGCGACAAAGAAGCGACTCGAGTTTTTGGGACACCGTTTCCTTAGAATGATACCGTGTGTGCTCCATTCTCTCGTCTTGAATCTGCATAATTACGGTTGCTGCCTCACTGCTTATGAGACAACCTGGGCACAAAGCCACTTTTCCCATTATATTGTCAAAATTCTCCAAGGAACGACGTACAACCTGCTGTGTGGTCATAATCCTCTCCTGTTGAAATTCTGCATAAAATATAACACGAAACTTCAAATTTTGCAATATAAAAGAGCTCCGTACTAGGTACGGAGCTCTGCATTGCAAAGGGGTTTTATTGTTTTAATGCGAAGTGGTGATAGATTCCTCCGCCTCAGCGTCCTGCAACAAGACTTCGGGGTGCTCCTCAAGATATTCCGCATCCGCCACATCATCGAGCACATCAAGCGCTACGCAACATGGTATTTTGCTAAGAATAACATTGAGTTCCGCAACCAGGGTGTGGTCAGCAAACTCTTTGTGCTCATCGACGGTGTAAGCACCGCGCGCCTTTCGCAACCTTCCAAGCCGAGACGATGTCACTACCCCGAACACCTGTGGGGTTCTACGCTCGCGATCAAGCAGTGTCTCCATTGCTGCATCGAATTGACGTAATGTCATCGGAGTTGCCACCTGTAGTCTCTTATTCATTTCACTTCTCCCTTTTATATTTGGGGCTGTTCGCCCGTTTTCATTGGGTACTACCGTGGTTAATTATACTACAAAAAGAAAAAGGGGTCAATACCCCTGTGTAAAACTCCCCTGTGCCAAAAGTGCCCCTACTCCTTTGGGCGTAAAGTTGGGAACAGCACCACCTCTCGGATGTTGGTCGCATCAGTCAGAAGCATGATAAGGCGATCAACTCCAAGCCCTACTCCGCCAACTGGAGGCATGCCATACTCCATCGCCTCCAAAAATGCATCGTCTTTGACCTGGGCTTCTGTGTCCCCCGCCTCACGATTCTTCTCCTGCTCAGCAAATCGCTCTGCCTGATCAATAGGGTCGTTAAGCTCAGAGAACGCTTTGACAACTTCAAGTGTCCCAATTACAAGCTGGAATGCATCTACTGTACCCGCCTTTTCTGGAGAGCGCTTTGCTAATGGCAAATAGTGTACAGGATACCCCACAATAAAAGTAGGCTGGATAATCTTTGGGCGACATGCCTTTTTGTAAATAGCATCCATGAGTTTCTCACGCGAATCGGCAGGATTGATTTTGATACCAAGCTGCTGCGCTTTAAGTACGAGCTCATCGCGGGTCACATTGTCCGGGTCAGGGATAAGCGCATATCGCTTCAAGAGATCTCCATAGGAAATGACTGTAAATTTTTTGCTTGTATCTATCTTTTGTCCATCGTATGTGAAAGACGCACCCTTGTGAACTTTTTTCACAGCGGCTTTTATCAATTTCTCTACAAACTCCATTTGTTTGCCTGCAGTGCTAAAGCTCTCATAGAACTCAAGCATGGTGAACTCTGGGTTATGCGTCACATCAATACCTTCATTGCGAAAATTGCGCCCAATTTCAAAAACCTTATCAATACCACCGATCACAAGCTGCTTAAGATATAGCTCCGGTGCAATACGGAGATAGAGATCAATGTCAAGTGCATTGTGATGAGTCTTAAAAGGTTCTGCGGTTGCCCCACCAGCAAGCGACTGCAATATAGGAGTCTCGACTTCAACGTACCCCTCCTTCCCAAGGTACTCACGCAAGAAAGCGACAATGCCCGATCGCGTCATAAACCGCTCTTTGATCTCGGCGGATGAAAGCAAGTCAAGATAACGCTTGCGAAAACGCTCCTCTACGTCCTGTAGCCCATGCCATTTCGCAGGAAGTGGGCGCAAACTCTTGGAAAGCATCCTCCACGACTGTGCAAGTATGGTCTTCTCTTTGCGCTTTGTCGTAAAAAGGTTCCCTTTTATCTCTATAAAATCACCAATGTCAGCAACATCTACAAAGAGGTTAAAATCTTTATCCTCCACCTCGTCCTTTTTTATCAAACCCTGCATTTTCCCTGTCCCATCATAGAGATCCACGAAGATAAGTCCTCCTTGTCTGCGCACCGCCATCACGCGCCCAGCAAGGACAGTCGCCTTTTTCCTTTTTGAAAGCGTGCCAAATTTCTCAAGTGCTTCAGCAAGAGTAACTTCGCGTTTAGATTCTACTGGATATGGATCAACGCCTCTCTCTTTGAGAAGATTGCGTTTTTTGATGCGTTCATTGCGGATTTCCTCAAGAGATGCCATTGATTGTTCGGCGAGATTTTATTCAACACTCACGATGGTAGCGGTCACTGCGCCTCCCGGTGTTTGATATGTGACAGTATCACCTTTCTTTTTGCCAATAAGTGCGCCCCCGATCGGAGATTTGTATGAAATTTTTCGCTCGGCTGTGTTGACTTCCTCGGCACCAACAATTGTGTACATCGCTGAGTCTTTTTCTTTCTCCTTCTTTACAGTAACCTTGGAGCCAATGCCAACAACTCCTTTTTTGCTTTCAGGAGCAACTTCGGCACTTTGTAAAAGTGCTTCTATCTGCATGATGCGATCTTCAAGCTCTGCTTGGTCTTGGCGAGCTTCATGGTATTCAGCATTTTCTGAGAGATCGCCGAGTGACTTTGCAAACTCAAGTTTCTCCGCAACTTCCTTACGACGGACACCTTTGAGATGCTTAAGCTCCGCAGTAAGCTCCTCTCTTTTCTCTTTACTTAGATAGTTTTTTCCTTCAGGCATGGGGGTAATAGTAAGGGCTTTGGGTTAAAAAGTCAATTTGCCCTATTGGGGGTTTTCGTCCTTAAAATACTCTGGTGTGTTGTACGACATCCAATCGAGGAGCTGTCTCATCACATACACTCCACCTATGGTGTTCTCGTGAGGTCCGCGTTCCATCACGATCGCAAATGCATATCGTGGGTGTTCATATGGGAAAAAGCCTGTCGCCCATGAATTGAGCTGCTGTTTTGAAAGACCAACTTCTGCGGTGCCTGTTTTTGCAGCCATGTCTACATAAGACACATCAAGACCCTTTGCGGTACCCGCGGTAACAGCTTGTCGCATCCCCTCGCGAACGATCTGCAATATTGTATCCGGCACTGGCACTGCATCACGAGCGCTCTCTGCGTTGTGAATGATCTGTGGAATGTAGAGTGTCCCTCCGTTGGCGATGGCGGCATCGGCACGCGCCATCTGGATGGGCGTTGACTGAAAACCATACTGTCCGATCGCAGTGATATATGTATCCCCAAGTCGCCAATCTTCTCCGAAGACTTCCTGCTTCCACTCTGGATTAGGAATGACTCCTTTCTTTTCTCCCGGAAGAGATACCCCGGTGAGCTCTCCGAGCCCAAACATACGAGAATACTTTTCAATATTCGCGATTCCTATCCCTTTTTGGTCTTCAAACCCGCCCCCAACTTCATAAAAGTACACATCAGACGATACCGCGAGCGCATCGCGCATATCCACCCATCCATGCGCCTTCCAATCTTTAAAAACAGAAAAAACACCTGGTACGTATGGATTGGGCACTGAAATAGAACCTGTACTCAATATTTTGGTACCTGGAAAAATAACCCCTTCCATAAGCGCCCCCACAGCAACGAACGGCTTCACAATAGACCCAGGTGTATAGAGCCCGGCTACCGCCCGATCCAAAAAGGGATTGCTTGAGTCTGACGAGTACGAAGATATCTTTGCATTATCACTTCCTTCAGTAAGAATCTTTGGGCTATACTCTGGATAGCTGGTAAGTGCAATAATTTCTCCGGTATTCACGTCGATGATGACCCCGCCGCCCCCTAAAAAGCCACGATCGCGCGCAGTGGTAGCAATATTTTTATAAAGCTGTTCTTGTATGCGGGAGTCAATCGCGAGCGTGATGTTCTCTCCGTCATAAGGTTGCGCGACGATACTTTCCTGCACCACCTCTCCAAGCGCATTGGTCTCTACCATTCGCTTGCCATTAATACCAGAGAGCATGTCATTAAAGACGAGCTCAATCCCAGCCATTCCTTCAAACTTGTCTCGGAAGTAATACCCATTTTTATCTACCATAGGAGACTTCACAAACCCAAGAATATGCCCGAAGCCTTCTGCGTTAATAAACGAGCGTGTGGGGATGTTGGTCTCTTGCCCCGGGACATTCCAGGCAAGCTCTACCCCATTGCGATCATAGATTATCCCACGATTGGCAAAAAGAGGCGTCTCACGCAATGAATTATTCTCGCTACGTGCGGCAAAAGATGCCCCCTGCGCGATCTGCAAATCACCTACGCGATATGCATATGTAATGCCTATAAGCAAAAATGCGATCCCCACCCCAATGATGGTCTTTTTTGAGATCGGCTTCTCAAGTACCCCTTCAAATTGCTGTGTATTGAATTGTGGGAGATTCCCCGCATCAAGAAAAATCTCGTCGGGGTCAATCGACTTATTTGTGAATTTTCTCCTTCTAAAAAATTTTTTAATCTTGAAAAGCATTAAAGCGTAGTTGCGTCTTAAGGGTACTTGCTACAAGGAGAAGTCCTAGGGCCAAGAGCGTGAATGGATATGCGAATCCCCCCAACCAGGCAAGAGGACCGCCGTAGAGCACATCAAGAAAGAGCGCCGCAAAAAGAAGTTCATAAAAATTGGCGAAAACGAAGGCACAGATAACTCCCATTGCCGCGGCAATGAGCCAATGTGGGGCATAAAATACTGCGGCAAAGATAAGTACCCCTGCAATGACACGCGGAACTATTCTGCTTTGAGTACGTCCACCCATTCTAAAGTATAGAGATTAACTGGGCTTTTAAAGAGTATCGTCTTAAAAGGGTTGTTGGGATCATCATCAATACGCTCAATATTGCCCGCAATACGAATATCACTCCCTGGAATAACAATTGGGTCGCCAAGAGATACAGCAATATCCCGAGGAATCTGAATATCAAAATTCCCTGAACCTCGCCCTGTAGCAGTCGCAGGGACCCGATCTTCCCCAAGGAACACATCGACCTGCTTACCCGGAGAAGAATAAAGAATAATTTTTGCAGAAGAACCATATACCTCTGCTACTTCTCCAATAATAGCACTCGCCCCGGAGGAGACCTTGTCACCCACTTGAACGCCCGATGTCGCACCAGCATCAATCAGCAGCGTATCGTATGGGGTACGCGAAGGTCCCGCAAGAACCCGTGCGGTTACTTTTACAGAATTTTGCATATCTCGTCCGAGCATTTCACGCAGCTTCATGTTCTCCTCAAACAATAGGTTGCGATCAAGGAGGCGCGCTGAGACCTGCGCAAGTTGGGTTTTTAAATCGGAATTTTCAGCAACAAGAGTTTCTTTTTCGTGGAACAATGCGCTGTAGCGAGTGGTCCACGCCTCTTTGGTCACATCACCTGCATGCATAAGCGGCGTCGACACAGTATATACCCCGCTTGAGACTAGCCCCCCTGCGGGAGTAAAGGAAAAAATTACAAGCAAAAGGACCACGCCAAGCGCGATAAATGTCTTCTTTTTGAAAAATTTCTTTTTATTATCTCGGCGGTACTGCATCGTCATCTTCTTTTATAAATACATCCTGATACGCGTTTATATCCTCAAGGATAACTCCTGTCCCGCGTGCGACAGCCGTCAGGGGATCGTTCGCAATATGGATCGGAACCTTTAAGACTTCAATGAGCAGCGCATCTAGCCCATGAAGCATGGCCCCTCCTCCAACAAGTACGATACCTCTGTGCATCACATCGGAGAGGATTTCTGGTGGAGTAGATTCAAGCACCTCTTTGATCGAATCAACAAGCGCTGCGATAGAAGGCGCAATAGCTTCTCTAATATCAGAGTCCGTAATGATTACTTCGCGAGGCAGACCAGTCACAAGATCGCGCCCGCGGATGGACGCCTCCATGGGTGTCTCATTTTTTGCTACAGAGCCAATCGCAATCTTGACCCCTTCGGCAGTACGCTCACCGATCAAGATCTTAAACTCATCGCGGATGTAGGAAATTATATCACTGTTTAATTTGTCCCCCGCGATACGAAGATTCTTTGAGCGGACAACACCGCCAAGTGAAATAAGCGCAATGTCTGTGGTACCTCCTCCAATATCTATGATCATATTGCCAACCGGCTCACGCACTTCAAGTTTTACTCCAAGTGCAGCAGCCATCGGCTCTTCAACAATAAAAACTTCTTTGGCGCCGGCGTTGCGTGCCGCGTCATACACTGCTCTTGTCTCAACATTGGTAATACCCGAGGGCACTCCGATTACCACGTTGGGTCGCGCGGTTTTTTTTGCGATCTTGAGAGCTTTGTTGATGAGATATGCAAGCATCTCTTCTGCCACTTCAAAGTTTGATATGACACCATCAACAAGCGGGCGAACTGCTTCCACGTGCCCAGGGGTACGGCCCAGCATCTGATACGCCTGCTTTCCTACCGCAACCACACGCCCCGTCTTCTGATTGAGCGCCACCACAGATGGCTCGTTGATCACGATCCCCTGTCCATCAACATAAATGAGCGTGTTGGCAGTGCCAAGATCCACCCCCACACCTGTCGTTATCTTCATTTTCTTGAATAGTCCGTCAAACATACTCATTGCAGGTTATGTACTAAAATTGTGATGTTATTTTTTCTAGAGGTACGATTTCGCTTTGTGAAGAGGAGCGCGCTTTAACTTCTGCGCCACCTCCGTTAAGACTTTTCTCGCTAATTACTACGCGATACGGAATACCGAGGAGATCCGCATCTGCAAATTTCTGCCCCGCGCTGACATCCCTATCGTCAAAAAGTACCGATATCCCGGAAGACGAGAGCTCATTATAAACTTTTTCTGCTTCGGCGTCTTTGCCAAGCGAGAGCAGGTGCACACGGAATGGCGCGATCTCTTGTGGCCAGACAAGACCCTTCTCGTCTGCGAGTACTTCTACAATGGTACCCAAGAGACGCCCAAGCCCAATGCCATAGCAGCCCATTTCAACAACGTGCTCCTCCCCTTTCTCATCTTTATACGAAAGACCAAATGGCTCTGAATACTTGGAGCGCAATTTGAAAATGTTGCCTACCTCCACGGCCGTCTCTTTATCAAGCTTGTCAGAGCCGCACTCCGGACACGTCTTCTGTTCGTGACTTATCTCTTTATTCACACCAATGCGACACTTGCTACAAACATAGATAGTGTCTTCTCCGGCATCAGTAAGCGTCTGAAACTCATGCGAATATTTTGAGAACGACCCGCCACTTGCGAAAGTAAGATAGGTTTTCTCTCCGATACCTGCACGTTCAAAGATTTTTTTATATGCATCTTTGACTTTGTCGTAGTACACATTCAGGTCTTCTTCGTTGGAATGGAAAGAGTAGAGATCTTTCATTGCAAACTCGCGGGCACGCAAGATGCCAGACTTCGCGCGGAGTTCCATGCGAAATTTTGTTTGAATCTGAAAAACAGAAAAAGGGAGATCGCGATATGAAGAAATAAATTGTTTTGCAAGCGGCACCACAATCTCTTCGTGCGTTGGTCCAAGTGCTGACTCCTTGCCGGAAGAGTCCGTCACTTTGTAGAGATCATCCATTGTGTCCCAACGGCCAGTAGCTTCCCAGTTTTCTTTCGGATGAAGCGACGGCATGAGAATCTCTTGTCCGCCGACTGCGATCATTTCTTCGCGAATAATGCGTTCAATGTTTTTGAAAACACGAAGACCAAGCGGGAGTAGTGTGTAGACACCGGCAGAGAGTTTGTCTATGAAGCCAGCTTGCACGAGAAGACGAGCATTCTTGGCAACTTCGCCGGAAGGAGCAGTTTTACTTGTTTTTGTGAAGAGTTCTCGCTGGCGCATTGGGCTAATAGTACACTAAGCCCGCAAAAAGCAAAAGACCATTTTAAGCCATAAAAAACGGCTCAACCGATCGGTTGAGCCGTTTTTCTACCCTCCCACAATCCTCACAATATCGTGATACGAGACGATGAGAAGTAAAAGTATCAGGAGCGCGAAGCTTACACCTTGTGCGATGAGTACGGCGCGGGTCTGCCCTATTGGCTTTTTGACTATCGCTTCTATAAATATGAAAAGGAGTCTTCCTCCATCAAGCGCCGGAATAGGAATAAGATTGATGATGGCAAGATTGATAGAGATGATTGCTGTGATAATAAGTAGGTATACAAAACCAAGGGCGCTTTCGTCCGACACTACTTCAACAATACCTATTGGTCCGCGGATTTCTGAGAAGTTTGCCGAACCAGTGAAAAGTGACCCGAAGAACCCAACGAGTCCATCCCAAGTAAGCTTGGTGTATTCAAGTGTGAGCGACCAGCCTTCAAGTATTGCTCGTGGAGAATGTATTGCCACAGTCCCCGTCATCACAAGCGATACGCCAATGGCAGTCTTCCCTTCGACAAATCCTGTCACCGGCACGAGACTCACCTCCTTCTCCTCCGCCCCGCGAGTATAGTCAATTGTCACACCATCCTTTTGGTACACATTTACGAAATCAGATAGTTCACCTGCGTCAGGTGAAACAATCTCTGCCTCTCCATGAGAAACTTTGTTGATGAAATCCCCGGCAGTAAGTCCTGCCTCTGCGGCGGGAGAATCTGGTGCTACGTCTATTATTATGAGTCTTTGGTCTGACACGACAGCGCCTCTTGGTACATCAACGATCGCCTGCGGCATCCCCATCACATATCCAAACGACAAAAGTATCCATGCAAGCAAAAAGTTAAAAAGTACTCCAGCTCCAATGACACTTGCTTGCATCCATCGAGGTTTGACGATGAAACTACGACTTTTGTCTTGCTCGTTCCCTTCTACCTCTTCACCCGACTCACCAAAGATCTTCACATACCCACCGAGCAAGAGTGCGCCTAATGAGTATGTCGTCTCTCCAAATTTCTTTTTGAAAATACGGGGAGGAAATCCAATACTAAATTCATCAACACGGATCCGGAAAAGTTTGGCAATAATGAAATGCCCAAACTCGTGGAAAAGCACGAGCGCCACAAGAATAATGATGAATGTAATAACTCCTGACATGCGCGATTAGGATTTGATCTCTTTCTCTTTGCGCTCTGTCATCTCCTCTAGTTTTTTATTTGCTTCATCAACGAACTTCTGAAGTTCTTCTTTGCTACGGAATTTTTCATCTTCTGAGATCCCGCCTTCCTTCTCTTTTTTCTGGATATCGTTCCATGTTTCTTCTCGTTCTTTGCGCACGGAAACACGTGCGTCCTCAAGTCGCTCGCGAGCGATTTTTGCGAACATATCACGCCTCTCTGAAGTGAGTTCTGGGAAAAATACACGGATACCTGCGGCGTCAGAAGATGCAGACACACCAAGACTTGCCTCATTGATGGATTTCTCAATTTCTTTGACATGCGACTTGTCCCACGGAGCAACGCGCAACGTGCGAGCATCTTCTACTGAAACAGATGCCACATGCGGAATAGCAGAACGTGTCCCATACGCTTCAATGGTAATCCCATCAAGCAACGCTGGAGTGGCACGTCCAGTATGAATAGAAGAAAGCTCATTCTGGAGCCATTTCTCAATTTCAGAGAGACGAGTTTTGAACGGAGAAAAATTGTATGCCATAACGAGAATATCCTAACACACATTATTTTACTTTGAAATATTCCCGGCCGGCGCAGCGAGTGCAAGCCCTTCAAGGATAAGCTTCACCGACGCCCCGCGTGTGTTCAAATAACGCTTTGCTTCAAAAAGCCTCGTGTACCACTCCTTCTCACTCACGCGCGCCTTGCGCGACTCCCCCTCCAGCGCATCAAGAAACACGAGCGCAGCGGACTTGTCCTTTTCCTTCACTATAGGCTCAATCACTTTGAGCCTCTTTGCTTTTGATAATGAGAAGAAATTTTTTGCGAGCTCTCCCCCTTTATGCTCTTCTTCATCTCTCGCCACAAAGACGAAACGCGATGCAAGTGTAGGTAATAAAATATTTCGTTTTGGTACAACCAAGAAAAAGTGTGCGCCTTCTTTTGCGTCTTCAAAGGTCTTGAGAAGCGCATTTTGAGCCTCAAGGGTGAAGGTGTTCGTGGATATCAAAAAAAATCTATCATTCCCCGCAAAGGGTCTCCCCACACTGATGCCTGTAATATTCCGTGCATCATCTATCCCCAAATTTTCAAATACCCCACTCCATATATCTGGATTCTTCTCTACTTGAAACCCCAAGGTGCCGAGCGTTGTCAAAAGCTCAGGAAACACCTCTTCGTGCGCTCCTTCAAAAAGATACGCATTGCCCAGCTGCCCGTTCTTTTTATATGTCTCAATTAAGACCTGCATGAGGCTTTCTACTGCTTTGCCATCACACTCTTCTTGTATACATCCAAGTGCTCAAGCGCGATGCCAGTACCTTTCGCTACACAATAGAGCGCGTCTTCAGCGAGACGTGCCTTAACACCCGTGCGCCTGTATACGAGCTCGGTAAAATTGCGAAGTTGAGAGGACCCGCCAGTCATGATGATGCCCTGATCAATAATGTCTGCTGCAAGCTCTGGTGGAGTTTCCTGCAACACATCTTTGATCGCTTTAATGATTTCACGAAGTTCTTTATCAATCGCTTTTACCACCTCATTGGTAGTGATCTCAGTGCTACGAGGCAAGCCAGAGACAAAGTCGCGCCCTTTGATCGTCATAGAAAGTTCTTCATCAAGAGGAATAGCTGACCCAACGGTGATCTTGATATCTTCTGATGTCTTTTCACCAACTGCCAAATTAAAGGTCTTCTTTATATAGTCTGCGATTGCAGTATTTATCCTGTCTCCGGCACACTTTACTGAAGTAGAAGACACGATACCTCCAAGCGAAATCACCGCGACATCCGCAGTGCCACCTCCGATATCTACCACCATATGTCCACGCGCCTCATAAATAGGAATGCCCGCACCAATAGCCGCCAAGATCGGCTCTTTCACTACGTGTGCACTTTTTGCCCCCGCCTTTACGCACGCTTCAATAACAGCGCGGCGTTCTGTGGATGAAACTCCTGCAGGCACCGACACCATGACTTCTGGTTTAAAAATATTCATCTTGCCGAGCGCTTTGCCGATATAGTATTTGAGCATCGCTTCGGTTACTCGATAATCCGCAATCACTCCATCCTTCATAGGACGATACGCAACGATTGAGTCCGGCGTGCGTCCGATCATTTCTTTTGCCTCAAGCCCCACCGCCAAGACTTTGTTATCCTGCTCAGATACCGCAACAACCGATGGCTCATTGAGTACTACGCCCTTCCCCGGCGCATACACAAGTGTGTTTGCAGTACCAAGGTCAATACCGAGTTTTGGAGAGAAAAAAGACATGTTACTTTTGAATGCGTTTGATATTGAGCCCAAGGGCGGAAAGCCGTTCCTCTATGCGCTCATATCCACGGTCAATGTAGTATACATTATCTATTGTTGAACGCCCTTTTGCGATAGACGCAGCGATAAGGAATGCGAGTCCTGCCCGAATGTCAGGACTTTCGAGTTTTTTGCCACGCAGAGGTGTCGGACCGTGCACCAAAACTCTGTGCGGGTCCATCATGGTGATATCAGCACCCATTGAATTGATCGCCTCCGTATAATTGAGCCGTCCTTCAAAAATCGTTTCAAACACCAAACTCTCTCCTTTTGTTTGTGTTAAGAAAACTGTCATCGGCGCCTGAAGATCTGTGGGAAATCCAGGATACTCATGTGTCTTCACGTTTACGCCACGAAACGGTTTCCATTTTATAAGTGTGTGGACACGAATACTACTTCCTTTAATTTCCATCTGAACACCGGCTGCTCTCAACGCAACAATGAGCGCCTCAATATGCTTTGGCTCACATTCTTTTATTGTGATGTCCTTCCCAACCAAGGCGGCGAGAATAAGAAAGCTTCCCGCTTCAATACGGTCAGGCATCGTACGATGCACCTTCCCTCCTGAAGAAAGGAGATTCCCTCCTTGAATTGTGATGGTATGCGTTCCTGCACCTTCGATTTTCGCCCCGCATACGTTGAGAAATGCTGCGAGTTCAATAATTTCAGGCTCTGTGGCCGCGTTTTTGAGTACCGTCGTCCCTTTCGCAAGTACTCCTGCCATCATAAATGTCTCAGTAGCGGTCACGCTTTGCAGTTTCATGAAGATCTCTGCGCCCTTGAGCCTCCCAGATACTTTCATAGAGTACGTGCTTCCCTTTTTTTTGACTGATGCCCCCATTTGAGAAAAACCATTCAAGAAAATATCAATTGGTCGCTCGCCAAGAACACACCCTCCTGGGTGCGGAAACGAGACACTACCAAACCGTGCAAGTAATGGTCCGATCAACAAAATAGAGGACCGCATGCGCTTGGAAATACTGTTCGCGAGTTCGGTACGGATTTTCTCTGGCGTCTTGATAATGTACGTGTGATGATTTTTCCGCTCAAGCGAAGCGCCGAGATCGCCTAAAAGATCCGCCATGCGCTTAATGTCTTCTATGTCAGGAACATTTTCTATCGTAACCGAGTCTTTAAAGAGGAGTGTTGCGGCAAAGGTTTTGAGAGCTGCATTCTTTGCCCCGGAAACAGTGATAGTGCCGCTTAGTGCACGCTTCCCGGCAAGTCCTTCAATAACAAGAGCGTCATTCATGTGCACACTATAGTACGGTTTTTTCTCTTTTTTTTCAAATAAGCGACTCGGCCGCGAACTTCCGAAATCCCCTATTTTATGGCATATTATGGGGAATCACCCATGATCGGAATGGACAGAAAGCGGTATGTATATGCTGTTGCCGGCGTTGTTGTTGCGTTCGTTGGTATTGTCGTGGTCGTGCTTATGAGCACCCTCGGTAGGACTGGGAGCATCGTCCTCACAGTACCGCAAGCAAATACCTCCATCTTCGTCGACCAAGGGTTTGAGTATATGACAAGGTCAGCTGACGAAGTCGTCACGTTGAGCGTCCGCTCCGGAGTGCGCTCTGTCCTCGTGTACAATCCCAGCACACTGCCGTGGAGTAAGACATTGTACATTCCTTCTCGTGGGAGTGCCTCAGCAGACGTACTACTTGTTCCAAGTGAAGTTGAGTGGAAAAATGTTCCGACTACAAAGTCGTCTGATTCAACCCTCCTTACTTATAAAGAAGCGAACGAATTGTTCGCCACGAGAAACATCAACACCTTTTCAAAGGATGCGAAGATCCGCGTGGACATTGAAGGACAATCTCTCATTGAACAGTGGCTCGGTGATGAAGACGATCTGCCGTCGTTCTTCTGCGACCAGAGTGAGTGCGCGACCCCCATGACCGTCTTCACGACAGAAAAGCAGGGTCCGGCATATAAGATCAAGGATGTGGTATTCTTCCCAGGGCGAGAGGACGCGGTCGTCTTTTCTATTGCAGACGGAATATATGCAATAGAGCTCGATAAACGCTCCGTACAAAACTTCTTCCCCGTCTATCGCGGGCTCAATCCCTTTGTCACCACAAAGGATGGGGTCATATACGTCAAAGATGGGACAAAGATCGTGTACGCCGCGCTCCCATAGAGCTGCCTCTTGTTTTTCGTATTGAGCATATGCGTCTGATACATGTCGTTCCTCTTGCACGAGGAGTATTTAAAGAAGAGTTATCTTATTTCAGTTCAAAGAAGATTGAGCCTGGTACGCTCGTTGCCGCACCCCTGCGCGGCAAGCGAGCGCCCGCACTGGTAGTGGGTTCAGAAGAAGCCGTAAGTGCAAAGGCATATCTGCGGTCATTGCCATACCAAATGAAGAAAATTGAGGAGACAACCGATGTCTTTTTGTTTCTTCCTTCTTTTGTCCGCGCAGCGAGGAAAGCTGCGCGGCACTTTGCCACAACCACAGGTGAGGTCATCCAAGCATTCACCCCAAAAACAATCCTTGCAGAATCAACCACATCACGCGGAGAGCAGTACACCGCATCAGGACACGTCAGCCGCCGACGTATAAAAGAAGGACTTTCAAGCGAGGCGTATGTATTCCAGGCAGACGACGCAGAACGAATGTCTGCATACAAGAGTCTCATCCGCGAACAATTCGCCCAGCACGCATCGGTCTTTTTCTGCCTTCCCACCACACAAGATATTGAACGTGTTGCAGGCTCTCTTGAACGCGGGATCAAAGAGTACACCTATGTGTTGCATAGCGGACTTTCAAAAAAAGCGCTCACCACCGCATGGAGCGAGGCCCTCTCCAATGAGCACCCCGTGCTTATTGTGGCAACGGCGTCATTCCTCTCACTTCCACGCGAAGATATAAAAACTCTCATCGTGGACCGCGAGCACGCATCAAGTTACAAAAATATCGCGCGCCCGCGCGTAGACGCACGTATCATGGCAGAGTACATCGCAAGGGAGCAAAATATTCGCCTCATCTTCGGAGATATTCTCCTCCGCCCCGAAACGCTGTTCCGACACGAGCGAGGAGAATTTCTTGAATTCGCCCCGCTCAAGTTCCGCTCGCTTGCGGTCGCACGCCAAGAAATCGTTGACATGCGCGAGTACGGCAAAGACAGTATGGGAGAGTTCGTCGCCACAAGCAGCAAACTCCACGAGCTCATCACAAAGTCACGTGAAGCAAATGGGCGCCTTGCGATCCTCGTATCACGTCGTGGGCTTGCCCCTCTTACGGTATGTAGCGATTGCGGAGCGCCTGTTTCATGTGCTGTATGCAAAGTACCCCTTGTGCTTCACGCCGCAGACCAGAAGAAAACATATTATATGTGTCATTCATGCGGCAGACAGGAGAGCTCAGAGGTTACCTGTGCAGAGTGCAGTGGATGGCGCCTTAAGACACTTGGTGTAGGCCTTGAACGCGCATACAAAGAAATATCCGAACAACATCCCGGAGTTCCACTTTTCCGTCTTGATAGTGACACCGCGAGAAGTCCTAAGAAGGCCATAGAGATTATGAAGAAATTTACCTCAACCCCAGGCGCAGTCCTCATCGGGACAGAGATGCTCGTGCACTATCTTGATCAGCCTATAGAAAATGCAGCGGTGTACTCAATTGATTCGCTTTTCACTATTCCAGATTACAAGATTAATGAAAAAGTGTTCCATCTTCTGCTTGCTTTGCGGACAAAAACACAGAAAACATTTCTTGTGCAGACACGCAATCCAGACCAACCGGTCTTTTCGTATGTGTTCCAGGGGAATCTCGTAGATTTTTACCGAGAGGAACTTGCGTCGCGCAAAAGATTCGCATATCCTCCGTTTTCAACATGTATCAAAATCACACTCGGTGGCAAGCGCGAAACGGTCGCACAAGAGATGAAAAAGGTGGAGGAACTGCTTGCCGAGTACGAACCGGTGCGCTATCCTTCGTTCATTGAGACCAAGCACGGGGTTTATCGTGAACATATGCTCTTGCGGCTTAAGCCTGAGGTATGGATTGATGAAAAATTACTTGGGCTTTTGCGCAGGTTGCCGCCCTTTTTTGATATCGCCGTAGATCCCGACAGTCTTCTTTAATATGCGAGAAATCATCCAGAGAGATAATCCAATATTGCGCCAGATCGCTACAAAGGTAGAGCCGGCAGACATAGAAACACCTAAAATCCAGAGTGTTATTTCCGATATGAAAAAAACTCTTGAGAAAGAGCCCGACGGCGTCGCTATCGCCGCCCCCCAGATCGCAGAGTCCCTGCGCATTTTCGTCATTTCTCCTCTGGCATTTGAGGCCGAAGATAGCGCCAAAAAAATGGACCCAAAAGAACATACCGTCTATATAAATCCAACTATTACGAAAAAATCCGCTAAGCGCGTATGGAACCCTGAAGGATGTTTGAGTGTGCGATGGCTCTACGGCAATACCGAACGCGCAGAGAAAGTGACCGTGAAGGCTTATGATGAGCATGGTAAATCCTTCACTCGTGGCGCAAGCGGGCTCCTTGCACAGATATTCCAGCACGAGATTGAACACTTAGATGGAATTCTTTTTAGTGACCACGCAGAAGATCTTGAAGAAATCCCCCCAGAAGCCATCAAAGAATATGAGCAGCGCAAAACTCACTAAAGATATGCGCATTGCATTTTGGGGAACACCCGATATCGCAGTGCACGCACTTGATACGCTTCAGGCGCGCGAAATAGTGCCATCGCTTATCGTGTGCGGACTAGACAGACGACGCAACCGCGGCATGGAGGTATTGCCGCCGGAAACAAAAGTATGGGCGCAAAAAAATAATGTCCCCGTACTCCAGCCAGAAAAATTGCGCGATGAAAATTTTCTGAAGGAACTTTCAAAAGAGCAATGGGATATATTTATCGTGCTTGCGTACGGAAAAATTATTCCACCAGAAATTCTTTCCATGCCAAAACATGGTGTCTTAAATATCCACCCATCACTTCTGCCGCTGCTACGCGGACCATCGCCGATCCAAACAGCTATTTTGCAAGAAAAAGAGACCGGGGTGAGCATCATGCAGATGGATGAGGAAATGGACCATGGGCCAATCGTGGCGCAAAGAGTAGTCCCTATATCACCATGGCCCCCAAAGACGGCCGAGTTGGAGAAAACCCTTGCCGGGGAGGGCGCCACCCTTTTGGCAGATATCCTTCCAGACTGGATAGAGGGCAAAATCACCCCCACCCCCCAAGACCATGAAAAGGCCACCTACACCCATAAATTTGCCAAAAATGATGGGCTTTTGGACCTCCAAAATGGCTCCCCTACCGAAAATATGGCTAAAATTAAGGCTTTTTCGACAACTCCCCGTGCCCATTTCTACCAAAATACCGGAAAAGGCCTAAAAATAAGGGTTATTGTGACAGATGCCCGTCTGACCCCCCAGGGGGGCCTGGAAATCCTCCGGGTTATCCCCGAAGGCCAAAAAGAGCTTGATTTTAGGGCTTTTTTGGCGAAATACTCATAGATTTGAAATGTATGAGGTAGTTAAAAAAACGGCTCAACCGATCGGTTGAGCCGTTTTTTTGCCCTTGGGGACCCCTCTAGGGGATGGGTACCTATTGGGTTATTGTCACCTTCTCGACAATTACATCAGAAGTGGGTCTGTCGGCAGCTCCTGTAGGAGTGCCCTCAATCTTGTCCACGACATCCATTCCGGCAGTAACTCGCCCGAAAGCAGTATGCTTGCCATCAAGCCATGGGGTTGCAGCAGTAGTTACAATGAAAAACTGGCTGCCATTTGTGTTGGGGCCTGCATTTGCCATTGCAAGAATACCTCTGACAAGCTTCACGTCGTTAATCTCGTCTGCGAACTGGTATCCGGGGCCACCTGTTCCCCACAATTGCTGCTTAGACGCATCTTTTGATAATGGATCACCTCCTTGAATCATGAAATCTTTAATGACGCGGTGAAACCGTGTGCCGTCATAGAACCCACTTCCTGCGAGCTTCACAAAGTTCTCTACCGTCTTTGGTGCCTTATCGGCAAGAAGCTCAATGGTAATGTCGCCCATATTTGTCTTGAGTATCACAACAGGATTGGTGCTTGTTGTGTTATCTTCGGTCTTTTTTGTTTCAGTCATAGATTGTGTAGTTGTTGATGTATTAGGAGTAATGTCATATTCGTCTGTCGTATCTTCGTTCCCAGAAGCAGGGACACCGTTCTGGCTTACGAAGTACCAAGCTAGCCCGATGACTGCAACAAGTACGATTACTCCTGTGATAAATGATGAGGTGAAAAAATTTTTTGTCTCGCTTTCCATAAATGAGAGGTATTTATCGGTAAAATCGCTTGAATAATTTCTTGAGAGCAGCCTGCCCACGACGAGTGAGTGTGCGCTCTTTGCTGACACTTGCGGTGAGCTCACGAACAATCTCATCCTTCATGACGTCTATTGCTGCCTCTGGGCTTGCGCCAGTGTGCTCCGCCCGGAAATAGCCCATATCTGTCTTGATATTTACCTCTGCTCTATAGAGGGTCTCCCCTGTTTGGTGATGAGAGGTGGTCTTCTCTACTTCTACATATGTGTGCACGCTCTCAGGGTCTTTGGCGTGAATGAATTTCTCTATTCCTGAAAGTTTTTTGTTCACATAATCTGAGAGATTCTGTGTAAGTTCAAGGTTGGTCGCTTTTATATTTGTTTTCATAGCGTTGTTTAGTATATCAAATTCACGCCTTGTGGATATAGTCCTAACGGAACAAATTCACGCAGGGTTAGGCTATATTTACTCCTCGGCTCGGAAATGAAAGTGATGATACCTTCATTTCTCTCACTCTACGTCGTAAATAATTTCATCTGAAATCTCCAGTGTTTTCTGTGGAGACTTGTGCCCCGTAAGGATGCGCACCTTCCCTGGCGGTACTCCAAAATGCTCCGCGACCATAAGCACTACACGCTTGTTTGCCAAGTTGCGCTCTGCTGGCTCGCGCACAGAAATGACAAGCCGTTCTTTCTCTTCCATGAGAGCCTGTTTTTTCGCATCAGCAAACACGAGGACGCGAATACGCTGCATAATTTAAACTTGATGAACAATAATCATATTAGTACCCCCCGTCGTACGGAAAGGCACACCGGCTGCAACCACAATCTTGTCTCCCTTCTTAACAAACCCGCTCTTGATGATCTCCTTTTTGATGCGATCAAGCGCTTCTCCAACGTAGGTAAACGGCTTGATAGAAACCGGATAGCACCCATATGAGAGAATGAGCTTCCTAAGCGTGCGTGGATTTGGACTCATTGCAACGATCGGCTGCTTGGCGCGAAAACGAGAGATGGAACGCGCAGTAGAGCCCGACTCGGTGAGGGCAATAATAGCTTTTGCACCCACATCATACGCAGTACTTACTACATAATGAGTAATGGCATCTGAAACCCCCACTGTTCTCTCCTCTTGAAGCATGGCGGATGCTTCTGCAAGGACTTTTGAGTATGGAAAACCATGCTCTGTAGCGCGAGCAACATGAGACATTACTTCTATCGCTTTTGCGGGGTGCGCACCGATTGCAGTCTCTGCTGAGAGCATGATAGCGTCCGCTCCATCTAAGATAGAGTTTGCGACATCGCTGACTTCTGCGCGTGTCGCTACGGGCGCGCTTATCATAGACTCAAGCATCTGTGTGGCAACGATCACAGGCTTGCCTGCCGTGTTGCACTTCTTGATGATGCGTTTCTGCAAAAGTGGTACCTCCTCCGGTGGAGCCTCTACAGCCAAGTCTCCGCGCGCGACCATGATGGCATCTGATGCCTCAATAATCTCATCAATATTTTTGATAGCGTCTTGAGTTTCAATCTTTGCAATGATGCCGATATCCGATTTATGTTTTTTCAAGATAGAACGTAGATGTTCAATGTCTTTCGCCTTGCGCACAAACGAGAGCGCTATGAAGTCAACATTGTGCTTCACCCCAAAAACAATGTCCTTTTTGTCTTTGGGTGTGAGCGACGACATAGAGAGTGATGCATCGGGCACATTCACGCCGCGGCGTGGCATGATCTCTCCCCCTAAAATAATTTTACAAACGATTTCTGTCTTCCCGTCCGTTGAGATGACATCAAGCCGCTTCTTGCCGTCATCGAGCAAGATACGATCTCCTTTCTTCACTTCCTTTGGAAGTTGCTTGTAGTTTATATAAAGTGCCTTTGATGTCCCAATACATGGCTTGGTAGTAAGTGTAATCTTCTTCCCTTCTTCAAGTGTTAGAGTATTCTCAGCCAATTCTCCTGTGCGAATCTTAGGGCCGGCAAGGTCTTGCATGATGGCAACGGGAATTTTTGTCTTGTCCGATGCACCGCGAATATTTTTGATTGATTCTTCGTGTTCTTTGTGCGTACGGTGAGAAAAATTGAGACGCGCGACATTGAGTCCGGCGGCTATCATATGCTCCATAACAGCCTGCTCACCAGAAGCAGGCCCTATCGTTGCAACAATTTTTGTTTTTCTGATACTCATGAGCGGCGGAAATAGTGAGTAATATGCGAGACATCATAGCAAACTGCCTGCGTTTGTTCAATTTTGTTAGTTATTTTTTATATCACAGGTAATCTTTCGTCTGGTCCTAACCATGATGATCATTGAGACAACAAAAGTAATCAGACCTAAGATTTGAGCTCCAGGGCTGTCATCGTTGCCCCCATAGATAATGAAAAAGATGCCTAATGCCCCGCCCAAAATAGAAGGTATAAGCTTTTTAAAACCTGAGGTAATGCGCATATGGTCATTTAATCATTAAAACAAAAAAGGCCCAAAAGGGCCTTTAATTCTTCTGGCTCCGCGGCTTGGGCTCGAACCAAGGACCCTCCCGTTAACAGCGGGATGCTCTACCGACTGAGCTACCGCGGAATATTCGGCTATGATAGCAAAAAAGTCTCAAATTGCAATGCATTTCCCTACTTTTTCCTCTCTAGCCTATCTCGGTAGATAATGGATACCAGGGCAAAGCTTAAGATGAGCAAGAGAAACCACGAGCCAACCTTCTGAAACGAGATGAGTTGCCACTGCTCTAATTGATTTGGATAAAGCCAGATATTTGTAAGTGTACCTAGATTCTCCGCAATCCAGACGAACAAAGCGGTAAGGAGTGCTGTGACAAGAAGTGGCAAACTCCTCTCCTTTTTATACACACGAAAGTGGGCTGTGGTCTTAAAGAAAATAATGCACGCATATGCGAAGAGAAAATATCGTATGTCATAGAAATAATGATGCGTGAAAAAGTTTACGTAGATCAATACAGATAAAGTCCATAAATGGAAGTACGAAGGGAAATTCTCATATCTCAAGCGCAGAGAGAAGAATGAGCGAGAGATATAGCTACCAATCGCTGAATACAGAAATCCAGTAAAGAGCGGCACAGTATATAGAGTAAAAATAGCCGTGCCCACCGCAGGATACACCCACGAGCCGATCGCAGGATTTGTCTTAAATAATTCCATAATGGTCGCAAGGATATGAAAGATTACAATGACAAAAAACTCTCTCGCCTTTTCAAATCGAAACAAAAGCGCATATACCTGATAAGCCACTGCGGCAAGGAAAATAAAGTCGTATCTACTTATGACCGGGATCGTAACAACTTCTGTAAGAAGAAATAGCGCCAGGAGAAATACCCCGAAGTAACTTGCTCGTAGATTGGCGAGAAAGAAATACCAGAGTTCAATAAGAAACCCTCTCATACGTCTATTATGCACTATTAATTTCTGAAAAGAATTTTTGACAAACATATAAATCTGTTATAAGACAAGGAAAGATTTATGCCATAGGAGGCCGCAATGAATACCTTAGATATTCCAAGAGTAAAGTCCTTCCCCGCCGATTCTGTTCAATGTGATGGCTGCGGCGGTTGGGGATGTAGCAAGTGCAACGATCACGGCTGGCTCACCCCAAAGACCCATCCCCAAGGTAGACAATGTCGCAGGGATGAGTGTGACAACCCGCTCCCTCCCAACCAAATCCCCGTATATTGTTCTGATTTATGCGCATCTATGGACGCACGTTAACCCACGCCTACACAGAAATCGTCTCTGTATGGGCGGTTTTTGTTTTTATCAGAAGGAAGTTAAGATTCATTTATGAAAGACAAAGAAGCCTCTTTAATTTTATTACGCCTGATTGAAAAATATTCTCTCACAAAGCGCGAGAAGGAGGCCGTCCTCACTGCTGCTGGGGTTCTTGGGTGGACATCACTTGTTGAGGGAAAGATTAAGTCCCTCAAAGAAAAGAGAAAAAGGGACCTTGATTGAAAATAGCGCCCTCTGCGGAAAAGAGATATACTTTCTATATATGAAAATAAAAGTTGAACAGCACACGGTCAGTGGTGGAGTGTGGTTTGCCGCATGGATGTTCACCATCGGCTATCTCAAGCTCTCCTTCTGGCAAGGAGTACTTGCGATTGTTATTTGGCCATACTATTTGGGTGAATTCTTCGCCACCCCTACCCTTGCACAATAACCGCCCAAAAGGTGTATACTGGCGGTATATGAAAAAACTTATTTTTACAAGCGTACTTGCGCTATTCCCATTTGCATTTGCACAAGCGGCTGTCTTCATTAAATATGATGACATTGAGGGCGAATCAACCAAATCAGCACCAACGCCAACCACGCTTAAAGTTGAGTCGGCCTCTACAGGCACCACACAAACAACTCCAGGAGCAACAAGGGTCGTTGCCCCAGAAGACCCCCAGAAAGGCCAGGTGGATGCATATCTTGAAATCGAAGGCGTTGAAGGCGAGTCGACAGAAACCAAAGGAAATGTAGAGACCGAATGGAAAGTTGAAGAAGGGGAATCTGCGCCCCTTAGGCCACAAAGAATCACCCCAAAACCAACTCCGGGTATCGAGCCAGATGAAATAGACTTCATGGGTGATGATGGGTCAAATGCCACCAACTTCGGCATTTTATTGAGTGGCGGAAGTGATGAGGGTAGCGAAGAGGCACAAGAAAGTCGTCATGAATTGGGGCACATTCTCCTACAGGGGGCACAGGAGGAGGGCGCTCCAATAGAAAACATCTCGCTTAACTACGAAAAAGTAGAGGCAAAAGTAACGCAGCCCGTTAAATTCCTTGGCTTCATCCCCCTTACCGCTAGAGCAACTGTTGAGATAGACGCCGAGGACCGCGTAAAGGTGCGCTTCCCGTGGTGGGCAATACTTGCAAGCGGGAAAGATAGTGAGGGCGTTGGCGAGAGGACATTCGCGACACTCTCAAATGTTTTGAAGACCAAACACGACACGGTCAAAAATAGTATTAATAATATTCGCTAAAGATATATGGACGGACTTTTCACCACAATAATATTCATTGCGGTAGTGATAGTTCTGGTTTCAATCCGCCAGATTAATCAGTACCAGCGTGGAGTACGATTCACGCTTGGTCGCTTCACGGGCATTATGGATCCCGGATGGCGCCTCGTTATTCCTATTTTCCAGACCTATCAGAAGGTAGATATGCGCGTGAAAGCAGTTGATGTGCCAGACCAAAAGGCTATCACCCGTGACAACGTATCTGTGCAAGTCAATGCGGTTATTTATTATAAAGTTGAGTCTGCTGAGAAGGCCATCATTGAAGTGGAGAATTTTCGATATGCAATCTCGCAATACGCGCAAACAACTATGCGCAACATCGTGGGAGAAGCGACGCTTGACGACCTCCTCGCAAACCGCGAGAAAATCGCTGAGCGTATCCGTGAGATCGTTGACCGAGAGACCGACGCATGGGGGCTTAAGGTGAACAATGTAGAACTCAAAGATGTATCACTTCCACCTGAAATGGAGCGCACCATCGCCAAACAAGCAGAGGCTGAGCGAGAGAAACGCGCAGTCATCATCAACTCCGAAGGTGAGGTCGCTGCGGCAGAAAACATGGCCAAAGCAGCATCTATGCTCTCATCAGCACCTGGCGCACTTCACCTCCGTACGCTACAATCAATCAACGACTTAAGTTCTGACCAATCAAATACCGTCGTGTTCGCAATCCCCATTGAGGCACTTAAGGCATTAGAAGGATTTAAAAAGAATTAATAACACATCAATATGGCAAAAAGAGACACTGGGCCCGCGCACAAGAAAAAGTCGCGCTCGAAGAAGACGAAGAAGCGACTCGCGATCAAACACGCACGCCTCGCAGCTCAATCAAAGAAGAAGCGTCGCAAATAGCTGAACAAAAGCCGGACATATGTCCGGCTTTTGTTTTCCCCTTTCCTAAAAAAGTTTCGTAGTATACTTTAAGAAAGTAGTTTTATGGATACTTATTATCTCTTGTTGATGGGAAGTGGGCTCGTCATTCTCTCCCACATCTTCTTTTGGATCTCAAATAAGACAAAGATTCCCTCCGTGCTCTTATTGATGGCCCTTGGAGTTTTCCTGCACTCACTTTTTGGTGCATCTGCAGGACACTTTGATTCCCAAATACATTCTCTTCTGGAAATATTGGGTATTCTTGGACTTATTTTCATTGTCTTGGAGGGATCTCTTGGTCTTTCTCTTAAAAAGAGTTCGCTCGAGATGGCAGCGAAGGCATTCAGTTCCGCATTCCTTATATTTGCCTTCACTGCAGGCGTTATTACGGAGATATTTGTCATCTTTATGAACGTGTCCTTCCAGAGCGCACTGGCATACGCGATTCCTCTTTCCATTATTAGTAGCGCAATCGCAATCCCTACCGCGGTTCACCTCACTCCAGAAAAGCGCGAGTTCGTTGTATATGAATCTACTTTCTCAGACATCATAGGCATTTTAGCCTTCGGGTATGTAATTATGCCAACTTTCTCTCTTGGCAATCTCCCACTGCAGTTTGTGACAGACATCGGCATCACGTTCCCTATCGCCATCATCTTCCTTATCCTCATGCTCTGGTTGATGCATTTTAGCAATCTCTCAATCAGGCTTATTCCAATACTCGCTATTGTTGTCGCTGTCTTTGCAACCACAAAGATACTTCATCTTCCTGCCCTGCTTCTCATTTTGGCATTCGGCATGCTTATCAAAAATCTTGAACTTGTGCCGGAGATCGTAAAGGAGGGTTTTGACATGGATAATTTCCTCAAAGCCACAGACGAACTCAAGACTTTCATCACTGAGCTTTCCTTTCTCATCCGCACATTTTTCTTCATCGTCTTTGGATATACCCTCCCACTTGAGATATTCTCAAGCTCTACCGTACTTACTGCAGGGACCATTATCTTTCTTATCATTCTGGCAATTCGCCTCGTCTCACTCAAATACATTATCGGTGGCAATTTTATCCAAGAACTTCTCCTCGCGCCGCGTGGGCTTGTCACCATCATTCTCTTCTTCAGTATTCCAGACTACCTTCACACCCCAGTATTTAACGAGGGTATTGTTTACTATGTCATCATCATCAGCAGTTTAGTGATGATGGGCGCATTTCTCTTCTACCGAAAAACATATCAAGAGACCGTATGGGTCTCACGCCCACCTTTCTAACTATCCTCTATTTTGCGTACACGTAATATATCCTCCCGTTGTAATCGTCGGTAAAGAAGAATGAGTCTTTATCTTTTTGGAGAATCCCGACAGGACGTGCAAGACGCTCACCATTTGGAGCTTGCAGACCATCAACAAATACATCCGTAGTGCCATCCTCCATCACGCGCACCACTTGATACCCCTGCCTAAGTTCTGGCTGCCATGAGCCTTGTAGTGCTACAAGAAACGTGTGTGCGAGTGCAGAATTCGCATTTTCAAAATACGTGACACCGAGCGGCGCAGTATGGGGACCAAAAGACACAAACGCTTGTCCTAATGTCTCGCACGCACCAGGACTTCTCTCCCATGTACGCCCAGGTTCAGCGTGCTTTTCTCCATCAAGTTCATAGCAATACGGCCACCCATAATGTTTGCCTTCATCCACTTTGTACATCACATCATCTGGAGCGTCAGCGCCTAGGTGATCTACCCCGTTTTCTGTAGCATAGAGTGACCCATTTGCCCACTCAAGACCAACGGGATTCTTTATCCCTCGTGCATATACCCTGACATTACTTCCGTCTGGATCCATGGCAAGGATCATCGCGCGATATTCATCTTCCTTCTCCTCGCAAATATTGCACCCGCTCCCTACTGACACAAAAAGCGTATCGTCATGAAAAAGGACGGTGCGGGTAATATGCCACACGATTCCGTCAGCGCCTTCACTCTGCTGGTTTGGAAAGTTGGTCACCACCTCAGGCTCACCTGAAGGCTCCATATCCCCCGCCTTGTATGGATATCGGAGTAGATGTTCGGTAAGGGGCACATATATCCAACTCTTCCCTTCTTTGTCCGTGTAAAAAGCAACATTGTGCGGCCCGCGCAAACCAGACAAGTAGACAGACTTTTTCTCAAATTGATGTGTCTTCTCATTGAAGTCATCAAGAATGTATATCTTTCCATTATGACTTAGGTTGTAATTGATCATGTCTGGTACGAACATTCTCCCATCAGGACTCCAGGTCATAAATCGTGCTTTGCCCATGTCTTCTGTAGCGATCGCAATATCAAATCCATCAGCAATTTGGTATGTAACTTCCGTCCCATCATTGAAGGTTAGAGTTTGCGGAACAAGCGTGATAGCGTCGGGCTTCACCACTTTTGTTTCTTTCGATGTCTCTGGTGTTTCCTCACGAGTAAATGTGAGGAGCTCTTCTTGAGGCTCTTGGGAAGAGCTCACAAACCACGCACCTGCCGCAACAAAGCCAGCGGCAACAAGAGTAAGAAATATCTTCATTGATCTTCAGCCAATTAGGTCTAAAGCTACTTACCCATAGTAACGGGGATGAAAGATTTTGCAACCGCCCCTCCCTCTCTCTTGCAGGGTTTGGTATGATTAGCACAATGTCAGAACACGCACTCGTCGTCACCGATCTCAAGAAACAGTACAAAACAGGAACAGAAGCCCTCAAGGGTGTTTCCCTCACGGTGCCTGCGGGAGATTTCTTCGCACTCCTTGGACCAAACGGCGCCGGAAAAACTACTATCATCGGCATCGTCACAGGTCTTGTTACAAAAACCGCCGGGACAGTATCGGTATTTGGGTACGATATTGATAAACAAACAGAGCTCGCGAAAGCGCAAATAGGGCTCGTCGGACAAGAGATAAATTTTAACCCGTTTGAGAAACCAATTGATATTGTGGTGAACCAAGGTGGCTATTACGGCATCCCGCGCTCAATCGCAATTCCACGGGCAGAAAAATTACTCTCTGACCTTGGATTGGGAGAAAAGATGCGTCAGTCTTCCATGTCACTCTCTGGAGGTATGAAGCGTCGCCTCATGATCGCTCGTGCGCTTATTCATGAACCAAGATTTCTTGTTTTAGACGAGCCCACAGCTGGCGTCGATGTAGAGTTGCGCAGGAGCATGTGGGACTATCTTCGCAGCCTCACAAAAAATGGACTTACCATACTTCTCACCACACACTATCTTGAAGAAGCAGAGCAGCTTTGCAAGAATGTCGCTATCATCAACAAAGGTCAGATCGTTGCTTCTGGCGCCATGAAAGATATCCTCCAAAAACTCAAGCACGAAAGCGTACTTATAGACCTCACAAAGCCAGTGACGGAAAGCGGTCTTCGCGCGCTCTCCTCTTATAACGCAAAAAAGATTGACGACACAACTATAGAAATAGAGATTGGTGAGGGTAAGGGTCTCAATGAAGCATTGCTCACGCTCAACCGACATAGTCTGCCAGTACAAACAGTACGCAATAAGTCAGGGAAACTTGAGGAAGTGTTCGTTCATCTCACAAAAGAATAATATGGAGCCACACAGACTTTGGATATCTTTTTATACCATCATACGCAAGGATATTGTGCGTATCATTCGCATCTGGCCACAGACACTCCTTCCATCTATCATCACTTCTGTGTTGTACTTTCTGATCTTCGGCACTGTCCTTGGCTCTCGCATCGGCACTATGCAGGGCGTTGATTACATGACGTTCGTCGTTCCAGGACTTGTAATGCTTGCTATCGTCACCACATCATACGCCAACACCTCATTCACATTTTTCACTTCAAAATTCTTTGCACGCTCCATTGACGAAATATTAGTATCACCTACACCACCGTGGCTTCTCATCGCAGGATTCATTGGAGGAGGAGTAGTACGTGGGCTTCTTGTGGGAACGCTCGTATTGCTTGTGTCCCTTTTCTTCACAGGGCTCACGCTTGCGATTCATAACATACTTATTATCTTTGCGTTTGCGATCCTCACCTGCCTTGTCTTCTCCCTGGCAGGACTTGTAAATGGTATATATGCAAAATCCATAGACGGCATCAACATCATCCCTACATTCGTACTCACGCCACTGGTATATCTTGGTGGAATATTTTACTCTGTACATGTACTTCCCGCATGGTGGCAAACCATTACCTACGCAAACCCGCTCTTTTATCTTATTAACGGTTTCCGATACGGATTCTTGGGGATGGCAGATATTTCACTTGCGATTTCTGTGGGGATGCTTCTCCTCCTTATCCTCATTCTCATCGCCATCAACTGGTATCTCATCCGCACAGGACTTGGGCTCAAACAATAGGTATAAGAAAAACCCCTCCCATATGCAATACATATGCGAGGGGTTTTATTAGCTGTCCTCAGATACAGTACGAGGCGGATTCGCCCTTGTAATAATAAACAAAGAAATGAACGCGCCAATGCCTAAAAGAACAAGTTCGACCCATCTGGTCGTAATGAAGGAAAAAGAAATGGCAATTCCGATCCAAATTGTTGCTACCGCAATAACTTTTGCCCGCGGCGCAATTGAACGCGTATCCTGCCAGTTCTTGAGCATCCCACCGAACAGCTTGCTTTCGTACAGAGCACGATGAAACTTGTCAGAACTGCGAGCATAACACGCACTCGCGATAAGGATAAACGGGGTTGTGGGTAGCACTGGGACAAAAATACCAATGACACCAATAAAAACGAGTAGATGCCCGCACCAGAGCAGTAGAAATTTAATAGGACCACGCTCCATCACTCACCTCCATCTTTGTGAATTACATGATTTCCGCCGATAATGTTACACTATATCCCACATTGCCTCAAACTCGCTTATGGACCTAATCGCCCACATCATTTCATCAATACTTGGAATCATCGGTTCATACATCTCAAGTGTTTCCCTATTCAAAAACGCGAGAAGAGGTGTCCCCTTGGTGACAAAACCTGTGCGGATAGGCATGGCAATCGCACTCATTGGCATTATCGGCATCACGATATCAGGCGTCTTTCTATTCATTGCTGATCCTGAAAAATTTTTAGATTCTGGGAAATTCCTCTCTAATATGACGATTATGGTGATCCTTCTTGTGACAGAAGTCTCCTTTTTTGTACTCAAGAAAAATGCACATCTTATCCTCAATAGGGCAATTTCAGTTTTTTCATGGACATGGATATTCGTCATGGCCGTACTTAACCCTCCATACCCATATCACTACTTCATGATTGGATATACATTTCTATTTGTATTTGTTGTTTTTATGGCACACAAGGAGTCTCTCAAAATTGAGAAAACCTAGCATTTCTGTGTTATACTCGCCGACAGTAATCATCCTGACATAGAGAAAAGGAGGTCTAAATGTTCTTTAAGATTGTTACGCTGCTTTTTGGACTTGCTATCGCATGGCAACTTTTTGACCTGTGGCAAGCGGGGAAAAATCTCACAAAAGGATTTAGTCCTGAGAAGCTCGCGGTTCATCGCTCAAAAGTTGCGACGCTCGGGTGTCTGACCCTCGTCGCGGTCGCACTTGTGGAGCTCCAGATCCGCATAAGCCCTGACCCATATTCATCACACTGGCTCTTGCAAGCGTTCCACTTCCTTATAGTGACAATGCTTGTGATAGTCTTTAGTGTCATGGTGGTCCGTTTTACGGGATTGCGAAGCCCTCTTGTGCACAAATATCTGGCTCGCGCATTTTATTGGCTGTGGGCAATGACGATCGGCACAGGGACCGTCATGCTCTATCAACTCCCAACGTAACAACGATAAATATTGCAGCCCCAACGAAAAACCGCGCGGTTCCCCGCGCGGTTTTGTTTTTGCTTTTTACCTCCAATCCTTCACAAGTTCTCCTTTAAGCTTCACCATCGCCCCTACTGTAGCGAGGAAGAATCCGCATCGGATAATCCACCCCACAATAGGAATAAATCCAAGGATGAAGTAGACAAAAACACCGAGAAGTATCGTCTTCCAGTTCACTTGATAGTGGCTGGACTTTACAAACCATGCATGCAAGAAACTTCCAAGCACTATCGGCGAAATGATCATCGCAACGATGAAGAGCGCAAGGAATGCAAAGATGGTAAGTAATCCAAGCGGAATCCCAATGACCGTTGCAAGCAAAATGATCGCTGCGGCAGGAATGGCAACAAGAGAAATGAAGCCACGGCCAATTTCTCGCAGTGGTGAACCAAGCGCGCCCTTTATGATGGTCTCTGAATAGCGCTTGAGCAGAAGCCCAAAAGCAAGAGACGCTACAAAGCGCGACAGCAAGCCCATGAGCACCGCAAGAGAGAATACCGCCGCAAGCGCTTCCTTGAAACGCGCATCAGAAGCAACTGTGCGGGGCTTGTATACTACTTCTCCTAAGACTTGAGCTCCTTCTTCTTTGGTCAATTCTTTCGGAGTTTTGTACGTAAGTGTACCGCGTATGATTGCACCGCTCCCAAGAGTCAGTTTATCTCCATGAAATTCAACATTCCCCGTGACTGGGGCGTTAATGAATACTTCCCCTCCACCAAGCTTAAGATCCCCTTGTACAGGAGCATCTATCTGCAAAACTCCTCCACCCCAGACGAGATCACCACGAATACCGTCCCCTGTGATCTGCACCTGACCACCGCCAATTACGGCATCTCCGCCGACAGTTCCCCCGACAGTAATATTCCCTCCAGCAATGCGTAAGTCATCCCCCACGTTTCCGAGAATACTGATGTCACCCCCTGCGGCAATCAAGTCTTCGGAAACAAAACCGTTTATTAATATATTTCCACCCGCGGCAACAAAGTCACCAGTAATGTTTGCAGAAGAAGTAATACTTCCCCCTGCGATATACACATCATCATTAATACTTGTTCCTTTTGGTAAAGACGGCTGTTCTCCTGCCCGCAATTCAGCTGCAGAAGCGACGAACGCTACCCCTCCAAGGGCAAGCGCCGTACTTATACCCAAAACTCCCAAGGCTTTTTTGAACATATAATTATGGGATTAGCCTATAAATCTGCCTCCCCAGCAGCATTTACCCTATTATACCCCCCTGCAAGAATGATGCGAACTACCCTGTGTGCCAAAAATTTCCTAGGTGCGCAACAAGAGTAGCAATGGAAATACCCCCCGCGAGCAAGATTGGTGCAACTTTTTTGTATGAATAGCCAGCGAGCACAAGCCCGAACATAAGCACATCATCAGGAAATGGAGTAAGACTTAGGTATAAATAGGAGAGCAAAAGGATTTTTTTACGAGAAATCCTTTTCTTAATCCATTGCTCAATCCGTACCAGTCGCTCATGCCATTGTCTTGGAACCGACTTTCTCCCATAAAGCGCAAGAAAGAAGAAGATGCTATTGGAAACAAAAATCCCAAGCCCCGCAATAACTCCGAGCATCTTCGCATCAAGCCCGCCCGCTGCAAATGCCACAATTGTGGTAAAAAGCGCCGCGCCAGTGAGTGTTGATACACCACCAATGGTTGCAAGTAAAAATGCAGCCACGTAGCTATTCTCTACCCCAATATACTCTACAATCTCTGTCGGGCTAATGTAGAAAAAGAGAGTATTGAACGCGACCACCAAAAGGAGGACGGTTACCAAAATCTTGTGCCTTTCTGCCCAACGCATAGAATTCTTATTACTAATATACCCTATATTGAAAAATATTTCTTATTCTTATGTGTTACAATGCGCGCATGAAAAAAATGTGGTGGACATTAGGAGTCTTTGTTGTTTTTATTGGAGGATTTTTTGTATTTAACTCATACATTTATCACACAGAGCAAGGGCCATTGGCAGACTTTCCGACTGGGAAATATCTTGGGTTTATACATGCGCTTACAGACAATGGCACCAGCATGGATTTCGATGATGCAGTCTGGCTTACAGGTACGGAGGCAGAAGATGCCGCAATAAGGGCAAATCTCTGCACTGAAGAAACTCGTGATGAATGTACTCCGAACGGATACTTTATTGAAAATACAACACCAAAAGATGAGCGTGTCAGCGTCTCCCTTGATGCGAGCGTTACCATGCAAACATGGAAAATGGAGGAGACAGGACAGGTCATGGAGCAGGATCTCTCTTTGAGTGAATTCGCTGATCTTATCAACGACCCTGCGCTACATTGGCACAATCTCCCTTACGAGATTACTGTAAAGGATAATATCGTCACACATATTGCGGAGATATATGTGCCCTAATTATTTTTTGAGAGCATCTTCAGAGAAAACTCCAAAGTGAACAAGCCCTTCAAGAACCCCTGATGCAAAATTCCCATTGAGAGAGCCTCTCCCTGAAGCAATATAGAGATTTTCTGTTGTGCCATTCTGCGCATGGCGTGATTCTACCTCGTCTTTGATATCATCCGAGGCGTTGCCTACAAGCACAGACTTGTACCCATAAGTGAGCGGCAAAAGATCATTGCCACTGTCTCCGCAATAAACCACCTCATCTTTTTGCGCCCCAAGTCTTTTGCGTAAAAATTCAACCGCCGTCACTTTCGTAGCAACTGCAGGGAGCACATCGAGAAGTCCAACATTCTTGAGCGGGTCAACGCTGTATATAACATCTGCATGAATATCAGCATCTTCTAAGCGCTTCCTTAGTTCCTGCGTAACATCCTTCCCTGCCTCAAGTTCATCCACATAATAGCTAAGCTTGTATGGATTCTGCCGCCAATCCTCTTGCAAACGTACCTTCGCATGCTCTGTAAGCTTTTGTAGGTTCTCCCAATTCCAACGAGGCGTATTCTCCTTTATATACAAAGTCCATTCTGCATCTTCTGTCATTCCCTCTCCATCCTTTTTGTAAAGCACCGTTCCCACATCGCCAAAGAAATAGTCAGGCACTGGAAGCGGATACTCTTTGAGCGTCTCCTCAAAAAGTTGCCAATTGCGCCCCGAAGCATACGCAAGGACAAAGTTGCGCTCCTCTACAAGCTTCGCAAAAATTGGAAGCCCTCCATCATCAGGCTCGTACCCATTAGGTATAAGAGTCCTATCCAAATCGCTTGCTATCAGTCGTATCATACAAAGATCGGGTCATTATGTATGATCGCATTATGCGCAATCACATATGCTGAAGCAGAAAATCCAAGCTCCCTCGTGCCCTTCGCTTCAAATGTTTTCCCGCTGTAGTACTCCGGGAAAACATAGCCGTCTCTTGCCAAAATATCCGCAAAGGTTCCCAGCCGCCCATGCATGTCTCCATCCTGAAGCGCAGCTATAAAAAACCCATGCACAAGAGGCCAAAGCCCCCCGTTGTGGTACTCGTACGGCACGTTACGGAACTCATAGATAAAGTTGTTCTGCAGGTGTACCCAATTGTGATCCGTCTCTGTGATCACCGGATAAAACGCTGGTAATATCTGAAAATCATTATTCAGACACTGCGCAAGCATTGTGTGCCCAATGGCCTCCTTGCGCTCTTGATCAATTATGTCTGAGAACAAGAGAAGTGCATTCGCAAATGTATCAATATGATCGAGCGTGCTGTGCGTAGTGAAATACGCAAGCGGCAATGGTGGGCGATACGTCTCAACTACTCTTTTAAAGAGTTGCGGATGGTAGATATCGGGGTCATCAATATGCTCTTTTGCAGGGAAATAGTTCACCACAATGAGGCGCCGTAGATGATCAGCTTTTTTATGCAAATCATCTCGTCCAAGCGTGCGCGCCGCATCACGAAGCGCCCGGTAGTAAAGCACTTCGTCAAAAAGCACATATGCATGGTTGATATACTCATCAGCCCAGTCCCCTCCTTGTGGAATATAGAGAAGCCCACGGCCGTTTAATTCTAGGCACTCAAGATAAAAAAGTGCTTTCTCAACCGCCTGTCGATGAGCATTAAAAAATAGCTGATCATTATGCCGGAGAGTATACTGACAAACCCCAATGACATACCATAGCGTCGCATCTATGCGCCCCACAGTTTTACCATAGCTGACTTGGCTTCCATCCAAAGAGACGTTGCTGGGGATTCTTCCCGTCCTATCTTGATGGTCACGTAGAGTATCGCAGGTAGCACGATGAATGCCAATCAATTTTTCATCACCTGAGGAGAGGCCGGCGAGACCAGCGATTATGCCATCACGAGACCATACACGTTTATAGTTTGCAGTATCCTCACGCGATGCGAAGAAGCCTTTTTCGTGTGCGAGATTTTTTAGTAGATCTAAGCTTTTTGTATATGCGTGTTCTACATTGCCCTCTGCCATTGTAGTCATGGTAACACATATCCTTCTGATACCGTCCACACCTTAAGAGCACACGTACGAATTGACATCCATATAAAAAGTGGAATAGTTGAGTTAGACAATATACATGGAGGAATTCCCTATGGAGCAACTCGGCTTTGTGGAACTTCGGGTGAATGTCTTAACACCACAAACGCACAAGCCCCTCGCTCGTCCCGTCCGGGAAATTGCATACTTTGAAAAACCCCGTCGCACCATAGCAACTTTTTTTGACGTCTGGATTAAATTTGCTCGCAACAAATACGCATGTGTTGAAATGCTGTACTACCCAATAGAGACAGAGGCACTCAGGAAAAAGAGTGATTTCTATAAAATCCGCCAGGGACAAGGCACCACATGGAAGGAGCTGGGGGTAAGTAGAAAAGAAATCATTGCGATTAAGACAAAGTTACGCAAATCTCTTCAAACAAGAGCCCAGCAATATGTTGGGGAAAATATTTGTATTGAGTCTCCGCGTCACGAAGCGTTAGGAATGATGGGTGTCTGGGTTTCAGGGAAAGAAGAGTTCCTCACATACTGTCTCCTTTTGTACTATCAGGAAAAAGAGCAGCCATTTATGGTTGGACAGATGATCGGAAAGAGCTGGAGAGATCTTGGTCTTTCAGGAAAGGAAATCTCTAGAATAAAAAAGCATGCGCTCAAAAAATTCAAAAAGTTTTTTGAGCCACGCCGACAAACCGATCTTTTTGAAAAAATATAGCCGCTTCAGTGCCTACTTGAGGCGGTTTTCTTTGTTGTGAAAGAGCTTGACTTTTATACTAAAATATGCTATTATTAAAAATAGCAATACTTGATCTTTCAACAGCAAAAAGGAGTGCTTACAATGAAAAAATTGATCCCCTTGCTTTCGGCAATCGTTTTTACCATTTTTGCCTTCGGCGTCCCCTCCCTCAAAGCCCTCGCGGCCGACGAGGTGGGCACAATATCCGTCGAGTCCATCCCTGTCTCGCGCGATCTGCATGAGCTACGGAGCGACGACGCGAGCAAAACGGCCGAGTATGCGCAGCAGGCCAAAGAGCATCTCGCCGCCGCACGCGCAGCCCTGGGATACAACATCGACCATATCCTCTTCGCGAGGATATATGCCGCCAAAGCCGGCATCACGCTCGACGAAGCCGAGCTACGCAAGCTGGCCCGCAACGAATAACAACAATGTACCTCCTTTCACCCACCCCGCGACACCATGTCGCGGGGTTTTATTTTTCTGATAATGGAGTTACTATGAGAAAGGATGTTACGTAACAGACTGTGAAGATAAGGAGCTGCTCTTATGCCTGTACCAAAAAATGTTTTTGGAATCGATGATACGCATATCCCAAATTGCCCGCTCCCCGATGAAGATGAGGAGCCTGACGAAAGTGAAATATCACACACCCGTACAAAAGAAATAGCCGCACAGCCAGAAGCCCCTGAAACTGATTAAGCGCCACACCCCAAATTCCTGGCCGCCCAACCATAACGGGCGGCTTTTTATATTATTGACTTCCCTTCTGCTTTCGTATGTAATCAAGGTAGATCATTGCCCTACGAGGTGCCCCGTGAACGAAAATCGATCTGTATACGTTATAAAGCCTGAGGGTTTCGACTCTCGAGTGACAATACGATGCATGATCCACAGCGCGGGGCTTGTAGTTGAGAGAGTTGCTCCTGTTGAGCGCCTCCCTATCCCCGTACTTGAAACTCTATATTTGAACTCTCCACTGATGACGAAAACAATCTGGCAGAGGACCATAGAATACATGACCGCAGGTCCATGCGAGGTTGGTATTGTTACTGGCAAGAATGCCCTTGCGGCACTTGTTGAAATCTCTGGAGATTCTACTAACCCGCACAGATGCCAAATTGGTACGATACGCCACACATTTGGTTGTCAGTACCCACCCATTCTGCTCGATGAAGGTTATTACTACTATCGTAATATCATCCATCGCCCGAAAACTTACGAGGAACTCCTCAACGACTTCGCCGTCATATCTCAACTCCTTCCTTGACCTCGCCCGAGAGCCTCGCTCTCGGGTTTTTATTTTTCTCCCACAGTAGGACCTCTTTCTTCCGCTTCCCTATCAAGCTCATCTCTAATGGCAATGTGAGTCTTGGGGGTAAGCATCCCTTTTCTCAAAAGATCCTGCAGCACCGCTTCTTCCACTTTTTGCATACCACGACAGGCAAGCTTCTCTGAGAGAGCACGGATTAATTGGGGATGCTGCTTGGAAACTTCATCCATCTTGCGCTTTGATCCATCACGAAAGCTCTCGTAAGTAGCCTTTGTGTGAGAAAACGCAGTCTCTCCAAAGATTGTATGCATCTGTGACTTTTCTAAAAAGCAGAGCTCCTTTACTACTTTGCGAGAGATGATCAATTGCGCTCGATAATACATATATTTCTCTTCAGGGCCCTGCTTGAGATGGCTAGGCATGGCAATCCTTCTCACCACATTTGCAAGCTGCTCAAAAACATCTTTGCGGTCTATATAGACGGACGTATCTGGGTTGAATACATTGCACTCTGTTTGCTCTTGTTGAATAGTAAGCTTTCCAAGAATGCGCTTATACACTTTCTCCGTAACCTCATGATATGAATACAACTCACGCAGGTGATGGATTTCAATACCAATTGCATACAGTCGCAAGACTTGTTCGGACACATCTCCTTGTGATTCTCCGATGATCTTTTTTGAGGCCTCTTTAAACTGTCTTGCTTTTCTTTTCCACTCTCCTAGGACTTTCTCTGCCACCGCGCTGTCAACATACCCTTTCTGTACAAAATCTTCCAAACGCACAAGTGCGTGCGCGTAGATAAGTGCCCGTGCCTCCTCATAACTCAGTTTTTCCCGTTCTGTGAAATCTCCGATCTTGAGCTTTTGCATTAGCCAGTTGATGGTCGTCGCCTTGATAAAAAGCGTTGCAAAAATACACCCGATAGTAAGCGCAAGAATGAACTCTTTTGGAGAGAACGAGTATATCCACCCCGGCACAGTGAGTGTATCTGGTATCAGGAGGACCATCGTCACTGCAAGCGCTCCGCGGAGACTCCCCCACGCAAGCAGGTGTGTCCAGGTACGAGGAATATGCGACTCACTCTTTGTTTTATTCAAAATCCCGATGACAGGATAAACAGAGAGAGCGCGTGCCGCCGCGACGACCAAGATGGCGATAACGACTGGGAATGTGAAATCAATCACATCAAATGGCAGTGTGGCAAAGATGAGACCGATAAGAATGAAAATGAGTGAGTTGGCAAAGAAGGCAAATTGTCCCCAAAACTTTTCCACGAACTCTTCTGCCTTTGGTGAAATTTTGGCCCTCCCATAATTGCCGAAAACCATTGAAGCAATGGTGGTTGCGATGATCGCAGAGAGATGGATGTGAAATCCGAAAATGACAAGATTTTCTGAAATATAGTCAGTAATAATAAAAGTGAGGTGCGCGAGCACAACGGTCAGCGTGATTTGTACGAATTCGCTCTTTTGAGCATACCCAATGGCCTTTGCGAAAATACCTCCTGCAAAAAGCCCGGCAAAAATACCCCCCACAACCATAAATGCAAACATCCCCAGCCCGGCGCCAACTGACTCAGCCCCATGATACCCTTCAAGCGCAACACCGAGCACAATAAGAAAGAGTGTAACCGCTGTACCGTCGTTAAAAATACTTTCTCCTTCAAATATAAGTGAGAGCCGGCGTGGAGCGCCAAAGTCTTTAAAGAGCGCGAGCACTGCCACTGGGTCTGTTGCGGAAATGAGCGCCCCAAAGATAAGCGTGACAATAAGCGGTACTTCAATCCCAATGAGCGGGAAAATGTAATAGAGACCTACGCCAATGAGTGTCGCTGATATAAAAAGACTCACCACCGCAAGCAATGTGATGGAGCGAATGTTCTCCATCACATGTCTGATATTCATGTTGTATGCCGACTCAAAGAGTAATATTGGCAAAAAGATATAAAAGAGGAGCTCTGGCGTGAAATGAAAATCATTCAAAAATGAGAATCCATGAGTCTTGGAGAGTGGCACAAGAATGAATGTGCCAACCGCTACAAGGAGGACTGTATAGGGAACCTTGATACGCCCCGCAAGAAAGTATGTCGCACTGGAAATCGCAAGCAATAAAAAGAGTGTCAGTACCGCGGTAAGTGAAAGCATAAAAATATAATAAACGCCCCGTGGGCGTTATGGGGGATATTATTCCCACTTCACCACCCTATTGTCAAGGAGGGTGGTGCATAACCAAAATAGACACAAAAATTGACCGTTTTATAATTAACTCATGAAAACATCTGCCTGGATCGGCATTGTGGTTGGTTCAAGTATAGGTGGCATGGTACCTGCACTCTGGGGAGCAGGGCTCTTCTCATTTTCGGGAGTATTTTTTAGTGCAATTGGCGCCTTTGCGGGCATTTGGGTGGCATACAAGATTACACATTGAGCGTCGCTCAAAAACTTGTTACCCTAGGAGAGGTCTGGTTATTTCACAAACAAAAAGGAGGCGCGTGTGCGCAACGAACCAATATTCATCGCCATTACCGGCGGCCCTTGTTCAGGAAAATCTACATTCCTTTCACAGGCATACGAACAGCTTCAAACACACAATTTCCATGTCATGGTTCTGTCCGAATCTTCAACAGAACTCATCACGGCAAACGCAGGCCCTCCGGCGCTTGGTCTTTACGCGTTTGAAAGCCATTTGGTCCTCTACCAATTAACTCGCGAAGGAGCGTACCTAAAGATGGCTTCGGAACTCGCGAGTAGAGGGAAAAAGGTGGTGATTCTATGTGACCGTGGCGTACCCGATTGCCAAGCATACATGACGCCAGAACATTATCTGGAAACCATAGGTAAGCAGCTCTACACTCCTATGGACATGCTTTTACGCTATAAGATGGCCATACATCTTGTCACTGCTGCAAACGGCGCTGAGGAATTCTACACATGCGAGAACAACCCCGCCCGCACGGAAAGTCCAGAGGAGGCCCGCCAAAAAGATACCGCAACATTAGCCGCATGGGCGGCACATCCTCATCGCTTCATCATTGACAACAGCACGTCGTCGATTGGCGCAAAAATTCATCGCGCAAAGTGCGCACTCGCGAGGGTATTGGATATGCCAGAGCCCAAAGAAATTGAAAGAAAATTCAAAGTCCTTAATTTCTCTCCACTGCTCATACCAGAAGATGCCATCGTCGCAGCAATCGCACAGACATACCTTCATCGCGCTGATGGAAAAGAACGCCGTGTCCGAGCACGAGAGTGTCTCGGGTCAATCATTTATACGTACACCGAGAAGCTCCCCACAAAGCATAGAGGCGAGCGCATCGAGTATGAATCGATTATCCCGGAGAAAGAATACTTGCGATTGCTTTCCGAACGAGACTCTTCCAGGACAACACTTACAAAGCACCGGTATTTATTCTCTCATGCAGGACACCAATTTGAGCTTGATGTCTTCAAGAGTGGGCGCCCTGCCCGTGAGGGACTTGTGCTTCTTGAGGTAGAGCTCGGAAGCATGGATGAGCCAGTTGAGTTCCCTCCCGAGTGGCAACTCAAAGAAGTGACTGGTGACCCTGTATACAGCAACTATGAACTCGCCCGTCCATAGACCCTTTCCTTCTTTTTGAACCCCGCGCAATGCGGGGTTTTTCTTATCAACAGATTTGCTTTACTCCCTCCCCCACTGCGCCATACTTATATGTAGCGGCTCTGGTCGGACCGCGTGTCGTTCTTACCCATAATTTTCATACGCAAATACATGAAAGCACTACACATGGTTACGTTTATTCTCGTAATCGTAGGCGGCATCAACTGGGGCTTGGTAGGTCTCGGTGATTGGAATCTCGTAGAAATGCTTGTCGGCTCATGGCCAATAGTGGCACAGATCGTCTATATCTTAGTCGGTCTTTCAGCTCTCTATATGGTGTTCACGCACAAGAAAGACTGCAAGACCTGCGGGGGCAGCAGTACCCCAGCAATGTAGATTCACCGTGCGCGCTACATGGAAAACCGCCCTTCGGGGGCGGTTTTCTTTTTGACAAAAGAATATTTCGTGATACAGTTTTTTATTAGTTGTACTGGGTGAAAATATAGAGGAGGGGGAAATATGCCAAGCATACCTGAGGTACTATACCCGACTGTGTCGGGCGTTATGATCGGATTGGTGTGTGGTGTTATCGGCGCCATCACCATATTTGGCCCAGGGCTGTTCCGTAGCTACAGAAACGGCTTCTGGTGATTCATAGGATTTTCTAAATACGAATAGTTAGGGAGAATTCGAATGAAAACACAGCGTTCAGTGGATCAGGGGGATATACACCAGGCAAGACCGTACTTCACCGCATCACCGCTCAGATTCAACCGTGGCAGACGAAGGATCTGTGCCAACGAAAGATGTAATACCGAGATCAAACGAGGTGCTCCTTTCATTCTGATCACGGAGTACAAGCTGGATGGAAAAACAAAATATCGTCCGGCCTGTTCCGAGCAATGCTTCATCGAGTATCAAGAACAGAGACTTGAGGAAACCCTCAAAGACAATGCTCGCATGGAGCATGCACATCCTGCATTCGCATAAGAATATATTTCACTTTTTACGGCCCCGCTGCACAGACAGCGGGGCCTTTATTTTCCACTGAGTCTATTGAAAAAAGGATCGAAGAGAGTATAATTACGCGCAGCTGTTTCTAGTACATTCAAGCTAACAACAAGGAGAACGTGCGATGTCAAAAAGTGCGTTTTTAAAAATCGGTCACGGAAACAAAAAGGCTCGCATTCTGTACACTCACGGAAAGAAAAGGAGGAGAAGTCACACACTCGCCTCAAAGCAGGAGGCACGACAGACCGTCATAAAGCTCCACGGGGGAAAGAAGATTACTATTTCACAGGCAAGTATTTTACTTGATGAAATAAGAAAATCCTCACTCCCAGAAGAGACTCCAGAAAAAAGACGCGCACCAGAACGAAGTACCGCTCAGCATATTGAACGAATCCTTGTTTTCTAAAAAGAAAGCACACGCCCTCATTCAAAAAGCCCGCGACTATGTCGCGGGCTTTTCATTTTTGCTACACGCCTTTTTGCCGTTCGTCAGAGAGTATTTGTCCGTCTTTGATCTGTACCAGGCGCTTCGCGTACACGGCATATTCTGGTTCGTGAGTAACCATGACAATCGTCTGCCCTTTGCCATTGAGCTTTTTGAAGAGCCCCATGATCTCCGTAGAGCGTTCCGAATCAAGGCTCGCTGTTGGTTCGTCCGCGTACAAAATAGCAGGATTGTGTACCACCGCACGCGCAAGCGACACACGCTGCTGCTCACCCCCAGAGAGTTGCGATGGCAAGTTGCCTACCCGATGATCAAGCCCGACTTCCGCGAGCACATCACATGCTTTTTTGAAGGCAGCTTTGCGAGACTCCCCTTTCATGAGAAGTGTTATGTAAATATTTTCTGCGGCAGTGAGCTCCGGCAAGAGCGCATAGTCTTGGAACACAAAGCCAAGATTGTCTAGGCGAAACTTGGTGCGATCCGTATTTGAGAGGCCTTCTGTTGAAACACCGTTAATCACAATGGATCCAGATGTCGGTCGATCGAGCAGTCCAAGCTGATAGAGGAATGTGCTCTTCCCCGCCCCTGACGGGCCCATGATCGCCACGAATTCTCCCGCCTCAATGGAAAGGTCAATGCCATTGAGCACAGAGATAGTATCTCCTCCTGATTTGAACTCTTTTTTTATTTCTTTTGCTTTGATCATATGTAATTTACCTGCCCAAGATGGCATCAAGCGTATTCTGCCGCACCACAATGCGCGCTGGCAGGTATCCTGCGATGAGCGTTGCGATGAAGAGTACGCCCACGCGCAAGAGTGTGCCGTCTACTGTCGCAACCAAAATGCCATCGCTAAATGGGAAATCTATCGGATGCGCATCAAAGTATGGCTTGAGAAATCCAAAGACCAAAATGCATCCGAGTATCGTACCGACCGCAGCATAGAAGAGCGCTTGGAAAATATATGCGCTCTCTATGGCTACACCCTCCACTCCTACACCTTTGAGAATACCGATATATTTGCGCCGTGTAATCGCATTAATGAAGATAACGATGAATATTGTAATCGCTGCTACCGCAAGTCCGATAGAACTAATCGCATTCCCGAGAATCGCGAATGTCTGTCTGATATCTTGGACGAATTTCGGCTCAGCATCCTTGTTTGTCTGCACTTTCGCATATGTGTCCATCCCAGTGTCAATCAATTCTTGCTTCACAAGATTGGGATCAGCATCGGGTAAGATGCGCACGGATATCTCATCCACATTGTAATCGTACCGTCCAATGAGTTGCCGCAATTGCTTGTCGGTAAAGAACACGCGTCGGTCAATTTCATCTACCTTGCTGCGCACTACGCCCTTCACCGTCACTTCTCGTGAAGCACCATTCACGGTGATAAGTATTTTTGACCCGACTTCAGTATGCGTGAGCACGGGGAATGCCTCTGATTCAAAGCCCGCATATTTGAAAAGTAGCTGTCCGCCGATGAGCACTTCATCATAGTCATTCTCATCAAGATACTGTCCTTCTACCACAAGTTTTGAGAGACCAGAGAATTGATCTTCCTCTACAGGATCGATCCCCGCAAATATCGCCCCGACAATGCGCCGTTCTTCGGAGGCCTTGGTCAATTGCTTATAATCTTCCTGTACTGTCCCACTCTCAAGGTAGCGTGCAGAGAGTGCGGTAACATTTTCATTTTTCTTGATGGTATCAATAACATTCTGACTTCGCTCAATATATGTATGGCTTTTGAGATTCGTGACGATAATATCTCCGGTGTAATAGGTCTTCACAGATTGTCCGATGCCTTCAATGAGTCCGACGAGGATACCACTTACCACCACAAGGTTCAAAAAGGTGAACATCATGATGGCAATGATGAGCAAGTTGGTCCAAATAGAACCACGCCTCACTTGTCGCAACGCAAGAAAAACCCCTACTTTGACAGAAAGAAGGAGTTGCTCCAGGCGCCCGCCCACCTTTTTCGCGGCATTCATATTCTTTATATTTTTAGCACGGAATAGATGAAAGTGCTAAAAAATTTATCCTGCTGTTTACTCCCCAGGAGCTTGGTCTTCTAGCGGCTGCGGCTCTGGAGGAAGTGCCTGCTCTTGTGGAGTATCATCTGTCGCTTCAGGAGTGTTTGTCTCATCATCTGCAGGAGGGGTCTCTTCTTGCACACTCTCTGTCTCGCCTTCTTGCTCTTGTTCCTGCTCGTCACCAGAATCACCTTCGTCTACTATCGTTTCATCTACTTCTTCGTCCGTCACGATCTCCTGACTAAACGAGACAACTTCTTCATCCGAAGACTCATCTTCCTCATCAGCTACTTCGTCTGTAGTCGTCGCGGTATCAGATTCTTCTTGAACCTCTTCCGTAGTAGTAGCAGTGTCAGATTTCTCTGTGTCTTTATCATCCTTCTTGTCATCAAGCGTCTCGTCATCTGGATCAGGGTCTACTGGAGGTACGCCACCTCCGCCACTTTGTAGTGGAGCGTTGTTTGAGCCGCCATCGTTATCTTCTTTTGGAGTTTCTTCTTCTGTCTCTTCGGTGCTTGTAGCAGTCGTGCTTGTCGCCGTATCTTCCGCAAAGAGTGCGACAAATGCGAGCGGTGCAAACTGCTGCTCTTCTTGTACGCGCGCATCGGCAACAACTGCATGTACGATAACGGAGAATCGCTCTTCGTCCTGATAGCCAGTGCCTTCTTGCGCGCCAAGACTCCATGCGCGATATACCATATCAAGCTTACATGTATCGCCATCTATGATACCCGGTGCATCTTCGGAGAAAGTCACATCGTAGCTCCAATCCCCCATCTCTGTTGTCGTACCTGTGGCAAGACTAAGCAGTGGCCCTGTGTATGGCAAAAAGGCTGACGTGGTAGACGCGGTAAGCGCTTCACAAAATGCGGTCACGCTCTCAAGCGCCTGATTGTTGGATTGCTCCGCAAATATCCTGTACTGCAGTGGGCCGCTCTCGTCTTCAAGCGCTACTTGCGAGGGGAACACGCCGATACCTCCTGGTGATACAAAAATTTCTTTATCGTCATCAACTCTGAGACCTACCCCCATCGCTTGCAATACATTGGCGACAGATCTCTCGGTATCTGCAAAGTACGACACTGTAGAGCTCGCATTGGCAAGCGAGTATGCACCAAACATCAAAATAAGTGCTGCAAAAAATGTGCCGAGTGATGCGCCAGAGTTTTGCTTCGCCTTCTTCCTCGGCATTGGCGAAGCAGGCGCAGCCACTACCACATGCCGCACTGCGATGTCGGCAGTCTTGTTGGGACGCACATATGTCGTTTTGTACAACGAGTGGCTCATGTGTGTGTTATTTCTGCTTCACGCTTTTTGCGCCTCATATCTCGGACCTCCTGCGCAATGCGCGCAAGCTCATCTAAGATGATGATGCCCGCGGGGATACCGATAAGGAGCACAAAGCCCAGTGGCTTGCGCGCAAAATCAAGCACGAAACCCGCGTACGGCATGGTGAAGAGCACTTTGCCTATCACCTCACGCCCTGGAGTCTCTTGTGGGTCGGGGTCTTCGTTGGCATCACCTTGCGTAGTGTAAAAAGTCTGCGTACCGCTCTCGCGAACAGAAATAATTCTGTGCGTTGTAGGAATCTCGCCGCGAGAATCTTCGCCAAAAGTGATGATGTCTCCGACAACATATGTATCTGATGACTTGATGAGCACGATGCCACCAGTCATGATGGCAGGCTCCATAGAACCTGACTTCACTATCTTAAGTTCAACATTGCCAGGTATGGGAAGCAGTGACGCGAGGAAAAGCAGCGCGACACCCACCAAGAGTGTGATGAAAATTCCGTAAAATATTTTTGCGATAATTTTCATATCAGTTTATTTCTTCCCTCCCCAAGAAAACCAATTCTTAAAGAAATCTCCACCCCAACTATTATTTGACGGCTTGCTTGGTTGGCTCGGTTGGGTCGGCTGGTTTGGCTGACTGGGTTGATTGGGCTGCCAAGGCTGGTTCGGCTTATCTGGCTCGCTTGGCTGCGTTGGTTGTGTGGGTTGATTTGGCTTGTCAGGCTGCGTTGGCTTGTCAGGCTTGTCGTAGTCGTCATCACCGTGCCCACCGTATCCACCCTTGTCATCATCTTTGTCCCCTTTGTGGTCGTCATCCTTGTCGTCGTGTGTATATGTGTCCTTACACACGAACTTCGGATTTTGTTTCGTCGGCACGGCGCGGATAGACACATCCACCGACATTGAGTCGGTCTGTGCGGCATTGTCCATACCAGAGCCATCGCACGATATCTGCGCAGTAGAGAGATTGACCGTCATCGCGCCAGCACACCATGCGATGCCGACATATCGTGTCGTACCTTCACGGCAGGAATTGCCATGTCCGTAGTCAGCGATAGGATATGACTTGTCATCAAGTACTTGCGTCGCAGGCAATGGAGTGTTGCCAAAGAGCGGTGTCTCCCCTACTTCAAACTTGTTGTCGCCGTCATCTTGCCACGCGAAGAAGAAAAGATTCTCCGCAAGCTCTCCATCGGCATCGCCATCAGGGTCGTCCAGCAATTCTGGCTCGTTCTGTCCGTTGTCTTCTGATTCCAAATTGTTGAAATCAAGACACATCCACGCATCGGTCTTCTTCACATGCATGCTGATGATGGTCTTGCCGTAGTCACCCGGCTTCACATCATCAAAATCAAAGAAGTGATCCGTCCAAGGATTCAAGTCTTTGAGATACCAGCTTGATGTCGGGAAGAATGAGCCGTTGTAGAACGCGGTGCTATCAATCTTCAGATCAATACCATTGGTCGCAAAGGTAATCCCCGGCTCTGCGCCCCGCGCATCCGCCGCCACCCAGACAAGCAGAAGCATCCCCAATACGAGGATGCTTCGTGCAAAAATAGTTGTGTGTGTTTTGTCCATTGGTCTGTCTTAACCCGCCGAGGCGGGACTCACACTTAAGTTAGTTTAGAGAGGGTATACGCAGTTGAGTGCTTGTACCGCATCAAGATCAAATCCATCTGCAGTAGCTTCAAACGGCCCAGGTGGTGATATGTCTGTGATGCGTACATACTTCGCGGATGTCACAGGCGCAATATCAATCTCCGCGTCGCGCGTTACGCTTGCAGCAACGACTGTCCATGGTCCTGCAAGTGAGTTGGATACTTCAACCTTCACAAGTTCGTCAGGATAGTTGGTACCACCAGTTACTTCCCAGAGTTTGAGGTCAGCTCCTGACCCATCCACAACATTGCCTGGGAATGAGAGGACGACAGAACCTCCTGGTGTAGTAGTAGCAGTCGTCCCTACTGGCAGGCTCTTAAATCCGAGCGAGAAGAAGTTGTTGTCAGCAGGTGGAGGATTGTCATACGGAGTACCAAGTGACTGCGGTGCGCCAAGTGCTGCGTTTGCATTTGAGCGTGCAGCAAGGACTGGCGTACCGTTCTTGCGAGTTCCCTGATTTACGTCATAGAACGCATCTGCGTACACTTCTACATTTGTACATTCACGCACGAGCTCAGGCTCATCACACTGGAAGTTTGGATTGTTGCGTGCTTGTACCGCTTCAAAAGAAACATCGGCGGTCAATGAGTCGGTCTGTGTTTCGTTGCCGAGAGTTGTGCCGTCGCAGAGGATACCTCCATCTTCAGGCTGTCCCGCAGTCTGATTACCGTCATTGTCTCCAGCAGGACCATCTGGATACTCTCCTGGCGTAAGTGGTGCGGGAGTCAGTGTCCCAAAGCACCATGCTTTACCGATATAGTAGTCCCCACCGCCAACAACTGGACCACCTACTCCTGTCCAAATATTTTCGTCAGAGTCCGCAAGTGCGATTGGATATGCCTGATTGAGTGGGAGCGAGCCGATAGCACCTTGCGTGATGACTGTCTCGTCATTTTCAAGCACATTGTCTCCATCATCTGCCCACCAGAGGAAGTTCACATTACTTGCGAGCTCTCCCTGCCCTTCGCCAGGATTGTCACAGGTCTGGTCTAGGAGCCCTTCCGGCTCTGTGCATCCGTTGTCGTTGTTGGATGTGAGAGTGACATTCGCACAGAGATACGCATCGTTCGTATCTACGTGAAGCGAAATAGTGTCCTCGCCGTAGTCATCAGGCTTCAAGTCATTGAAGTCGAAGAATTTCTCAATGGTGAGATCTGTCGCTTCCCATGTGGTTGTGGCGCTCAGAAGTCCGTTATAAAAACTTTCGTTGTCCACCTTAAGGTCGATAGCTCCTGAGGCAAATGTATTGCCTACAGAATTCTCGGTATCCGAGAAGAACGCTCCTGTCGCACCGACAGCTATCGCACCTCCAGCGAACAAAACTGTTCCGATACTGAAAATCAATCTTTTCATAAATGGTAATTAATCAGTGTTTCCCCACTATTAAATTT
>CAZTCT010000003.1:0-80833 GCA_964612415.1 uncultured Candidatus Saccharibacteria bacterium | reverse complement strand
GCCGTAGAGAGGATGAGGAATGGGAGTTTGTAGGAGAGATCCATGGGTTTATAGTAGCGTATTTGCAGGGAGGCAAAAGGGCGAGATGTTGATAAGAAAAAACGGCTCAACCGATCGGTTGAGCCGTTTTTTAAGGCTTAAAATCGCTGCTTAGGGTTTTGTGTAAAATACCCCTCTTCCCTCCCCTTGGGCTATGATTTTTTTCTCCGCCTGTAGCTCATCAAGGTACCGACTGGCTGTAGAATCAGAGACTCCCGCAAGAGATTGCACTTCGTCGTTGGTAATTCTCCCGCTCTCTTCAATTTTCTGAAGTATGCCCGCTTTTGCAGCATCTTTTTTGGCATTTGCTTGAGCATTGAACGCATCCAGTCCTTCTGTTGAATGTTTCCCTTTCTTGCCAAGCATGATGAGTCCGAAACCAATTGCAGCTCCAGAAGCAATGGCAATGATAACAACTATAAAGAGTATATCGTTTGACATACGTACATTATCACGCGAGAGAGCCTACTTTGCAATCGCGGCTGCTTCTTCAAACTTCACAGACAGCACTTTCGAGGTCGCATCCTTGCCCATGGTCACGCCATAGAGCACACCTGCTCGTGACATCGTCTCGCGATTGTGTGTGATGACAATGAGCTGACAAATGCGCGCAAGATTTTCAAGCATGTCTCCATACTTTCGAGAGTTCGCTTCATCAAGCGCTGCATCCGTCTCATCGAGTACCAAAAATGGTGGCGGATTTACTTGAGATACCGCAAACAAAAGTGCGATGGATGTGAGCGCCCGTTCCCCACCTGAGAGCATTACAAGCCCACGAACTTTTTTGTGCGGGAGAGAAACGGCAATATCAACTCCCTCTTCTACTTTTTCCTCTTCCTCTACTTCTCCATCCTCGTCCTCTCCGCGCCGCCGTGCACGCACCTCTTTCACCAATGAAAGACCGGCTGTCCCTCCGCCGAACATTAATATGAAAAATTCTTGGAACTGCTTGTTTATATTTTTGATACCCTCTTTAAACTCAATCTCTATCTTTTGGGACAGCTCTTCAATGAGTTCGGAAAGAGAAAGTGCACTTTGCTTCAAGTCAGCGAGTTCTCCTTCAAGGAATTTATCCCGCTCAGTAACTTCTTCGTATTCTTTCATCACATCCTCCCCACCAGCACCACCAACATCCTCAAGTTTTATCTTGAGACGCTCAAGCGACTTTCGGCGTGCTTCTTGTTCAACGCGACCTGCTTCTACCACAGCAGCTTCGTCAATAGAAAGGCCCTGCCAATCATCAAGTATCATGCCTGTGAGTGCCTCTGACTCGCGGATTTCATCTTCAAACGCTTGCCTATCGTGAGCGAGTCGCTCTTCTGACATTTTGATGCGTTCAAGCTCGGCTTCAAGTGATGCTTTGCGCGCACGAAATTCGTAGAGCATACGCTCAGAGTCTCGAGATGCATCTTTGCGCTCATCTCGCTCTGACATAATTCTGCCTTCTTCTTCACGTAAAAGTTTTTCTTCCTGCTCCACTTGCGCAAATTCGTTTCGCAATGATTCACATTCCGCGATGATATGCGAAACATCTTGTGCGGCCTTTTTTGTTGCAGGTATTGCAGCGACATCATCGTCGCCAAGTCTGTCTTCAAAATCACGCAGGATATTTGCAGCATCTTCGAGCGCGCGGATCGCCTCATCCCAGTCCATGGAAGCAAGCGCTTCATTGACGCGCGCAGACACGCGGCGTAATACATCTGAAACTGTACGCACGCTTATTGTCTTTTCTCCGGAAGCAGTAGGAGCGCTCTCACTGTTCATGAGTTCTATCATCCCTTCTAGGCGTCCTATGGAGCGAGACAGTTCGTCTTTTTTGTTCTGAGCAAGAGAGAGCCGCTCACGAAGCGCCCTAATGCGCTCATCATATCCATCTCCTGTCTGAGGAGCTTTTTGAGAGAGTACGTGCTCTGCTTTCTCTATCTCCCCAAGTACTCTCTGATAATCCTCCTGCGGAGCGCCTTTCTCCCGAGAAATTCTCTCTTCCTCGTGCTTGAGATAAATACTCTCTCTTTTCAAATATTCTTGATAGTGTTCTCGTACACTTGTGCGAAGGGCGCGCGCCTCGCTTATCTTCTCCACCTGTTTTTGCAAATATTTGATATGCGGAGCAATTTCTCTGCGAAGAGATTCTGCCTCTTTTATGTTTTGTTCTGTCTTCTCAAGCTTTTTTTTGCTCTCCAATATCTTCCACTGATAGATGCGCAAGCCAAGCGCATCTTCAAGCATCGCCTTTCGCTCTTTTGGTGATGCAGAGAGTATTCTGTCTGCTTCGCCTTGAGAGATAATATGATGGCTTGAAGCTCCGATGTTTGCAGCAGAAAGAAGCTCATACACATCGCGCAGACGAACTTGCGAATCATTTATGTAGTATGTATTTGACCCATCTCGCGCCACTTCACGCGCAACAGTCACTTCATCAAAATCAATCGGCAGACTCCTGTCCTTGTTCTCAAATACAATCGTTGCCTTACCGGTAGCAGCTCTTGGAACCGCCTGCGAGCCATTCCAAATAAGATCTTCCCCTTTCTTGCCGCGCATTGTCTTGATAGACTGCTCACCTGTCACAAAACGCACTGCTTCAACCACATTTGATTTGCCGGAACCGTTGGGCCCTACAATAGCCGAGATGGGAGCAACAAACTCAAAGGTGCTCTTTTTTGCGAATGACTTAAACCCAGCAACTTCAAGACGTACGAGGCGCATAATGATCTATGATATCCACCCTTTCGCTTTTAGCGCTGCTTGAGCAGCCATCTGCTCAGCTTCTTGCTTCGACCTTCCCATACCGCGAGCGACTTCCTTGTCTTGCAAGAATACTCCGACGGTAAACTCTTTGTCGTGATCAGGGCCATCCTCTGCCACCACTTTATATGAAGGCGTGATGCTTTCATGTTCTTGTGAGAGTTCTTGAAAACGACTTTTTGAATCCTTCCACAAGCCCTTCTCAACAATCTCATCAATACGAGAGAAGAGCATCCTGCCAATAAAACCTTCTGCCTTCTCGTATCCCTGGTCAAGATAGATCGCGCCGATAACTGCCTCAAAGGTGTTGGCGAGAATATACTGTCTTGCTTTCCCTGTGTCGCGCGCTTCCCCTTTTGATAAAAGAACAAAATCTCCAAGCCCGATACCGCTTGCTACTTCTGAGAGCATGTTGGTGTTCACAAGAGCTGCACGAAAACTTGTAAGCTCGCCTTCTGGTCGATCAGGATACTTCTTGAAAAGATAATCTGTGATAGCGAGTTCAAGAACCGCATCTCCTAAAAATTCCAGGCGCTCATTGTGCGCCCATGTACACTCCCTATTTTCATTTAAATACGAACGGTGTGTGCATGATTCACGCAAAACACCCACATCTTGAAATGTGACCCCGATTAGATCTTCTAATTTTTTAAAATCTGACTGTTCCATGCCGCACGTTACGCACGATTGTTTGAGAGGAGAAGATTGACCGCTTTGGTAACAATAGGCAAGATGTCGTCGTAGAAATTGAGATCTACAATGTCACGGAGACGAAACCATCGTGCGTCATCAAGTCCTCCCGATTCTTTTAATTTCAAATCTTCAAACTTTGCTTCAGCGAGAAAATAGGTTACTCGTTTTCTGATTTTTCCTTTCTCGGGATCAGAGGCAATATACTCATTATCTCCCAAAGGCTCTTTGATGGTCACCTCAATGCCAAGCTCTTCTTTGAGTTTATCCTTGGTGCCGTTCTCCACTCCATTTGTTCCATCAATGTGCCCTTTTGAAAGCGTCCAATGCCCGAAGATGTCATGGACAAGCGCAAGATACACATCATCACTGTCATTAGCATACACCACCGCTCCACCCAGAAGCTCTAGTGGGAGTTTAGTCGGATCAATCTGCTTTTTCTTCGTTGTCTCGTTCTTGCCAGGTTCGCCTATTTCTTTATAGACCGCACCCAACACACCGTTGACGAATCTACCGCTATTTTCTCCTCCAAATGTTTTGGCAAGCTCAATTGCTTCGTTGATCGCAACTTTTGCCGGCACATGTGTCCGGTCCGCAAACAAAAGTTCATAGAGACCCACCCGCAATACATTGCGGTCTACTGGAGCAATTTTTTCTATGGGCCAATCAGGGGCCGCTTTTTGAATGATCTCGTCGAGTTCGGGCTTTTTCGTCAAAACACCACCCAGAAGATTCTCCATGAAGGAAATATCTTTGGTACCAGGAGCAAACTCCTCCTTGTTGCGCAGAAGCGCAAGCTTCGCATATGCATCATCCTTGCTGAGGAAATCCCATTCGAACAATGTCTGCATCACAATTGAACGTGAGAGATGTCTGTTGGCCATGGTATGTAATAGAACAGTATATTTCCTCGCACAGATGCGCTCAAAGAAACCTGCCCGAACAATGGATCTTTCCAACGGGTTTCTTTGCGCGGGATGTGCGCGATAATTTCTTAAGGTGCGTGGTTATTCACCCGATTCTTTCTTCTCTTCTGGATTGGAGGCTCCTGATGCTTTGAGCGCTGCCTCCTTGCGCTTCGCACGAGCGGCTTCCCGCTCCGCACGAGCTGCTACGTCAATGACTTCTTTGCCGCGATATGTACCGCAGTTCATACACACAGTATGTCGTGTGTATGGAGCTTCACACTTCGGGCAAAGTGAAGCCACCTGCTCTTTGAGGGCATGGTGGGATCGTCTATTGGCCGTATGGGCCCGCGTATGTCGCATTCGTACCGACATAAGGCGAGTATAGCCGAAACGTCCCAAAAAGGCAAATGGCACAGGGTTTTATTGCCATTTCCTAGTGTGCAAAAAGTGAGCCGAGAAAACTGACCCGATGGATATCTGAAGGTCCAAATTTGCGAAGGTTTTTGTAATGGTCGGTGGTCCCGTATCCTTTGTGTTCCTCAAAGCCATACGCAGGGTACTTGCGCGAAAGCGTAAGCATAAGATGATCTCTGGTCACTTTTGCAGCAATTGAAGCAAGCGAGATGACCGTCTCAGTTTCATCGCCTCGAATGATAGTTCTCTGCCTTTGGTATATCTTTGGAGCAGTAAGGCCACCGTCAAGGAGCACCTCGCAACAATCAGCAGATACCTCAAAGCGTCTGAGGGTACTGCGGATACCTTTTGCGACCGCCTTTGATATACCCCTCTTATCAATCGTATGCGAACTGATCAACGAAACACGAAAGTCTATGATGCCAAGAGACTGGGCGTCGCGCATTTTTGCCAACCACATTTCTCGTTTTTGTGGACTAAGCTTTTTGGAGTCTTTCGCCTCTTTAAATAGGGAGAGAAATTGAGGAAGTCTCGCTTCGGAGACCAGCACAGCGCCTACTGCAACAGGACCTGCAAGAGGACCTCTTCCTGCTTCGTCAATACCTACAATGTATTGCGACTTAGCGGCGGGCGCGTGTGCGCACATAGGGCAATTATATCATGTAAATCTTCTAAACGAGCCGCTTTTCCACACCCAAATAAGGCCCCCTCTATTCTGCTATAATGGGACGACCAATTCATGAAAAAGCCTAGTTTTGTACACCTCCACACGCATACCCATTACTCACTTTTGGATGGGCTCTCAAAGGTACAAGCGCTTGTTTCTCTCGCAAAAAAAGATGGAATGCCCGCCCTTGCCGTTACCGACCATGGCAACCTCTATGGGGCTATTGAATTTTATATGGAGTGCAAAAAGGCCGAGATTAAACCTATCATTGGTGTTGAAGCGTATATCACACCAGGCGATCGCAAAAGCAAAGAACCAGGAATAGACATAATCCGATACCATCTTACTCTTCTTGCAAAAAACAATGTCGGGTACCAAAACCTGATCAAGCTCGTTACGATTTCACATCTCGAAGGCTACTACTACAAACCTCGCATGGACAAAGCGCTTCTGCGAGAACACAGCGAGGGAATCATCGCTCTTTCAGGATGTTTCGGCGGAGAGCTCGCAAAAGCGATCCGTGCGCATGACATGGACCTTGCCGCAAAAGTAATCGCGGAACATCAAGAGATATTTGGAAAAGAAAATTACTTTTTGGAAGTGCAAAGTTCACACGACATCCCAGGACATAACGAATTTGAAAAGGCGGTCATTGAGCTCTCAAAAAAGCATGGGGTTCCACTTGTCGCAACGCAAGACTCTCATTACCCTACTCATGAAGATAAGCACGCGCATGAAACACTCCTTGCCATCCAGACAAACACCGACCTCACTGATGACAATAGATTTTCTCTCGCAGAAGCAGACCTCTCCTTTATAGATACAGAGACTGCGCTCAAAAAATTTAAACATATACCAGAGGCGATTGAAAACACGGTGAAAATTGCCGATATGTGTGATGTTTCTCTTGAACTTGGGCATTTTCTTTTCCCCGACTTCCCTCTTCCACCTGGAATCACCCCGACAGAAAAGTTGCGTGAACTTGCATACGCAGGACTAAAGGTCCGTGGGCTTGAAAAAGACGCTGCAGCAAAAGAACGTCTTGAATACGAGCTCGGTATCATCAAATTCAAAGGATACGAACCGTATTTCCTTGTTGTGGAAGACCTTATTCGTTTTGCACATGATCACGATATTTACACCAACATTCGAGGGTCAGTTGCAGGGTCAATGACGACGTACGTACTTGGCATTACAAAGCTCAATCCACTGGAGTACAATATTCCATTCGAACGCTTCCTCAATCCTGACCGTCCTTCTGCCCCCGATATTGATATGGACTTCGCAGATAACAGACGAGAAGAAGTGCTTGAGTATACAAAAAAACAATATGGCGAAGATAAAGTCGCCCAAATCGGAACATTCGGTACTATGATGGCACGCGGCGCAGTACGTGATGTCGCACGTGCACTCGGTTATGAATACGCGGTTGGAGACCGTATCTCAAAGCTTATCCCTATGGGCTCGCAGGGATTCCCTATGACCATTGATCATGCAATGGAGCTTGAACCAGAACTCTCCAAAATGTACAAAGACGATAAGTCGGCAAAAGAAATTCTGGACATTGCGAAACGTCTTGAAGGTTGTGTTCGACACATTTCAGTGCACGCAGCAGGAGTTGTAATCGCACCCAAGCCACTCATTGAATACACACCCGTACAGTTTGACCCGAAGGGTGGAAAAATTATCACCCAATATGACATGTACACTGTCGGCGAAGATGGAGTTGGTCTTACCAAATTTGATTTTCTTGGTATCAAAAACCTGACCATCCTTGCAAATGCAGTGCGCCGCGTTGAAAAACTTCGTGGAGAAAAAATTGATATTGAGCAAATCCCGCTTGATGACAAACTGACGTTTGAAATGCTTGCTCGCGGCGAAACAGTCGGACTCTTCCAGCTCAATGGAGACGGCATGACAAAATGGCTTGTAGAACTCAAGCCGACATCTATCCACGACATCAACGCTATGGTTGCCCTCTATCGACCTGGCCCAATGCAATTTATTCCTGATTACATTGCCCGCAAACACAATCCAAAGCTCATTTCCTACCTTGACCCAGCGCTTGAAGACATTTTGAAACAGACGTACGGAATTCTTGTCTACCAAGATGATCTTCTCATCATGGCAAACAAACTTGCTGGATATAGTTGGGGCGAAGTCGACAAATTCCGTAAAGCTGTTGGGAAGAAAATTCCCGAAGAAATGGCAAAGCAAAAGGAGAAGTTTATTGAGGGATGCGTAGAGCATTCAAAGTGGGCGCGCAAAAAAGCAGAGGAGATCTGGGCCTGGATTGAACCCTTTGCCGCGTATGGTTTTAATAAAGCACACTCTGCAAGTTATGGCCGCGTTGCATATCAAACGGCATATATGAAAGCAAACTACCCTGCTGAGTATATGGCAGCTGTACTTACCGCAGATTCTGGTGATGTAGAAAAAATCGCCGAGATCATCCGCGAGTGCAAACACATGAAGATACCCGTGCTCCCGCCAGATATTAACGAAAGCTATGAGGATTTCGCGGTAATAAAGGGCAAGAAACCAGAGGAGGACAAGATTCGCTTCGGCCTCTTCACTATTAAAAACCTCGGCTCTGATATTTCACATGCGATCATTGAAGAACGTAAGGAAAATGGTAAGTTCACTTCCTTTGCAAACTTTCTTGAGCGCGTAACCCACCGCAATTTGAATAAAAAGTCTCTCGAAGCACTAATCAAATCTGGAACGCTTGATGAATTTGGAGAGCGTGGCAATCTACTTGCAAACATGGAAGAGGCGCTTGCCTACAATCGTGAGTTTGCCCAGGGGCCAAAAGATCAGACTTCCCTTTTTGGCGATATCGCCGAACATGCTGATACATCAACGCTCGTACTTAAAAATACTCCTCACGCGAGTGCGGCAGAAAGGCTCGCGTGGGAAAAAGAGCTTCTTGGACTGTATGTGTCAGGGCACCCACTTGATCAATATAATGTCCCCACAGAAATTAAGAACACACTCAAACTGCGTGAAGGGATGATCGCTGTTGTATCTGGAATAATTGACGATGTCCGTGTCGTAAATACAAAGAATGGGACTCGCATGGCCTTTGTACGTCTCGCAGACTACAACGAAGAAATAGAGGCGGTAGCGTTTCCAAAGACTTACACTGAGTTTCGGAGTCTACTTGAAGCAAAAGACCGTTGTATCAAGATCAAGGGGAGAATCTCTGAGCGCAATGGGGAGAAAAGTATCGTTATAGATGCGGTGAAAGAGCTCGCGCTGAAATCTCCATAGTGAAGCCTTTTTGTGATATAGTGAAGCCCATGGAAAATACGCTTGAGCAATCCCGACACTCGTTGGCACATATACTTGCCACAGCCATAAAAGAGAAGTACCCGAAAGCCAAGCTTGGTATTGGTCCCTCCATCCACAACGGATTTTATTACGACTTTGATTTCTCCGAGGGAGAAGCACCCAAAGCAGAAGACCTTCCTGCGCTCGAAACGCGCATGCGTGAGCTTGTGGGTCAGCATATACAGTTTGAGCGCAAAGAGATCTCGCGTGATGAAGCGCTCAAGATGTTCGCCGGCGAACCATATAAAATTGAGCTCATTGAGGACTTCGCCACTGAAGGCAAAGCACTCACTGCCTACACGAGCGGAACCTTTACTGATCTATGCAAAGGCGGACATGTAGAGAATACGGACACGATCGCCGCTGATGCATTTACCCTCTCTCATATTGCCGGCGCATACTGGCGTGGCAGTGAGCAGAACAAAATGCTCACTCGTATCTACGGGCTTGCGTTCGGTAACAAGCAAGAGCTTGATGCGTATATTGCGGAGCAAGAAGAAGCAAAGAAACGCGACCATAAGAAACTTGGCAAAGAGCTGGACCTTTTTCTTTTCTCCCCACTTGTAGGCTCAGGACTTCCTCTTTACACACCAAAGGGTAATACCGTCAGAAATGCCATTATCAATTATTCTCGAGCGCTCAATGAGCGTCTGGGTTTCGGCGAAGTACATACGCCAAACATAAACAAGGCAGAGCTTTTTAAAATTTCAGGACATTACGATCAGTACAAAGACGACATGCTCTCGGTAGAGTCGCAGTATGTTGATGACGAGATGTTTTTGAAGCCAATGAACTGCCCGCAGCATACTCAGATCTACGCAAGCCAGATGCGAAGCTACCGCGATCTCCCTATCCGCTACTCCGACTTTGCAAATCTTTATCGCGATGAGCGCCCAGGAGAACTTGCTGGACTCACTCGCCTTCGTGCATTTTCTCAAGACGATGGGCATATCTTTTGTCGCGAAGATCAAATAAAAGATGAGATCGGCAATGTGCTCGCCGCCATAGAAGAAGCTCTCAAAACATACAAGATTGATTACTGGATGCGCCTATCAATGCGTGACCCAGAAAATAAAGAAAAATATATTGGTGAGGGAGCCGTCTGGGATCAATCAGAAAATATTATGCGTGAACTTCTTAAAGAGAAGGACATTACATTTAAGGAGGCTCTCGGCGAAGCAGCCTTTTACGGACCAAAGATTGATATTATTGCCGTTGATGCAATGAAACGCGAGTGGCAGATCTCAACCGTCCAGCTTGATTTCAACCAACCAACGCGATTTAAACTATCTTACACAGATAAAGACGGGAGCGAGAAAATGCCTATCATGATCCACAGAGCACTTGTCGGATCCCCGGATAGATTTTTAGGCATTCTCATTGAGCACTACGCCGGTGCATTCCCTTCATGGCTTGCCCCAGTACAAACACGGATCTTGCCCGTTTCAGAAAAGCATTCCGAATATGCACGTGAGATTTTTAATACTTTGAAAAAGTCTGGCATCCGCGTGGAACTAGATGAATCGGGTGAAACACTTGGCAAACGCATCCGCACAGGCAAGACAGAGAAAATCCCTTACCTGCTCGTTGTTGGTGATAAAGAAATTGAAGCAAAAACAGTAACTGTTGAGAATAGAGATGGAGAAAAGATAGGTGCTATCACACCAGAACAATTTATAGAACGCATCGTTTCAGAAAAACCATAACATGGTCCAAACAAAAATCCCGCGACAATGCGGGATTTTTTCTGTACATCAATATTTGACTTAAATATCCAAAGTCGCTTCCTTGGCATGAGTCTGGATAAACGATTTGCGAGAAGCCACATCTGTGCCCATCAAGACATCAAATACCCTATCTGCATTCTGTGCGTCCTCAATAGAAACCTTTTTGATCATACGAGTCTTTGGATCCATGGTCGTCTCCCAAAGTTCTTCTGGGTTCATTTCACCAAGACCTTTGTAGCGCTGAATTGATACTCTTGGCTTCTTTGGTGCCTCTTTTTTACCCTTTGCTTCCACTTCCTGCTCTTGCCCTTCAACAACTTCCTCTTCTTCGCTTTCATCTTCGGCAATTTCTGCATCTTTGCCAACAATCGCCTCCTTCTCCGCATCAGTATATGCGTATGAAATCTCTTTGCCTTTCTTTATCTTGTAGAGCGGTGGCATAGCGATAAAGATATGCCCTTGCTCAATCACCTGTCTAAAATGCCGATAGAAAAGTGTCAGAAGAAGTGTGCGGATGTGTGCACCGTCAACGTCAGCATCAGTTGCGATGATGATCTTCCCATAGCGCAATTTCCCCATATCAAACGCGTCACCAATAGCAGTGCCAAGCGCAATAATAAGCGATTTTATTTCTACAGATGCAAGCATTTTATCTAAACGAGCACGTTCAACATTAAGAATTTTCCCCTTGAGCGGCAAAATCGCCTGCGTACGTCGGTCACGTCCTTGCTTACTTGAACCACCCGCTGAATCTCCCTCTACAATAAAGAGTTCAGCTTCATCCATGTCTGATGTCTGACAATCTGCGAGTTTTCCTGGCAGTGTCATGCCTTCAAGCGCACCCTTGCGCAAGATGCTGTCTTTGGCAGCCTTAGCAGCCTTGCGAGCGCGAAGCGCTAAGATTACTTTTCCCACTATTGCGCGCGCATCATCTGGATTTTCCTCAAGAAATTCGTTGAATGCTTCACCGAATACACGCTCCGTTGCACCACGAGCTTCTACACTTCCGAGCTTTGCTTTCGTCTGTCCTTCAAACTGGATTTCAGGCAGTTTCACTGACACAACTACCGTAAGCCCTTCGCGCACGTCATCTGCGGTCAATCCATCGCCGTCTTTGAGTGTATTGGTCTTCTTTGCATAATCATTGAGCTTTTTTGTGAGCGCAGTGCGAAAACCTGTAATATGCATGCCGCCTTCTGAGTTGAACGTATTGTTCGCAAAAGCGAGCTCTCTTGTAGTAATGTCATCAACGTACTGCAGCGCAACCTCTACCGTCACTCCATCCAACTCTTTCTCTACGTAAAACACATTCTTGTGTACAGGTGTGTACTTCTGATTGTAAAACTTGATGAGCGACATTAGTCCTCCCTCAAAGTAGAAGGTCATTGTTGGGACATCAGTGACCACCTTTTCAAGGTACGCGAGGCCTTCTTTGTCCACACCCTCCTTCTCACCGCGAGCATCAATAACAACAATGCGAAGACCCTTCACCAAATACGCTTGTTGGCGCATGTGACTCACGATTTCCGTCCAGTTGAACCGTATTTCTTTAAATATCTCCGGGTCTGGCTCAAAGGTAATAATCGTCCCGGTGAAATCAGTCTTGCCGACTTTCTTCACTGCGGCTTTCTTTTTACCCTGTTTATACTCCTGCATGTGGATGTTGCCGTCCTGGTGCACTTCCGCTTTTGTATAAATAGAAAGTGCGTTCACCACAGACGCACCTACTCCGTGCAAACCCCCAGAAACTTTATAGCTTGCATGATCAAACTTACCTCCCGCATGAAGCGTGGTCATGATCGTCTCAAGCGCAGAGACTTTTGTCTTTGGATGAATACCCACAGGAATTCCGCGTCCGTTGTCAGTAACACGAATGCGATTGTTTGGAAGAAGCGCAACTTCAATGTGGTTGGCGAAGCCACCCATCGCCTCATCTCGAGAGTTGTCAAAGATTTCCCAAATAAGGTGATGTAGTCCTTCAACGCCAGTGGAGCCGATATACATTCCCGGGCGCTTGCGCACAGGCTCAAGCCCCTCAAGCACTGTGATATCTTCAGCGCTATATTTGTGCTCTTTTTTCTTGTCTTTGTCAGCCATATAAATAAAGTGGCCCGCCTCAGAAGGGACGGACAATCCTTTCTTTTATTATAGCAAATTTTGGGGTGAGAAGGAAGTCTAAAGTAGTCAAAAAAGCCTTATTTTGCGGGCTTATTTTTACAAAAAATAGCAAGTCTGCGCCATGATGATTTAAGCAAGTCCTCAGGTACAAATTGCCCCTCCCCAGGCCCTTCTGCGTCGGGATCAAAGTCGTGAATATAGAACCCTTTATGACCCTCCTGTTTGTCGTACCCAACCACTACCGCGAGGTGCGAAGACCCACTTGGGCGTGTCACAGAAACAACCACAGGTTTTTCTCCATCAATTGCACTTACAATATCTTCTAGTCCTTGCACAAGGAGTGTTTCCCCGTCATTAGACGACTGAGCTTTATATTCTCTTCGTTCAAGCGCAACGCCATGGGCGCGCGCCAAATCAACAAGAGCGTCGTGCCGCCACCCGACATTTTGAATATACCCTCCCGTTTTTACCCCTTCACTAAGTAGATCGTCTATCGATTTGAATGATTCCCCAAAATACTTAAGCAGCATTGAAACCACGAAAATACCACATGCCCTCTCCCACCAAAATGGATCTTGGGTTTCTTTGCGTTGGGATATATATGGGACCGACAAAACTTTTTTCATGTCATCTCACTGTCCACCCTTTTTCTTCAACCGCACGTACTACATTTTCCATGTGCTTATTCACCTCATCATCAGTGAGCGTTTTTTCATACGATTGAAAAACAAGTCTGTACGCATATGATACCTTCCCTTCATCTTTCTTCTCAAATACATCAAAGAGTCTCGGCTCTCGGATTAAAAGCGGTCCAGCGCTAGATACTAAGGTGGCCATTACCTCCTCCTCTTTCGTCCCGCCACTTGCCCAAAATGCGATATCACGAGTAACGAACGGATACGGAGATATCTTTTTATATTCAATCACTTTCTCTTGTGCTTCAAAGAGTGAACCGTAGTCCGACGGTTCCGGTGAGGAAAGAATGATTTCTTTAAAATTTGATTCGTAAATTGCTTTCTCTTTATCTCCTTGCGAGCTGCCCCCAAACACACACCCGTGCTTTTTCTCAAGGACACCGAGTACACGAGTGATTTCATCTATCGCTTTATCTTTATAGCCCTTCGGATGCCATGCCCCAATACCAAACGAGAGGTGCTCACTCGTTTTTGTAAACACAGTCCCAATTTCAAATATTCTGATGCACTTCTCACCGATTAAATCAGCATTTCGCGCATTCATTTCGAGACTTTTTGTGATTCCACTGGTCAGATTGGGGCGAAGAAAACCTTTGTCTGATGCAATTGGATTTGCAGTCTCAATCTCTCCTTTGTCTGTAAACGCATAGGTTATTACCTCAGAGTATCCTTCTTCCTTAAGGGTTTGCCTGATTGCTTGTGTGTAGTAGAAACTCTTGTTGATTTGTGGAGACTGAGATAATTTTGAAAGTATACTGTCCGGTAATGTATCATAGCCGACAATACGTCCCACTTCTTCAGAGAGCGAGACAACGTCCCGCAGATCAAGTCTCTCTGCCGGCACTACCACCACAAACCTTGGGGCATGGACTTCGGGAATCCTTCTATACCCAATGATATTCTCAAACGCTTCGCTACCTGCCAGCTCCTCTATAACTACCTTACCTTTTCCGTGCCGTGTAGCATGCACGATCTTTCCATCGCCAAGATAGATCCCGCAATGATCAACTCCTTCAGGCACTGCTTTGCCAGGGAAAAATTCTTTCCCTTCATGATGGATCTGTCCAGATTTAGTATTAGCAAATACCAAGTCCCCGAGGGAAAGATCATGCTCTCCAATATCTGCACCATACATATATTGATCCACGGTCATTCTCGGGATACTCACTCCTGCTTGAGCAAAAACATACGCAGTAAAAGACGAGCAATCAAATAAGTGTGGCGCCTGATATTGTATGCTCGCTCCATTTTTGTAAGTAGCTCCTACGCCTTGTTTTGCGACAGTGAACACGCGCGAAATAGGATTCCTCTCAAAATACACAGTGCACCCAACGCGCTCTAGGGCTTCTTTAACTTGGTCATCGTCGAGCTTTGTCCCCAGTATGGCATTGGCTTCGGCGGTGCTCAGTCCTGTGGTATATGGATTTGGTTTCCAAAGATACTGGTCGATCGTCGGAGAAACTTGCGCTTCAGGAAAAATTTCATAGATGAGCGCAGATGCTTCATCCATGGCATACCCAGCCAACTCTGGGGTAATGCCGTTTTCAAAACGTTTCGAAGAGTCAGTCAAAATCCCAGTGCTTCGAGCGGTCTTCCGCACAGAAACAGAGTTGAAATGAGCAGCCTCAAGAACGATGCTTTTCGTTTCGCTAGTAATCTCTGCTTTTTTACCCCCTTTAACCCCCGCAATGGCAAGTGGTCCTTCCGTATCAGCAATAACAAGCATTGTTGATGTAAGTACAACATCTTTCCCATCAAGTGTGCTTATATGCTCACCGTCTTTTGCCTTCCTGACAGAAATTTCTTTCCCGGATATTTTATCCAGATCAAAAGCATGCATCGGCTGCCCCATGTCCAAAAGAATGTAATTTGTAATATCAACAATGTTGTTAATAGACTTTTGTCCAACGGCAGTGAGCCGCTCAACAAGCCAATCAGGAGAAGGGCCAATCTTAACACCGTGTATCACCCTTCCCACATACCGTCCGCATTCATACAAATTCTCAATCTTGATGTTTATCCCCTCATGTTCAGATAATTTCTCGGGGAGGAAGCGTGCGGGCAACACAAGCTCTTTTTGTAAAAGCGCAGCGACTTCTTTTGCAACGCCTCGATGAGAAAGACTGTCAGGCGCACGGTTTGGCAACACATCTATATCTAAAATGGTGTCTCCTCCTTGTTCATAAACCCGATCAACCGCATACGCATGCATAGTGATAACATCAGCAAGGTCACGGGGTGCAGGCAACGGGTCTTTGAAATATGTAGAAAGCCACCTATAGGAAATGAGCATATTTTTAAAATTGATTAATCAGACGAAGATCCCCTGAGTAGAAAAGGCGGATATCCTCAATCCCGTATTTAAGCATCACAAGTCGGTCAATGCCGAATCCAAACGCAAACCCACGCCACTCACGAGGATGAATACCAGCTTCTGAAAGCACATTGGGGTGGACCATCCCCGCTCCCATAACTTCTATCCACCCAGACTGTTTGCATAGCGAACAGCCTTTTTGACTGCAAAGAAAACAAGACACATCAACCTCCACTCCGGGTTCAACAAAGGGAAAGAACGCCGGACGGAAACGAATCATTGCATTGTCGCCAAAAAGTATTTTAAAGAGTGTTTCCAATACTTCCTTAAGCTGTGCAAGTGTAATGTCTTTATCAATTGCAAGTCCTTCTAATTGGAAAAATTGTGTCTCATGGGTAGCATCAGTCGCTTCATAACGAAACACCTTGCCTGGCACAACGATACGAAGCGGTGGAGCATGTTCACGTAAGAAACGTGCCTGCACTGCGGAGGTATGAGTACGAAGTAGCTTCCCCGGCTCTCCTTTAAGCCAAAAGGTGTCCTGCATGTCTCGGGCAGGATGATCTTTAGGAACATTAAGCGCATCAAAATTGAAATACTCCTCCTCTATTTCAGGGCCTGTAACAATCTCAAACCCAAGTTTGGTACAGGCAGCAAGAAGCTCATTGGTAAGCAATGTCACGGGATGGAGATGTCCTTCTGAGGGCTTTTGAGAAGATTCCTTCATCCGCCCATTATATACAAAACACATAAACTTCCCAAAATAAACGGCTCAACCGATCGGTTGAGCCGTTTATTTTATGGAGCCACCTCCCGGGCTTGGCGTCAGGTCACAAATTCGCTCCGCTCATAAGTGCCTCCTGCCCGGACTCGCCTCCGCCAAAAGCGGAGGGCTCCGTCTTTCAAGCCCGGACGCGAGCAAAGCAGTTTGCTCGCTTAGTCGTCTCGCACTTTGTGGAGCCACCTCCCGGGCTTGAACCGGGGACCTACTGTTTACAAAACAGTTGCTCTACCAACTGAGCTAAGGTGGCGTGTGTATTATTTTGTTCTACCTCATTACATTAACGTCCTTGCTGTTTGTTCCATATCTGCCAAAACAGCTAAGGTGGCGTTTGTTTGTTGTATATCTGCCCAGGTGTACTAGAAGATACTACCCTATTCTGGCCACCAAGCGCAATACTAAGGTGCTTCGTGGTGCCCATTGCTGATTTTCTTTTTATATTCAGCAATGTCCTTCAAGAAAAATGAGGTTGTCGCTTTGTGCTCGTGGGTGGATGGGTGATTGAAGAGATGCTTTGCAACGCGAAGCCTGATTGCATCAAGTAGAGACCTCTGGTACTCCTCTTTGATTTTCTTCGCGGTCCTCATGGCGCGAGAAGTCATCGTTCGTGTCTTTTCGTGCAAAAATTCTAGCGCTTTGAAAAACCCGATCTTCCCCAGGAATTTGAACATGGGGAAGAATATGAAGAGAAAGTCCCCTACTTGATCAACACTCTCTCTTCCCGTAGTAACATCGTCAAAGCGACGACCAAACGGCCCCACCAGGCGCACCGCAATGAGCAATCCTGCGCCAAGTACTGAGAATGAAAATAGTCCGATAAGAAAAGATTCCATAGTGCTATGCACCAACTGCAAAGCATGTCATGCGCGTCACCACAATCTTTTCTCCGAATTTCTGAATTGCTTGCTCTATTAATTCCCCAATGGTAACTTCTGGCTCCTTCACAAACGCCTGTGTAAGAAGTGTTTTCTCTCCGAAGTGAGCCCCGAGTTTTCCTTCTACCATTTTCTCCTGCATTGCCACAGGCTTGCCAGACGCTTTTGCGTCCTCAACAAAGAGAGCCTTTACTTTCTCTCTGTCAGCATCGGAAACATCTTCTGGGTTGATGTATTGGGGCTTCATTGCAGCAATGTGAAGTGCAATGTTATAGGCAAGTGACTTAAACTCTTCGTTGCGAGAAACGAAATCGGTCTCGCATGAAAGCTCGACCATCGCTCCCACTGTACCACCAGTATGGATATATGCTTGTACAATACCCGCACCCAATGTGCGGTCAGCCTTTTTTGAAGCTGCGGCTTTGCTTTTTGTTTTAAGCAACAAAAGAGCCTTGTCCATATCCCCACCAGCCTCTTCCAGCGCCTTCTTGCACTGCATAACAGAGATGCCTGTTTGTTCTCGTAATTCTTTTACTTGGTCTGTGGTTATCATATCTAAAAGAACTTAACTCCCCTAGCAATATTATTTCTCTGAACCAGCTTCTTTTTGTGCGGGCTTCGCGCTCATCTTGCCAGCCTTATATGCCTCTACAAGACGATCTACGAAAAATGTAATACTTGCAACTGAACTATCATTTGCAGGAAGTGGATAATCAATCCCCCTAAAGTCACAGTCTGAACTTGAAAGACTGATAACTGGGATCTTTGATTTGCGTGCTTCTTTAAGCGCAATCTCTTCATGTCTCACATCAAGAATGAATACCGCCGCAGGCAATGTGTCCATATCACGCAACCCGCCAAAGTTTCGCTCAAGATCTTCGATCTCGCGATCAAAAAGCAATCTCTCTTTCTTAGTGTACTTTTGAAGCTCTCCTCGCTCGCGTCGATCTTCAAGTGTCTTCATCCAGTCAATGCGGCGCTTGATCTCAGAAAAATTGCTGAAGATGCCTCCGATCCATCGGATGTCAACGTACGGCATTCCGATAGCTTTTGCGCCCCCTTTGATGATGCGGCGCCCTTCGTTTTTGGTACCAATAAAGAGCACCTTTTTACCGCTTGCAGCAAGAGATGCAACAAACTCTTCCGCTTCTTTCAATGCATCAAGGGTCTTCTCAAGATTGATGATTTCAACCTTGTCCTTCGTCCCAAAAAGGAATGGGCGCGCAGAAGGATGCCTTCGAGAGCGAAGGAATCCATAGTGGGCTCCTGCCGCAAACATGCGGTCAATAAGCCCTGCGTCTTCTTTGGTAATTGAATTCTTTTCAGTCATGAACCCAAAGTCTAACAGAAAGGGTGGCGAATTGCAATGCCGCCTAAAAGCCTCCTGGAATCCCCTTTTTGCTATCGCTCCTGGAAGTTCTGCCTGCAGTCGGTGGTGCAGGTAAATGGCCCCTCCCCTGCCTCAACGTTACACACCCCGTTGCCACACGCCGCGGCCACTCCTGTGCCACCCTCATGAGGATATGTTGCTGGATCAGGGTCCATACAATTTGGATCTCCAGCAATCACTCCCGGACAGGATTGAGATGGATAGTCACAAAGTCCATTGCCAATCCTCCCCGCAGGGTCGTCGTCAATATTGTTCCAACATGTGGTGTTTACAGTGACAGAGCGATTAATGGTGACACTAGCGGGATTAGAAAATGGCAATCCCTGGCAGGTAATTGAATACTGTGTAGTGTTGGTCGCAGGGGTATCTGCCCCTGACCCAGATGAATTTGATGAACCAGACGAAGCAACCGCTACAGATCCTGGATTTCGGGTAACAGCACATGACGTTGTATGATTACTTGTCCATGAATAAAGAAAAGCTCCTGGAGTACCCCCATCCAAAATTCCCACTGTACTTCCTGTGATTCCCGTACCAAGCGCATTGGTCGGCTGGACAGTAAAGGTTGCTGTTGGTGGTGGAGGAATCACATTTATAGAATATGAGCGTACGGCTGATTCATTCAGATCGCCATCACGCAACTTCACATTAAATGTCTTCATGCCCAAGGTGGTCCATCGAGGCGTTGACGTACCTCCAGTGCCTGGCGCACCGATATAGACCGGTAGACCATTAACGGGGTTGGTTTCCCATACATACCCAAGCCCATCGCCATCCCAGTCAAAGCCATACTGAACTGGCTCATCATCAGGATCAATTGGGTAAAACCCGTTGTAGGATTCGTATATTAGATTTGCTTGCGCATACCCAGGAGGGGTATCTAGAACAATCTCGGTTGGAGCAAACACAATAGGAAGCCCAGGGGCAATACTGCCTAAAGTAACCCCATATTGCGCAATTGGATTCCCGGTAGTTCCACACGCGGGCAAACCACCAGAAATGGTGCCATTCTGATCAGTGTCACAATCAAAACTGCTGAAACTTATCCACCCAACCCCAGGCGTCGGAGACCCACCAACATTGTCTGCGCCCCAGGCATACCCAGTGAACGCTGGCTTAACAGAATACCCCCCATAAGGAACAGGGAGGTCCAGCCGAATCCATCCGCTCCATCCCGCGGCGGTATCGTTTGAAAGAACGCGAGCCCAGCCAGCCACAGTGCCGGTATACCAATTTATTGTTGCCTCACAAGTCGTACCATCTCCATCAGGGTTTGCTGCACCAACAGGACACCCAACAAGGTCAGCTGGATTAAAAGATATCCACCCAATGTTTGGGCTCCAGGCATACCCGGTAAAATCACCTGTGGTTGGGTTTGGTAGCTCATTGGAGTAATTGCTCGTATCAACAGAGACTTGATAGTCAGGCACAGCACTCCCAAGTGCACCACATGCAGCAACATCGTTATCGCCATCCCCATCGGTATCGCAATCTTTCCTATTGAAACTAATCCACCCACTTCCAATATCCGGCGATCCGATCGTTCCACTGTTGTGTGATCCTGCCCATGCAAATCCTTTCAATTCCGTATATCCAGCCGGTGGTGCTGCAAATGCAATCTGTGGTCCATGAAGTGTTGGTGGCACCACTACAGTGCCAGCGTCAGGGAAAGCCGTCATCAAGAAAAAGAACGAGAACATTCCGGCCGCTCCAAGCGCAAGCCCAGACAGAGAAAAAACTAGCGTATCGAGAGCAACGCGCGAATAGTGCGTTATTTTCTTCATTGGCTTTATTCTAGCGCACCACACACCACTCCAGAAACAAACTTATCCACATTAATCTCCTGATTTTTCTTCCGCGGCTTTTACAAGTGCTTCTGAAATTTCCCCCAGACTACCTCCAAGTATCCCTTCAACGTTACTCCATGTCTCCTTAATACGATGGTCTGTGACACGATCTTGTGGCACATTATACGTACGAATCTTTTCAGATCTGTCTCCTGTGCCAATTTGGGTCTTTCTCTTCTCAGCAATAGCATCTGCATCTTTGGATGTTTCTAATTCTTCTAGTTTTGCTGCAAGAATCTGCATGGCCTTCTCGCGATTACGCTGCTGCGTGCGCTCGCTTTGGCAGCGGACCACGATACCAGAGGGCTTGTGGACAAGACGAACCGCTGTTTCAACTTTATTCACGTTCTGTCCTCCTGCTCCGCCAGAACGAGTAAACTCCATCTCAATATCGGCAGGATTGATTAATGTATTTCTCCGCTCAAAAACAGGCAAAATGGCGACGGAAGCTGTTGATGTGTGTATGCGCCCCGCCTTCTCTGTCACTGGCACACGCTGCACACGATGTACACCCATTTCATGTTCAAGTGCACGATAAGCATCTTTCCCTTTAATCTCAAAAGAAGCTTCTTTGTACCCACCAATCTCATTTTCGGAAGAATCCACTTTGGTAAAATCCCACCCTTTTTGCGCGGCATACTTCTCATACATTTCAGCAAGTTGACGTGCAAAAAGAGCTGCCTCATCTCCTCCCGCACCAGCACGAACTTCAAGAATAAGCTCCTTGGGAGTTTTTGCTTCTTCTTTTTCAGTTGCAACGATTTGTTCCATTTGCTTCTGCGCACTTTCCTTTTGGATACGTAAATCTTCAAGTTCAGACTGAGCAAGCTCTGCGAGTGTTGGGTCTTGAGCCAATACATCATGAACACGCGCCTCTTCCTTCTCAAGGCGTTCGTATTCCGCAACAAGGTATGCGGTCTTCGGATTCTCTTTGTATGGAGTTAGGTCCATAAAAACATTATAAAGCAAAGCGTGCGTGCCCTACAGGGCACGCACGCAAAATAGTAAACTGCACTTTTTTGTTAAGACTTCTTCTTCCCAGCTGCCGCACGACGCTGCTTGAATCTCTCTACGCGTCCTCCAGTATCCATGATCTTCTCCTCTCCTGTGAAAAATGGGTGGCAGGCACTGCAAATTTCCACATTGATGTCCTCAAGTGTAGAGCCAACCGAGAACTTGTTCCCGCAGGCGCATGTAACGCTCGCCTGTGGGTAATATGTTGGGTGGGTTTCTTTCTTCATGTTGGGTGGAGCTTATCAAAAAAGGCAATATTTTGCAACACATCCCCCCATAAGACTAGCCGTTTAGGATATTGATCTGGCTCTGGTATTTCGTGGCCAAATCCATCACATCATCCCCGTAAAAAGCGTAGGCAGCCTTCTTGGCATTTGCCCAGCCGGCAAAATAGCGCAGTGCAGCGAGGCGCTCAGACGCATAGGCATGATCAGTGGCTCCGTTATCAGCGAGCAATATTGCTGCTGCCATAAATGCGTCCTCTGGATTCCATGGGTTCGGAGGATTGTTGCCAGAGAGCGCAGCTATGCGATCCTCATACAATACCCAAGTGGAAGGGATAAACTGCGCAGGCCCCATAGCGCCTCCCCAGCCATACCAAGGCTTCTTTGATACTGGCATTGCATCAGGATCAAGTCCAAGTCTTGCCGTAATCTCTTTAAATACAGGTACATCGCGAGTTGGATGCATATCCACGGTCCATGTTCCCGTACCCACATTTTCGCCAAGGTTTGATTCTTCAGCGACAATACCCAAAATGAGCGCCGGACGAACACCAGTCTTTGCCCCTGCCCTTGTCGCGTAATCAAGTGCTTTTTCAAATGGGATTGCTGCTGAGCCCTGCAGTTGGAAGAGCGCAGTCCGAATCTCCGCGGCAGTCTGTTGGCGCTGTTTGATCATGGTCGCATATACCGCCTCTTGACCCTTCGTTTCTTTGAGCAAGCTATTCTTTTTACTTTCTGCTGCCTGGAGACGCTGTTGCTCAAGCTGCTGAAGTTGCCTAATGTTTACTTCCTCCTGTTTCTTCTCCTCAAGCGCCTGCTTTTGTGTCTCTGTAGTATTTTTTGTCTCTACGATTTCAACAGCTACTTCTTGGAGAGTCTGCTGAATAGATGAGAATGAATCAAGATCAATAAAAAAGTCAGAGAGCGCTTCTTTTGAGAGCGCTACTTCAACAAGAGAGTAGTCGTCCATTTCCCCAGTCCTGCGAATGAGTTCGGCAAGTGCTGCCTTTTGTTTATCTAAATGGCCATCGAGATCGCGAATGGTATTTTCCTTCCCGGAAATGTCCCCCTCAAGAGACCGAATTGCAAGATTACTTGCTTGCAATGAAAGTTTGGTCTTCTCTATTTGGGCATCGAGAATCGCAACATCACGCTCAAGTGAGACAGATTCCCTCTGTTTTTCCTGCAAAATAACCTGCTGTTGGCTGATCTCTTCTTCAATTGCTTTAAGTTGGGCTTCAAGTTGCGCCTGCCGTTCAGAAACGCTTGTCTGCGCTGAGGCAGAGAGTAGCGGCACGGCTATAAGCGCCATAGCGCTCAATAACCACACTGTTTTTCGTCTTTTTGTAAGTGAACGTTCCACAATTAAAAGTATCTATCCTCGCTATTATACCATGCATAAAGAGGAGTCCTTGGATACAAAAAGCCCTCCATTTTGTGGAGGGCTTTTTGTATTAAATGGAGATGTATTATTTTCCTTCTCCTTCAGCTGGAGCTTCCTCTTCTTTCTTTCCTTTCTTCTCGACTTCAATAGCAGACATATCAATCGTTGTTGGTGCGTCTTCCTTCTCCTCTTCCACAACCGAAACCGCTGCGACAATTTCATTTGCTTCAGCTGTTGGTTTGACTCCTTCAGGGAATTTGAGGTCGCCGATCGCGATATGACTTTCCAGTGTTGCAAGTGCAGAGATATCTACCTCAATATGACGAGGAATCTTGTTTGCAGGAGCTTTGACTTCAACTTCGTGTACCACCTTGACCAAGATACCACCGAGCTCTTTGACAGCAGGAGCAACGCCAACGAATTCAAGCGGAACCTCAACCTCAATTTCCTGTCCAGCTTCTACTACATAAAAATCGATGTGAGTTGGAACATCCGTAATCGGGTCAAACTGTACATCGTGGATGAGAGTGTCTACTTTCCCCTCTGGAGTATCGAGAGTAATGATGGTCGTTTCTCCGGCTTCCCTCCACACCTTATCAAATTCACCTTTATTGATAGTAATAGGAGTAGACTTTGCCTTCCTTCCGTAAAAAACAGCAGGAATACCCCCCTCTGCTCGGAGGGTCTTTGGATTTGCCTTATTCTCTCGTTTTTCTGCCTTCAGATTCAACATGAAGCCCCATTATACACAAAGGCATAAAAAAGTGAAGGTGGTTGAATAAAAACGGCTCATCCAATTGGCTGAGCCGTATTCTCGTCCTATTGACCACTAAATAGCTTCAGTCTCCCGCTCACCACCTCAATCACTGCGTCAACTGTTGGCTTCATATAGCGATACGGCGCAAGCTCGTCGGGAGCATCTGCAAGGCTTTTATCAAGCGCTTTCCGATATGCAAGACGAATCTCTGTGCTGACGTGGATAAGGGGCATACCTGCTTTGATCGCATTCTGAAAATCGGCATCAGAGCTACCAGAGCCGCCATGAAGCACAAGTGGAATGCCTGTCGCCTGGCTTATCTCTCCGATGCGCGTAATATTGAGCTCCGGATTGAGTCCTTTAGATGACATGCCGTGGATATTACCCACCGCTGGAGCAAAGAGATCAATGCCCGTACCTTTCACAAATTCTACCGCCTCTTCGGGTGTGGTAAGTGCTTCACCAAGACTCGCTCCCTCTGGCACTTCATCCCAAATTTTGGATGACGAACCTATATAGCCAAGCTCAGCTTCTACAAGTACTTCACGCCCACTTGCGCGTGCATAATCAACACACTCTTTTGTGATTTTGGCATTCTCTTCCTTTGGGAGTTTCGCCCCATCAAATATCACTGCGTCAAACCCAACGTCCACGGCTTCTTTTACTCGCTCAAGCGAATATGTGTGGTCTGCGTTTGAGTAAATCGGAAAATCGTATGTTTCTCGAAGACTCTTGATGTAATCAACAGCTTGTCGTACGCCAAAAAAATCGCGCTCCCCTTCAGAAAACCCAATGACCACCGGCACATTGAGACTCTGTGCGGATTGGAATATTCCCTGCACCATCTCAACAGTCGTCGCATTGAAATGCCCTATGCCAACACCTTTTTCTTTTGCTTCGTAAAGAGTTTCTTTGAGTGATTTCATATAGACGCATTATACACCACCTCTCCCGATCGGCTTTATTGGGGCTGTGATATACTCAGAACTAATTGACCGCTAGAAAAATAATCACATGAATGAGGAATTTGATTTTATCGCAGTAGGAGATATTGTTACGGACGCCTTTATACGTATCAAGCAGGCAAGCATCCACACCGACGACCCGGACGGCATGGAAAAAATCTGCCTCACTAATGGATCAAAAATCCCTTACGAATTTTTGAAAGTCATCGCGGCAGTTGGCAACAGTCCAAACGCAGCCGTCTCTGCGACAAGACTCGGACTCAAAACCGCACTTATCACAAATCTCGGCGACGATGACTTTGGGAAAGAAGACATTGAGACTCTCAAAAGTAATGGTATTGATACGCGCTTTGTACAAGTACATGAGGGCAAGAAGAGCAACTATCACTTCGTACTCTGGCACAAAGCAGAACGCACCATCCTCATCAAGCACGAAGAGTACCCATACGCTCTCCCCGATATAGGCTCACCGCGCTGGATGTATCTAAGTTCGCTTGGAGAGAACTCACTTCCTTACCATGATGAAATCGCAACATATTTGGCAGCACATCCAGATATCAAGCTTGCATTCCAGCCTGGAACATTTCAAATCAAACTTGGGAAAGACCGCCTTGCAGAACTCTACAAACACACAGAAGTATTCTTCTGCAACAAAGAAGAAGCACAGCTTATTTTAAAAACACAAGAAGACAGCATCCCCGCACTTGCCCGAGGCGTATCAGAATTTGGACCGAAGATAGCTGTCATCACCGACGGACCAAAGGGAGCGTTTGCATTTGACGGCACAGATGTGTGGTTTATGCCACCATATCCAGATATCGCACCTCCGTATGAGCGCACTGGTGCAGGAGATTCATTTGCAAGTACATTTACTTCAGCGCTTGCACTTGGCAAAGATGTTTCCGAGGCTCTCATGTGGGGACCGGTGAACTCAATGTCCGTAGTACAGAAAGTTGGAGCACAAGAAGGACTCCTTAGCCGAGCGGAACTTGAAGAATACCTCGCAAAACGCCCCACCGACTACGAACCTAAAAAGGTAGGCTAACTAACGATTCTTAGGCCCAAAAAACGGCTCAACCGATCGGTTGAGCCGTTTTTCTGTTTCCCTCGTACTTTTGAAATGTACGAGCATTTTAAGAAAATAGGCTTCCGAAACAGGGTCTTTTGCGCTATAGTACCCTCGGCACTTTTAACTGTCTTGCAAGGAGGAATACAAGATGATCATTATAACCCCTTACGGCATCAGCAAGGATCGTGAGCGCGTTCGCTCAATGATCAAGGAGGCTATAAAGAGATACGAGTGGGCGAAAGGCCAAGATATTGTCATCACTAACGGGCCACCCGAGGTCGAAGACCTAAACGGGGAACCGCGCCAGTTTCTGCTTTTTACAGGCACTCAATATACAAACCCACTCGCAATCTCTCGCTTACTTGAACCACTCGGAATGGACATAGTCATCAATTATCTCGACCCGAGGTCTTCAAATCTAATAACCCCAAAAGAAAGAAAAAGGTACGCATGAACCGAACAGGAAAACTGAGCCGCCCGAGCATATGGGCGGCTTTTTCTTACGCCTTCTTCTTGTCTAACTTATCAAGCCCTATCATCTTCACTCCGTAATACACCACCGCAGCAATGACAATGAAGTCCACCAGAACACTTAGCATATCACCGTAGAGAATCTCGGCTGTTCCAATCTTGAGGGACGCAAACTTAAGTCCATCTACCGCACCGAGAATAAGCCCGAGCAATGGATTGATGATATCTGTTACAAATGCGCTCACCACTTTTGAAACCGCACCGCCGAGGATAAAACCAACTGCAAGTCCTACGACACCCTGCTCACGAATGAAATCAAGAAATCCTTTCATGTTTTATTTAAAATTATCGTCCTCGTACTTTTTTAATTGCGGCAGTGATTGACTCCGTATTGAGCCCATATTCTTTCATGAGCTCTTCTGTATTGCCCGATTGCCCAAAGCGATCATGTACTCCAATAAATTCTATAGGCGCAGGACGCTCCGACGCAAGAAGCTCGGACACCGCCGAGCCGAGACCACCGGCAACCTGATGCTCTTCAACGGTAACTACCTTGCCTCCTGCCGCGTTCACGAAATTGATAATCCCCTCTCTGTCCAACGGCTTAATCGTTGCAACATTAAGCACTGATACACCGACGCCCTCTTCTTCAAGCTGCATCGCGGCTACAAGTGCGTTGTAGAGAAGTGCGCCGGCGCCAATTATTCCAACTTCGGAGGTAAGCCCTTCGCGTGGAGTGAAAAGTACTTGCGCCTTCCCTATCTCAAATGGCGTGTCTCCTGTAGTAAAAATCGGCGTCTTCTCGCGTCCAAGACGGATATACACCGGGCCTGGATGCTCTGCCGCGGCAATAGTGGCCTTGCGTGCTTCTTCTGCATCAGCAGGCACAAGTACTGTCATATTGGGAATAACGCGCATGAGCGCAATATCCTCAAGCGCTTGATGAGTGGCTCCATCAGGGCCCACAGATATTCCGGCATGAGCACCAGCGATCTTTACTGGAACATAATTGAGTGCAGCAGTAGTCCTTATCTGCTCATTATTGCGCCCAGGAGAGAATGCTGCGTATGAAGTGATAAATGGGATCTTGCCGTAGTTTGCAAGACCGGATGCAACCGTCGCCAAGTTTTGCTCGGCAACCCCAAGCTCAATATAGCGATCTGGGAATTTCTCCTGAAACCACAGTACTCGCGTAGATTCCGCCAGGTCCGCACAAAGTGCAACAACGCGCTTGTCCTTCTCTCCTGCTTCTACAAGTCCTTTGCCGAAGCCATCACGCGTTGGTTTTTGCTCCAACGATTTTGCATCTGCGATATTTGCAACCAATTTTGCATCAGGATTAGTCATGCTATTCGTGTTCGCTTTGGATTTTACCACCTAGCGTTCTTAATTCCGCTAAGAATTTTGCTGCCTCTTCTTTACTCGGTGGCTTGCCGTGCCAGTTGTAATCAAATTCAATTTCTTTAATACCCTTCCCGGGAATCGTGTGCGCAATGATGACTGTCGGCTTCTCGTAAATCGCCTTGGCCTGCTCGACTGCATCAATGATCTCCTCCATATCATGTCCGTTTATCTCAAGTACATGCCAATTGAACGCTTCAAATTTGTCGCGCAGCGAATCAAGCGGCATTACATCCTCTGTGTATCCATTAATCTGAATGTTATTGCGGTCAATGATAGCGGTAAGATTTGAGAGTTTGTTTTTCGCAGCGAACATTGCTGACTCCCAAATATTGCCCGCATCAAGCTCGCCATCGGACATGCAGCAATACACGCGGAATTTCTTTTTGTCCATGCGCGCACCATACGCAATGCCTGCCGCCTGCCCTAGTCCGGAGCCAAGCGGACCTGATGTCGTCTCAACGCCAGGCAGTTTCTCTCGCTCAGGATGTCCTTGGAGACGTGAGCCAAATTTACGCAACGTCTTGAGCTCCTCTAGAGGGAAATACCCTGCATGTGCCATGGTCGCATATCGGACAGGGACAATGTGCCCATTGGAGAGAATAAGTCGGTCTCGGTCTTCCCACTCAGGATCCTTCGGCTTGTGATTGAGAATATGAAAATAAAATGCGGTGAAAATATCCGCCATGCCGAGAGGGCCCGCGGTGTGTCCCGACCCTGCAGAAAGTAGCATTTCAATAATAGACTTGCGCACTTCATTTGCGCGCCATTCAAGATCTTTTATTTGTTGGTCGCTTACATGGATCATATGAAAAATGTGGGGAACTTTAGAGCAGAGAAAGCTGCTTTACCACTTCCGCAGGATCATCGCTTTGGAGAATGAGCGAACCTGACACTAACCGGTTGATACCCGCCTTTACCAATTCTTCTGCGGTTTTAAAATTTACACCCCCGTCAATACTCATTATAAGCTCCGGGTACCGCTCGCGTAAACTCTTTATCTTGGGGAGAACTCGCTCATCAAAGGCCTCCCCTTGGTACCCAATACGCGCAATCCCCATAAACTGCACGAAATCTGCATGATGCGCGTCTAATATGGGATAGAGAGTCTCGTTGGGTGTATCTACACCAATAGCAACTCCGATCTGTATAAATGACCGGCGCACTTCATCGGCGATAGCTTCTTGGGCGAAGAAGGCATTTGGGTCTTTGATGGATTCAATATGGAAAATAAGACGCTTCACTCCCGTGTTGAGCCATTTCTGCGCATCAGCTTCCGGGTTCGCAATCATAAGATCGGCTTCATAATCAATCTCCTTCCAAAGCGGAAAAGCTTCCTCTTCAGAAACAAGCTCATCAAATATTGTACGATCACCACTATATGGCCATGTTTTCTCTGGGACGAACTTGCCATCCATTACATCAATTTGAATGCTTTTGACCAAACCACGAAATTTACGTGCTGCATTTTCAAGCTCGTGGAAATCACGCGGCATTATTGCTGGGATGACTTCTGCCATATTATTTGAATCGCAAGATCTTCTTGGTGAGTCGCGCAAGCTTTCCGATGCGACGTACATGCCGTGGATCCTCTGAAAATCCTGTTTCAAGCCAGACGCGCACAGCTTCCTTGGCATCTTCTTCTCGTACAAAACGAGCGCCAAGAGATAAGATATTTGAATCGTTGTGCTCTCGAGAAAGTTTCACTATTTCAATGGGACCCCCGTAATACACCGCAGCGCGAATACCCTTGAATCGATTTGCGACGATCGCCTCACCTTGCCCTGAGCCACCCAGGATGATACCTCGTCCATTCCCCTTCTTTTTCATCACCTCGCGCGCAACGGGCGCAATGAGGTCGGGGTAATCATCTTTAGCATTGAGATTTTCTGGGCCGAGGTCTACGGCTGTGTATCCAAGCTCACGCACATACTCCACTAGCACATTTTTTAATGCAAATCCTGCATGATCCGAGCCCAAAAAAATGTGCGTCTCTTTGTGCATAAATTTATGCGAATTGTCCTGTCTTAATGACATGCTCAATCATCGCATGAGTATAGCCTGCCTCGTTGTCATACCATGAGAGTACTTTGACCAAATTCCCATCAACAACTCGCGTGAGTCCGAGGTCCGCAATCGCTGCATATTTGCTGCCGATGATATCCGAAGAGACAAGGGGTTCCTCGGTTGTGCTAAACACTTTGTTCCAGCGATCTTCTTTTGCCGCATTCTTTAAAATTGAGTTCACTTCTTCAACGCTCGTATTGCGCTTGGCGAGAAATGTGATGTCAGCAATTGAGCCTGTAACTACGGGGACGCGCATAGAGATACCATCAAACTTCCCTTCAAGATCTGTAATCGCTTGTGTCACCGCCTCTGCAGCCCCGGTAGTAGAAGGAACAATGTTTTGCGCACCCGCGCGTCCGCGTCGGAAATCTTTCGCATCTGGAGCGTCTACGATTGCCTGTGTGGCAGTATATCCGTGTGTGGTGTTTAACATGGCCTTCTCAATACCAATAGCTTCGTGCAATATCTGCACGAGTGGACTTGCCGCGTTGGTGGTACAAGATGCATTGGAGGAGATCTGGCAGCCCTCAAGGAGTCCGTCATTGATGCCCATGAGCACTGTTGCACCAGAAATACCTTCTACTGGATCGCCCTTGACTGGAGCAGAGATGACTACGCGCTTCGCCCCCGCATCAAGGTGAGCTTTTGCTTTTTCGTAGCTGGTGAAGAATCCCGTTGACTCAACCACCACATCAATATCAAGTTCATTCCAAGGAAGAAGAGCCGGCTCACGCTGCTGGAGGAAAAGTACGTCTCGCCCATCTACACGAAAATATGCTTTCTCGCCATCTTGGCGAATATTGATATCAAGATTGCTTCTTCCGTATGCCGTGTCGTAACGAAGGAGGTACGCAAGGTTGTCAGCGGTACCAAGATCGTTCACCGCAACAATTTCTATATTGTCGTTGGGCCATGCAAGTTTGAAAAATGAACGACCAATGCGCCCAAGACCGTTAATACCAACACGTACTTTTTTCATAAAAATAGCAAATTAAGACTCTTTAATGCCTTAATTATAACAGACCCGCATGATTGCGGGAATTGTGGGAAACACTACGAGAGGAGCTCTTTGATGATTTTCCCCAAAAGAGCTGGGTTTGCTGCACCTTTCGTCGCCTTCATCCCTTGCCCCACGAGAAACTGGAGAGCTTGTCCTTTCCCAGCCTTATACTCTTCTACGGCCGCCTTGTGGTCAGTAAGAATTTTCTCAACGACTTTTTTGAGTTCTCCCTCATCATTTTTTTGAATAAGCCCTTTTGCTTCGGCAATTTGTTTTGGATCGCCTCCTTCAGTATACATAACAGCAAGAATATCTTTTACCCCCCGAGAAGAAACTTCTCCGCCAATTGCCATTTTGATAAGTACCACAAAAGCTTCTGTGGTGACTTTACCAACAGACTCTTCTCCTGCGGCAAGCCCTGCAAGATCAGAACTTATATAATTTGCAGCAAGAACACTCGCCTTTTTGTCAGTTTCATTTTTTGTTGCGGCGTCAAAAAATGGCCCATATACTTTGCTTGCAACGAACATCTCAACAACAGAAGGCGCAAGCCCTAGGGACGCAAGTCGCTCCCTCTTTTGCCACGGCAATTCTGGCAACTCTTTTTTGAGCACTTCTTCATTGAATTCTGGTATTTCGCTTAGCCGTAATTTGGGCAAATCTGGATCAGGGAAATAGCGATAATCATGTGCCGACTCTTTGCTCCTCTGTGAGAAGGTCTTGCCTTTATTCTCATCCCATCCGCGCGTTTCTTGAACGACACTTTCTCCCTTTTCAAGCAACTCTTCCTGCCGCTCAACTTCAAATTTAATTGCTTGCTCAAGACTACGAAATGAGTTGAGATTTTTCACCTCAACCTTAGTCCCCAACTTGTCAGTTTTACTTATAGATATGTTGGCCTCCACGCGCATCTCCCCTTTTTCCATGTTGGCATCCGACACGCCAAGTGTGCGCAGAAGTAATTGAAGTTCCCGTCCAAACTTCCCTGCTTCTTCTACGCTATGTACCACAGGCTCAGTCACAAGCTCCATAAGCGGGACCCCGGCACGATTGAAATCCACAAGACTCCCTTCAGAGCTGTCATGAGAGGAGCGTCCAGTATCTTCTTCGAGATGGATGCGTGTGATCTTTACACCGGAGAGTTCCCCTCCAGAAACAAAAGGATGCTCGTACTGACTTATTTGATACCCCTTTGGAAGATCGGGATAAAAATAATTCTTGCGATCAAACTCGGTAAAATCAGCGAGTGTACCACCAATCGCCATGCCAACCTTAAGCACATGTCTTATTGCAGTTTTGTTTGCAACAGGTAGGGTCCCCGGGTGTGCGAGGCACACTGGACATACATTCACATTGGGATTACGTTCATCTGGGTCATTCTTACAAGCGCAGAACATTTTTGTCTGCGTCTTGAGTTCAGCATGTACTTCAATTCCAATCGTGGGACGATATTCAGACATAGACACTGCCTGCTTCTTGGACAAACTTAGAGCTTAACTTCGTCTTCAAGAGAGCCCTGTCCAAGGATAACGACTCTCCTAATGAGTGGGTTACCACTTTGATCTTTTGCCATGACATCTGTCGCCGGATCAAATACTCCATCTCCGTTATCTTTGTGAAGCGCTGCATACACCACATCTCCCTCTTTTACTGCCTCATTGAGCGTGAAGCGCAAGTTCTTCATTGTGGTTCCGGCGGAGATGAGCGGAGATACCCCAATCACAGAACCTGGGGTGCCATTGTTATCTCGGTACACAACAACAAATCCTCCGTCTTTAGTTGAAACTGAATTAATGAATATTTCCTGCCCGCCTGCCTGGTCAGGAACATCAAGAGTGTTCTGGACTTGTGTTTGCGTGGGCGATGTTCCATCTTGAGGAAGCGTTGTCTTCTTAAGAAATGAATTGAAAACAAACAATCCTACCACGACCAAAATAATAACGATGATAAGTGTGAGTACTTTTTTGTTCATAGATTTTTATGTGTTTGAGCAATTCTATCCCGCAGGGAATAGTAGCAAACGCGGGTTGTGCCATTATAGCACGGATTAAGAGGCCTGACAGTGCCTATTGTTTTGCAAAAAATGAGAGCAATTCTTGCTGTTCCCACGAGAACGCAGCAGCTTGCTTGTGCCCTCCACCTCCATATTTCTCAGCGAGGGCAGCAACATCAACAGTCCCATCAGACCGGAGCGAAACGACAATATCCTTGCAACGACGAGACCACACAATACCAATGGGTGGCATTTTTTCATAAAGAGCCTTCCCGACATAGGAAACATGTACAGGGGAATTAACCATAAGGCACCTATACCCCTCAAAATTCACTGTTTCCGCATGGTTAAGGAGTTTACCAAGTTGGATTTTCATATATTGATCAAGGAGCGCTCCGTCACGAAGCAACACTGCTCGACGAGCATCATCCTCAAATTCATCAACAAACCCATCCCACTCATTAAAATCAAGACTTGTAAGTGTGAGGATACGATCCGTCTCACGGACTTCAGGATCATCAAATCGCCCCAGATCTATGGATTCAATACGTTGAAAAAGTTTTGGAATTGGAGTATTGGGGTGAAAATATTGCCACGAAAGGACTGCAGCAGAGTGATTTATCGCAAAGTGTGTCTCGTCGAACCTCCCAAGAATAGGCTCTGATGATTTATGGTGATCAATGAGAATCACGCGATGAGCATGCTCAAGAAGAAGATCCAGAGATGGTCCTGGACCATAGGTGAAGTCAACACAATATACATCACATCCTTTTATACGATCAACAGGCAGAGGATTGGTGTGGTGAAGTGGGATATACTCTGCATTGGGCCCAAACTTTCGCCATGCAGCAAACGCACCAGCAAAACCATCAGGACATTCTGCGTGGTAGATAACAGCAGTTGGTGCTTTTGTTGCCGAATCTTCATCCATACCCTTAGTCATGATCGCGAAGAATGAGTTGATTCCCTATATAACTAAATATAGAGACAATAAACGCTCCTAAAATAGCAACACCGAACCCTCTCCACCCAGTAGAAGTAATATCAAACCCTTCAATAAAGGAAGCAACAAACCAGAAAAGAAACCCGTTGATTACAAAAGTAAACAAGCCAAGGGTTAAAATATTGATTGGCAAAGTGAAGATAATAAGCAATGGCTTAAGCAAGATATTCACGATCCCTAAAACAGCCGCAATGAGAAGTGCCGTCCAAAACGACGCAACAACAATATCTGGCACAAGATAGGCGACTAAAAGAAGAGCAAGCGCAGAGATAAACCATTTAACAATAAGTTTCATAAACTTAAGGATACTCCACCTCGTTATATTTGCAAACAAATCCCTTTATGATTTTGAAACTATATTTTGCGAGGCACCGTTCTTGAATGCGAGAATATTTTCTGCGGTTGTCTGCAAAATACGCTCAATCGCTTCTTGGGTATTGAATGCATTGTGCGGCGTGACTATCACGCGAGGATGGTCAATGAAATAGTGATTAGCAAGAACGCTGTGAAGTTTTTCTGCATTGGGGTGAGGTGAGAAAAGAAGCTCTGTTTCATCCACCATCTCCCCTTCTTCTTCTAAGACATCTAGCCCTGCTCCAGCAAGAATCCCCTCTTCAAGAGCCTTCACGAGAGCCAGGGTTTCTACAACAGGACCTCGAGAAGTATTGATGAGGTATGCCCCTCTTTTTATTTTCCCAATATTCCCTTGGTTGATGAGATGGTGTGTATGTGGATTGTACGGCACATGAAGTGTAATTACGTCAGATGCGCCAAGAAGCTCATCAAAGCCGACATATTTGAATCCTATTTCCTCCGCAAGCGCGTTATTGGGATGTACATCAAAGACGACCACATTCATATCAAAGCCACGAGCGATTCTTGCGCTGTGAAGGCCAATGTGCCCACCACCAACGATACCAAGGGTTTTCCCTTTTAAGTCAAAGCCTCTTAATCCATCCTGGGAGAATGAGCCCGTCTGCTCAATGCGTTTATATGCATCGTAAACCTTACGGGACAATGTAAGGAGTAACGCAAAGGTGAACTCCGCAACAGTATTCTCTCCATACATCGGAACATTTGAAACAACGATTCCACGCGCTGCCGCCTCGCCAAGATCAATGTGATCATATCCCGTAGAGCGTGTAGCAATATGCTTGAGATTTGGGAAACGATCCATCTCCCGCTTCCCTACATGCGAATTAGTGAACACGGAGAGGACCTCTGCATTTTCATCGCGGATATCAGGGTTGTCTTGAGTTGTGCCAGAATGCATTACAAAGTCAATATCAGATGCCCTTGATCTCACAAATTCTTGCTCCCACTCTTCTTTATAAAAATAAACAACGCGCATATTTATTTTGTATTATGAAGAAATTCTTCCTCTGCTTCAAGTAGACGCTCGTACTTTACTCTTCTCACCTCCTGTGTTGGTGCCCCAGCCTTGAGCCCATATGCACCAAGCCCAAATGCAAGGTCCGAAACAAATGTATCGCGGGTCTCTCCAGAACGATGCGAGACAACGATCTCCCAGCCAGCATCTCGCGCCACACGTGCTGCTTCGCAGGTTTCTGTAACAGTTCCAATTTGGTTTGGTTTAATAATAACTCCTGTTGCAGAGTGGCTTGCCGAGAATTTCTTGATGAGTTCTGGGTTTGTCACCGTAAGATCGTCGCCAATCACGAGTGCCTTGCCCTGAGCTCTTTTTGTTAGCTCAGTAAATCCTTCTATATCGTGCTCAGCAAATGGATCTTCGATGCTCGCTAAATGGTACGAATCTATGAGTGTTTCATAGAGCGCAAGAAGTTCAGCGCGAGAATGGGCCTGTCCAGATACGATGTACTGCTCTTTTTTAAAAAACTCCGTGGCTGCTGCATCAATGCCGATAGATATATCATGTAACCCCACCGTCAGGGAGGAAAGAAGAGAGAACGGCTGTTCAACGTCAGAGAATAAGGGAGAATACCCGCCTTCATCACCTAATGGTATATTACCGCAACAATCCTTGAGCATATTGCCAAGTGTGGCAAAAGCAACCTGGGCACGTTCATATGAATCTCTCGCTGTCTTCCCATTTACAATAAGTATGTATTCTTGGAATGGGAGCCGAAAATCAGCATGCGCGCCTCCGTTCATGACATTCATGAACAATCTTGGTGTTTTTGGCGTGGTGTTATTGCTCTGTGCAATAAGTTTCCATAATGGAACACTCGCGGCTTTCGCAAACAACCTGTGCGCAGCAATACTTACACCAAGGAGCGCATTGGCACCAAGGCGAGTTTTATTTTTAGTCCCATCCAGAGAAATGAGAACTTGATCGATTTCTTCTGGAGAGCTCCATTCCTTCGCCATAAGCCCGGGCCCGATGATTTCCAAAACATTTTTTTTGGCTATCGAAACTCCACCATCAGCATCGCGTAATTCTAGAGCCTCGTGAGAGCCTGTACTTTTCCCGGAGGGGACAGCGCCCTTTGCCTCCATGCCACCAGAGGAAAGTACCACTTCTAGAGTCGCCACTCCACGTGAGTCGGCAATTTCATTCACAAGAATTTTTGAGATCTTCATGGGAGTGATCTTTTCTGCTGCATCTTTCCCTCCTCCTCAGCAACTTCAGACATCATGGGCAATAAGACATCAGGGTTTAGTGAGATGGCATCAAGCTCTTGTTCCACTAAAAAGCGTAGGAACTCTGGGTAATCAGATGGTGCCTGTCCACAAAAACCAATGTACTTCCCCCGTTTTTTGCACGCCGAGATAGCTGTTGCAACAAGAGAGCGCACAGCAGGATCGTTTTCATTTGAGATTCCTGCGACAATACTGGAGTCACGATCAAGCCCTAATGTTGTTTGCGCCAAATCATTTGAGCCAATTGAGAATCCATCAAAAATATCTAAGAATTCATCTGCTCGCAATACATTTGTAGGTATTTCACACATCATATACACGCGGAGACCATTCTCTCCTCGAGTAAGTCCGAACTCTTTCATTAGACGCACAACCCTCCTTCCTTCATCAGGAGTACGACAAAATGGCACCATCGTTGCAAGATTCTTGAGCCCAAAACGCTCTCTCACCCTTTTCACCGCTTCGCATTCAAGTCGAAACGCGAGGCGAAAATCTTCATGCGCATATCGAGCAGCACCTCTCCACCCAAGCATTGGATTTTCTTCATGTGGCTCATACATGTCTCCTCCAATGAGTGACCGATATTCATTCGTTTTAAAATCAGAGAATCTTACGATTACCTGGTGTGGCCAAAAAGCAGCGGCAATTTGACCAATACCCAAGGAAAGTCGTTCAATATAAAATTCTTTTTTGTCTTTATACCCTTCAGTGATTTTGTCTATCTTTTGCTTTAACTGAATATTTTTAATTTTGTCGTAATGAATGAGCGCCAAGGGATGTACCCCGATGTGCGAAGCAATAATAAACTCTTCCCTCGCAAGTCCTACCCCATGGTGTGGGAGAAGCCCGTGCACAAACGCTCCCTCAGGGCTCCCGATATTAAGCGCAAGATGCGTTTTGATTCGCGGTAATGTATCTAAGTTGTAGGCTTTCTCAGTCCATTTTAATCTACCTTTGTATACAACTCCTTTATCTCCAGAGGAACAATCTGTAGTAATCTCTGTTCCTGTCTTAATGGCATGAGTAGCTCCTTGCGCGCCAATCACCGCAGGGATACCGAGTTCACGTGAGACGATTGCTGCATGAGAAGTTCGTCCACCTTTTTCGGTAATAATAGCCGCAGCTTTTTTCATAATAGGCTCCCAATCAGGATCTGTGATCTCTGTGACAAGAATTTCACCATCTTTGAATGAGCTGAGGTCTTTTGTTGAAAGTAGAATACGCGCTTTCCCAGTAGCAATTTTTGCACCGACTGGAATACCCTCCACAATTACTTCACTTTTTTCCTGTAAAGTATACCGCCGTATTTCAAACTTCTTTTTTTCTGATTGGACTGTTTCAGGACGAGCTTGCACGATAAATAAATCTCCCGTGTTTCCGTCTTTTGCCCACTCAATATCCATCGGCATATTCCTTCCCGCAACTCGAGAATAATGGCTTTCAATGGTCACACCCCACCGCGCCAGACGCAAAACTTCCTCATCAGAGAGAGTAAATCGTGAGCGCTCTTTTGGAGTTGTCTTTATTTCTTTAACTGGATTACTCCCGTAAGATGCATATATCATCTTGTCGCGCTTAGCTCCAAGTTGTCTCCGAATAATAGGAGCATATCCTTCAGCAAGAGTCGGCTTAAAAACAATAAATTCATCTGGAGTAACTTTCCCTTGTACCACCATTTCCCCAAGCCCCCATGATGCGTTGATTTCGACTACATTTGGGAAGCCCGTCTCCGTATCGAGAGTAAACATTACACCCGAACATGCTTTGTCAGAACGGACCATTTTTTGAACACCAACGGAAAGCGAGACGCTTAGGTGATCAAACCCCTTATCAATGCGATATGAAATTGCTCGATCAGTGAAGAGAGACGCCATCGCGGCTCTTACGGCAGTCATAAGCGCTCTCTCGCCTGAAATATTCAAAAAGGTTTCATGCTCACCAGCAAATGATGCACCAGGGAGATCCTCCGCGGTCGCAGAAGATCGCACCGCGACATCAACATCCTTTGCTTGATATGCCCCAGAGAGGTCTTTGTAAGCTTTTTTAATCTCTTCTACAAGGATGGGGGGAAACTCCTCTTTAAGAAAAGCCTTGCGTATCAAAGACCCCTTGCGGGCAAGCGCACGAACGTCACGGGCATCAAAACCAGAGAGTTCGCTTTGAATAATTTTCCTCAGATTGGTTCCATCAAGAAAAACCCTGTATGCATGTGCCGTTACCGCAAATCCATTCGGCACATTGACTCCTTCCGGGACCAACCGTGTATACATCTCCCCAAGTGATGCATTTTTACCACCCACAAGAGCGGTATCGGCATTAGTAACTTGATCAAACCATAGAATAAGTCGTTGTGCTTTGTCTTCAGGAATCATAAGGAACAATAAAATTAACCCTGCTTGGAAACTCCCGTGAGGGTGAAATACATATCCGAAACATTACTTCCCATTCTCCCTGTTTCAACATGTCCCCCCGCAGCTCGAAAGAATTCGTATGATGTATTGTTTGCAAGAAACATCTCGGGGTCAAGAGAAAGTTTCTGTGCAGTCGCCAAAGTTTCTTTATCAGCAATGGCCCCAGCTTTGTCACTATTATCCCATCCATCCGATGCCGCTGCAACAATAGCTGTGTTATCTCCAAGATGTGCAAGTGCTCCAAGAACAAATTCCTGACTCCTACCACCTGCACCTTTTTTCTTTACTGTCACAGTCGTTTCCCCTCCATATAACAAGCATGTTCCCGGGACACGCGCTTCGCTTGCAATTCGAGCACCAACATCCCGTGCTTCTCCTTCAATACGAGCATCAACAATTTCACATTGATACCCAAGCTCTTTTGCCTTCCGGGCCATAGCCCGGAGGGGTGTGAGATTTGTAAGCACTAAAATATTCCTAACTCTCTCAAAATACTTTTCCTCTTTGGGGGTTTCAATGACATCACAGTGAGGAAGTTTGCAAAGGGTGCGCACCTGATACTTTACCAGAATTCTTTCCGCATCCTCTTTAGTGCTCGTATCCATAACAGTAGGGCCTGATGCAATGGTTCCGATCTCGTTCCCTGGAACATCGGAAAAAATGATTGCATAGACTTCTGCTGGATATGCAAGTGCCGCAAATTGTCCCCCTTGAATATCAGAAGTATGTTTTCGTACAGTATTAATTTCCTCGATAGTTGCTCCTTGATTCATCAAAGACTCCGTAATGTCTGAAAGCGACTGGCAAGACATGTCGTGGGGTAGACACAGAAGCGCCGAACCCCCTCCTGATATGACAGTAATGATGAGATCTTTTTCGGTAACACCCTGCAAAAGTTCTTTGATTTCCTGAGCAGCAGAAATATTTTGTTCCGATGGAAGCGGATGTGTTCCTATTCGAGAGGATATCTTCCCAAGAGAAACCCCTCGCACATCAATAACAATCCCTCCTGTTAATTTATCCTCAATTAGTGGCTCTATGGCTTTTGCTGCATCTGCAGCACACTTCCCGATACCCACAAAAAAGATCTTCTCATACCGATCAAGGTGAATCTCATTCCCTCGTATAATGAGCACATCTCCGTCACGTCGCATACTAGCACGCACAACTGTGTCAGTTTGAATAGAAATGTACCCCTCCTCTAAAATAGAAAGGGCGTCAGCTCGAAGAGGAGTTGTTGTGAGTGATTCAAAATTTTTGATAAGGTGCATTTTCCCTTCTTGAGATACAGTTTCCACGTTCATTATCGTACCACATCCAATAAACTCACTTTCCACATTTTTCTTTGGCGTAAAACAAAAGACCCACTGTGGGGTCTTAAACATACTAAAATGAAAGTGTCTCTAGTACTTTTCTACAAATCCTCTGTGTCAACAACAATACCCTCCTCGAAGACGCCACTTTTGTTTTGCTTATCTAAGCGGACTTCCTCTACTCTTTGTAAATCAACACCAAGTTGGTCAAGAAGCCGCTCCATGATCCAGAAAATATCTCCGAGATTCGTCTCGTTTTGGCTATTTTTAAACTCATCTACCTTCTTCTCAAGTGTGGTAAAATCAGGTATCCAATCCCGCCGTACTTTTTCCCCTCTTCTCCACTCTATTTCTTGCTGGTCAAAATGCCCAGATGCGGCAATAGCATCAAGCACAGTGAAGACATCACCGGCTTCCTCGGTATTTTTTGCATCTACAAATTCCCCAACCTCTTCAGTCAATTTTTTAAGGAGAAAATCCTGTTTCTCAGCCCCACTCACCTGGCGAAACCTAATCGGTCGTTCTCCTTTCCCTAATTTTTCTTGCTGTATTCGTGCAAGAATTTTGTCGCGTATAAGTTTCTCGCTCATGGACATATCCTCTTAAGTTCCTCTTTAGACAATTATAGCACGGGGGACTTCTAGAAAATCATGCGAGGGTTTTGCTTTTCTTCTCTTTAAATACCTTTACCCAAGATATTCAAACCTTTTGACAGGCCTCCCGTCAATCTCAAGAGTTTCGATGAACATTTTGAGAGGACGCACCCAGAGACTTCCTTGCCCATAAAGTGCTCGATAAACCACTAGTTCCTCTTCGGTCTCACTATGTTTTGCAACTCCAATAACTTCGTATTCTCTCCCTTTATAATGCCGGTACCTGCCCAGTGGTACTTTATTGTCCATGGCACTTTTTATATTTCTTACCGCTCCCACATGGACATGGGTCATTGCGTCCGACTTTGCTCCCATCTTCTTTTTTGGGCTCGGCGCTTTTAGTTGGTTGCTTCTTCTCGTCTTCCCCTCCGCTTGCTTGCGCTGATTCATAAAGCTTCTTCGCCTCTTCTTGCTCTTTTGAGAATGCCCCTGCTGAGAGATTGCCTGCAAGCGATGCAATGTGCCCTTTGATAGCACCCTGCATTTCTTTGAATAATCGTAGGCCCTCTTTTTTGTATTCTACGAGAGGATCGCGTTGCCCATAGGCACGTAAGCCTACGCTATTTCGCAAATAATTCATGTCTTCGAGATGCTGCATCCAGTAGAGATCAATCGCCTGCAGCGAAAGTCTTCGCACAGATTCATAATATGCTTCGTCCCCGAGAACCTTTTTCTTTTCTTCGAGAATGGCCTCAGTGTTAGGGTGATCGGCGATTATCTCACCCATAAACTCATTTATAACCTCTTTGTCTCCAAGGAGGAGGCCGCGTCTGCGAGAGTATACATAGTCACGCTGTTGATTCATAACATTGTCGTACTCAAAGACATGTTTTCGTGCGTCAAAATAAAACCCTTCAATCTTCTCCTGCGCTTTCTCAAGCGAACGGGTGATAATACGATTCTCAATTGGCTCATCTTCAGGGATACCAAAAGTACCCATCATTTTTTTGATAGTATCTGAAGCAAAGACCCTCATGAGACTGTCCTCCAAAGAAACAAAAAATTGTGTCTCTCCTGGATCTCCTTGGCGACCCGAACGACCGCGCAGCTGATTATCAATGCGCCGTGCTTCGTGGCGCTCTGTACCAAGCACAAAAAGACCTCCGATTCCCTTGACCTCGTTGTACTGCTCATCGGTCGCAGGGTTCCCTCCAAGTTTAATATCGACTCCGCGCCCAGCCATGTTCGTTGCAATCGTAACTTTACCCTTAGTCCCAGCTTGTGCGATAATCTCTCCTTCCCGCTCATGATTTTTTGCGTTAAGAATTTCGTGTGGAATACCTTCTTTTTGTAGATATGCTGAAAGAAGTTCATTGGTATCAATGGAGACAGTTCCGATGAGTACCGGCTGCCCTTTTTCGTGAACCTCTTTAACTTTTTTTGCAATCGCCTTGAACTTCCCTTGTGTGGTTTGGAAAATAAGATCGTTTCTATCAAGGCGCGCCGGCGGACGATGGGTCGGAATCGGGGTAACCTCAAGACTGTAGACACTGAAGAATTCTTCGTGAGAAGTCATACCTGTACCAGTCATTCCTGCAATTTTCTCATACCCTTTAAAAAGGTTTTGGAATGTAATTGACGCAATAGTACGGGATTCTTTTTGAATTGGAACCCCTTCCTTTGCCTCAATTGCTTGATGTAAGCCTTCAGACCATCGGCGTCCTGGCTGGAGGCGTCCAGTAAACTCGTCTACAATAACGATCTCACCATCCCTTACCACATACTCTTTATCCTTCTTGAAAAGCGCCTTCGCTTTCACAGCGGTCTCAAGATGATGTACATATTTAATGCCTTTTTCTGTATAAATATCATCTATCCCAAGAGCTTTCTCGGCATTGGTAATCCCTTCATCTGTCAAAGAAATTGCTTTTAGTTTCTCGTCGACGGTATAGTCTGTCTCCTCTTTGAGCGACATCACAATGCGGGCGAAGGTTGTATACAAATCCCCAGACTCTTCTGCTGGAGCAGAAATAATAAGCGGGGTACGCGCCTCATCAATTAAAATAGAGTCTATCTCGTCAATAATGGCATAGTGGTGTCCTCTTTGTGCAAGAGCCTCTCCAGAGTACGCAATATTGTCACGCAAATAATCAAAACCAAACTCATTATTGGTTCCATAGGTAATGTCAGCGGCGTAAGATTCCTTTCTGGTCGACGGGCGCAAGAATTCATACTGCACTTTAAATCCTCCTAACTCATCGCGCTGCTTATCCGCGTCAGTATGCCCTGGGTCATAAAGATACGAGGCGTTATTCCCGTTGATGACACCCACACTGAGCCCAAGCGCAGAGTAGATCTGCCCCATCCACACAGCATCACGACGAGAAAGATAATCGTTCACGGTGACGACATGAACGCCATTGCCTGCAAGTGCATTGAGATACGCAGGGAGTGTTGCTACAAGTGTTTTCCCTTCACCCGTCATCATCTCAGCAATACCCCCTTTGTGCAAAACAATCCCGCCAAGAAGCTGCACATCGTAATGCCGTTGTCCCAGAGTTCTTTTCGATGCTTCACGAACCACCGCAAAGCTCTCTGGCAAAATATCATCAAGCGCCTCACCCCCAGCGAGCCGCTGCTTAAACTCAGTGGTCTTGGCAATAAGCCCCTCCGCCGGAAGAGCCTCCATTTCGGCTTCAAGGGCGTTTATACGCTCTACTATAGGGAGAAATTTACTTGCCTGCCCCCCAGGAGAACCAAACATGCGCTCCAGGAATTTCATAGGCACGTATTGTAGCATAAAAACTAAAATCCCCCGATACCGGGGGATTTTAGTGAAGTGGGAGAAGATTACCTCTTCTTCCTTCGCGAAGCCTTGCGCTTGGTTGTCTTGCGCTTGGTTGTCTTGCGCTTGGTTGTTTTGCGGGTAGCCTTCTTCTTCGTCTTGCGAGCTTTCTTTTTTGCTGCCATGATATCGCTTTGGTATAACCAAAAAAATTATCTTGCAATATCGACCGTTGTCCAGGTTTGTAGTGAGGAATATTAGCTTCACTCAAACAAACGATTGGCAACAACAGACAACGAGTGCTGTTTGTAAAAATGTCTGTGCGTACAAAAACAAAGAACACAAACATTTCTAATATTTATTATCGTACATCTAAAAACAAACACAATACATTTTGTACACAAATTGTGGATAACCAAAAAACACTTTTTAAAATATTTTCTGCTAATCCCACACAATTACTTCTCTTTCCAAACGAATTCCTGTTTTTCTGAAAACACTTTCTTCGATTTGAATTGCAATTGAGATAATGTCTTTTGCACTTGCATCTTTATAATTTACCAAGACAAGAGCATGCTTTTCATACACACCAGCATTTCCTTTTCTATAAGACTTCCATCCCCCAATATTTTCTATGAGCCATGCGGCAGGTACTTTTACCATCCCACCCTTTAAAGGAATAAGTGGAAGTTGTGGAAATTGCGCCTTAAGTGCGTCAGCTACAGACGTATCGATAATAGGGTTTTTAAAGAATGACCCAGCCGTTCCTACGTCGGTTATTTCAGGGAGTTTCTCTTTTCGAATAGCAATAACCGCGTTTCGAATCTCTATTGCGGATGGTTCACTTATAGCATGCTGGGTTAAATAATCACTGAGCGCTTTATACGAAAGATTTTGGTAAGGTTTTTTTGAGAGCAAAAAGGATGCCCCCGTGACGATAAAATTTTTCCCATCTTGATGTTTAAAAATACTATCCCTGTAGCCAAAATGGCACTCGTCTTTGGTAAACACGTGGACTTTAAAGGTGCTGCGATCAAAGACTTCAACAGATTCAATAGCATCTTTGATCTCTGATCCATAGGCACCAATATTTTGCACACAGGCACCTCCTACTGTTCCTGGAATGTACGAAAGATTTTCAAGCCCATAAAACTCTCTCTTTGTTGTTTCTGAAACCAATGTGTCCCAGCTTTCCCCGGCGGCAACAACAACGCGGACCACATCATTCCCTTTTTCTTCAAAAGTGATCCCTTTACTTTTCATCAGAAGAACAACCCCCGCAAACCCATGATCAGGAGCAACCATATTAGACCCTCCCCCAATGATCATTGTGGGGATCTGCTTAGAGTCTGCAAACTTTAAAGCATCCTCAATATCTTGAACAGAAGTAATGTGCGCCACAAACTGCGCAGATCCCCCAGTACGCATAGTGGTAAGACTCTTTAGGGGTACCTGTTCCTCGAGATTCATTTTGATATTGTACCGCTTTGGGGGATAAAAAAAATGGGGCAGCCAGATGGCTGCCCCATTTTTACCCTTGCATTAAAACGTGACATTCCCAGATTTAATTTGCTGGAGATAATACTCCACTTGATCTTTGACCTCCGGGTTTATTTCAGCAGCTTTATCAAGTTGCTGCATAGCTAAATCCGAACGCCCGATAGTAAGGTAATTTGCTCCTAGATAAAGCCTGTACTGATAATTATCCGGATTCTCTTGGACAATTTTTTCCCAGAGACTTACCGCTTTTCCGTACTGTTTCTTTGTGACATAGGCATCAGCAAAACTAGGCTCTGCTGGCAACTCTCCTCCGTAAAGATCCTTTGCTATTTGTTCCTTTCCGGCATAAATAGCAGCAACCGCGTACCCTTTTTGAGCTTGTGAATACGCAGGTTCAAGCTCATATGCTTCTTTAAATAAATCTAGGGCTGTTGAGTAATCTGCTTTGTCTAAATAAGCAGACCCAAGTTGCAAGAGAATGTCCTGTTTTCTGGGTGAAAGCTCTTGGGCTTTTTTGAGCTCCACAATCCCATCGTCAACTTTCCCTATCTGCTGCAAAAAAGTTCCCAAGAAAAGATGGGGCATGATGTTATTGGGCATCCTTTCCGTCTCCTTTTTTAATTCATCTAGAGTTAAGGACACCATTTCATTTTGAATCTCTTGTGAGGCCGGAGGTGTACTAGAGAGCGCCCCAATAGTCGCCCTTGTTAAGTGTTCTCGAACTTCAACCTCCCCCAATCCCCTACTGGTATCTTTTATAGCGCTCTTAAAGGAGTTTAGGCTATTCTCCCAATTCTGCTGAGATTGATATTTCAATCCTTTAAGGAGGGTGATATTCCCGATAAGCCCCCTCTGGTTCAGTAGATACCCGCCAACTATCACAACGATAACAATTACGGAAACTACAAGAGATACATGCGCTGGATTTTTATACTTACTCCCTTTGTGCTCCTTGATGTAGTCCGTGCGCTCATGGTGAGCAAGAAACCCGAGCAACCCAAAGAAAAGAATGTAGCTCACAAGATGGTCAAAAACAAACAAGTTGTGCACGAAATATCCCCCAAAAAGTCCTGTTAGAATGCTTTTCTCCACAACGGAGAAAGAGGTTCTGCGCCACAAAACAAAAGCTGCAGCAGCAAAAAGCGCGAGATACCCCAAAAGCCCGAGGAATCCTCCGGCGACAAGCCAATCAAAGAAGACATTGTGCGCCCGATCAAACCATGGCTCCTGATTATACATCTTTGGGTTGTAGTACTTATTGAACACTTCAAGGAAATTCTCCTGCCCCCATCCAAGTACAGGTCGTTCCTTAAATCCTTGCCAGGCCATATTCCACACCATGAATCGCGAACGCGTCGTCTGTTCTTCAAGAGAAATAGAGGCGAAGCGTGACAATACTGGGCTATTTTGTACAAACTCGGTGTTCTTAATACTCAAGAAACCGCCAATTAGTATTACGATAGTAGCAATCGCTCCGACTGAAAATTTCCACGCCTGCGGGTGCTTTGATTTACCAAAAAACGCAATGAGAATTGCCGCGAGCATCACCCCCGCAATAAGTCCGAGTAGCGCTCCTCGGGTTGCTGTATAGTACAGAACAAAAACATTCAACAACCCTATCATCACGTATCCTACTTTCTCCCATTTTATAGACGTACGGACCAGAAGAAACGCTGCAAGGAAGGCGTGGACTAGTGTGTATACGGCCAAGTATGTCGGATTTCCAAGACTTGCCGCAAGACGAACCGCCCCCTCCGCAGTAGCAAATTCTTTGAGCGCCATGAAATTCACAATCACACCGACTAGGATGGACGCCTGGAAAAATCTCTCCCAAAGTTTCTCCGTTGAAAGAGTTGTGGCGATGATTACAAAATATAGCGCCACATGCGCAAGCCCCACGAATCCTTCCATGCGCTCATAATTACTCCAAAGACTTGCAAAGGTATTTGTGCCAAAAATGTCAGCAAGAGCGATAATGGCTAGGAACACGCCTACAAGTGCGATGATAAGCGATTTTTTGGGGCGATAAATAGGGTTAATGTAGAGAAGCCCAAGCCAAGCAGCGGCCATAATCTCCACGACGATTCTAAAGTAAAATGCCTTCCCTGTAATATACGGAAAGAACATGTCCCCAACCACAATAAGTGGTGTGAGCAAAACGAGGAACGCCCCTCCAAGGACGACAGAGCGTAGGATATTCTCTATTTTCATGGGCCCACTATAACACAGGCAAAATTGCATGCCTAGGAAATCCTGGTTTTTTCTTTGATGGAAGATAAACCACCGTTCCCAGAGCAATTCGCTATACCAAGAAAACACTAGAGGGTTTAGGGCTTTCGGGCTGTAATCAAAAAACTTTCAGCAAAAATACGGGAGAACCATGGCAACGAAACTAATTTTGGCGCACGAAGTAACACCCATTGAATGCCCTGCCAGATAAACCGGGAAAATGAGTACTGCAATTTCTTCCCAATGATAGCAGGGTAAATATAAACATCAGAAAACCCTGCACTGATAAGAAGTGCCCGAAGCTCTTTTATTGAAATTCTGCCTGCATGCAATTTGTGCTTTTTGTAATAACCCAAAAAATCGCTTTCAGGATTTTTTGTAATGAGCACTAATGTTCCGCCCGGCTTGAGCACTTGCTTAGTTTTTATAAGGGCCGCATGTTTATCCTCCATATATTCCAGGTTCCGGATAATACTCACGACATCATACTTATCTACTGGAGCTGTCCATGCCAGAAAATCTGAATGAATATAAGAAATATGCCCACAAGATGCAAGCCGAGCTTTTGCTTGCTCGAGCATTTCTTCTGAAATATCAAGAAAGTCAATTGCACCAACGCGAGGACCCCAAATTTGCTCCACCCACATGCCATCTCCTCCACCAACCTCAAGAATATGGGAATTGACTTTGCTCAGATTTAACCGTGCCACCACAAAGTCAAGGCTACGTAAGGTTTGTTGAAAATGGGACCTCATAGCAGCATCCCTTCTCCATCGATAATCACTATAGCTACCGGGAAGTTTTTTAAGAAACGTGTTGTATGAACTTTGCACAAATTTTGGTTCTGGGTCTTTCCGTGTAAATAACATAAATCTCCACAAAATTAACTCATTGGATAAGGTATTTTACTATCCTTTCTTTAAGATGCCTAACTTGATCAGGGAAAAATAGTATGGAACTTTTCACAAGATATTGAAACTTTTCCACCACAGAAACTTGGAGGCGTCCATATTCATGGTTTAGTTTATCTTGTATCCACGCTACCTCATCAGGAGAAAAACACCACCGCAGATACTCATTTGCCTCATTTGTGTTGTCTGTAGAATGAATCATGCTACTTTCTTTCGTTGTGTCAAATTTGGCCCTTAGAACTTTTTTGAGATCTTTAATCCCCCCAGGATGAACTCCCCTGCTTTTTATGAATTTTGATAGGCGTGCCACATGTGTGTCTAACACAACAATTACCATTGCTGGAGAAAGTCCATCGCCCATCTCGACCTCATTACTCCATACGCCTCCTCTCAAGTGTTCAGTGACACGCTGAATATCTTGCTGAGAAAATTTTTTTATAAACAGAACACTAAATCTCCCATTCGATTCGATGTCTTTTAATATAGCCTCTGACACCCCATGAATAAATGCTCGCTTTTTCAAAATAAATACACCTAACCCCATCTCATTTTTCTTCTTACTTTGATTACTGAAAAAATACTTGCGCACCCATGTGTTTCGTTCTGATATTTTTGCAAGTGTATCTAGCTTTGGCTGCCATCCCTCCTTTTCTAAAATATTACTGATGTTCTCCATGGTCATTGGTTCAATTGTCACTCCGCATAAATCTGCAAGTCTTTTTAACTCCTTCGTGTAATCATTGTCAGGACTAGCATTAACCTTTAACAAAGTCTTTGTTGGAACTCCAGCCAAAAGACCCTTGTGATACAGCACGTGATATGCAAATGACAAAAAAGCTTCTTTTGGAGAAGGGATTCTGGAATTCGCAGGCCCTGCAACACCGCTCTTAATTATGCGCTGTGCGATAGGCGGCGGGTAATATGTTATATCATTAGAAACAGTCTTATTGGGTGTAAAAACATGAATAGGGGTAGAACCTCGATGTTGTAAAAGAAAGCCACGCACAATAGGTTCATCTTCATCTTTGACTAATAAATCCAAGTCGCCCCCTTTCCGATATAATTCTGGCAACCTCTCAAAAAAGCGTAAAACAACATAGTTGACTTTTTTATCTCTTAAGTACCGAAAAAAATTCGGCACCCCTATACTCTCATCAAGCGAAAGACAATGTGAAAGATTCTCTTTTAGATTATGTTTTAATACCAGCCATGATTGATTCTTCCCGTCAGATTTAATCTTTCTAATCCCCTCAAAAGAGACGTGGTTTAACCAGACGCGCCGCACTAGCCCCAAAAAAGCTATGCCCCAACTAAAATGTGGAGTAAGCCGGACCAAAAGATACTGTGCTGAAATTGGGAAACCTGTCAAAAGAACTCTTGTCGCCTCTTTGTCCAAAAAATAAACATCAGCATATTGATCTCGGATTTCAGAAATATCCACATATGAAGCTATGTAAAAATCTTTAGGGTCATCTGTAAAAATTTTCTTTTCTTTGACAAAAAATCGGACTCTTCCTATCTTTTTCTCTATCAAAAAATCTGGGGGAGCTCCTTTGTACCCAAAAAAGACGACATCCCCCTCTTCCAGATATTCACTGAGTACACCGACAGTTTTTGATGCTTCTTTAATCATCAGAAGTTACGCTTATATATGCACGTTACTCCGACACGCACATGGAATACATAGCCTTGTTCCGATAAGAATGCAAAGACATGGCTTTCTTCTTTATTTTTAAGATCAAAATCGTCATCTTCAATGGCAATCACTTTTGGTTTATTCCCTCCCCAGTCGAATGATTGAAGCACTTCCATGCTCATTCCCTCTACGTCAATATTAAGAAGGTCAATCTCTCGCCCTTGCGCATGTTCCGAGAGAATGGTTCTAAGGGGCAGACATGAAACCTCTGTCTCTTTTATTAACCGCATAAATGGTCTTTTGAGCATTTCTTCTTTTTGCTTCTCGGAAAATGTATTGCAACTTTGATGATTAAAAATAAAATAAGGCTGTATGGACGCCTCCTTATTGACTCCATAATTTAGATTGACGTCTCTTCTTCTGTGTAGGTTAAATAAGCGGATGCTCCAAGGATTTGGGTCGATATTAATACCATGCCATCCTTTTTTGTAGAGTAGATATGTATTTGAATAGTGCATTGGATGGAATGCGCCAACGTCAACATAGAAACCATCTTTCTTGTCTGGAAACATCCCAATTAGAATTACATCTTCTCCCCATTGCCCATAGTACTTTTTAGCAAAGCTATTCGTTAATAACCCTTTAAAGTGGACGAGAAAATACAAATATTTTTGGAAAATAGAGGCGTGGGAAAGTCTCATCGTATGAGATGTATACTATACTTCTCCTTAATACGAGACAAGCCCCATTGGTCAGATAGCCCCCTCCCAGAGTAGAATAAAACAATGATCGAGCGTCTAAAAAACACAGGGTACCACTTTTTAAGGAAGACCGAGAAATACACCAAAACAGATATGGTGTACCTTGCTTCTGGGGGTTTCTGGCTTTCTGTAAAGGTCTTTGCTGGGGCGATTTTGGCCTTTGGTCTTTCTCTTGCATTCGCAAACCTCCTCCCACAAGCAACCTTTGGTGAATATAAATATATATTCTCAATATTTGGACTATTGGCGCTGGCAACCCTTCCTGGTATGGGGACATCTGTTGTTAAAGCAATCGCTCAAGGGTTCGATGGAACAGCGTCAGCTGCCTTCAAAACAAAAATACGTTGGGGTATGCTTGGGAGCTTGGGGGCACTTGCAGTTGCGTTGTACTACTTTATACAGGGCAACGAAAGGCTCGCAGAAGCATTTCTTATCTCAGCAATTTTCCTTCCTTTTGTTGATACTCTTGGAATCTTTACAACGATTTTGAATGGGAAAAAATTCTTTAGGCTCTCTGCTGCTTACGAGATAACAGTACAAGCCATTTCCATTGCCGTAATTATCGCAACACTTTTTTATACAAAAAATCTCTTGCTGATACTGCTTTCTTACTTCCTTGCATATACAATCACAAGATTTATTGCTTTGCGTTTAGCGATACACCGACACACAACAAATAAAAAGGTTGATGGATCGGCAATTGGATATGGGAAACATCTAAGCGCCATGGAGGTTTTAGGCACGATTGCAGAAACAGCAGAGAGTATGTTGCTTTGGCAATTCTTGGGTCCAGCAGCTTTGGCGGTTTATTCATTCGCAAAGGCAATCCCCCTTAACATGAGCACCGCGCTCAAACGTATAGTCCCATTATCTTTACCAAAGTTCGCCCAAAGGGACATAGCGAGTATCAAAAAAACGCTTCTTCATAGAATGCTCGTAATGTTTGCTGGTCTTGCTGTAATTGTCCTAGTGTATATTGTCGCTGCACCTTATATCTATAAAATATTTTTCCCGCAATATATTGAAGCAATATTCTATTCTCAATTATATGTACTCACATTGCTTCTATTCCCAAAGAAAATACTTGGAACCATCCTCAACGCACACGGCTATATTAAAGCACTTTATATAAACTCAATTGCGATTCCGATCATAAAATTAATCCTTTTGGTAATTCTTGTGCCTACTTTTGGGATTTTAGGGGCAATCTTTTCTGAACTTACCACACAACTGTTTAGCCTGATACTGCTTGCCACACTCTTTGTTCGCGCAAAATATTAATTTTGGACTTTAGAAATAAGTCTTTTCTGAGAGTTACCCAGTGGGATTGTAGCAAGGATGTCAGCGATCTTCTCTCCTGCACCACCCTCTCCATAGGGGTACACGGGCTTAAACCGTCCACTCTTTAGCTGCATTTTAATAGCTTTCTCAATTGCCTTGCGCTCATCGGGAACATTTATAACATTGGGTGTTTTTACGCGTCCCTCTTGTCGTGTGCCCACGTTAACTACAGGAGTCCCGAAATAGCAAGCTTCTCGAACCCCTGCAGAAGAATTCCCTACCATGACAGTTGTGTGCCGCATGACATTCACAAAAACTTCCATGGGCATGCTGTTTACTACTGCAAATTTCCCATCAACTTCTCGCTCAAATTTTTTAATCTCTTGCACCATAAGCTCAGCCCCAGCATCTATGTTAGGCCAGAGAGCTAGAATATGTCGAGGATATTTCCTAAGTGCATGTAGCGTCTCTACCATTTCCTCAGCAGCTTTGCTGAATTCTGTCGTGACAGGGTGCTGAACCAAGAGTAAAAATTCTCCATCAAAACCATCAAGCCATCCCTCTTTTTTGATCTTGTCAGCAAGCCCTTTCTTTAACTTACTAAAAGGATATTTGGGCGCAGAAAGGAGAACATCAACAGATGGACATCCTACATTGAAAACATACTCTGGGTTTTCGCCCAATTCAATGATACGCTCTTTGGCTTGTTCGTTTGATGCAAAATGAAAATGTGCAAGCTTTGTTATGGCATGTCGCAAATGTTCATCTATCGTCCCCGTTATCTCGCCTCCTTGTAGATGCGCAACATAAATATTCATCATTGAGGCGGCGGTAGCAGCAGCAAACGCTTCAAAGCGATCCCCATGCACAACAACAATGTCAGGACGATGATTTTCAAAAAAACTGGAGAACTCAATGATCGCAAGTCCTGTTGATTTGGTCATTGTTGAAAGTACATGCCCATCTACTTCCGTGTAAATACGATAGTCTATATTGAAACCATCCCGCTTAATTTCCTCAATGGTATACCCGCCAACAGAAAGGAGATGCGCCCCTGCCACGCACAAAAAAAGATCAACATCCTTCCGGTCCCGCAGCGCGAAAAGAAGCGTTCTTAAACGAGAGTAATCCGCGCGAGTATTCGTAATGACACAAATTTTTCTCTTCTTCATATTTATTTATTTTCCTCTATGTCTTTCCAGGATAACTGCTCATCTTGGGCCAATGGACGTTTTGCTCTTTTCCCGATAATTTGAGGCAGATGTTCTGCTGGGATTTCTCCAGTCCCTGGTCTTTTAACCCAAACGTCTTCTTTTGTAATAATAGCCCCAGCGGGAATTTCCCTTATTGTTACCACCGTCGCATATGCAAAAGCAATTGTTGGCGCTTCTTCTTTTAGAATCTCCTTCTGCCCTCCTCTTGCTGCGTAAATTGCATTGACTCCTTTAATCAACTCAGACAATTCTTCGGGGAGAATTGATATCGGTACATCTGGCCCTTTCCAGCGTCGATTGGACACAAAATGTTTTTCCAGTATAGAAGCCCCTAGAGCAACAGCTCCATAGCACGTATAATTCCCGATTGAATGATCGCTAAGACCAAGAACAGCGCGTGGAAACTCCCTGCGCAATTCCTCAAGCGCGCCGAGGCGTACCTTATCGTAAGGAGTTGGGTACATTGAAGTCACATGCAGAAGTGCGTATGGAACTTTGTATTTTTCGAGTATCGCAACTGTTTTTTTGATTGAAGCAATATCATTCATTCCGGTACTGACAATCATTGGCTTCTTCCATTTTGCAATATGCTCAATGAGAGGATAGTTGTTACATTCACCTGATCCTATTTTGAAAGCACTCACGTTCATTCTATGTAGCCGATCAGCCGCCGCACGAGAAAATGGAGTGGAAAGATACATCAATCCTAGTTTCTCGGCATAGGTCTTGAGCTCACGCTCTTGTTTCTCAGAAAAAGCACATCGCTCCATAATGTCCCATATCGACTCTTTCGCATTGCCAGGCACAACTCTTTTTGCAGCATTGCTCATTTCATCCTCAATGACGTGCGATTGAAACTTTACGCACTCAGCACCATTTTTCGCCGCATCCCTGATCATCCTTTTTGCTTTTTCAATACTCCCTTCGTGATTAATCCCAATTTCAGCAATCACAAAAGGCTTGTGATCAGCACCTATCTTCCTTTTTCCAATTTGTATACTTGGATTCATATAGCTTATCCTTTGTTTCGTTTCTCCATCTTTTTTTCGGCAATATCCCAATCGCTAGGTTCGTCTATATCGACCGTATATTTGGGGTCAATCACATACGCAAACACCCGCTCCCCATAAATACCTGGCGTTTCGTTAAAAAGTAAATTGGATTTGAAAAGATAAATTGCTCCATCTCGGGTATAAGTAGCTGGTAATTGCTGCCGTCTAGGAATGATGTTTCTAATATTCTCATTTGTGAAAATACTCAAAGCGCTGTCGTTATCAAGCACAAACTGCCAGTGTGGGCTAAAATGTCCTGGCACGCGCATAACACTTACCACAGAATCTGCATCTTTGTTATTAAACAAATCAATCGACTCCTTGATATGTTGTGGTGTGCGAAGTGGGCTTGTTGGCTCAAGAAACAAGACCTGGCTATAGTCTTCTCCCATCTCTTTTTTAAACCATTCTAGGACATACTTTATTACATCAAGAATAGAAGAGTCATCTTGTGTTAGCTCACTTGGGAGTAAGAATGGCACCTCAGCTCCGTATTTTTTTGCGATTTGGGCAATCTCAGAATCGTCTGTGGCAACAACAACCCGCTTGGTTGCATCTGCCTCAAGCGCCGCCTCAATAGACCACGCGATGAGGGGCTTCCCTGAAAGCTCCTTGATATTCTTTCGGGGTATGCCTTTGCTTCCACCCCTCGCAGGGATAATGGCTAGGGTATTCTCATATAAAACAGGCATAAAAAGTATCGTAATTATGCAGGAAATCCCAATTTAGTAAAGGTCTTTTTGCGTGTTATCATCTTCTCCATGAGCTTTTTGGCCTTGTGCTACCACTACATTAAAAACACCTCTTCAATCGGGCGCTTCCCGAGAATCTACGGGAACACCGAAGACCAACTCCGGGCACATACTTTTTTGTTCAAGAACACATACCATCCCCTCTCTCTTGATGAAATCCGTGAAATTTATTCTGGAGATACTAAAATTGAGTCTAAAAAAACAGGAGTACTCTTAACATTCGATGATGGCTTAGCAGGTCACTATAATGCGGCACGCATTCTTGCTGAAGCTGGGGTTAAGGGAGTATTTTTCATTCCTACTTGTATTTTTGAAGACAAATTACCAGCAAACCCTCAGATCATTCATTATAGTATTGCCCATCATGGTATAGGAAAATTTCTTGAAACGCTTCGCCTCATCTCAAAGGAAGTGGGATTTGAGACCCCCCAAGATATGACTTTTCAAAGTGGAGACAACCCAGCTGAAGTTATTGCTCGGATCAAAAAGTTATTCAAATATGAACTCCCCCATAAAATAGCTCGAAAAGTACTCATTCGAATTTATGAAGAACTTTTATTAAGCGAGTTCCCGAACATCCTCAATGAAATACATCTGACCAAAGAGCAGGTGTCTGAAATAGTTGGAATGGGACACTCTATTGGCACGCATAGCCACACCCATGTCTCGGTTGCAACAGCCAATTTAAGTGAGGAAGATTTTGTGAAAGAGGTCATCGCTCCTAAAAAATACCTTGAAGAAACTTTTGCCACGACAGTTGACGCATTCAGCTACCCTTTCGGAGGAGCACAGGATCGTTTCACTCCCACCTTTTTACAAGAGAGCACCCAATATCGTCTTGCCTTTACAGTAGACCCGATTGTGAATACCCCTAACAACAGCCCATTTGAAATTGGACGATATGAACCAATGCCTTGGGATGACGCGCCGACACTAAAACAAAATCTTGCTAAACTAGAGGCACAATGAAAATCGTTATCTTCACAAGTAATGCGATCCGCCACAAATTTATCGCAAACGCTCTCACAAAAAATACAGATGAGGCGCTGGTAATTGTTGAGGGCAAAAAAAGTGACGCCCCATCGGAGGCACCGGGCAGCCTGACTAAGCAAGAAGAGGTTTTTGTTGAGCGCTTTCAAACAGAGCAATCGTTCTTCCCTGGGAATGACGTCTTTTGGGCAAAGACGCTTCCCTTACTCTACTCAGAAGTAAATCTCCCTATGGTCTATACGGCCGTGAAAGATTTCCACCCTGACGCAGGATTTGTATTTGGCTCAAGTATCATAAAAGATCCGCTGCTCTCTCTGATCCCTAGTGGGAAATTCATAAATTTACATTTAGGCCTTTCGCCGTACTACCGAGGAAGTGGAACAAATTTTTGGCCGTTCGTAAATGAAGAGCTTGAGTATGTTGGCGCGACCCTTTTGCACATTGACGCTGGAGTCGACACGGGAGACATTATTTGTCATGTTCGCCCAGAAATAGAAGCCGAGGATACCGTTCATACCATTGGTTGTAAGACGATTGCGAAAGGAGCTACTGCGCTTGTTCACTGCCTAGAAAAACTAAAGCAAAATGAACATCTTCCTCGCACAAAGCAATGGGATGAGCCAGGGTCAAAGTATTACCGAACAAAAGATATCACCAGCCAAACCCTCACGGATTACGACCAAAAGCTCAAAGAAGGGCTTATTGCCAATCACTTAAAAAAGCCCACAAAGAATATTAAGCTCATTGAGTTGCCCTAATCACCAAGCACGCTCAAAACACATTCCGTAAGTCTTTTTGTTGAATTCCCATCGAGCTTATAAATATAGCGACTCATAAGCGCCTCGCGTTTTTCTTTACTAAGATCTGGGTTACTGAGAAATGCGTTCACCTCTTGCGCAAACTCTTCCTTGGAATGTGCCACAGTCACAAATCCAGTTCCAAGGAATTTCTCGAAATGTTTATACTTTGCGAATTTAGACATTTTGTCAGGGAGACCTGGCTTTGGGTCAAAGCCCAGGACGATAACAGGCTTCCCAAACACAGTACCATCAATCGCCATTGTTGAAACCAGTGTCACTAAAATATCAGAATAAAAAATGAGATCATTTAATCGATTATTTTCATCTGGGGACATTTCATTCTCTTTCCTTCGTTCAGTAACTTCTGTGCCAAACTGATACAATATAAATCTTGAATCACCCTCAATGGTTGCGGTGTTGATTGTATCTCCAGGTTGTATGCTTACTAAAAATTGTATGGGCTCAGAAAAGCTTCTCTCATCAAGCTGTTTTTTAAAAAGAGCCATTACTTCTGCATCATGTTTGTATAACATCTTGCCTCCAGGAGAAAAAAATATTGTTTTCTTTTTTGGATCAAGGCCCACTTTTTTGAAAAGTTCTCCCCTAGAAATAGTCCTCGGCTGAAGTACCTTATCGTAATGAGGGACTCCCACAACGGTCACTTTTTCCTTTTGGACATGATGGATTGCGATCATTTCCTCTTTGACCACATCGTTAGTCACAACAATATGACTGGGGTTTGGGAGGAATACCCCTTTTGTTGTAGGGTTGTCCCAAGAGCGAATCATTCCTAAAGTCTTAATCCCTTTCTTTTCCGCCTCAAGGAGAAGAAGTCTATCTGCATTATCAAAACTATCCGTCGCAAAAACTAAATCTGGATTATATTTCAGAAAAAGACCCTCGAAGATGTCGGTTCGAAGATATCTCTTTGCCAGGGAACGAAACACTTTATGAAATATAAAAAATCTGGAGCACAGCGCATAAAGAGCATGGGTGAAGTAATACTTAAAATATTTTCTTTCTGTTTTCCACCCTCGAACAATGTGATTCTCCACGCCGACAAGGCCAAATGATATCATCTGCATCAGATTTTCGAGTGGCCTTTTGGGAATATCAACCCCCTCAATGAAAACATTCTTGCCAACAAAAGTACGCTTAAAGTATTCTGTCTTCTTTTCGTGGGTCAAAATAACAACCTTCACATTTTGCCCCAAATCAGCAAGCATCGAGGTTTGCAAAATGTTTCTTGAGATTAAAGCATGAAAGCTGCTTATGAAAATAGTTTTCATCGTGTTTGATAAAGTGAGATATATTTTTTTATAACAAGCTCCCAGTCGTGTTCCTTGGCCCATAAGGTACCACATTCACTCATTTTTTTCCAAAGGAAATTATCTTGGAGCAGCGAACTCATTGCCCGCGCAAGAGAATCAACATCATTTTGTGCGACAAGAAACCCGGTCTCGCCATCTTTTATCGCATCTCTTGCTCCTGACTCACGACTCCCTATAGCAGGAAGACCGAACGCATTTGCCTCTAAATAGACAAGGCCAAATCCTTCAAAATAAGGGCCTCTGCTAATAGAAGGCAGGGCGAATACTTTCGCTTTCTTATATAGATCTGCAAGTTCGCTGCTAGGAATTGCAGAGAGAAAGACTACCCTATCTTCAATGTTCAAATCTTTCACCATTTGTTTTAATCTAGCGTAATATGGTTTATCGTCTTGGTCACCAACAATATAATATCGGGCATCTGCAACGAGTTTTGCGATACGAGAAAACGCTTCGATTGAAACATGCTGTCCTTTTCTGTATTTCAAGGCTCCAACGCTCAGTATCAAATTCTCCCTCTTATCAAATGTTGGGTTATTCGAAATGTTCATTCCCCCCACATTGATGCCGTTGTTAATCGTTATCAAATTAGTAAACCCAAATTCAGTAAGGCGTTCCTTTGTATAACTGCTCACGCAAACAATCTTGTGCGCACGAGAAAAAGCGGTTTTATGAAAATATTTTATAATTTCCCCACGAAAAGGAACGAGTCCATAGGATCCGTGTGTGGTGATAATATATTTTTTCTTTGAAAGAAGTGCCAGCCAATATGCTATATATGCATACGGCTCAACAAAGACATGGATATAATCGCAGTCCTTTGCATACCGACGCAACCTCAGTGCGTACACAAATGCGCAAAAATAATTCCGCCAATTATTACCCCACGCTGGCAGGATACGCAAAGCTTCTCTGTCAGTATCATTCAGACCTTTCCTGCCCATCCCAACGACAACCTCGACATTTTCTTTCTCAAGCGCATCAATAACATCAAGAGAATATCTCCCCCACCCATGCCGATCTATGAGATCACTTGTCAGAACGAGAATTTTCATGAGAAACTTATTTGTTTTACAACGTTAGTGTATTCAGCGGGATATTTTTTATAAAGGATTTCAAAAAGAATTGAGGCACAATACAATGATTTTGCAGTCACTTTATCAATAGACGAATGCTCAATAAGGGCTGGCACACCTCTCTTTTCCCAATCATTCAAGTCTTTAATACCCCTAACTCGGACCAAGAAATAGACCGCGTCAATGAGCCAAAGAGGCTTTTCGTTTGCACGACCCCAATCAATAGCATATACGCCTTGCTCTGTTTTTATAAGATTTGGAAGACCAAAATCACCGTGCGTAATACCCTTTTTAAAAGTAATTTCTCTGTCCCCAAAAACGCCCAACAAAAATTTGAAGTTCTCGTCGGCTATGTTGCATTGCTTAAAAATTTTATAAAGATGCAAGCTCTGGATAGCTCCACTGGTTGGGAAAGATTCTACTGTCCTGATTATTAGGTCTTCGCTTTTTTGTGCATCATGTTTGGTTAAAGGATCTCCAATAATCACCTGCTCTGCATAAAAATACCTTCCATCAATTTCTCCATCAAAATATACCTCTGGTACAAAATTGAGTTCTTTTTCTGAAAGTCTTCTTTGAGTTTCAGCTTCCTGTTTTAGCCTCCAATTAAAAGAATTTTCTCTCATGATCTTTATGATGCATAGCGGCTTCTTTTTATGGGTAACAAAAAATAAGACCTTGGTATCTGGGCCTGCTATCCGCTGGCAAAATTTGGTAAAGCCCAGTTCTCCTTCCTCGATGCCAGGAAAAAGGTCTGAGCGTGCGTGTATGGCTTTTTTAAATTGTTCAATCATTTTTTTGCAAAAATCGCATACTCACACATAACTTTCATAGGTGCAAAAAAGGACTTTTTGGCAAAAGACCGAAAGATACCTCCAAACCGAGCACCAACGCTAATTGCTCCCATGGAAAATCCAAGTGCGCAGACATCGCCTTTGGGAATAATAAATCTTGGTAGGTCAGCGCTCGGATATAGAAGATAAGTGCTCTCAGGGAGGAATCCCTGCTGCTTTATGGAGTTTAGCGTTTTGCGCTCGCTGGATGTTTTGACGCAGATTATGCCTCCTTTTTTGAGAAGCGTATACAAATGAGCCAGATCATCTCCTTCCTTTGCTATGATTGCCTCCAGACTTTCAGCCCGCAAAGGCAACTCTTTGCTTGTAGTATCAAATATATCCCCCCATAAATTACTGGGGAAGAAGTAGAGAAGGTCCCCCTTTATCAAATCTTCTTGCATATAAGATAGTATCCGCTTGTCATGATATGGTCTTCACGCGTCCTTTTTTGTATATCTCCATATTCTCCTTTAATGAGAAAGTTCAACTTGTGCACAATGAGCGCCGTTAAAAGTAGGAAGAATTTAGTAAGTTTATTCAAGTAAAGTGAGGTTTGAAAAGTCATTCTTTGTAGAAGAACTGCTATTGTTGAGAAATTTTCTGTTTCTGGAACCAATTTGATAATTTCCCATTCCTTAAATAGTTCAGCGAGCCCGTATTTTGTAAACCTCCAGTAATCATTTGGAGCATCGTGTATAGGATAAACGAATCGTGTAGTGAGAATTAAAACACCCCCAGTTACAAGTACTCGTTTCATTTCTGAAATGGCGACGCGCGGGTCTTTTAAATGTTCAAGAACTTCTGTGCATAAGATCGTGTTAAACTCTCCATCTTTGAATGGAAGTTTATGCGCGTCACCGACGATATCAGGGTTACGAGCAGGGTCTATATCAATAGAAACACGATTTGGGAAAAACTTATAATAAGAAGAGCCTCCTGCTCCAATATCAAGAACCCGCTCGGATGATGCGTTTTGGGATAAAAAACTCTCAAGGGCTCTGCGAGTTATTTTTTGATACATAGCAAAATGTGGTGCGCTCGATTATACCAGCTGTACTCTTTGACAAGCTCGCGCGCCTGTTCGGCTCGTTTCTTGCCCTCTTGAGGATTAGAAACTGCCTGAACTATACCACCAGCAAGCGCGTTTGGATCATCTGGAGGTACAAAAAATGCGCCTGCGTCAGGAAGCACTTCTTTAAGAGATGGCAAGTTAGAAGCAACGATGGGTTTGCCTGATGCCATGTAAGTAAACAATTTGAGCGGTGACGCAAATAAAACTGAGATTTGATCTTTGCTTGAATTCGGGAGGACTAATACATCAGCAGCAGCCTGATTTGAGGGCAAATCACGATACGGCATATAGCCGAGGAATAGAACTTCTGGATACTTTTTTTTGAATAGAGACACTTGCTGTTCTTCGCCTCCAATTACTACCGCAAGAATATCTTTCGGAAGAAGTTGGGCTGCTTCACAAAACACATTCGCGCCCTTCCAGCCGTCTAGGCGTCCAACATAAAGTGCGATCTTCTTGTCGATAGGTATGCCCAACCGCATACGAGAATTTTCTGGGAGCTCAATGCGAGAAAAATCCTCGCTGTCTATCGCATCATGTGCTACAACAATACGCTCAGCAGAAACCCCTTTCGCAACATAAAAATCTTTCAGGCCATGAGAAATCACAATAACTGCGCGCGCAAGTTGTGACATCTTTTTTGCAAAGAAATTCCATGCCCCCGTATGTACCTCCCATATTGCGGGAAGCTTTGTTGCGTATGAAGCAACTAGAAGAGGCAACTCGTCACGACTATACAATACGTCGGGAGGATACTTTCTTGTATACATCGCAGCCTTGAGAGCAAACTGTAGGGATTCAAATAAAAAACCAATCCTACCCCAAGCAACTGTATCCCACACAGGCAAATAGATTATCGGGAATTGCTGTTTAATACCATAATATGAAAAAGGGTTCTCACTTATATGATTTCGGCGCGCTGGTACCACCAGCTGCACTTCAGTGTTCTCGTGCATAAAAGCCTCGCACATTTTCATTATCTGCAGCCCATGCGCCTTCTCCGTAGGAAGTCGAATATTCGCCAAATACAAGAGTTTCATATCTTGCCCTTTAATATGAGAAAAGTCTAACACAGAGTGGTAAAACAGTCCCTCACGGTATATGATGGGGTTCAAGTCATGGAGCACAGCAGCTATAACTTTGACCCTCAAGATATCTCTGATGGCGATTACCACCGCCTTTACTCCAAGCGAAGAAGGGATGCAGTTTTTGCGTTCAGTATTCCACAAAAAGATGGCTCTGTAATTTTGGGACGAGACCACTTAGGAAATGTTCCCCTTTTTTATCGGGTGAGTGAAAATAAAGTTAAAAGCTCAATATTCCTTGAGAATCTCCTCGCGGGGGATGAGACTATATCTGAAGAGGGGCTACGAGTATATCTTTCTATAGGAACAATAAAGGTTTCGCCGCTTTTTAATGAAATCTCCCTGGTTCCCCCCGGCACAGTACTCAAAATATCTCCTAATGGAAATGCTGAGAGGCTTTATCAATACCATATAACTCCCGCCCTACTAGAAAACAAATCTCTTGTGGCACTCGTAGACACAGCAGATCATCTCCTTACTCAAGCTGCAAAACGAACACTCAAACAAAAAAGAATGGGTCTATACCTTTCTGGGGGTATAGACTCAACACTCACGGGTATTTATCTTAAAAAGGCAGGCGCTGAAATACACGCCTATACCGCAATGCCTTGGGGAGTATTGGGAAGTGAGTCAGGGTTTGCCCTTGAGAATGCCCGCATAATAGGGGCGACTTCACACCATACAAAACCACTTAGTACGAATAATTACAATTCTTACATAGAAAATTCAGTTACCCTTTACAGTAATCCAGTTGGTACAACATCTCAGATGGCAATATCATGTCTCCTTAATGAAACCTCCGCTGGAGAAGAGCCTCAGATATATTTTGCGCAAAACTGCGATACAGCAATGTGCTCTGTCCCCGATCAATCACTCATATACTTTGTCCAGCTTCTTCCCCAGTTCATACAGAGTTATCTCCATAAAGCCATGGCACACAGGCAACTTAGTGATAAATACACCGCTTTTAGAACGGTTGGCTTGTTAAAGAAACTCCCCTCTTTCATACCAGACTTGTCTTCTTATCGGCCATTACAACAACTCTCTCTTGTCGGAATGCTCTTTGGACACACTCCCATCGATGGAGATATTGTTCTTCTCCCTGCTATTAAAAACGGTCGGCTCGTTTCAAATTTGTTCTATGACATGGATGTCGTTGAGTTCGCATTGGGAATACCCTTTCGACACCGAGTTGGGTGGTCTCATGAATCAAAAATAGGTCTTTCTATTACAAAACGAGTATTTAAAGAGTTAGCATCCCGTCATAACATCCCTAGAGCAACGATCAAGCGCAAAAAAGGACTCACGGTTCCGGTTAACCGAGACACATCATCGACAGCTTTTTTTTCTTCGTTACCTACTCACATAAGAGACATTGAACTTACAACACCGCAACAGCAGCTTGCAGCAGAGGTACTAACCCAATGGGCGAAGCATTTGAAACAGTGCCCCCAATCACTAAAAGGTCTTCTCGCCAACAAACATGACTAAGCCTATTCCTTGTACAGTAGGTATCCTCACATTCAATAATGGGAAAACCCTGCGCCGCGCGCTTGAGTCTGTTCGTGAATTTAATCACATTGTTATATGTGATGGAGGAAGTACTGATACAACATTGGCCCTTGCGCATGAATTTGGTGCAGACATAATCCAACAGAATAAAAAATATCTTAACGAGAGTGGCCAAATTATTGACTTCTCGGGCGTAAGAAACCAGATGCTCGCGGCCGCAAAGCATGAATGGTTTTTATATATTGACTCGGATGAATATCTGTCTCCCGAAGCAGTAACGGAGATTGGAGAGATAGTATATTCCCCTTTAGGTACACAGACGGCACTTGCATACTGGCTCCCAAGAAAAACTATTGTAAACGGAAAGATCATAGAATGCGCAACGGCCTACCCGAATTACCAGATGCGCTTTTTTCATAAAAGTGGGATCACTGGTTTTATAAAGCAAGTACATGAGCGCATAGCACTTAGAGAGGGTGTGCGCACGGGAAAGCTCAAATCCCCGGAATATGTCCCCCTAGATACTACGGAAGAAAAAATGCGACTGAAACAACTTTACTATCTTAGAATTGAAGTGGCCCGTCACAAAAACGATACATTTCTCATGTGGCTCAAGGGGCCAGTAAAGGGCTCATTGAGATCCTCTTTGAGTTACCTTCTGCGTCATGTACGTATCATTTTGTTTTGCAAGGGTGAACGTATGCCTTTTTGGGTAGAGTGGATGCACCATTGGTATAACTGGAAACTCGTCGCCCTTACGGGCAAAAAATTTTTTACTCCTCAAGCAAAGCAACAAGTCGAGGAATAAGATTGATCAAATTGTGTTTTTTTGAGACAGACTCATACACTTGCAAAGAAAGGTCGTGTCGTTTGTTTGGATGAGCAACAAGCTCTTGAATCCGATCTGCGAAAGGTTCCCCAACACCATCCAGCGAAACCCAAAGCCCAGGGACATCGAGTGCTGTATCAAATGCACGACTTGAAAAAATAGGCACCACGCCTCGTGCCGCCGCCTCAAGGACGGCTTTGTCTACAGAGCCAGTAATGGAAGCGCTTATAAAAATATCCGCGGATTGAAGGAGGCTCATCGCTTCTTTGTGCGGCAGAGGACCCCTGTAATCAATGCCAAGCTCACGGGCTTTTTCCTCCACCTCGCCTGCATATACAACATCGCTCTTTGTTGCTGGTCCACCAACCAATTGCGCATTAAAAGTAACTTTGCGTTGCTTGAGGATTTCGAAAATATTGAGAATCTTATCAACTTGCTTAGATGGAGAGATCCTCCCGATCGAAATGATAGACGGTATCTCATTTCTTTCTTTCTTTGGAGGACCAGTCGGGATATCAATACCATGGCCCATAGACTGGACTTTTTTGCTTTTTATACGACAACTCTCCGGCGAAGTAGTGAAGACTTTGTGTACTAAAAGCGCCGCAACCCGAAGCCGCAAGGAGACAGTGCCATGAACATACCAAAGTCCTATCTTCTTCTTGAACATTCGCCATATTATCCCTCCAGCAATGACAAACTCAGGTATCATATGAACAAAGACGGCGTCATACTCTTCACGGAGCTTCCACAGAAAGTACACAAATCTAAAGAATTTTACACCACGCGAATTCCCTTTCTCTTTGCCGAGAGAGTACACAGATACATTTTTAGGCAAACTATATTCGCCTACACTATTAGCAATCACAACAACGCACTCACAATGACGGGAGAATTCTTCTATCCACCGGTGGAAGAATCCGAGAACGGGATCGTCTTTGTCTACCTTTTGTGTACAGATAAGTAATTTCATCTTGGTTTTGCGATCACGCATTTTTGCCACCCTAGAGAAAGCGCTCGCAGATACTCCTCTTTTGACAAAGATACTATTCGCGAGACACGACTCTGAACCCGCATCCCGCTTTCATGCCGAAGCTGATCATGCTCAAGAAGCGTCGTAAGCGCTTTTGCAATTGCCTTTTCATCTCCCACAGGACACAAAAATTGCTTATCTTCCTCCTCAAGTAAAAGCGGCGCAAAGCCGACATTGGTACTGACAATCGCCCTCCCTTCCATCCCTGCCTCAATAAAGATACGCCCGGCACCCTCAAAGTCAGAGGTCAGTAGAACAACTGATGCCGCACGATAATACGGAGTTGGATCCTTTTGAAATCCGACGAAGAAAACCTGACTGGCTATACCAAGAGATGCCGCCTTCCTCTCAAGTTTATTCCGCTCACTTCCGTCGCCTACCAAAACAAAAGCTGAGTCTTTGTGCTTATCCGCAACGAGAGCAAAAGCCTCCAGCGCAAGGGCAAGATTCTTTTCTTTTTCAAACCTGCCAACAAAAAGGATTTGATGGGTAATTCCAGGTAAAGAAAAAGGTTCTGTACTCTGAACGTCTGGGAACGGCGGGACAAAAATAGGAAGAACATTAAAACATGTTCCTTGCTTTCCGATTTTAGGTAAAACCTTCAAGACACTCTTCTTAATCAATGGCGACACAACGCGAATGCAATTCGCTTTAGGTAAAATTCTTTTTGCGATCAAAACACGAATTCTGTTTAATAGGTTAAGTTTCTTAAAGAAAGGGCTGAATGGGTCTGTATGAATTTGAAGCTCAAGTGCGATGTTGAGTTTTTTCGCAATTTTATACCCCGCAAGACCAACTTCAAATGGATCTTGGGCAGTGACAAGATTAATTGATCTTTCCTTCCCAATAGCCTTCCCTATTCTCACGGCATCCTTAATGTACTTAAATCTATTTTTTGAATTTGTGGGATAAAGATACACACGCTCTGATATCTTTCCCTTTTCATGCTCTAACTCTCCCTTACTAAAAACAATGATGTGTAGTTCATCCACAAGCTCCCCATATGAAATCATTCTCTCCCGCGTGGCGCTCGAGTGATCAAACACTGCCCTATCTGTTGAGAGCATGAGTACTTTCATATCTCATTTGGTGAGTGCTGCAAGCGTACCACGCACAGTTTGATCTGTTGTGAAAGTACTTGCTTTATCTTTTGCCCGAGCAACCATCCCATCAATTTCTTTCCCCGCAGATAGGGCATCTCTGATCGCAGTCGCAAGTGCTTGTTTATCATTGTACCCAACAAGAGTGCCCGTTTTTTTATTCTCGATGAGTTCCCTGTTGCCAGGTATATCGGTTGTCACAATGGGAGTACCAAGACTCATGGCCTCAATAAGTTGATGCGAGAGGCCTTCATATTTTGTATTTAACACAAAGACATCAGCAGCTTTGACATAACGAGCAAGATCTTCTTGTGGTAATGCGCCAAGGAGAAACACCCTCTCTTCAAGACCAAGGTCATGGATTTTCTTCTTTAGCATATTCCGGTCAGGCCCTTCCCCAATTAGATAGAGCCGGGCATCAACAAAAGCTCTTATAACTTCCGGCATAGCCTCTATAAGCACCTCAAACCCCTTCCAGCCTACCAATCGTCCTGCTGAGACAATAGCTTGATCTTGCAGACCAAGTTCCCGCTTGAGAGTGGCGCGTGCGTCAGAAAATGTAGGTAAATTTGATGTGTTGTAGACAACAATTATCTTTTCAGAATCTACTCCCCATCTCTCCACAACACTTGCAAGATATTTGCTTGGAACAATCACCCTTTTGGCATGCTTCGCAACAAAGGTCTGGATAGTACGAAAAAGCGTGATCTGCAGTGGGCGCCGTCTAGGAGTACTCGTAAACTCATCGAGTGTCTCTGTGAGACCATAGTGCCCAGTCGCCTGCTCCCAAGCGTAATCTCCTCCATGCCGCACAAAAAACTTCTTGCGCAGAATAAACGCGGCACAGAGCGCGGGGAGCCCCACACTGACTCCGTCTTGAGCAAATATGAGATCTGCGTTTTTGCCGTTTAAAATAACCTTCCAAAAGTAGGCTGCATGTTTAACAAACTTTGGCAGATGAGATACATCTGAAAACTTTACCACGTCAACCTCTACTCCACGGCGAGGAAGCTCCTCAACAAGGAGTTTTGCATAGGTAGCTGGACCTCCTATCTGTGGAGGATAAATGCCCGCGGCAAGCAAGATTCTCATGCTTTGAGTGTAGACAAAAGAGGCACTAAGAGCAAGTTACACTGAAGCAGAAAGGATCTTCGAGAAAAGAGCTCTCATCGCTTGTGCGATGATATCCCAATCATATTTTTCAAAAGCCATCTTTTTTGCATTTTTTACAACTTGCCTCGTGCTCTCTTTATCATTCAAAATATCTTTGACTGCCTCTGCAATTTGTATAGGTGAGTCTTTGTCTACTGCCCATCCTGTTGTTTGTTTGTCAGGATTTCTCTTCGCGTCAAAAAGAAAGTCCGCGATTCCTCCTTCTTGAGTTGCAATGACTGGCAATTCCGCTGCCATTGCTTCTACAAAAGAATTGCCCATTCCCTCTGAGCGGCTTGGACGAATGAAAATATCGCAGGCTTTAAGATATTTTGGCATTTCCGTATGCCCGATTTGTCCACGAAACTGTACCCGATTTGCTACACCAAGTTCTTTTGCCAGAGTCTTGAGCATGTCTTCGTCAGGGCCAATGCCAAATACAATAAAGTGGACGTTGTCTTGCAAGACAGGTAACGCACGAATCACGTCGTCAACAGCGTTCTTCTTCACCAGCCGCGACGTGGTGACCAAGAAAATATCCCCGTCTTTCTTTCCAAGCTCTTTCCTTGTATCGGCAAGTTCTCCTTCTGAATACTCTTGCGAGAAATGTGAGGTGTTCACTGCGTTTGGAATAATCTGAAGTTCGCCGCCAAATCCCATCTTCTTCCCCCATGCAGAGAGAAATGTTGATATTGATTGGAGGTAATCCGCTTTTGTAAATCCACGAACAAAAAGCGGCCAAAGCACACGCATTTTTCTCTCAATATATTCAGGTGGATCTCCTTCTTGAAGGGTGAGCAGATATGGCACTTTTGGATAGAAAGTTTTAAAAAGCCCTGCTGGTACTCCACATGAATGAGCCATCATCGCCCAGATAGCATCATAATGATATTTCTTGTGCAAAGAGACCGCCTTAAAGAACGCATTAAATTGATAGAATAACTTATTGAAATGCAGCGGAAACTTTTTTAGGTCTGCCATGTTTGGCTCCCGTTTAGTAAATCCAATTCTGTGCACAAGCACATTGCCCACTTTCTCTACCTCCGGAAGAGTTGCATCAAAGCGGTTTGCGATCATATGAAACTCAATGTCTGACGAGTCCATCCGATCTGTGATCTCCTTGATTGCCACCTCCGCACCCCCTACATGTTTTGGGTAATATACCAGTGAGAATACAAGGATTTTCTTCATGTTATTTTTGTTTTCGCAAAATAGCTGAATACGCAAACCGAATCTGGCTTGCAAAAGAATCCCCTGCTCCAAGAGACTTTCTTGCTCGCATACGCGCTTCAAGTGAGATGAGTTTCCTTGCTTGTTCTGGAGTCGAAGTATAGACCTGATCAGCTCCTGAAAGTACTACCCGTAGGAACACCCGCTCATGCCAAGACAGACTCTGGTCAGCAAGCGTAATGAGCAGTGGGATGAGTTTATTCCTCCTCACAGAAAGCGCCGGAAGCGCACCATAACTTGCCATCACAGACCATGCAAACATATATTTGTGCTTCCCTGCAAGCTCAAGAGCTCTTTTCCTCCCCAGAAATGGGAGTAAATATTTATCAGTGCTGCTTCCATACCCAACACGATGGATTTCAACGTTTGGAAGATGCGATGGTTTTGTTAGGGCATCCTTAGTATACGCAGCAGTCACAATATCAAATTTGACATCGGGCATCTTCTCCATGAGTGTCGCAAGTGCTTCCTCCGCAGGTCCTGCAACTGGATGAAAAGTGGTAGTAAAGATAAGGATTCTCTTTTCTGGCGCAGAAGAAGATGGGTGTGTTTGTGCAACGAACTCCTCAATTTCTTTGCGCAGAGATTTCTCTGGACGCCACCCCAATGCTTGTGTCTTTGCTGTATCAATAGATGCTTCCATGCGATTGCCTTGTCGCTCAGGTAACATCACCACGTCATTTCCAAAAAGTTTTGCGAGTTCAAGGATGGAAAATCTCTCTTCACTGCCTACGCCATATCCATCCCCACTTCCTTTTTCCCCAACAAACATAAGAGCGTTTACTACATCATCAACATGAGTAAAGATGCGCTCTTGTGTCCCAGGCGCTACCACAGAACGTGGAGTCCCTCGTTCATACTGTTCTTTAAAAATGGCCACGACCGTGCCAAAGTCACTTGCTCGTTCCCGTGGACCGTACACATTATAGAAATACGTTATCGCATAATTAAGCCCAAACCAGTCTCCATAATTTTTCACCAAATCAGTCATGCTTGCTTTACTCCATGCATACGGACTCTGGTCGCGCCCAAGTCCTTTGTCCCCGAACTTTGTTGAGCTCCCTGCATAAACAAGTTTTGCCTTGCGCCTGCGAGCAAATTCAAGCACCGCAAAAGTCCCGTACTGATTGAGATCCCACACCTGCTCTACATCCTCAAAGCTTTTTTCTACGCGGGAATATTCCCCGAGGTGATACACGATATCCGGAGACTCAGAAATATGCCTCTCAATGTCTTTTGTATGTCCTTCGCGATACTCTACTCCAGCAACATGATTTTCCCGTGAACCGGTGAAGTAGTTATCAAGAGAGATAACTTTGTGCCCATCTTTGACCAGCCGCTCGCAAAGATGCGAGCCGATAAAGCCTGCTCCCCCTGTCACAAGAATGGTTTTTTGCTTATCTGTCATACGCCGAAATATACAATAACTACGCCCTAAAGAGAAGCGCTCCTATTTCTCCTCAACAATCTCATACTCTGCTGCTGCTTTAGCAAAAGGATTTTCGTCCCCCTCCACAACTTGAGGTTTTATAAAAAATACCGATGCAGCACCTGCCCCTGCAACAAGGATAAGCCCTAGAAGCCAAGGGTATAAAGAATTTGTTTCTTCTTGGCCTTCACCCGGCAGAACTTGTGCCAATTGCCCTTTCACTTGTTCCTCACTGGCACCACTCTCGCGTATTTGAGATAGGCCATCTTCCGCCGACGCGACTTTTGTAGATTGCACCTTTGCTACAGCGGGCGCAGAAACCACTTTTTGTGCAGCACTAATACTTGAGCTTTTATTTGTGCTCCCCCACACATAGCGTGTCACTTCTGTTCTATTGGGATACAGAAGAATAACGTTATCTCCTTGGCCAATGGAAATACCAGTTGTTTGTCCCGAAAAAATAACTGCTTCTTGTCCTAAAATAAATGTATCTTGTGGGATGACAAATTCTCTTCCGTTGCCGGCAAGAGTCCACCCTGAGATATCAAGCTCTTTCTGAGAAAGATTCTTGAGCTCTATAAGCCCATTTTGCCCAATGATTATCTTTGAGATTGAAATCATTGCCGTGCTGATATCAGCAATGGTCATATCAGACCCCGAGTTGAACCCTGAAGATACATTTAAAACAACGCGATACTTCCCTGGATACATATATGTGTGGTATACCTCTTTCCCCTCAGCAGTCGTCCCGTCGCCAAATGTCCACGAGTACCGTGCATTCGCAAGTATTTCCCCCTTTTTGCCAACTGCTTGTCCTTTAAACAAAATCGGTCCGCCTGATACACCCGCATACCCTTTCCCTGCATCTGCAAAGAGTTGTGGGATGACAGGGAAACTACTCTGCGTCCCAGAATCATCCTGCGCCGAATCTTCTTGTATAGGCGTTATTTCTAAGGTCTCATTAACATTTTCACTGGTGGTTTGACCTTCTTCTTGTCCTTGCGCCGATACTCCGAGAGTAGCGCTACCTGGCGTTGGCGCTGCCACAACCCAGGAGCCCGCATTACTTTGCAGAGAATTGCCGTCACCTGCTGCTCCCATATCAGAATTGTAAGTAAAAGTATCTACATCAGTGAAATCTGCGTTGCGCAGAGTAATAGTCTCGGTCGTGTTCGCAAGAGAAAACGAACTGTCAAAAAGTACTCCAGAAAATCCCCCATGTTCAGAAAGAAATGTACCTGAATTGTCTGCGATAACCGCACACTCCCCGGAAGAAATCGCCGTTCCTCCCTGGGCCTCAGTAAGTCCATGATTTGTCCCATTTTCAAAAAACTTCCATCCAGTCAGATCTACCGAATCGCTACCTGTATTACATACCTCCACCCATTCTCGCCCTGCATCTGCTCCCTCAAGGTCATACATCACTTCGGTAAAACGCACTTCTGCACAAGCAACAGCTGGAAACAAAAATATGAAGAATAGTGCGGGAAGTGTGTATTTTTTCATGACCTACGGCTTCTCTACGTTCAAAATGTCTTCTAGGACGTTCCGCGGGATTTCTTTTATTTCTTTTGTAGATGGAGGTTCCTTCCTAGACTCTGTTTCTCTCTGGGATGGCTTCTCTTCCTTTTTGTGTGCCTCTTCACCTTCTTTTTTCATTGCGCTTGCAAGTGCCGCGCGGAGATCTGCAAGATGTTCGGCCGAAGGACCCTTATCTTTTTCTCTCCCCTTCTTGTCGGACTTCTTTTTGAGATCATCAAGAGATGCGCGCGGAGAAGGTGGTGGCGGCGTTTCTTCAACAACTTCTTTGGGAACAGGGGGCTCTTTCGGCTGAGCAGCAAACTTCTCTCGCACCTCTGCAAACGGGTCCTCTCGAGGCCTTTCTTGTCGGCGTGGTGGTCGATTTTCATATTCAGCGTTAGGCTGCCGACGCGGACGTCGCTGCCGAGGCTCACTCCTCTCTTCTTCCCCGTTTGAGCTTCCCTCAAGCGGCTTATACCATTCATTTATCGCATTCTCAATATCCGTACGTGGTTGTGCAAAGGTTTTGCGTGAAGCGTCCATCACATCCTTCTCGTATGTAGTACGCAGTGGTTCAATCGGAGGCAATGTTACTGCAGAAAATGGGTGTGAAGTGACACCATCAATCATGAGCTTGAGATATATTTGCGTAAAGCCAAGATTGACCATGTCTTCTGCGGTAAAGACAGGCGAGTACTCCTTCTCGAGCACCTCCGCATCATATGCTCCTACACGAAACATGATCATGGTTCCTACGTTGCCAAATACTGCAGCGCGTACCTCTTCTGGCATTTGTTCAATATATTGGTGTGCAAGCGTGAGGTTGAGATTATACTTACGAGCTTCAGAGAGAATATTAGCAAATGACTCGTTCGCAAATGACTGAAACTCATCTACATAAAGATAGAAGTTTGGCAGTTTCTTCACCTGCGCTTCAGGCAAATCCGCTCGCGACATCGCCGCAAGGTAGAGTTTGGTAATGAGCATGCTCCCGAGAAGATTGGCGTTCCCTTCTCCGATGCGCCCCTTCGAGAGGTTCACTATCATAATCTTCCTCTCGTCCATCATCTTGCGCAGATCAAAGGTAGACTTGGGTTGCCCGACAATGTTTCTGATAAGCGGGTTTGAGGTGAATTGCCCTACTTTGTTTTGAATTGCTGGTGTTGCTTCTTGGGTATAACGATCCGTGTACTTTGCGTATTCTTCCACCCAAAAAGAACGCACCGATGGATCAGTAATATTCTCAACAACTTTTTTGCGGTAGTCCTTGTCAGTGTACATACGATTTACCGACAAAAGCGTGGAGTCAGGATACTCAAGCAGTGCAAGAAGTGTGTTACTCAAGATGTACTCCATACGCGCGGACCATGAGTCCACCCATATCTTTTTGAACGCACTCATGAGCCCAGAGACGACCAAATGGCGCTTATCGTAGCCAACGTCCTCCATGATGTTAAACGACATTGGGAAATCGGTATCAAACGGAGCAAAATACAAAACATCTTTGATCCTATCCTTGGGAATGTACTTCAGAAGGAGTTCAGCTGTCTTGCCGTGTGGATCAAAGAATGCCATGCCGTTGCCATTCTGGATATCTTGAATGGCCATGTTCTCAAGGAGCGTGGATTTCCCCATTCCCGTCTTCCCGATCACGTAGATATGGCGTGTGCGATCGTCAGCTTTGATGCCAAACGGAATACGCTGGTTTCGAAAATCTGTTGCCGCAAAGAACGTAACCTGATCTTGCCCCGGCTTTTGTCGCGGAGAGAATGTGCTCATATTTATATAAAGTATAGTATAGCGTGCGAATAGAAAAAAGCCCGAATGCTTACGCGGCATTCGGGCTCGGGGATGTCGGCCCTCTCATTGACTCGGGGCAAATTTTGATTTTTTTGAACAAACCTACTTTGTGTTCTTTTTTTAGTTGTTCAAGAAGAGCGCTCGCCAAAACCACAAACTGCTCAGTTTCATCCTTCGGAACAAGAAAAATGAGGTTGTACCAATTTGTAGTATGTTCAAAAAACACTCGCCGGGAGATAGGACTAAACTGTTCCCTTTGTTTAGGCCTTACTTTTTTATACTGCTCTATGATTTCGTCTACGATCTTATAGGTAGCAAGCCCTCCCTTGTACAAAGCACAAGGGATGGTGACTTCCATCTTTTCCATATATACCCCCGTGTCTTGGATATCTTGTGGCACTATACGCCAAAGAACTCGGCTGTGCAATAAAAAGGCGGCTCATATTTTTGAGCCGCCGCTAAGTACCATTTTTCTGTTTTGTGCAACAGCGAAACCCCAGCGTCTGCGCCTGCTTCCTCCATGCTTCCCGAAATGGAGCATACCTTCTTTCATCTTTCTCTTTTCGAAAGAATTCATCGAGGATGCCCGCAATCTCTTTCTGCTTGTGCCGCGTAGAGCAAATGTTTATGAAGGCACGATCTACCGCGGGGATCTCCTCATAAGAAAAAGGTTCTACTTCCTCCAGCCTGCATTCCGCATATGTCTGGAGATTCCGCATGAACACTCCTCGTGCTCTCTGCGAAACGCTTGCTGAAACCTGGAGCAAAATATTGTTCACGTACTCTCTTTGGGGTTTCAATTTGGCCATTCTTCTCACCTCCACAAAGTAAGCATTTTGAACTTCGTCTAGCGACGCATATTAAAGCATCTACTGAGAATTGCAATACTTTTTGTGAATAATCCCCCCCTTGGCAGATGCTGTGCGATTGTTAGAATGGGCACAGAGGTGACTGGCGCGAGCGTCAGAACCACACACCCTTACTCGGCGGTAATAAAAAGGAGGTGATCCAAGCCGGCACAGCCATTGTGGCCACGGAGTATGTCTTGCCGAGTGATACACTCCGCATTCTAGGATTGGCCGCGTACTATCAACTTCCATATGGGAGACGATCATGGCATGACACTTGCACATTTTGACTGGCTTTTATAAAAGCCGCCCGAACTGCTAGCTGTTGTGCTGGCACAATATTCACAAGGGAGCCCTATGGGCTCCCTTAACTTTTAGCCTACCCCTTGACTTGACAGATTTTTCGTGTGGGTGTATTATTCTAAATGGACCCACGAACTCGCCGTCCTTAGGGACATCGTTCGCTGGGAGCACAAAACGGCAACCAAGGAGGTATGCCATGAAAAAGAAAAATGCCCTGTATTCGCCCGGTCATCTCGGCGCCGTCGGCAACCACGCCAATGCGCCCCCGGCCGCGCGCGACACCACAGTTTTGAGCTTCGGCACTTCGGTCCTGGCCTCCGCCGCATCCGACTACGGCGCCGGCGAATTCACGATCTGATCGATCGGCATCTCACGGGGAGTAACGATCACCTCCCCTAACAATAACCACAACCCCAGCCCGAGAAGCTGGACAACCCCGAGGGGAATCGAATCTTTCGATTCCCCTCTTTATTTTTTATTGAGAAACTGTAGCGGTCGTCGTGCTATAGAACGGATAGAGCGCCGCTTTTGTATACGTATTTGCCGCATCCCAGAGCATCCATGAGGTAAGCCCTGAATCATATGTAGCCTGTATCTGCGCCCGGACCATGTCGGGTGTGTACGTTGCCCCAAGATCAAAGTCCTGAAGCCAAGGTCTTAATTTGCTTGGAGTAGAGCTTGCCTGCTGTGCGCGCAAGACCGCTGCATCCATAGAATATTTCACTACTTCGTACGGATGTGCAGCAGGATTTGCAAGGCCGATAAATGTCTTCGGGTAGTGTGACGGGTACACCATTGGGGCAATGTAGTCTAAATATGGATATGCCCGCTCAAGTACTTGCCCAATATTTAAATCATCTTTGTTCGTCGTCGTCATACCAAAGAGGTCTGCAGAGAGCACTGCTCCGCTATCACCAAGTTCTTGTCGGAGATACGCAAAAAAGCTTTCCATCACATCTGCTTTCGTCTTTCCTTCTGGAGTTTGGTACTTCGTGTCGAGCATGTCTCCATCCGACGGGAATCGCACATAATCAAAGTTGAGTTCATCAAAGCCTACCGCGTACGAGGCTTTGCCGAGCGCGACAAGATAATTCCACATCTCACGAGAATTAGCATCTATCCATGAAATTCCTTTGTAATCTTTCCAAATACCTCCATCACTTTTTTTGCGCACTGCATCTTCTGGGTGCTTAGCAACATATTTCGGGTCCTGGAATGCGGAGATGCGTCCGATCACATATATACCCTTTTTGTGCAGCCTATCGATAAGCTCAACAATGTCAGGGATACGATTTTCCTGTGCCCCGACAGCATCGAGCACTGGGTCAGAAACTTTAAAAGAAATCCCTCCTGAATAGTCCTTAATATCAATGATAATAGAGTTTGCTTCTGTCTGATCAATAAGATCAATGATGGGTTCGCGCAGACGCGATGTCCCTGCAACCCAGCTCGTCATATAAATCCCTTTTACAGGTTCTGGGGTCTTTATGTGTGTCACCACAATGCGTGGCGCTTCGGGCTCTTGAGTAGTAACCTCGGGAGTTGAGGTGGTCGCCTCTTGGTTTTGGAAAGAAACAGAGCTCGCCGGAAGTGCATAAAAAGATGCGAACGAAATCGCAAAAGCGGACACAGAAAGTCCGCTTAGCCAAAATATGCGACGTCGAGATGTCCCCTCTCCTTTCATACTACCGAAGCCTTATCACCTTGCTCAGACCTTTCTTTCCCAACCTTTTTCATCACAGTTTGCGTAGAGACTTGCTGTTCGGTCATGTCAGCAGACATTTGGTCGCGGTGGGCACTTGGAGAGACAAGTTTGCGACATTCATCGCAATACACACGGTCTGGCAAATATGCCAAAAGCGCGATGAGAAGCCCCACAAAAATATAGAATGCATCTTCCCAGCCTTGAGGAAACCCCATTTTAGGAACCAGCGCTACAAGTAATGCAAGAATGACAACAGTTTTTCTTTTGGACATAGGTATAAAAATCTTTAATCGTGGTTGATTATAACGCGAATTTTACTTACCCTCAACGATGACCACGAATTCGCCCCGTACTTTCTCCTTATTTTCAGCAAAATACTGCGCAAGCTCCTGGGGTGTGCCGGCAACAAACTCTTCATGTATCTTGGTCAACTCTCTGGCTATCATAACGCGTCGCTCCCCTGCGTGCTTGGCGAGAGACTCAAGCGCCTTGAGTATGCGATGTGGGGACTCATAAAATACACAGGTGCGCTTAGACTCCGCGATCTCTTTGAAAAGAGTCTCCCTGCCCTTCTTGTGCGGCAAGAAGCCAAGAAACAAAAATTCTGAAGAAGATACGCCACTTGCCGAGAGAGCTCCTGTGAGAGCGCTCGCACCAGGAATGGGGATGACAGCTACCTCGTCACCAAAGCGCTCACGCACTTGTTTGACCAAAAGCATACCTGGATCAGAAATCCCTGGTGTCCCCGCATCAGATACAAGTGCAAGCGTTTTCCCTTCTTCAAGCAATTCAAAGATTGCTTTGTTTTTGGCTGGCGTACTGTGCGCATTGTATGAGAGCGTCTTCACTTTTATCTCATATTTATCAAGAAGGCGCGCCGTCTGTCGTGTATCCTCGCAAAGCACTACATCTACTTCTTTAAGCACACGGAGAGCCCGAAGGGTAATATCCTCGAGATTGCCTATGGGAGTCGCTACAATGTAGAGTATGGGTTTTTGCATGATTATTTAATCTTCTTCACTTCACGCACAAACTGATCACCTCGATCAAATTCGTTTTGGAAAACTCCAAAGCTTGCCGCACCTGGAGAGAGAAGTACAACATCGCCCTTTTTCATATCTTTTTTTACCACGTCAAATGCCTCCTTCATGGAGGAAACCTCTTGCACGCTAAAAGCCGAGCGCTTCGGCAACACTACAACAATCTTGTCTGTTGCCGCACCCTTAAACAAAATGAGGGATTTTATATTCTGAAGTTTCTTTACAAAGACTTTGTATTCAAGTCCTTTGTCTGCTCCGCCGCCGAGAAGAATAATGTTTCTCTTCGCACCTTTCTTGAGCGCAGAAATCGCTGCCAAAACCCCATCAGGAGTAGTTGCTGTGGTGTCGTTGTAGAAAGCAATTCCTTTCTTTTTCGCCACAAGCTCGAGTCGTCCTGGCACACCTGGAAATTTAGCAAACGCTTTCTTGATAGCTGCATCAGAGACGCCAAGTGCACGGAGTGTGGCACGAGCAACACCAGCGTTATATTGATTATGCTCCCCAGGAATTTTGAGCTTCCAGTTTCTTGGGAGACTCTCTGCGACAAATGCATTGCGGGGTGATTTGATACCAAGCTTTTTTAAAGCATTTTTTGCCTGTGCCCCAAAAATCACAACACCGCCCTCTTTTTGATATTTAAAAATATGAGCTTTGTCTTCTGCGTATTGCCTCATATCTCCCTTGTAGTAGTTCATGTGGTCGTCCATAAAGGTCGTGAATACCGCAATATCTGGGCTGATGTGGGCTTCCCCAAATCCTTGCAACTGCCATGAGTCAAGCTCCATGACCACTACATCCCCTCTTTTTACCTTTTTAAGAAGCGGTAAGGTCGCCATACCCCGCACATTGCCGCCAAGATACGCCTTCTGCCCTGCCATACAGAGGGCTTCATGAACAAGGTGTGTAACTGTTGATTTGCCACGTGTACCTGTGATTCCCACAAGTGTAACTTCCTGTGGAACAAGCCGCGCGAAGAGTGAAGCATCCATTTCAACGGGGATATTATTCTTTCTCGCCCCTGTAACATAAACAGAGTCTAGAGGAACACCGGCAGCCTTGATGACTAAATCCTTATTTTGGAAATCCTCGAGTCGGTGCTCGCCCAGTACAAAAGTGATATTGGAAAATTTCTTTAATTGTTTGAGTGAGGGTTCAAGCGTCTCGCGCGACTTGAGATCGGTAACAGTGAGTATCGCACCTTGCTCTGCGAGAAACTTGGCAACATTAACTCCGCGCCCCAAAAGTCCAAGCCCGAGCATCGTAATTCTCTTCCCTTTGAAATAGGTCTTGTAGTCCATGGAAATTATTCAACGGTGACAGATTTTGCCAAATTACGGGGACGGTCAACATTAAGCCCCCTCTTTACTGCAACATAGTACGCAAAAAGCTGGAGTGGCACAATAGAAAGAATCGGTGAGAGCATTTCTATTGTTTTAGGAATATAAATAACATCATCAACAAATTCTTTTACATCATGGTTTCCTTCGGTCCCAACTGCAATAATTTTCCCTTTTCGAGCTTTTATCTCCTGAATATTTGATAGCATTTTCTCGTACACACTATCCGAGGGGGCAATAGCTAAAGCTGGGAAAGAAGTATCGATCATTGCAAGCGGTCCATGCTTCATTTCTCCCGCTCCATACCCCTCAGCGTGGATATACGAAACTTCTTTAAGTTTAAGCGCGCCCTCAAAAGCAATAGGATAATTATATTTACGCCCGATATAGAGAAAATCTTTTGACTTCTTATATTTATCTGCAATTTTCTTTATTTCTGGTCGCTTCTTAAGGATACCCTGAATACACTCGGGCAATATTTGGATTTCGCTGATAATCCTCTTCCCCATACTAAGAGACATCTGCCTCTGCCTCCCAAGAAAAACAGTAAGGAGCGCAAGCGCTGTTAGTTGCGAGATAAATGCCTTCGTTGATGCGACTCCTATTTCAGGTCCAGCATGATTGTAAATGCCGGCATCAGTCTCTCGCGCAATTGTAGACCCTACTGTGTTAACAATGCCAAGGGTTAAGGCTCCTTTTCGTTTTGCTTCCTTAATTGCTTCCAGTGTATCTGCCGTCTCACCAGATTGCGACACGGCAAGCAAAACAGTGTCCTCATCTATAATCGGTTTTCTGTAACGAAATTCTGAGCCAATCTCCACCTCAACAGGAATACCTGCATATTCCTCAATCATATACTCCCCTACAAGCCCAGCGTAGTATGCGGTTCCACAGCCAACAATAATGATGCGCTTGATTGTCCGCAGTTTGTCAGCGACTGACTCTAGGCCTCCCAGCTTCACAAGACCTTCTTCTGGGATAAGTCTCCCGCGAGTTGTGTTCACAATGACTTCGGGCCCCTCCATAATTTCTTTGAGCATGAAATGCTCAAACCCTCCTTTTTGTATTTGAGTAATATCCCAATCAATAACTTCCTTATCTCTACTAATCTCTGCGCTATTTAAATTTTGTATTCGATAAGAAGTTGGGGTTATGACGGCGATTTCTCCATCCCGCAGATATATCACATCTTTAGTATGTCTCAGAATAGGAGAAGGATCTGAAGCAACAAAATTCTCATTCTCTCCTATCCCCAGAACAACTGGGGCTCCAAACCGTGCCGCAATAATCTTGTTCGGTTCTTCTTCATATGAAACTGCAATTCCATAAGTTCCCTTTACGTCATTGAGCGCCAGAGTGACTGCCTCTTCAAGATTTCCTGTTCTTTTTAAATAAAAACTTATTAGATGCGGGAGCACTTCGGTATCAGTTGAGGAAAGAAATTTGTACTTCTTTTTCCCAAGCTTCTCTTTGATTTCTTTAAAGTTTTCTATGATGCCATTGTGAACAACCCAGATTTTCTTGCCATCATCGTGGTGGGGGTGAGCGTTAACTTCCGTCGGCTCACCGTGAGTAGCCCACCTCAAATGTGCAATGCCACTGGTGCCAGCGATTTTTCTTTTGATCTTTTTTTTAAGATTCCCAACAGGACCAACTGACTTCACTACGCCTCCCCCTGCCACAAAAATGCCCGCTGAGTCATACCCCCTATACTCAAGAGAGCTTAGGCCGTCCAGCAAGATAGGCACTGACTCTTTTTTCCCAGTGTATGCAAATATGCCGCACATATAAAGAAATCTTAGTGCGCGTGGTAGGAATCGAACCTACGACCTCTGTCTTATCAGGACAGCGTTCTA
>CAZTCT010000002.1:128929-131066 GCA_964612415.1 uncultured Candidatus Saccharibacteria bacterium | reverse complement strand
GCAAGTGCTATTTTCTAAGTGCGGTTCCAAAACACAAATAAAATCGTGTGAGGCGGCGAAGAAAATAAGGTCGGCTTGCTAGTAATTTTATTTGTGTCTATACGATATGGCGAAACGATTGTATGTAGGTGGCTTGCCTTACTCAAGCACCGACGATGCTGTGAAGGAGTATTTCTCCCAAGCAGGTACCGTTGAGTCTGTCGCGATCATCTCAGACAAAATGACTGGCCGTTCAAAGGGCTTCGGTTTCGTAGAAATGTCTACGGAGGAAGAGGCTCAGAAGGCTGTCGAGATGTTTGACGGCAAGGACTTCGAAGGACGTAACCTCACCGTAAATGAGGCTCGTCCACAAGAAGAGCGCCCTCGAAATGGCGGAGGATTCCGCGGAGGTCGCAACGGAGGTGGGAACGGTTTTGGCGGAGGCCGAAGCTGGTAACACCAGAGAAAAGGCCCGGGGTTAACCCCGGGCCTTTTCTATTTGGTAGAATACTTCCATGAATCCCGTTAGAAATGTTTTATGGCAGTTAACGGGGCACATGACTGAGTACAGTTTTTTAGTCGACATTTGCAGATTATTACAAGCCTATATTTCTAAACGGGATGAAGCCGGATACTAAACTCCTTCGTACATGGATAGAAGTTGATCGCAAAGCGATAAAAAAGAATATTGCGAGTATCAAAAAAGTACTTAGCTCAAAGGTGAAGTTCATGGCTGTGGTGAAGTCCAACGCCTATGGACATGGGCTTTCAGATTTCGCGCACGAAGTTGTGAAGAGCAAAGTGGACTGGCTTGGTGTTGATTCTGCGGTGGAAGGGCTTACGCTCCGGAAGGAGGGAATACACACTCCTGTCCTTGTGCTTGGCTACACGCTTCCTGGGCGAGTTGAGATGGCGCTTAGAGCAGGATTGAGTCTCACTGCCTCTCATGTAGACGCCCTTAAAGATATCGCCAACACTGCCAAGCGGCTTGGTGTACAGGCGAGAGTGCATATTAAAGTAGATACAGGAATGCACCGGCAGGGTTTTCTAGAAGGTGATAGGCCTGCTCTCTTTGCGTTTTTGCAGAAGCATAGACGGGGAATATTGGCAGAAGGACTCTATACACATTTCGCTGCCGCGAAAGATCCAAAAGATAGAAAATACACCAATGCCCAAATCAAAGAGTTTGATAAATGGGTGGAGGCAACGCGTGCCGCTGGGTTTTCGCCAATCGTGCATGCAAGTGCAACAGGCGGGGCAATGATTTTCCCTGAGGCTCACTATGACATGGTGCGCATTGGTATCGGTCTTTATGGGCTATACCCATCGGCACAAGTGCGTACTCATGCGCACAAGCGTATGCCCCTTATATCTCCTCTTGTCTGGAAAGGAATTGTCAGTGAGATAAAAAAATTATCAAAGGGTTCATACATTGGATATGATCTCACAGAACATTTGAAACGGGCGTCCATAATCGCGATATGTCCTGTTGGATATTGGCATGGGTATCCACGGGCGCTCTCAGGCAAGGGATCCGTCAGTATCCGTGGCAAGAAGGTGCGTGTACTTGGGCGGGTTTCAATGGACATGCTGGTCTTGGATGTGACCAATGTGCCAGGAGTGAAGATCGGAGACGAGATCGTTCTCTTAGGCGGCGCTGGGAAGGGGGGAGTAGATATCGCCGACACAGCCGCGCTTGCGGGCACTACGGGCTATGAACTTATCACCAGGCTTAATCCTCGGATGAAGCGGTTTTATATATAAAGGGGTGGGGAGGGTTGCCTTTTATTGAGTTTTATATTACTCTTGTGAGGTTAATTATTTCGGGATATGTCACAAGATCAACTCATCAAATTGGCCTGCGGGAAATGCAAGCGCATTAACTATTGGAGCAGGAAGAACCGCAAGCTCGTCACACGCAAGATTGAGCTCAAGAAGTATTGCAAATGGTGCAAGAAATCAACTCCGCACAAGGAGATCAAGAAGTAAGCTTCTTTGCCAAACGGGGCACAAAAACGGCTCAACCGATCGGTTGAGCCGTTTTTCTAACCGCCCGTTGTCTGATATACTGGCGACTACCATATGGGCCTATCGGTTAATTGGTAAACCACTGGTCTCCAAAACCAGGACTGCAGGTTCAAGTCCTGCTGGGCCCGCT
>CAZTCT010000002.1:126949-128829 GCA_964612415.1 uncultured Candidatus Saccharibacteria bacterium | reverse complement strand
GCCAAGTATTGCTATGCACATCTTGCTGTAACCAAAATCATTTTGGTTGTTATACTGTATACATATGGATTTTCTAAAAAAATATAACCTCACGCCAGTTAAAATTTTAAAAATAACGGGTCTTGTAATCGTCGCGCTTTTCCTTGCTTCGTTTGCACTACAACTTCTTGGTGGCAGTACGCGTACACTAAATACGACTATGCAAAGCATCGGGAGGGAGATGGTGGGGATGGCTCCTTCCATGGCGCCGATGATGGATGGCGACTATGCTACCGACGAGATGGCATACGGCAAAGGAGGAGGAACATCCTCATACTATCCAAGTCCTATACCTGTTCCCTCTGGGACAACAGGCAATGACGCCGAAGAGTATGAGGTGACCGATTACAGTGCGCATATCGAAACACACAAACTCAACGATACGTGCTCAAGTGTCTCTGCTCTTAAAGCACATGACTATGTCATCTTTGAAAACGCGAGCGAAAACAAGCACGGATGCAGCTTCACCTTTAAAGTTGAGAAAGCGCATACAGAGGAAGTGTTGGGGGCTTTGCGCGCGCTTGATCCTCGTGAGCTCTCTGAGAATACCTACACCATCAAAGGTTCTGTAGAAGGACTTACCGATCAACTCGAGATTCTTACCAAAAAGCGCGATTCAATCAAATCAACACTTGATGCCGCACTGCGTGCCTATGATGATGTTACACGTCTTGCAACACAGTCGCAGAATGCTGACGCATTGGCACGCATCATCTCAAGCAAGGTCAATACAATACAGCAACTCACACAAGAGCAGATCAACATCAATGCGCAGATTGATCAACTCATCAAATCCAAAGCAGATCAACTCGATCGCTTAGACTACACGTATTTCTATGTCAGTGTGTCAGAGATCAAATATGCCGACTGGGACAACATCAAAGATTCATGGAAGTCTGCGGTACAGACGTTTGTATACAACATCAACCAGGCAATCCAAAATGTCACTGTCAATCTCATTGCGACACTTATTGGATTTATTCCACTCATCATCTACTTCTTTGTAGCACTCTTTGCGGCGAAGTATGGATGGAAATACGCAGTGCGAATCTGGAAAGATGATTCTGGCAACGGCAAGAAGAACGGAAGCAAGAAAGCCTAAATTTATTCACTCAACTGCGCTCGGACAAACGAGCGCAGTTTTGTGTATTGCCCAGGCGTGAACCATTGTATCTGCTTGTCTTTGCGAAACCATGTGCGCTGACGGCGGACGTATTGCCATATTTCTTGCGCGAGCTTTTCGACGAATTCTTCTTTAGATATTTTGCCCTGGAGGAGTTGTGCAAGGAGACGGTATTCTAGTCCGAGCGCTTCCATGCGTTTCCACGAAAGACCCGCCTCACGCAATCGTTTTGATTCAGCGACCATTCCTTTCTTCATGCGAGCATGGATGCGTACAAGGACTTTCTCCTTAAGGGTGGCATCAGGCATATCAAGGCCAATTTTAATTGCCTTGTATGGCGGGTTGGCTTTGAGCGGGACATTCCTTCCATTTGCTTTTGCAATTTCAATTGCTCGGATAAGGCGGCGTGGATTGTGTCTATCGATATTGTCTGCGCGCTTAAGGTCAATTTTAGAAAGAAGGGCAAATAATTGTTCGGGGGATTTACCAGAGAGCTTTTTCCTTAGGTTTTCATTTGGTGGGACATCTGGGAAGATGAGGCCATCAGCTAATGCAGATATGTAAAGGCCCGTACCTCCGCAGATGATGGGGACTTTGCCGCGCTTGATAATGCCCGCAACTGCTCTTGATGCGAGTCTTTGATAATCTGTCACACTAAATACTTTCTTTGGATTTGCGACATCAAGGAGATGATGGGGGATACCGCCCATCTCCTTTT
>CAZTCT010000002.1:0-126849 GCA_964612415.1 uncultured Candidatus Saccharibacteria bacterium | reverse complement strand
TTCTTTGGATTTGCGACATCAAGGAGATGATGGGGGATACCGCCCATCTCCTTTTCGGTAATCTTACCTGTGCCGATATTGAGACCCTTGTATACCTGACGGGAATCAGCAGAAACAACCTCGCCATTGAATTCTTTTGCAAGGCACACAGCCAAGTCGCTCTTGCCCGTAGCTGTGGGGCCGAGGATGACGATGATGTGTGACATAACTTTAAGACTATATAACAAAAGCCCGCAGCACTCCATTGCTGCGGGCGGGTAGATCACCATCTCTTACGGATACTTCGTATCCAAAAAAAGGAAAGAAGCAAAAAAGCAAATGCAAAAATGAACCAAAATTTTCCCGCGAAGTCCGTTTCAAAAGAAAGCATGCCTACAGTGAGGAAAATAATAATGACCCCTTCTCCTATCAAGAGCAAAAGAAGCTTTTTCGCAAGGCGAGTGAGCTTCTGCTCAAAGACAAGTGTGAAAATTGTACCAATTACCAGAGCGATTGGTACCCAGACAATCCAGTTGTTGGTTGGCGTATCAGGCATCTTTGTTCCTCCTCAAACTAAGAAAGGATTTATGGTCTGATGCCAGTCTAGCCAAGCTGTCTAATTGGTCAAGATTTTAGTGCCGGAGAAGGGACTTGAACCCTTAAGCCTTACGGCATGCGATTTTGAGTCGCACGTGTATACCATTCCACCACTCCGGCGTATAAGTATCTCGAATTCTAATTAAAAAAGGGCCAAAAATCAATTTTTCCATTGTCGCAGATTTGGTGTGGCAGTATAATGTACTCATGAAATACGTCGGCGTAGTCCGTGGTGGCGTTAGTGATGAATACGACATCTCCATCCAAACAGGCGCAAATGTCCTGCGTGCAATTTCTCGCACCCGATTTATTCCTCTTGATATTTTCATTACAAAAGAAGGTGAGTGGAATATCAACGGCTATCCCTCATCTCTTGAAAAGGTAGCGCGCTCAGCCGACGTCGTTTTCAATGCGCTCCACGGTACTTATGGTGAAGATGGAGGCCTCCAAAGAGATTTGGAAAGTTTCCGCACGCCATATACCGGATCAAAAGTCTTTGCTTCTGCGCTTGCAATGAACAAGTATCTTGCGAAGAAAAGGTTCATGGAGCATAGCTTGCGTGTTCCACGAGGGCTCACTGTGCGCGAAGGAGGAGACATCTCACTTCAAGCCGTTTCGATTTTCCAATCCCTCCCACTTCCATATGTAGTGAAGCCCATTGCGAGTGGCTCGTCAGTCGGCGTGTCGCTTGTGAGAAAATTTGAGGATTTGCTTGCCGCGGTAACTGATACTGTGGAGAGGGGAAGCGGAGCGCTTATTGAAGAGTATATTCCAGGGAGAGAGATTACCTGCGCGGTTGTAGAAGACACTCATGGAGGTGTGTACGCACTTCCTCCGATTGAAGTTATCTTACCCGCGACAAAAGAGTTGTTTGACTATGAGGCAAAGTATAGTCCAGAGACTCAGGAAATTTGTCCTGCGCATATCACGCAAGAAGAAATGGAGATGATCCAGAAGACAGCAATAGAAGCACATAAAGCTCTTGGTCTATCTCACTATTCGCGTATCGATATGGTGCTTTCACCTCGGGGACTCTATGTGCTTGAGGCGAATAGTTTGCCAGGACTTTCTGACGCGTCACTTCTTCCCAAGGCGCTTACCGCGCAAGAAATTGCGTTCCCAGAGTTCATTGAGCATGTCGTCGACCTTGCGCTTGTTGGGAAATAAGGTAGAATAAATCTCGTTTTTATTTGGGCCCGTAGCTCAGTTGGCTAGAGCGCCTGTTTTGCATACAGGAGGTCACCGGTTCAAGCCCGGTCGGGTCCACAAGACCGTATTTTGGGTAACCCAAGCGTACAAACATAAAGAAAGCGGCTCAACAGAGCCGCTTTTTCAGTTCGAGCCTAATCAACGGATATAGGGAGCGATATCGCGTGCTAGAATCATAGTTAATGAAAGTATTCGGGTTCGGACAATTGAGAAAGAAAGATCGTACAACGAAGGTCTTTTCTTTGCTTCTATTGGGCACTTTCTTTTTAGTAGCAATACTAAGTCCGCTTGCTATGGCTCGGATGGACCATCATCACGAAGGCATGGCTGCATCGGGGCATTGCCCATTTATGGTAGACAAGGCGGCGCTATGCGAAATGGGCGCGCTTGAGCACATCGCTTCTTGGCAGATGCTTTTTGCATCATTCCTCACTGAAGAATTTTTGACCACATTCATTCTCCTCCTATTTATTATTTTGCTCACCCGACTGCGGTGGTTATTTAATCCAGAAAGTGATCTACTTCAAAACACCAACTCTCGGTATTTACTCGATGAGTCTGGGACATATTCATTCACCACTCTATATCTTCAAAGTGCTATAAGTCCTCGTGCACCATAGATGATATTTTGCTTGTATTAACAATCAAAATTCACTTCTATGGAATCAACAAAAAATAATGTTCTTATTATTGGATTGCTTGCTCTCATTCTTGGTCTTGCAATAGGCTATTCTGTTCGGGGAGGGCAGTACGCATATGGGCCAACATTTGCACCAATGTCTTCTGGTATGCATGGAGCAATGGGAGGCATGATGATGGGGCTAGAGGGGAGGACTGGGGACGACCTTGACCGTGCATTCTTGGATGAAATGATCGTACACCACCAAGGAGCAGTCGAAATGGCCCAAATCCTTCTCCAGGAGACTCGCCGCCCAGAGCTTATTAAGCTCGGTAACGATATCATCACAGCGCAAACACAAGAGATACAGATGATGCGCGACTGGCGCAGCCAATGGTTCAATCAATAACTAAGTTTCGAAACAAAGCCCCCGTATGGGGGTTTTGTTTTAATTCCAATAAGCGCGGTTACGGTTTCTCAGCTTCGGGATATAAACATCCTCATCAATTCTCGCGAGCTTGGTTCTAATAAGGACCGCTTGGGTCCACAAGACCGTATTTTGGGTAACCCAAGCGTACACATGTAAAGAAAGCGGCTCAACAGAGCCGCTTTTTCAGTTCGAGCCTACGCAGGAATATAAGCAAATACACCGCGTGCTAGAATCATAGTTAATGAAAGCATTCGTGTCTGGGCAACTGGGAGAAAAAGATCGTATCAGAAATGTGTACGCAAGACTTTCCGAAATCGGAATTGATATTACACATGACTGGACCACAACCGACAACCTTGGGGATTATTCTGGGAACTTAGAAGAAGTTGGGCTCCGCGCCGCGCGGGATATTAACGGTGTGAGAGATGCAGATCTATATATCTTGATGACTGATAACAAAGAGCGCGGAAAAGGTATGTATGTAGAGCTTGGGGCCGCGCTTGCTCTGGCTGAGCAAAGAGGTTCACCCCAGATTTTCATTGTCGGTCCGCGAAACCACGAATCTATTTTTTACTACCATCCACTCACGCAACATTTTACAGATCTTGAATCGTGTATTTCATATATCAAGCAAGTCATTGCTAGTAAATCTACAAGCCCAACACCTTCTCCACATTGACGTGAAAGTGCAGGGTGATACGATTAAACCAACGCTCTCTACACAATGTCACTCCATCGCAACATCTGGGTGCTCTCTATAGTTTTCTTCATTCTCGTCGCACTAACCTTTTTCTTGTTTTGGCAATCGCAGCAGAACACTATTCCTGAGCCTACAGAATTACCTGAAGTGCCAGGTATTCCTGATGAAGCGCCCCAAATTCATGGGGAAGTCGATACGAGCACCTGGCCCACATACACCGACCCTGAACTGGGAATAAGTTTTAAGTACCCAACATTTGGAGAACAAATGAGAACTACCAGGGGAGAGAATGTCTCCTCTGTATATAGTTTTCAATACCACGTTACGGTGAGAGCAGATGATTCTGTTGCTGACCCTGATGCATGGTTCAAAGACAATGTAGATCCTCTTGACGTACTGATTAAACAGGGCACATTCACAAGGAATGTTTTTTCTAATGGTATTGTCGCGTTTGCCTTTTCATCAACAGGCGCTCCCCTCCCTGATGACTATGATCCAGTCCTTGCTTTGTACGCATTAGCACCTGAGCAAGGGGTAATCATTATGATTAATCCAGGAGATGACAACACTTTCTATGATCTTGGTATTACATACGACACATTAAGACAGTACTTTCTTTCAATCGTTGAGAGCGTAAAGTTTTTGGAGGGGAAAGATGTAAGTGCAAGTGACTGGCAACAAGCAACTCTTGAGGGGGTAACCATTTTCTATCCTCCTTTATGGGTAGCAAAATCGGCAGGGGGATCTCTTGGCTTAAAAAGCCCCGCGACCGTCGCAGAATCTCAAGGCGCAGGAATTGATATCCCTTCAGACATGGGTGTTACTTTGCTGGATAATCCTGAAAAAATGTCTGTTGAGCAATTTATAAAAACCTTCAAGGATGGCTGGTATACATATTACGCAAACACACGCACCGAAACTATTAGTGGGCATCATGCTGTTGTCGTTGATGACTTGAGCGCAGGTATTCCCAAAAGTCCAATTGTTGGTGCCCTCATAGATAATGGGAATAAGATTCTTGCGATTGGACTCTATAATGACAAATATATTGACGATTTTAATACTCTCATTAATTCAATTAAGATAGCGCCGTGATTTAGTTTGAAGTAACTCCGGAATATAAACATCCTCATCAATTCTCGCGAGCTTGGTTCTAATAAGGACCGCTTGGGTCCACCATTATTGACTTTCAGAGGGTACTGTGAGAAGGTAGGTCTGGCAATTCGCACCAACCGTAACGAAAGAAGGAGAAAGTCGCATGAACCAAACGCACGAGGTGAACCCCTCACGGCGTGACTTCGTCAAGAAGTCCGTGTATGTCACACCGGCCATTCTGACCTTGTCGGTCGTTCCGACTCTGGCCAGGGCGGGCTCGTATCACAAAGGTACGAGTTACCAAGACCCGCCGACGGCACCCACTGCTCCGACGGCCCCCACGAGACCGTAATAAGTCTCGTTCTGCACCATCAAAGGCACAGGTCTTTTGCAAGACCTGTGCCTTTTCTCTTTAGCTCTCTTTACAAATCTGCAATTTTATGTATGATGAGCGCCTCACGTTCTTTGGGTTTGGAGTTCTTTGAGAGACGAAATATGGAGGTGTGTCATGAAATATCTCAAGCTGGTGGGAAGCGCCATTGTGGCGATCTTCCTGATGATGCAAGTGGCCGTCGCGGCACCCGATGAAGGTGCTGGTGATGTTCAAGTGCAGAATGACTACGTGGTACTCAAGGTGAATATTCTTGCTGGTGGCTCTGCTTGGCTTCTCTGGAAGCAGAACCAATATGTTCAATTGGTGTATAACCAGGAATATGGTTCTGCGGAGGGCTTCACAAAGTTTCTGGAAACCCACAAGGGTCCAAACAATGTGAAGACCTGGGCGACGCTCCAGCCTGGTCCGTTCAAACTTTTGATCCCCGAGGAATACGTCGGCCTTATGCCGGCTGTCGCAACGACAAGCAACGTAACGAAACTCTACGGCGAGTCCAGTTTGGACGGCGTGTATATGTCCTCTGGGCAGGCGAAAAACGTACTCGGTGCTATTGGCGGCCTGGCCTTCAATGGCTATGGCGACAAAGCGGAATTTCAACCAGTGACGGATATTTCCACAACAACGACCGAAGTAGAGCAGGCGGCGGTGACGGAAGATTCCACTCCTACAACAATCATTTCAACAGAGGCTCCTTCTCAAGCGGAAGTCCTCCCCGTGCAGGCCGAAGCGCAAAGCTTCCCCGTGGCAGAGGTGCCCACTCAAGTGTCGCAAAACGACATATGGGGTTGGGCGTTTGATAACTCACTCTTGGTGGCAGGAGCATTTTTGCTCATTGCCGGTCTGTTAATCGCTGCCTTCCTTCTTGGACGGCGCACAAAGGTGTCGCGTGGAGCGGTGGAGCGAATTGCAGTTCCGGTAGAGATCGTGGAACTTGCCAATGCACATGGCGAAAAAGTCGTAGTACGGATTTCGCAGCTATTGCACGATATCCAAAATGACTTCCTTCCCATCACAATTCCGGATACAATGCGATTCAATCCTCGGGACCACAACAAGGCAGTGGTGATTCGCGCTCGTAGGCGGGCAGGGAGTACAACCTGCGAGTACTTACCGCATGGTGCGCAAGATTGGATGAACATTGCAACGGCGCTCAAACATGTGCGCGACAACGAAGGTGCTCAGAAGTTTTACGGTCTTCACCCACCTCTCACAGTCGTTGATGTGTTGCCTGTGGCAGCGAAAATTGCTGCAGCGTAACAAAAACCTCATATTTTTATTCTACAACTACTGCTTAAGCATGGGTCGGCGGGTCGCGCAAACGATTCCACAACCGAGTCATGGCCATTCGGATATGTCGGCGGGTCGCACAAGCGATTCCATAACCGGGATATATAAGAGCAGATAGCCGCCTACGAGCGCATCGGGGCGGCTTTTATTTTGTCTAAAATGCTAGTGACAAGATGAAGGAAGTGTGGTAGAGTAGCCGCCTCTTGTGATCCTTGACATGATGGAGGAAAGACGACGTGAGGACGAATACAGGTAATCTGATATTGGTGCAAGTGATACTACTACTTGCATTACATGTACCCTCAGCCTTTGCAATCTACACAGACGCAGCGGGTCCGAGATTTCCCTTTCTCTTCCAAAAAGAGCGAACAACTCTGTATGAGTTTTTTGACGACTTACATGCACAGCGGGGGTTTGTCTCCGAGGACATGTTCGTCAAAAAAGTGAATGAGGTTACTGGGCACGCCTTCCAAAATATTTGGGAACTCCAGTATTACTATCAATCGCATGCATCAGTGGAAATAAAATCGTGCGAAGGATGGAATCAGAACGGTTTACCGTCTGGGGTGTATATCATGTACACCAACCGCGATGGCACTGAGTTTGGTACTTGGGAGCGCGAGGGCAACACGCCATGTAGCCCAGGAGAATTAATCGTCTATGACAATGGGCAACCAATTTTCTCACTGTACTGCGGGAATGTGATCATCGCTCCGGCACCGCCCATTGCGCCCACTCCTGTGGCACAAGAGGTAACGGAAGTGGCAATCATGCCATCTCCGCCGCCGGAATTGCCGCCGGTACCGCTGCCGCCGCGCAAGACATGTAGAAGTGTGGTTATGACAACCGAGCGCGGTGGCCAAGGGATACTCATACCAACAAACCCCATCGCTTACGGTGGCATTTACGCAAACGGAGGAAAAACACAGACTTCATTCAGGAAGGAATGTAGCATCGAATAAATACTACTCATAGCAATTGAGATATAGGAGAAAGTGAGATGAAAATGAAAATAGTTGGTTTAATCGCCACAGTCTGCGTTGCCCTTGGTGGATGTACATCAAACGGGGGAGTGAGAACTGAAAGGCTCACACTTTCGGATGGGACTCCTACACACTACAGCTATGTCTTTGTAGATTCGGGGGTAGATGCTGCCGGTGGGCAACGCATCAAAATCGTTGATCTCTTTGACCACGATTCAGATGAGATCGTTCCCGAAATGCGTGACGGGGCCAGCAGCACTGGTACGTTGCAGGATGCGACGAACATGAGCATTACCGCGACCTCGGCTGCGCTCATCTCTGGGCATTACTACGCGAAGGGGCAGGCAAATCGCCGACCCGACAGTGTAAATATCCAGCAGTCCGGTGGCGGAGCCGAAGCGGTAAGCGGAGGCGTTGCCGAAGGGGCAGTCAATGTCAGCTCAAACTCGACAAGTACGAGTGCGGGCGGAGAAGGGGGCAGTGTTGCCTCTGGTGCCGTTGCTGTTGACAACTCAACTGCAGTCGATGTCAGTGCGCAAGGCGGAAAAGGTGGCAGCACCGGCGACATAGATATTGGCCCTGTTACTGCAAGTGCCAAAGGCGGCAGTGCGTACTCGGACTCGTACTCATCGGCGAAACTTTCGAATTCGAATTCGAATTCGAATTCGAATACCAATACGCTCACCAGTCGTCCTACCACTACCACGAACAATACCATCAAGTTTGAAGCGCAACCGCTTCAGCCGAAGAAGGATTCAAGACACTAAATAAGTTCTTTTACGCATCCCCCGCGCCCATCTGGTCGCGGGGGACTTTTTTATATGGGTGTGCTACTTTTGAGTATATGAAAGTTTTAGAAGAGTACGACTATGAATTACCCAAAGAGCTCATTGCCAAGACTCCTGCTCATCCCAGAGATACAGCGCGTCTCTTTGTTTATGACACCAAAGAAGACAGAATTTCCTTTGGAGTGTTTTCTGGCATAGATGCGTATCTTGAGGCTGGCGATCTTGTAGTTCTCAATGACACAAAAGTCCTTCCTGCGCGAGTCTTTATAGATGTGGAAGGTAAACAAACTGAAATACTCTTCCTCCTCAATGAATACCATCAAGGGAGCGACACTATTACTGGAATAGTAGGAGGGAAGCTTGAGGCGGGGAAAGTATACCCCCTCACAGAAAATGTGTTTCTTGAGGTGTTGGGAAACGAAAAGAATATCTTCACCTTTCGGCTACCTATTCCGTATGAGCACCTCGTAAGTATTCTCCAAGAGATCGGGCATACCCCCATCCCGCCATATCTTGGGGAAACAGAGATGTACGAATCTAATTTAAGAGAGGAGTATCAGACGGTTTTTGCAAAACGAGATGGGTCAGTTGCTGCTCCCACTGCATCTTTGCATTTCACAGAGGATGTGTTTGCTCGGCTTGGCGAGAAAGGGATTGAGCGTGCATATACGACACTGCATGTTGGGCTCGGGACGTTTAGCCCTGTGAACGAGGAGATGCTCGCGCACAGCAAGCTTCATCGCGAGCCATACTTTGTGCCCATTGATACAGCTCATGCGATTCAATGGGCAAAAGGGAACGGGCGACGAGTTGTCGCGGCAGGAACCACCGCAACTCGAACACTTGAGACGGCAGCCCAGAGCATCTTGGGAGGAGCATCAAAGAACATATCAGGGGAAACTGATTTGTTTATCAAGCCACCATACGAATTTAAGGTGGTAGATACACTCATCACCAACTTTCACGTTCCTCGCTCATCACTCATGTGTCTCGTGGATGCGTTCCTTTTGCACAAAAAGGCGCCACGGAGAATCCTTGATCTATATAAAATTGCGATCAATGAGAAGTTCCGCTTCTTCTCCTTCGGGGACGCAATGCTTATCTTATAAGGATGTGCTAGGATATTTTTATTCTTCGTTAGGGTCTATATCAAAATCCGATATAGACCCGTCACTCGGAGAAAGAGCGCGCAGGTCGCGCTCTGCCCCTCGCTAGGGCCTATAGTAAAGTGGTATTACGCGGCATTCGCATTGCCGAAGCGCGAGTTCGATTCTCGCTAGGTCCACAAATAAAAGCACACTGCTTGCGGAAATGTAGAGGTGCATAACTCGGGGTTGACCTATCAAGATATGGGGGTAGTATAAAAAGTGGACGGGCTCCTGCCTCGACCCTCATCACGCCTACGGATGGGCGATGCGCTCCGAGGCGGCGCCTCACTCCCACGCACTTCACTGCCGCTTCAAACGCAAAGAGGCGGGAGCCCTCCACACTGAGACTTCCATTTTGTCTCCTCAAATTATAGCCCCGGCAATAGCACTGCCGGGGATCTTTTTATGAGGAGAAACTTGACAGTATTTTTTATGCATGCTATTATTAAATCTTAGAGGCGAAGGGGTGTTTTGCTCCACTGAGGAGCTAGATATTCCAAGTTTGACTCATTGAACATTTATCGGTATGCTTCTGCGCATATCAAAGGGAGAAGAGATAAAAGACATCGTTTCTCCTACTAAGGTCTTTATTGGGCGAAGAGGTGCAAAAGCGGTAGAACACAAGTTCTAAAGGACAGCTATTGGAATGTCCTTTAATTGAAAAGTGTCTTTTATATATTTAGCGGTTATTAATAACTGTGCGAATTAGGAGTGCGATTACCTTAATATGAAGAGCATCAATTCTTATCTTAAATTTATTCTTGTGACGACCCTCATTGCAGTGTGGGGTGTTTCTGGCATTGCATACGCCACTGGTAATGGGCATGACCATGATGACTACGAGGAGGATACTCCAGAGGTCGTTATTCCATCTTGTCCTTTTAACGCACAGGATGGGCGAACTATCGTCACTTTCAATTCTGACGAGACACACTGGCTCTTGTCCAATAAGACAGATGCTGAGGCACAGCTTCCAGTATCTGCTTCACTTACCGCAGGGAAGTACACCATCTCACTCTTCTCATATGATGGTTACATTGGGCGCGATGAGGTAATCCAGTCTGACGAAAGCTGGTTTGTCATTCTCAAGAATGGAAGCACTGAAGTTGCTCGCTCATCAGCCGTGTCTGATCTTGAAGACTATGTCACAACCGCTACGAGGAATGAGACCGTAGATGTGGGCCTTACGCTTTCATCTGACGTTGACTCGGTGGTGGCATATCATGCTGCATATCCAAGTAACAAGAAGTTCCCAAACAGTGTTGCTCCGATCTGTGCAGCTTTCGACAAAATCACCGAGCCACCTGCGCCATCTCCAACCAAGGGTTCTATTACCGTATGTAAGGCTATTGTTGATGCGGAGGGTAACCTTGTCGATGGATCAGCATTAGGCGGATCTACCTTTAGCATCGCGGGGATTGATTTCGCAGGCAACAAGACTGCTCCAAAGGCAGTAGGAGTACTGCCAACATCTCAGTTTTCTGTGCCACTTTCTTTCACCGCAGATATCTTCGGACACGATGGTGTGAATGACGCACAGTGTGTGACCTATAGTGATCTTAAGATCGGTTCGTATTTCTACGACGAGGAAAGCATTACAGGAGAAGGCTGGCTTGCGCCGAAATACAACGACCAGTTCAAGACTTCGGTTCACAGCATCAATGATCTCTTTGTGTACAGCAATGAGATTTTTACACCAGATCTTTCTGATGATAGTGCCCGAAATACCAACTCTGACGGGCATATCATTCTCAACAAGACTCGCCCAAACCGAACTCTTGTAGTACTCAACACAATGGCTCCAACGCCAGTGAATGAGAAGCCTGTCATCACACTTATTGGAGACAACCCGCTTGAGGTGATCATCGGGACAACCTTCACCGATCCTGGTGCCACTGCAGAGGACGCCGAAGATGGAGATATCAGTGGTCAGATCGTTGTAGGCGGGGATATCGTAGACACTTCTGAGCTCGGCTCATTTACTGTTACCTACAATGTGACTGACTCACAAGGTGCTGCTGCAGACCAAGTTACACGCACGGTAAATATCGTTGCGCTCGGCGACACGGAATGCTCTGACGCGGTTGATAATGATGGCGACGAGCTTATTGATGCTGAAGACCCAACCTGCCACACAGACGGCAATGCGGGCAACCCTGACTCTTACGATCAGAATATTAATGACGAAAACGCAAAGCCGGTCATCACACTTGTTGGCGAGGATCCAGTATCTGTGACGCAAGGTTCTTCATATGCAGACCAAGGCGCTACCGCTTCTGACGAGGAAGATGGAGACATCACCGAAGATATCGTTGTTGGTGGAGACACTATTGATACCAACACCATTGGTACATACACCATCACCTACAACGTGACTGACTCACAAGGAGCTGCTGCAGATGAGGTGACGAGGACAGTAGAAGTAGTTTCCGGAGGAACGAATGGTGGAGGAGAGAATCCTGCATGTTCTGACTCACTTGATAATGATGAGGACGGATTGACCGACTCAGAGGACCCAGCATGTCATACGGATGGTGACGCTGAGAATCCCGAAAGCTATGACGGCGATCTTGATAGCGAAAATTCAAAGCCGATCATCACTCTCACCGGAGCTGCGACCTCAACAGTAACCGTAGGCGGAACTTTCACAGATCCTGGCGCTACCGCTTCTGACGAGGAAGATGGAGACATCACCGAAGATATCGTTGTTGGTGGAGACACTATTGATACCAACACCATTGGTACATACACCATCACCTACAACGTGACTGACTCACAAGGAGCTGCTGCAGATGAGGTGACGAGGACGATCACTGTAGAAGGTGGTACTGGCGGAGACACAGGAGAGCCAGAGCCAACACCTACACCTACAAATGGCGGAGGACCTGTTGCTGTAGGAGGAAATGGACCAATTGCCACTGGTGGCGGTGGTGGAGTCCCTCCAACACTTGCGCTCACTACTCCAATCGCAACAACCACTCCTTCGGAGGTGGCAACAACAACTCCAGCAGTTTGTGAAGAGTACCTTCTTGAGTACATCAAACTTGGCGCAGACAACAATCCAGATGAGGTCAAGAAGCTTGAGGCATTTCTCAACACCTTCGAAGGATTCAATCTTCCCGTAGACGGCATATACGACCAGGCAGATTTTGACGCAGTGAGCGCATTCCAGGAACGATATGCTGATGATGTATTGGCTCCGTGGGGCTATGATGCTTCTACTGGGTATGTGTATTACACTACTCGTAAGAAAGTGAATGAAATCTATTGTGAGCGAGCGTTTCCGCTTACTGACGAGCAGTCAGCAGAAGTTGTTGCCTTCCGTGCCTTTCTTGAGAGCTTGAAGGCAGTAGGCGCAGCCCAAGAAGATATTGAGAGTGCTGCAGAGGGGCAAGTAGGGATTGATACAAGTGCTTCTACTACCAACCCAGGTCTCGCTCTTGGTGGAGATGATGTAACAGCAGGCACTGAACTCGAAGGGGACAGTGAGACGCAGACAGAAACTGGACTTACTGCACAATTTGCGCGCGCGTTTGACGCACTTGCAGAGCGCATCTCTTCAAGGGCTATTGGTGCAGGGCTTATCATTCTCGGCATTCTCCTTGCTGCGGTGATGTTCTACAACCGACGCGGAAAGACACCAAACACTACAAAGAAGGCGTAAGGAACATAGGTTACTTCTACCCAAAACACCCACTTCTTGCGAAGTGGGTGTTTGTGTATTGGCGCCAAGTACAGACTTGACAATCCTAAAAAAGAGGTATATACTAAGCATTCGAGTTGAGTCGCTGGGGAGATTCGCTTCGTCTCGAGTAGAGGCTTGCTAGATGTCACTTGTAGTACATCGCGGCCGGCAGCCGTGCACCTTGCATCGCGCTCCTCGCACGAAGGCAGAATGCTTTCCAAGTGTCCCACAACACTCAGCTCCTTTTGGCCCGTCTCTTAAGTGATGACGGGTCTTTTTTTTATCTGGTATCATGGTTTCTATGAGCAAGGATGCTTGGTACAAACTTTTTCTTCTCGCTTGTTTTTTGTCTGTGTGGGTGTGGGCTGCATGGGAACCGCTCTATCGGGAAGACTGGCTTCTAGAAAATTATCTCGTGTTCATTTTTGTTCCACTGGTTCTCTTTACGGCGCGATGGTTTCGGCTCTCAAATATTTCATACACACTCCTTACGCTTTTTATGATCATGCATGTAATTGGCTCGCATTACACATACGCGGAGGTACCATTTGGAGAGACCTTGAGGGAGTGGTTTAGCGCCGAACGCAACATGTATGACCGACTGGTGCATTTTAGTTATGGCCTCTTACTCGCGTATCCATTTCTTGAGATCTTTACTAGAGTTGCCAAAGTGAAAGGAATCTGGAGATACTTTTTCCCAGTTGAGCTTGTGTTTGCCATGTCGGCTGTTTACGAAATTATTGAATGGCTTGCTGTACAAAGCGTAGATCCTGAAGCCGGACTTGCCTTTCTTGGGGCACAGGGAGATGTGTGGGATGCGCAGAAAGACATGTTTCTTGCGGGGCTTGGGGCTTGTATCGCAATGGCAGTTGTCTTTACCATACATGCGAGGCTAGAAGGCGGATTTTGGGGTACAATCCGAGACTCTATCCGTCTTGGGAAAAGTAAAGAAATGCAATAAATTTTATTGTTTGGCAAGGTGTTTGCAAAGCATACCTCTTTGGCGTATAGTAGGCCTACCATTAAAAAAGTAATAGCCCATTTATGAACAAGAACAACGAACGGATAATGCTTATCGTGATCGGCGGACTAATCGGATTTCTCATTGGTTATGCCGTTTTTGGCTCTGATAAGTTGCCAGCAGATGACACCTCATCAAAAGGTTCCAAAACCGCAACCTCTACCATGGAGAGCATGGAAGGAATGACAAGCGATGTTTCTTTTGCAGCGCATGCGAGCGACCAATCAGCAGGAAAGCAGGTGACTGTTTCTGCAGAGACGTCTGCTCCTGTGTGGGTTGCAGTGCGCGAGCTTGATGCAGATGGCAACGCAAGTAACATCCTTGGAGCGTACCTATTCAGCGAGAGCGCAACTACTACGGTTAATCTTCTTCGCGAAACTACGCCTGATAGCTCATATGCTATCTCTGCGTACGAAGATGACGGGGATCGCATCTTTGAATTCAAGGGAGATGATAAGATTTTGATGACTGATGATGGTAGTGATGTTCTTGCTACTTTCAGCACATTCCCCACAACTCCTCGATAATAAAAAAGACAGAGAGGGTACAAAAAAGACCGCTAAAAGTGGTCTTTTTTGCTATATACCTAGGCAATTGACGAGGGGAGGGCTTAGGCGTATGCTCGAAAATGGAAGTTCCAAAGGAATACATGACAAACTCTGCTTAAAAAAGGGGGCAACACAGATGGAAATACAAGCACCTCTGGCTTCGGCCAGCACGCATGATCAGTCTCCGCGTTCAGCACAAGGTCTAGCGCGCCTCGTCCTGAATATTAATCTTGGTCGCGTTGCGCTTCAGAAGAAGCAACAGCACGATCGAGTGGTATCGATTCTCGACCCCGAAATAAGAAGTATGCACGGCAACAAAGTGGCAGAAGCACTTCTCGCTTTGAGTGAATCTGGTGTTGCTGTTACCAATCAAGACGAGATTCTCTTCGGCCGGCCAGGCAACCACTTTTTGCCAGAGGTCATCCTCATTCTTGATTTACCCACAGTGAAGGCGCTTGAAAGCGTAGTTCTCGCTGAGCGAACGCGTAACGGCGATATGATTTTCGCTGGATGCGCTCGCAGTGCAACCAACAGCGATGGCCGATACCAAGCCCTTCGTTTCTGGATAAAAAAATAAAACCTCAAATCTCTGCGGGCTGCTCATGTGGGCAGCCCGTTTTATATTAGGTTGACCCACACATAATAAATAGGTATTCTGCGACCAGAATCATATATAGGGAGGATAAGTCGTGATAGAGCGAGATCATAAAGATATTTGGACAGATGTAGTACTCAACTTCGGGACGCCACGCTTCAATGTCAGGATCGAAAGTTTCCGTGCGGGGTGGAACAGAAGTTTGCCCATCTCAAGTGAAGACACTTTTCTTTGTGATCAGTATGGCGAAAAGGTTGCAGAGGTATTGCGCTTTTTACAGACAATACCAATGATAGGAACCGCTTCAAACATTCTTGTTGAGGGAACGCTTGCGCATATCGAGACACGTCCTATTGGCTTGGTCCTTGATCAAAAAACCGTCCGGACGCTCCGTGATGCATCGGCTACCCTTGTCTCTGGAATAAGGAAGGAAGGGCAGCCACTTTTCCAAATGAAACCTGATTTTGAAGGAAAGATCTGTACCCTGACGCTTATCCCGTACAAGTCACTTCTGTGACTTTGGGCAACGAAGCCGCGCATGATGCGCGGCTTTTTTCTTTTTGGGATATAGTGTGTGGCATGAAAAGCCCGCATGTCCTTCCCAAGGCATTCTATCTCCGCCCAACGCGTGTTGTAGCAAAAGACTTACTTGGCAAATATCTTGTCCGCCGGATAGGCAGGCATACCACCGCGTATAAGATCGTCGAAGTTGAGGCGTATGACGGCCACCATGACAAAGCTTCACATGCGCATAAAGGAGAAACTCCGCGTACGAAAATTATGTTTGGCGAAGGCGGAACCTTCTACGTTTATTTTGTGTATGGCATGTGGCACATGCTCAATGTAGTAACAGGCAAAAAAGGATATCCTGCAGCTGTGCTTATCCGGGGAATCGAAGGTGCGGTAGGCCCAGGGAAGCTCACCCAAAAATTAAATATCACCAGAGTGCTCAATGGTAAAACAATTACAAAAAGATCCGGACTCTGGATTGAGGACAGGGGCGAGAAAGTACCGCAGAAAAACATAATAAAAACACCGCGCGTCGGCGTCTCATACGCAGGGCCGATTTGGTCAGCAAAGCCCTACCGCTTTGTATTAAAAGAATTTCACAGCAATAAAAAAAGACGGTGACCAAATGAGAGGGACCTTTGTCACCGTCTGTGCTCCCTCCGGAGATGGGAGCAAACTTAATCGTCTTGAGGAATGTATCTTCGGCGCGACTGATTGATGAGACGTCTGCGTTCTTGTGCTGAAAAAAAGTGGTTCTCTCACTTTGTTCTTGGTGCCTTGGGCCTTCTTCTCTCGAGCCTCCTGCAAGATTCGCTGTGAGGGGGCAAGAGTGCAACTGCGGAACGCTTCGCCATGAAAGACAAGCAAAGGCTCTGTTCTTGCTGGTTTGGCTCGTACTCGTCTCACCAACTGCGCTAAGTGTTTCACTGGGTCTACACCTAGATTCGAAGACATACTATATCCTCCATTCAATGTACGTTTATTTAATGATACCATTTTTAGCTGGAAAAGTCAAGTTTTCCACAGGAAAGGGCAGAAAAGATTAAATAATCACATTTTCCGAAAATATGTTCGTGCTACAATAAAGAAAATTATTTATATTCATGCACCCCTCACAGGAATATAGCAATTCCATTTTTTGGATAGATATTGATAAAGTGCGCCCTAACCCCTATCAACCTCGACGGGAGTTTGACGCTGCCCGTCTTGCAGATTTAGCAGAGTCAATTCGTCAGTATGGAGTGCTCCAGCCGCTTGTGGTTTCGCGCAAGGAAGAGCAAAAGCCAGATGGCGGCATGGCAGTCTCGTATGAACTCATTGCAGGAGAAAGGCGCCTTCGTGCCTCGCGTATTGCCGGGGTCACCCAAGTTCCAGCGGTAATCAGAAATATTGCCGACAATGCCAGAGTAAAACTTGAACTCGCAATCATAGAAAATGTACAGCGAGAAGATCTCAACCCAGTAGAGCGGGCGCGTGCTTTCCATCAACTTGCCGAAGAGTTCAATTTCAAACACACGCAGATTGCAGATCGCATCCACAGAAGTCGCGAATATGTTTCAAATACACTCCGCTTACTTGCGCTCCCGCCAGAGATGCTCGATGCGCTTTCAGAAGGGAAAATATCAGAGGGACATACACGACCACTGCTTATGCTAGGCGACAGACCAGAAGAGCAGCAAACCCTTTTTAAAGAAATCATCCTCATGAAACTTACCGTACGTGATGCGGAACAAATTGCGCGTCGGATAGCATTGGATAAGGTTCGTAAAAAGGATAAAGACACACACCCAGAAACTATTCAGCTTGAAGAGTCTCTCACTGAGAAGCTGGGCGCACGAGTTCATATTGAACATCGAGAAGTTGGCGGAAAAATCACGATAAATTTTGATTCTGAAGATGATTTGCAGGCTATTGTTGCGAAGCTTGTTGCAGAACGAGCGCAAAAGATGGCAGCTGCCGCAGTTGCTACCCCAGAGATTTCTCGAAGTATGCCAAAAGCGCAAGAAGATACCTCTGTGCCCATGGTGGAGATACCGCCGCTACCTCTTGTAAAAGAAGAGCAAGTCCCAGAGGAGATGCCATATCGGGAGGTAGGGAACTTCCTTACACAGCAATTTGATCAATCCTCTGAGAAAGTGAATGAGGTTGAGCTTTCAGATAGCGGAGCTGAAGTAGTAGGAGAATCTAAGCCAGCACAGGCAGAAGACGAGGATCTCTATAACATCAAGAATTTTGCAGTCTAGTTATTCTTTGTGGAGCGCCGCGCGTATGTTTTTGCGCGCAAGAGTCGTCTTGGCGTAATCAAGCCACTTTGTGGTAGGCTGGCTTGCTTTTTTGGTGACTATTTCAACAATATCTCCATTTTGAAGTTTAGTATCAAGGGATTTCATTTTGCCGTTTATTTTCACTCCCGACATGTGATGGCCGACATCAGAATGTATCATGTATGCAAAGTCTACAGCAGTGGATTCGTCAGGTAAATCAATGACATCTCCTTTTGGAGTAAAGACGAAGACACGATCTTTGAAAAACTCCATCTTGAGGCTCTCAAGGAATTCTCCGGATTCTTGAACATTCTTCTGCCACTCAAGGAGTTGTTTCATCCAAGTCATTTGCTTGCTGATGGCGCGACGTGTGCGCAGCGCTCCGAAGAAGCCTTCTTTGTATGCAAAATGTGAGGCGATACCATATTCGGCTTCTTCGTGCATGCGCGTAGTTCGGACTTGCACCTCAAGAATACCCCCGTCTCCGGTAAAGATGGTCGTATGGAGGCTTCTGTATCCATTTGGCTTTGGAAGAGCAATATAGTCCTTAATGCGGCCAGGAAGCGGGGTCCATATACTGTGGATGATGCCGAGGACACGGTAACAATCGGCGACGGTTGGGACAATGACACGCAAGGCTACAAGATCGTATACCTTATCAATCTCCATGTCGTACTTATTGAGTTTCTTGTAGAGACTATAGAGACGCTTGGTGCGCGAATCTACGTGTGCATCCCGAATGCCTTCTTTGCCGAGCTCTTTTTGTAGTGCGCGGCGGACTTTCTCCAAATATTTTTCATTTACATTTTTGCGCTCTTTGAGAAGCTCTTTTGTCTCAGTATATTCTTTTGGCAAGACATATTGAAATGCGTAATCTTCCAATTCTCCTTGAATGCGTCCCATTCCGAGACGGTGGGCAAGTGGGGCGTATATTTCAAGTGTCTCAAGGGCGATGCGATGTTGCTTATCAGGGCGAGTGTGTCCATGAAGTGTCTTCATATTGTGAAGTCTGTCGGCGAGCTTGATGATAAGCACACGGGCATCTTTGGCTGTTGCGATGAAGAGTTTACGCAGACTCTCTACATGGCGCTCTGCTCCACGGTATTTGAGCGTGCCGAGCTTGGTGACACCTTCTACAAGGAAGAGAACGTCTTTTCCAAATTCTTTTGAGATTGTTTCCGGCGAGATGTTTGCGTCCTCAATAATGTCGTGCAGGAGTCCTGCAATGATCGTGGGGGTATCAAGTTTGAGTTCTGCTAGTGTTCTTGCGACTTCAAATGGATGACTGAAGTAGGGGTCTCCCGTAAAGCGAGCTTGGCCCGCATGAGCTTTTTCTGAGAGTTCGTAAGCCTTGCGGATGAGGGCCACCTCCTTATCTGAGGGGTTTTGGAGCAGTTTAACGAGCTCATCCTGGGAATACATCCATCCAGTATGCAATGTTTTTCAGAAATGTAAAGACGAGACTATTTTGCCTTTTCTAGTTTGTGGGGGTTATGGTTTGGACAAGTTTTATCCGAACATCTTTCGGGGATTGTCTTTGTGCCCTCCATCATGAGCGAGCCGCACATTGAGCAGATATTACCCGTCGGACGAGCTTTGATTGCATATTTACATTTAGGATAGTTTGAACAACTGAAGAATTCACCAAAACGTCCACGACGTGCTACGAGTTCGCCGTCTTTGCAGACAGGACATTTCACTCCTGTTTTTGCCTTTTCTTCTTCCTCGGCACTCTTTTTTATAAATTTACACTTTGGATATTTACTGCAAGAGACGAATTTCCCAAATCGGCCTTCGCGTTCAACGAGAGGGTTGCCACAATCAGGGCACATTTCACCTGTCTCTTTTGGTCCTGCAAGCTCTGCGCCTTCAATCGTGCGCGCTCCTTCGCAGTCGGGAAAACGAGCGCAAGAAAGAAATTTACCTCCTTTGCCGAGTTTGATGACCATATCGCCACCGCACTTAGGACATTTCCATTGCGGGTCAGCTGGTCCGAGAGTGGTGAGCTTCTCAATATTTTTCTTCGACTTAACTTCTTTTGTGAAAGGCTTATAAAATTGCTCAAGTGTATGGGTGTATTCACGCTTACCGTTAGCGATATCATCTAGCTCGTCTTCCATGTGCGAAGTAAATTCATCACTGATATATCTAGAGAAATGCGCTTCAAGGAAATCACTCACAACTTCTCCGGTATCAGTAGGGAATAGGGTGCGCCCTTCTTTTGTCACGTAGCCGCGATCCTGGAGGGTCTTAATGATGGCAGCATATGTACTTGGACGTCCAAGACCGCGCTTCTCAAGCTCTTTCACAAGTCCTGCTTCGGTGTATCGCGCAGGTGGTTCAGTTTGTTTACCTTCTGCGTTGATATCAAAAAGAGTGACCTCTTGTCCCTCCGAGAGCTTTGGAATTTCTACGTCGTCAGCGCGTGATTCTGGATCCGCGGCAAGCCATCCATCAAAAGTAAGACGAGAACCATTGGCGGCAAAATCAGGGAGTGTGTCGCCCTCTATATTTGCGACAACTCGGGTGCGGAGCATCTTTGCATCACTCATTTGTGATGCGATTGCTCGTGCCCAGATCAGTTTGTAGAGTTTCTTCTGCTCGGGGCTTGCACCTGCCTCAGGCTTGTTGATATTGGTAGGGCGGATCGCTTCGTGTGCTTCTTGCGCAGTTTTGCTCTTTGTCTTGTATGCGCGAGGTTGTGTGTAGTTGGTGCCGTATTTTTTTGTTACATATTGGTCAATCGCTGCCTCTGCATCTTTTGAAAGCATTGGGCTATCGGTACGCATGTATGTGATGTGTCCTGCCTCGTAGAGTCTTTGAGCGATCATCATTGTTCTTGATGGAGCGAACCCAAGTCTCGTGCTTGCGGTCTGCTGGAGAGTAGATGTGGTGAAAGGAGGTTTTGGGGCGCGGCTTGCCTCAGTTTCTTTGATTGATTTTATATGCCATTTTCCCGAACGCCCCGCCGCGAGTATCTTGTCTGCATCTTCCTGACTTTTTGGTTCTTCTGTTGCGGTGAAAAGGATACCCTTCTCTTTTGTTTCACCGAGCAGGGCTGTAATAACCCAGAAGTGTTCTGGTATGAAAGCGCGGATTTCTCGCTCGCGCTCCATGATGATGCGAAGTGCAGGGGATTGTACACGCCCCGCGGACAAGCCGTAGCGTACTTTCTTCCAGATAAGTTCTGATAGGTCGTAACCAAAAAGGCGGTCAAGCACTCGGCGGGCCTCTTGCGCCTTGCGCAACTCGGTATCAATTTTTCGAGGGTTCTTGATGGCTTCCGAAACGGCGGTCTCAGTGATCTCATTAAATACGATGCGTTTAGCGTTCTTTAGATTGCACGCTTCGGTGATATGCCATGCAATCGCCTCTCCTTCGCGGTCGGGGTCGGTAGCGAGCACCACATCTTCTGCTTCTGCTGCAAGGGAGCGCAGTTCACTGACCACTTTTTCCTTTCCTTTTGAAACTACATATTTAGGCACAAAGCCACCATCAATATCGATGGCCTGTTTGTTGCTCTTCGGGAGATCGCGGATGTGTCCGACACTTGCCTTTACCTTGTATTCTCCTTTGAGATATTTCTCTATCGTCTTTGCCTTTGCAGGGGACTCTACGATGAGTAATTTCATATATCGGTAAGTAGTACTACAAGATTTATACAAATGCAAATAGCACGGGGTGTTTCATTGGGTGTTTTATTGAGCTCTACGAATCATTCCTGCAGTCTCTTTTATATACCCACTATTCTCTAAAAGTGAAAGAGTAATGTTGGCAACTCTGGCAGGGAGGTTGCTCTTTTCTATTATCTCGTCTCGCGACATGGGTTCTCGTAGAATCTCGTAAATAATTTGCTCATTCTCTGAAAGAGACCGGGCTCTGTCTTCTATAGATGAGACGGGCTCTATCGCAATGCCGAGAGATTCAAGGATATCCGCGGCGCTGCTTATCGGAGTTGCTCCATCCTTAATAAGCGCGTTTGTTCCGTGGGATGTAGGATGGGTAATTGGGCCAGGCACCGCAGCGACTGTCCTGTTGTAATCTAGCCCGAGACGCGCCGTGATGAGAGAGCCAGAGCGCTCCTCTGCCTCTATTAGTATGATCATATGAGAAAGCCCCGCCATGATACGATTCCGGCGCGGGAAGCTCCACACTGTTGCACGAAAGTCCGGCGGGGATTCTGACAAAAGCGCGCCATTCTTTTTGAGGATTTCATGAGCTAGGGTGCGATGCGATGCAGGGTAGAGCACTTCGTCAGAAAGTCCTGAACCCGGGACAGCAATCGTGCGTATACCCGCGGCAAGTGCCGCACGGTGCGCAATGCCATCTATTCCCAGTGCAAGCCCAGATACGATGACAATATTTTGTATACCAGAAAGACCAGAGATAATCTTTTCGCAGGCTTCCTTGCCATAACTTGTGTATCGGCGCGATCCCACGATGCATATATAGAATGGGTCATCCTCCGGCAGTGTTCCTCTTACGAATAACTCCTTGGGTGCATCCCCAATTTCCGGAAGCAAAGAAGGGAATTCCTTTGGTCCTATCTTGAAGATGGAGGTGTTTTTATCCATACGTTTATTTTACCAGTTTAGGGGGTTTTGTTATGATGGTACGTACCAACATGCTCGATATTAAATTCATTCGTGAAAACAAAGATTTGGTTGCGCAAGGTGCCAAAAAAAAGCATATTGATTTTGATGTGGAGCAATTACTTGCTTGTGACGATAAGCGCCGGGGGCTTCTCATAGAGGTTGAGGCAATGCGAGCCAAACAGAATGAAGTAAGTGACACGGTGGGGCGTACGCAGGATGCTTCTACGAGAGAGGGACTCATTGCAGAGATGAAGACACTCAAGGAAGATCTTCAAAAGAAGGAAGAGGAGCTCAAGACTGTTGTGGCCGCATGGCAGGAGCTTATGGTTCAGGTGCCCAACATACCGGACATGTCGGTTCCAGAGGGAGCAAGCGACAAGGATAATAAAGAACTTTCAAAGTGGGGCAAGATCCCGAATTTCCCTTTTCCGCCAAGGTCCCATATTGAATTGATGCAGGGATTGGGCATGGTTGATTTTGAGCGAGGCGTTAAGATAGCAGGATTCCGTGGGTATACATTAAAAGGTGCTGGCGTCATGCTTCACTTCGCCATCTGGCGATTTGTCCTTGACCGTATGATGCAGAGAGGGTTTGAGCCAATGATGGTGCCATCGCTCGTGAACCGGTCTGCATTTCTTGGTACTGGGTATCTACCACAGAGCGAGGAGGATCTTTACAAGACTCAGGATGGGCAATATTTAGCAGGGACCGCTGAGGTGGGTGTCATGGGCACATTTATAGACGATACTCTCAATATAGAAGAGTTGCCCAAAAAAGTTATCGCATTTTCTCCATGCTTTCGACGGGAAGCAGGTAGCCATGGGAAAGATACAAAAGGCCTAATGCGAGTGCATGAATTTTATAAACTAGAGCAGGTGGTTGTCTGTGAAGCCAGCCACGAGACGTCAGTCAAGCTTCATGAGGAGTTGCGCGAGAATGCGGAAATGCTCATGCAGGATCTTGAGATTCCATATCATGTTGTAGTTAATTGCGGCGGAGACTTGGGTTTGGGGCAAGTGAAGAAATATGACATAGAAGCATGGGTTCCCTCTGAGGAGGCTTACCGCGAAACACACTCAGCATCCTATTTCCATGATTTCCAGACACGACGGCTCAACACGCGATACAAAGACGCAGAGGGTAAATCTCGATTTGCTCATTCGCTCAACAATACGGCAATTGCAACTCCGCGCATCCTTATTTCATTGATCGAGAACAATCAGATGGAAGATGGGAGCATCAAGATCCCTGATGTTTTGGTCCCATATTTTGGCAGCAACATAATCAAGAGAAATTAATCTATGCGCCACGCGCGGGAACTCCTCCATACCCCTGCTCGAAAAAAGCGAAAGCGCGAACGTCGCGTGCGGCTTACACTTGTTGCTGTGGGAGGATTACTTATAAGCGCGGGAATCCTTTCTTGGGTTGCTCACATGGGACAAGTACGTATCGCTTCAATTGATGTGACTGGCAATGATATCGTAGAGAGTGAGATAATCCGCTCAACTGCGCAAGCTGCGCTTGTTGGCAACTATGCACTTATTTTCCCCAGAGATAACACTTTTCTTTACCCAAAGGACGACATTCTCGCATCACTCCTCTCATCTTTCCCAAGAATAAAGAATATCAAAATTGATCGAGACGGCCTTACGAAACTTTCAATCACTGTGGATGAGCGAGACCCTGCGGCCATGTGGTGCGGCTCAAGCGAAGATGCCACTCCCGCGGGACTGCAATCAGAGTGTTACTTTTTGGATGATGCGAGCTTCGTGTATGCGCAGGCGCCCATTTTCTCAAACGCGTCGTATCTTACAATGTATGGTGATCTGTACGCGAGCAGTACAAAAGAAATCGTTGGTCAGTATTATTCACCAGCGGAAGAATTTAGGTCACTCATTGAGCTTAGGGATGTTCTTGCGAGACAAAATATTAAAATAGTTGCATATCAAAAACTGGAGAATAAAGATTATCAGGCGCGCTTGCAGGAGGGAGGCACAATATTAATCAGCCTGCTCCAAAACCCCAAAGACACAGCTATCGCTATCACCTCCGCGCTTGAGACAAAGAAGGGGACAGCGGAGAACATTGATTATATGGATGCCCGTTTTCTTGAAACAGGAAAGGTCTTTGTTAAATTTCGCTAAGAAATTCACAGCAACAACTTTGTTTGATGTTATAATTTCGTGAGGAATCATTTTTATGATTACGCTCCGAATTGCATATCAATATTTCGTTTGGCATTACACACGCGCGTTTGTTGATCTTGCTCGCGTATGGATGAACATTTTTTGGTTCCTTGGGGATTTCTTTTCTATTGGGTTACTTACGCGTACCCTTTTTTCTCCATGGCAAAGAATGCAAGAGCACCGGAGAAAGGGACTTGATATTGAGAACTTCCTAGCCGTCCTACTTGTGAATACCATAATGCGGTTGGTCGGGTTTTTTGTTCGTATTGTGGTCATTAGCATCGGCTTGCTGGTTATGTCAGGATGGGTCGCATTAGGTATTGCTGGTCTTTTTGCATGGATCGCTGTTCCTGTGGGGCTTATACTTTTGCTTTCGGTCGGTGTGCATTGGATAATGAGCGGCGCTTACTAAAATGCTCTCACGAAAAAATCTCAAAGAAAGCCATATCTACCCTGTGGTCACACTCGATCGTTTTTTCTCGCATAATGCGCGGCATCGTGTTGAGAGCGGTCTCATGTGGCTAGTTGCAATTGCGATTTTTGCCGTAGCCGCCGAAGTTGCCATGAGCAGACTCGGACTTCTTTCGGGCGAGGTCCTTTCCATCGCGCAAACGATTTTGCCGCGTGTCATGGGGGTAGCAATCATTGCCCTTGCGCTTTGGATAATTGTCTTCCTCTTAGAGGCGTTCTTTCGCTCGTACTATCTAAAAGAAGGAGAAGACGAATCTGAGGTTAAGGCAGATTCAGAGGCGGACTTATTGTCTTTTAATGTGCTCAAGATTCTTGCAGCCGCGAGAGATGAAGATGTTACAAATTCCTTTTTAAATTCTGAAGAGGGACGGAGAATCTTCCTACGATTAGGCATTGGGGAACAGGATCGGATGTATTTTATAAAAGGGCGACACGCCGGCAAAAGTACATACCAGATTGAAATACCTCCACTAGAACAACATGAACTTTTTACGTTGCCAAAATTTGCCTCCTTTGTCATTTCACATGACTCTGAACTCAAAGATTTTCTTTTTTCTCGAGGGGTAAAGGAAGAAGATTTTGTGGGAGCTTCAGAGTGGGTATGGAGTGAGAGTGAGTACGAAAAAAGGAAAGAGTACTGGTGGGCGCGCGAACATCTTGCCGAGATACCTGGCATTGGGAAGGATTGGGCATACGGGCATGCGTACATTTTGGAAAAGTATGCAGAGCGAATAAGTGGGAATGAGTACGCAGAGGCACATCACATGCGCTTGATAAAACGAGGCAAAGAAACGAAAGAGCTCGAAAGAGTTCTGCTCCGCGCGAAAGAAGCGAACGCGATTCTCGTTGGAGAGCCAGGTGTCGGCAAGACCGAGGTGATTGGCATTCTTGCGCACAGGATTATTGGGCGCAATGTAGATCCGGCGCTTGAACACAAACATATTATGGCGCTGGATACGAGTGCGCTTCTTGCGCGAACAGGAGAGAAATCTTTATTTGAGCGTACCATGATAGATATCTTGGAGAGTGCCATCAAGGCAGGGAATATCATTTTGGTCATTAAAGATTTCCCACAATTTGTCTTGAACGCACGCGCGGTAGGATCAAATATTGTTGAGCTTATGGATCCATATCTTAAAGGCGCAGACATCCAGTTTGTAGCGACCTCGGACGTGGACGCCTTTCATCAACTTATTGAACGAGACGGTCTCCTAATGAAAAGATTTGAGAAGATTGTGGTAGAAGAGGCTGACCAAGGATCCACCATGGGGATGCTTGAGCGTACCGCAAGAGTATTTGAGGCCAAGGATCCGATTTTCTTTACCTATCCTGCGCTTCGGGAGGTATTGCAAGCTGCCGATCGCTACATCACTGATGGGGTTATGCCGGATAAAGCCATCAATCTTTTAATCGAGTTGGTCCCACATGTGTTGAGCAAGAAGAAGCATTTCGTTACCAAAGAAGACGTTGATGAGTTGGTGCATGCAAAGACCAATATCCCTGTGGGGGAGATTGGGGAGACAGAACGAACACAGCTTTCACAACTAGAAAACTTTTTACACAAGCGCGTTGTTGGCCAAGATCAAGCAATTTCTGCTATTGCAAGCGCTATGCGACGATCACGAACAGGCATTCGCAATCTCAATCGTCCTATCGGCTCTTTCCTTTTCTTGGGTCCTACGGGTGTTGGGAAAACTGAGACTACCAAGGCACTTGCAGAGGCTATGTTTGGTGACGAGAGAAGAATGGCGCGTTTTGATATGTCCGAATATCAATCAGAAGATGCTCTTGCTCGTCTTATCGGGAATTCAGAAACCAACACCCCCGGCACACTTGCAAATGCGCTGAGGCAAGAACCCTACTGTGTTCTCTTGCTTGATGAATTTGAAAAGACCAGTACGAATGTCCACGACCTCTTTCTACAGATCCTTGATGAGGGGATGTTTGCAGATGCCTTCGGGAAAAAAGTGAATGCCCGTAACACGATTATCATCGCTACATCCAATGCGGGGAGCGATCTCGTCTGGGGGATGACAAAGGCAGGTAAGGATGTTGCAACAGAAAAGGAGGCGTTTATTGAGGAGTTGGTTAAGGAAGGGTCATTTAAGCCTGAGCTTCTCAACCGTTTTGATGGAGTCGTGGTGTTTCATCCACTTTCAGACAAACATATAGAAAAAGTTGCACGGCTGATGCTTCAGAGTTTTGCCAATCGTTTGCGGGGGAGAAATGTTGAGCTTGTGATTACCGATGATTTGGTCAAGCGTGTTGCGGGGCAAGGATACAATCAGTCGTTTGGCGCACGCCCCATCAATCGCTTCATTCAAGAACACCTTGAGCAAGTTATTGCTGAGAAAATGATCAGTGGAGAAATCCACGAAGGCATGCGCATTTCATTTGGTGGAGAAGCGCTCACCCCAGCATCAGCATAATTTCTAAGTATTAGGATTGCGTGTTAGGATACCCGTCTATATGGAACTTGGGTTTTGGGGCAAGCTAAAAAGACCGTTTTTTATACTCGCGCCGATGGCGGATGTTACCGACACGGCCTTTCGGCGTCTCATTGCTAAATACAGTAAAACAGGCGAGGTCAATGGTGGCCCTGATGTTTTTTATACGGAATTCGTTTCTGCAGATGGACTTTGTTCTCCTGGACGAGAGGTACTTGAGAAGGACCTTATTTACTCCGAGAGCGAGCGACCAATTGTTGCGCAAATTTTTAGCGGGCATCCGGAGAAGATCCGTGAAGCTGCTGCGCTTGTGTATAAGCTCGGGTTTGATGGGATTGATATCAATATGGGTTGCCCTGACAAAAATGTTGAGAAGCAAGGAGCTGGAGCTTCTTTAATCAAAGATCCGTCTCGTGCTCGTCAGATTATTAAAGCAGCGAAAGAAGGTGTAGAGGACAAAATCCCCGTGTCAGTGAAGACTCGTGTTGGATACAACAAAGACGCACTTGATACATGGCTACCTGAAATCCTTGCGGAAAATCCAGCCGTTGTCATCATCCACGCTCGCACACGCAAAGAAATGTCCCTAGTTCCTGCGCGATGGGAGGATGTTGCGAGAGCTGTCGCGATTCGCAATAGTCTCGGAAGTGAGTCGCTCATTGTCGGCAATGGCGACGTAGTGGATATATCAGATGGTGAAGACAAGGCTCGTGAGAGTGGCGCTGATGGAGTGATGATCGGGCGTGGGATCTTCGGTAACCCATGGTTGTTTAACCGTGACATTAAAAAAGAGGATATCTCATTAAAACAACAACTGGAGGTGATGATGGAACATACTGAACTTTTTGAGCAGCTTGTTCCGTGGAAAAATTTTTCAATAATGAAAAAACATTACAAAGCTTACGTACACGGATTTGATGGCGCAAAAGAACTTCGTGTGGAGCTCAACGAGGCAGAGAGTGCGCAAGATGTGCGCGTCATTACGGAGAAATTTCTTGCCCAGCGCAACGTAAACTAACCAGCTCGACTGGCGACCAATTTTGTGATATAAATTGGCCGGAATATTCGTTAAAAAACCAAGAGGAGATATACTCGTGGAAAAGACGCTCAATGGTTGGTTGGAGAATCAACGCGCCATGGAACCCTATGTTTCCTTGGCAGACGAACTTGACGATATAGGGGTAACGCCGTTTGGCCCGATCAAAGTAAGGTTGCTCGAATCATGTGTGGTCTACGACCTCACTTGTCGGGTGAGCTACATTCTTGGCAAAGGGGCGACACGCTTTCTTTCCGAGAACCTGGAGCAGCGCGTTCCTGCTATCTTTATTTTGCTTATGGTGCTTGCGTTTGCATCAACGTTCGGGGGCTATATGAGCGCCATTACACCGACGGAGGGCGTTTTTGCGTTCATTATCCCCGCGTTTTTTGCGTGGCTTGCGTGTGGTCCCGCAGCAGAGAAACTCAAGGACTTTTGTTGTGAGTATCCGGTGTGGGAACGTATCTCAATTCACTACCAGCAAGAAACAGTTAGATACGTTGACCAAAAGGATAATATCTTTAATTTTGTCATTCCGGCTGGCGGGCGTGATGTTATGAGGCGGATTCATGATTTTGACTCAAGCATACGCTTTGATCTGCGTGTCTGTGCCAATGATCCGTTCATTGAGGCCGTTCGCAAAAGCAAAGACGGGGTCGAAGAACGAGAAGCGGTGTATCATTTCACTTGAGTTCCTCTATGGGCAACAAAGCGGCGCAGCAAATGCGCCGCTTTTCTTTATCTGGTGTCCTGGGTGCTATAATTACATTAGCAGTTTCTTGTAAGTCACCTTGATGAAGGGGGTTGCCATGAGGAAGAAAAGCCTTTTGGAGAATCCAAACAATAAAGGGAATTGCTCACGATACTCTGATGATCGCATCACGAAGTTGTTCGTGCTTTTACTCGCCGTTCCTCTGCGGCATCTTGTGCGGTATGGAGCTCTTCGCTTTTGCCTTAGGTTTACAGCTGCGGGTACGGTGCTATCGTATCTCTTTATGATCTTGTTGTTTTTTTCCGGCATATGGAATGACGATTTCAATGGTAAGCAAATCATCAACACTGCCTGCGTTGGGATGGGCCTCTTCCTTGCTTTTCTTTACTTGCTTGACTATCAGGGCAAGTGGGCAGAACTCAATTACATTGGCGCGGTCACTATGACGCGCCTTTTTTCTTAAAGACATGGAGAGATTTTTATGATAAGGTTTTTGTGGAATAGTTGTGTTGTTTCTAAATACTTCGAGTCAAACGACGGGAGGATATGTCATGATGCATTCAAATGCGGTAGCGGCATTGGGGAGCCCACTTGGGATTGACCTCACGGCATCAACACGGCATCGGCGTAAACAAAAGCTCAAGACCGAAGGGTTCAAAGGCGTTCTTGCTCAGGCAGGATGCGAGCCCATTTCATACTGGGGGAAGAGATTTCTGGAGGCGGGAGAAGTTCGCGGGGGAATATTCCCAAAGATCTGTTACATCCTGTATGGCCCAGAGATTGGCATGACCCTCTTCTTTGTCGGCGCGGCTCTCTGCGTCTTTCTCGGGGTAATCGGGGTGTCGACCTTAAACATCAATTCAATGGTCGGCGCGGCAACGGCGCTGTATTTCACAGGACTTCTCATGCGGCTTCTCGATAAATTTCCGAGTTGGCAAAACTCGGTCATCAGGTGGACGAGTACACACATCGTTACCCCTGATAACGCCGTTGTGGAAATCCCATTTTCGGCGCGAAGGAAGATGGAGAAAATACACAAGCTGTCGCCGCGTGCTGAGTTTTTGGCGCGGAGTCATGCTGACGATCCATTCATCCTCGTCCGCGACCCTATGAGCGGGAAACTCTATACCATCGCGCATTTCTAATGTTGCGCACGCGTGCGCCAGGTCTCAAGACCCGGCGCACGCTTTTTGTTTTTACTCATGTTTTATATAATAAAGGGATGGAGAGTGTGTTGAAATCAGACATCTTCTTTTTTGTCGCGACTATTGCACTTGCGGTGATCGCCATTGCTATTGTGGTGGCGGTTATCTATGCGATACTCATTCTCCGCGATGTTCGTGTCATTACCGATCGACTAAAGAAGGGAGGTATAGAGATCGGGCGCATGGCATCATCTTTTGTCAAAATGCTCAAGGGTGGGCGTAAAAAATAACCCGCCTAAGACACTATTATTTCTATTATCTAAAATATGCCTAAAGCAAAGAAGAAATCACACGGCGCAGGACTTGCTATTGCAAGTATTGCAGCGCTTGCAGGTGCGTACTATCTGTATGGGAGCAAGAATGCTACGAAGAACCGCAGGGCGGCAAAGAGTTGGATGCTCAAGATGAAAGGAGAAGTTTTGGAGAAGATTGAGCGAGCACGCTCATTGGAGGCAGCTGACTATGAGAAAATCGTTGATACGGTAAGTGCTAAGTATGCCAAGATGAAGTCTGTGAACAATACCGAACTGGCTGGACTTGCCAAGGATCTCAAGAAACATTGGAAGGAAATCAATAAAGAGGCCAAGTCTCGCGCAAAGAAGAAATAAGGCTTGCAATTCCCAGTATCCCTTGTGGTACAATATTGCAATCGGGCGATTAATAGTCACGATATCAAACAATCTATATATGGATTCTGAAGGAGCAACATGTCCGTCATGCAGCGCAGATATGCCAGCTGACGCGGGAAGTTCATGCCCATCTTGTGGTGCAGATCTCACTGCTGAGCACAAGGACGACAGCATGGACGACGAAGACGAAGAGTAGGCGCCATGCCTCAAAAGGGCTCAAAAAACGGCTCAACCGATCGGTTGAGCCGTTTTTTAGTGCCGAAAGAGCTGTGGACAGCGGTTCGTGTATAATTAAGCGGCAATGACAGAATCTGTCCTCTACCGAAAATATAGACCTCAAAAATTTTCCGAAGTGCTTGGGCAGGAACATGTGGTGACCGCCCTCTCACAAGCGATTAAGAATAAGTCCGTCGGGCATGCCTATCTCTTTGCAGGTTCACGAGGTACTGGCAAGACATCTATCGCCCGCATCTTTGCGCGCGAGATCGGCACGACCGAGCGTGATACTCATGAGCTTGATGCTGCGTCCAACAGAGGGATTGATGATGTGCGCGAACTGCGTGAAGCGGTGAATACGCTGCCATTTGAATCAGAGCGCAAAGTCTACATTATTGATGAAGTGCACATGCTTACGAAAGAGGCTTTCAATGCGCTCCTTAAAACCCTGGAAGAGCCACCGAAGCATGTGGTGTTTATTTTGGCCACCACTGAGCTTGAGAAGTTGCCTGAGACCATAGTATCTCGTTGTCAGGCGTTTCGTTTTAAAAAGCCGTCCCAAGCTGTTCTCAAAGAAATGGTGCTTGCGGTAGCAAAGAAAGAAGGGTATACAGTGGAGCCTGCTGCCGCTGAGCTTGTAGCACTTTTGGGTGATGGGTCCTTTCGTGACACACACGGAGCACTTGAGACGGTGCTTGTCTCTGCAAAGGGTAAAAAGATAGGGCTCGATGATGTGACCCGAGTGACTAGCGCCCCTTCGTCAGGGCTTATAAATGACGTTATTTCCTCTATTGGCGAACAAGACCCACACAAAGGTCTAGCGGCTCTTGGCAAGGCAGCTGAACAGGGAGTGGATATGCGAGTCTTTGCCAAGATAATTTTGCAAAAGCTTCGTGCAGTGCTTCTCTTGCGGTTTGAGAAAGGGGCAGAGGCAGCCCTTGCTGATGATTTCACCCCCGAAGATCTCGATTTTCTAAAAGGTGTTGCCAAAGAGCATACGCAAACGATCACTTCTAAGACCATCATTGCATTCCTTGATGCGTATGATCAAATAAAAGTCGCGCACATCCCAAGTCTGCCGCTTGAGATTGTCATTATTGAACTAGCTGGACAACAGAAAAATGGATGACCAAGTAAAGCATATATATTTTGTCCGTCACGGGGAAAGTGAAAGCAACGCAAGTGGCGTTCGACAGGGGGAGGCATCTGATCTCTCTGAAAAAGGGAAGGAGCAAGCGAATTTCGTTGCGGAACGATTTACCCGTATTCCCATAGAGCTCGTCATCTCAAGTCCTTTCCCTCGGGCACAGCAAACTGCGGAAGCTATAAGTAAAAGAAGAGGTATCCCATGCGAAACATCTGAATTTCCTAAAGAACGTATTTATCCCAAAATTGCGATTGGTAAGCCTATAGACGACCCAGAAGTTATTCAGGCGGTTGCCGCGATGGAGAAAGCGTGGATTGAACAAAGGGGGAGTTATGGTGGATCGGAATCATTTGATGACGTACTCAATCGGGCGCGCAAACTCACCAAACTTCTTCTTTCAAAAAGCGAGCAGCACATTGTAGTAGTGACACATGGCGCCTTTATGCGCTTTTTTCTCGGCTATGTCTCTTTTGGAGAGGCGTTCAAACCGGAAGAATTCTTTCGGATGATGAAAGCATATGCGGTAAAAAATACTGGTATTACCTATTTCAAAAATACCGAAGGGAAGTGGCAAATTGTCACTTGGAATGACCACGCTCACCTAGGATAGAAAGGGTTTGACAGGGGCTACCCCCTGTGCCAGAATGCAGGGCAAGAATATCCCCTCTATAGGCTCTAAGTTTATAGGTTTGGGAAGCTCCTTAAATAAATATACGCAGAGTTAAACCCACGAGGGGGCGCTTAACATGCCTTTTGCTTTTTAAGTACGAGGCAAGTTTCCCCAGTTAAGCGCCCGCTTGTGGGTTTAAAGGCGTTCGCAATTCAGTTGATCGGCAATCAAGAGTAAATGAGTTGAGGGATTTCAGTCGTGTTCCCGTCGCAGACATTTCTAGTGCTTCCATTTTAGCACGACTTATCAACACAACAATACTATTGACAGGAAATCTGGGAGGTATAGCATGTAGACAACTATCTTTTTTGGGGAAAGGAGGTAGGGGAGAATGTATGCCCGTTTCTTTTCCTCAAAACTCGTATAAAATTTTTAAGACTTAAAAAAGCCGTTTTCGCTGTTTAGCGAAACGGCTTTTTTGTTGGGGAAAAGCGGAGGAGATGGCAGGCCTCAGTCCGCTTTCACAAGCAAATAGGTTGGCTGAAGCCTGAACTTTCAAAAGTTCAGGGGGGGTCGGTATTTTGTGTTTGTTCCGTTTGCCCTTAAGGGACGGAGGAAGCACGCAAATTTATTATTCTAAAAAAGAAAAATGCTATGACTACAGCAAAGAAAGTTATTGCATCAACAGTAGGTATTACAACAGCACTTTTCCTTGCGGCTCCAACTGCATTGGCAAGTGTTAATAACTACAACAACTACAATAACCACAACTACAACCAGCCAACGCAGCAGGTAAGTGCCATCACCGTTGATAACGGGAATTCAGCTTACGTTACAAACACTGTATCAGCTACTGCAAGCACAGGTGGTAACACTGCAAATGGTGGAAATGGTGACAATGGTGGCAACGCAAACGCATCAGGTGCAGGATCAGCTATCGCTGGTAATGGTGGAAATGGTGGAGTAGGAGGCTTAATCCAGACAGGTGCTGCATGGGCAAGCTCATACATCACCAACATGGTGAACTCAAACAAAACCACTATCAACACATCATGTGGATGCGCAGGTGACATTGATGTTACCAACGACAACCACGCAAACGTTACCAACACTGTCTCTCTTGAGGCAAAGACTGGTTACAACACTGCAAATGGTGGAAATGGTGACAATGGTGGCAACGCAACAACAAGCGGAAGCCAGCAGAACAACTACCACCACAACTACAGCTCACAGAGCGGCAACGCATGGGGCGGTAACGGTGGAGAGGGCGGAATGGGCGGTGTGATCATCACGGGCGCAGCAGATGCACACTCATCTATCACCAACATGGTGAACCGCAACACAACTCGAATCGTTCGAACAAGTGCAAACTAGTTCTCAATTCGATCGAAGGGGAAAGCGTTCTTTCCCTCTTCGATAAGCTCTTAAGAATCTCAAGACGCTTGAGAGCTTATAGAAGAGTATGGGGTTAAAAATGCGTACAGCACTATACGCATCAGTTTTAGGGGCGGGTATGTTGGCTTCGCCTGTTTTGGTGTATGCGGATACGGTTACGATAGACAATTCAGTTTCTGTAACAGCAAAGACAGGTGGCAACAACGCATCCGGCGGGAGCTCATCTGGTATGGACGGTGAAGATGGCAACGTTGTCGAAGGCACAGCTCATGTATCTGTTTCGGCACAGACCATCGTAAATGATGAAGTGGTCGATGATATCAGTAAAGATGAGGACGGTGTAAGCGAAGTACACCTAACACAGGAAGTTAAATACCAGAATGGGGAAACATCTACACACGCAGAACTCACCACATCACCAAAGGAAGGCGATGAAAGCGAAACAGGAGGTTCTGTAGACGTAAGCGTTCTTTCTGAAGACATGCAAGGTCGAGATGAGGAGCAGCAGAAGCCCTCACTATTTTCAGCAATAAAAAATTTCTTTAAACATGTATTCTCAATTTTCCACGCATAGTCACATATTTGAAATACTGAAAAAAGGGGCAACAGTCCTCACTATTTCTGCCTTGGTGCTGTTTACCTCACCTATCCCTGTCGTTTCAGCTGAAGAAGGGGATGGTACGGAGGCTCCGACAGAAGAAACTGTCGTCACTGGAGGTACTCAAGAGACAGAGCCACAAGGGGATGTCACAGAGGAAAATCAGGGAGACACACAAGATGAAGGTGGCCCAACGGTTATTGATACTGGCGACGCTGTTGCCACGTCTGATGTAGTAAATGAGGTCAATACAAATATTGTAGATACTGATCCAGTACAAGACGAAGCCACCACTACAGACGAAGAGATACTTTCAGACGATACTGCAACTACTACAGAAGAGGCAGAAGAAGAGACCGCTACAAGCACGCCATTTATTGCAGAAAATGAGAATGATGAATACGAGACTGCAACCAGCACTGCTACAACCACAGACGAAACATACAACAATGAAGAGAGTGCTAATAGCGTCACAAACACAGAGGTCACAAATGAGAACGAGGCGGATATTGAGAATGATGCTGAAGTCACTGCAGATACTGGAGACAACACTGCATCAGGAAATGGTGATGCCATCATCCATACAGGCAATGCTATTGCCGCGTCTAACATCGTCAATATTGCTAACACAAATATTTTCAATTCAACTGGCTTTCTCCTCCTCCTTCAGCAGGCCTTTCGCGACTCAATGACGCTTGATCTGCGCAATCTCGATTTCTTCAAGCTTTTCTCAAGTCCAGCGAGCACAAATGCTACAAACCCGGGTAGCGCGACCACGACAAGTGGTTGCTCACTCTCTGACTGTGCATCATCGGGGGATACTGAGATTCACAATACCAACACTGCGAATATCCAGAACACTGTTATCGTCCGCGCAAACTCGGGTGGCAACACTGCAGATAATAATGAAGGAGCAGTCATTGATACCGGCGATGCGTATGCAGCGTCCAATGTAGTCAATATTGCAAATACAAACATCATTGACTCAAATTATCTCCTCCTGTCGCTTTCCAACTTTGGCTCATGGAATGGGGACATTATCTTGCCAGGCGCGTCATTCTTTAGTCAATTCTTCACTTTTGCAAATGTAAACTCTGGCGTAAATGTTACCAACAACAATGATGCCACCATCGACAATAATGTAGATGTATCCGCAAATACCGGAGATAATGAAGCAAACAATGATGCTGACGGTGCATCCATTAACACTGGTAATGCGTATGCAAGCTCTGCGGTAGCCAACCAAGCAAATACCAATTTATTCAACACCGACTCACTTTTGCTCATGTTCCGTATTCACGGAAATTGGTCTGGGAATATTTTTGGCCTTCCAGATGGGTTCTGGGTTGAAGCAGGAGATGATGGACTCGCCATTCATGGCGGAGGTGTGGGGAACGCTACTTCTACAGAGGATTCTGGTATAACTCCTGATCTCATCGACAACACAAACTTTGCAGAGATCGCGAACAACATTCAGGTAGTCGCACTCACTGGCGAAAACACAGCAAACGGCAATGGCGATGCCTCTATCAACACAGGTAATGCGTATGCTGCCTCAAACGTTGTGAATGTCGTTAACACAAATGTCATTGGGCGCAACTGGGTGCTTGCACTCTTCAACCTCTTGGGTGATTGGAATGGCAACATTTCATTTGGGCGTCCAGATCTTTGGATTGGTGGACACGCAGAACTCCAAGGGGACCCGCTTTGGCCGAATAGTCATGCTACATATCATTACACTATTACCAACCATGGTGATGCTCCTGCGACCAATGTGACCGTATCGGACCTCTTTGATCACAGGTATCTGCGCTTCTTAGGCTCTGATACAGGGGGGCAAGAACACGACGGACAGGTTGGCTGGAATATCGGCACTCTTAATCCAGGAGAAACAAAGGAGGTTACCTACGAAATTACTGTTGGGGACAATATCCCAAGAGGAAAAAGTATTTTCACCAATGAAGCCACAGTAACGAGCGATGAGACAGATGACAATACTGCTGACAACTTAGAAAATCTTTCTATCACAACATTTATAGAACCACTACCTGGTACCCATGGGACTTCTGTGACAATGACACCAAGTCCTGTACTTGCGATTACAAAGACAAATAATGCTTCAAGCACGATGACTGCAAGCAGCACCGTGACGTATGAGATCACTGTCAAAAATACTGGTCCAGGGCCTGCGTACGACACCGATCTTTTGGACACGCTTAAAGATGAGGACGGCAATGTGGTTGACCATGGCGAATGGTATATCGGAGTTATTAATCCCGGCGAGGAGATCAAAGTTACGTACGATATTTTCTATAGCGATGAGACAGCAACAGGCACATACACCAACAGTGCGCAGATTGTTGGTCTTGGTGGGTATCATGAATTTATTTATGGCTACGTAGTCAAATCAAATATTGCAACAAGCGATGTTCAAATTGAGGGTATTGAGGTTCCTGACGAACAGACAAATGGCGCAGCAGCACAGGAAGAAACAGAAGAAATTGCAGAAGCTCCAGAGGCGCCTATTGCACCGGAAGCACCAGTCGCGCTTGCGCCAGAGGAGGATACTCATGACGAGGAAATCGTGGATGATGGAGCGCAATTCGCAAGTGCATTGCCATACCAGGGATTTAGCACAGACCATTCTATCCGCTCAGCAAGCACAAGTGAGCGCGTAGCAAATCTTCTTGCTGCGTCACTCTTTGCATTCCCAGATAGTAGTGGTGAAGTGCTCACCTGCGCATTGCCAAATCTCATCTTCTTCTATCTCCTTGCGTACTTCGTCCTTCGCGTGTTGCGCTCAGACGAAGATTCCAAATTGGCAAAGATCCTTCGCACAGAGAAAGGGATGATCCTCTACTTCATGGGGGCGACAGCAGTCGCATATGTGGGAGCAGTATTCTTAAATATCACCTGCTCAATCGTGCCGCTTCTTGTCATTTTCCTCATGCTCACGATTCTCTATTTCGCAGAGAAGGCACGTCATGCAATGGTGACCGTCTAGATCCCCATCAAAGAAGCCATCTGGGAGCGAGTGATAGGTCCGTAATATCCTGATGTAGGCTTGATATTATATTTCGCCTGGAATGCAGCGAGTGCTTTCTTTGTAGCAGGGCCAAAAAATGTTGTTTCGTTGCCTGGTGAGCCACCTCCTGTGGATGCGATGGTGAAGCCGTAAGCGTTCAAGAATTTCTGAAGTGTGCGCACATCTTCATGGCGCTCGCCATACTCCATGTTGCGCTTGGGCATGTCAAAAGATTGCACGAAAGTATCTCCTTCTGTGTCGGATGGTACTGACTGCGAAGGGGTGAGTGTGGCAAGTGTCGGAGGAAGAGTGTAGTTTGAGAGAAAGCCCCAAATATTTTGGTCCTCGCCGCCATCTACTTTGAAAAGCGCTACGCCACGTACGCCAAGTTCTTCTGCAAGTTTCACTTTATCTTGTACTGCCGATGCATCGCTCCACGACATGATGCGCGTTGCGTTAGGAAGTGGCACGACACCGTCTGGCGAGAGTGAGGCGGGGTAGGTGAGAAACATTTCGCCCGCAGAGTTGCGCTCCGGTGTAGCGCCTACTTTAGATGCCACCTCTGTTACATAGCCTGGGTTGAATGACCAGAGGTATGAGTAGTTCATATCGCCATCAGAGTCTAGGAAAGTATCGTATTCGTATCCGTAGGTGGGGATGCCGATGACCAGTTTATCTTTGTCTATCTCCTTCGCTGCAACCTCCATTACTTTGCGCACCCAATCCACATCTGCGACGGGGACATAAGGGTCACCCTTCGCGTCGTTTAGCTTAAGGTCAATGCGGCCCTGGTCGTATGCCATAATGCGTACACGATCGCAATACTTGTTTATCTGCGAGAAATCATTTGCGTATTCGATATCGGTAGGGATTTTGTCAGGCGAGGAATAGCGTGAATCAAGCGGCGTGCGCGACTCTATCGTACACATGATCCATCGGTCAAAGCCGATAGCCTCTGCAAGCTCTTTGAGAAAGATTGAGAAGTATGGATTCGTCTTTGCATACTTTGCCTCGTAATCAATATCAATACCATCCAAGTCGTAGGCATACACTTCGCGCGTGATGTCCTGTATGTGTCGATGACGCTTTGTCGGGTCGCTTAGAATGCTGTGCGTGAGGTCTGCGCTTCCCCACATGACAGTTGGGATGAAGCGGATGTTCTGTGCCGCGGCAGCGTTCTTAAGGGCCTGCCAGTTTGGGTCGGAAAGCGATACTGCCTGGTTGAGCCCACCATCGGTACGGACAGTGTAGACGAAGGGGTTCACCTCGGTGAAGGCGTTGAGATTTTTAAGCGCGCTTGCGACACCTTTTTCTGTACGCCAGTAGGGGATCCATGCAGAAACTTCAAGGTCTTGCGCAGCAAGGCTTATCTGCGGTGCGAGTAATGCAAGTATGAGTGTGAATGTGTATGTAAATTTACGCATAAGTAGACGTATATTATATACCATCGCGAAGTGGGGAAGATACATTTGACATCACTTTAAGGCCAAGGCATAATGGGCGCCGGTTCTTTTTTGGGAGAAGGAGTATATATGCAATTGCAGGCGCTTATGGATATAGTGGATAGAAAGTGGGACTTTGATGAGAGTAGATATCCGGGAATTAGCGAGCTCTCTGAGTCCGAAAAACGGATGTTTGAGATCAAGCATATTACTGCCCACATGGTGGCCGCCGTGGCAAAAGCGACGAAGGTAGGCGAGAAATACGATCATGGCAATCCGATCGACGAGGAGCTTCTCCATGATGCAGTAGGGGATGCGTTCATAACCGTATTGCAACTTGCACAGCGTGCAAATATGGATGATGAAGATATTGCCACATTTATCGCAGAATGGAATCCAAACAAGTAGTCAAAGTAAATACAAAATAAATTCAGCGCCACCCTCTGGGTGGCGTTTTTGTTTGGAGCGCTCTATTTCTCAAGCATCTTCTTTAAATTATCTATCACAGCTTTCTCCCAGAATTTCATGGAGTACCAGCGCAGGAGCGGTACGGCGACTACGCGAATCCATCTTTTATGAATAGTGACTTGGTAGGTGTAGTCGATCAATGTCCCTTCTGGGTGTTCGGAAAGCAAGAATTCTTCGTGCCCGGAAGTTCCGAATTGGTAACTGTCATTATCCGAGATGAAGCCCTTTCCAGGGAGAATCTGCGTCTTCATCTTTACTTTGAAATCTCTGCCGAACGACTTTACTGTTGCTTCTATCTCCAGGTAATCTCCCTCGCGTTTAATAATCTGTATTGCCTGGGCAACTTTTGGGAAGCGTTCCGGGAATTTCTCAAAATCGGTCATTATCCCGAAGACCGCATCTACGGGAGCTTTGATGACCCATTGGTCGTGAAGTGTGATGTCGTGCATGTAGTTATTTTACAACACTTCGTATTACTACAAGAAAAGATACAAGATGGTAGTGATTATTACTTGGGCGAGGATTGTGAGCGGGAGTCTCTTTTGGTCGGTGAGGTGGAAGGGGAGACGTTTTGTTTTATACACGGGGAAGGCGAGAAGATAGATGGCTATTGCTCCTATCGCAACCACAAGCAGATTTGGACCTTCTGGGTCGTCGAAAAATACGAACATTATTCTGGAACACGCGATAGCGGTTATTCCTAGGATGATGAGCGGGAGTTTTTTTGAAGTGGGCATGGGGGGGTTAGCGGGAATAGTCTGGATTTATACGATTTCTCTTTATGTCCGCCATCAATTCTGCATCTTCTTCTTTAGTGGATTCAGAAATATCGATGCCGAAACTGACGCGGCTTACCGTTGAGTTCTTCTGTTCAGAGGCGATACTAGCTTCAGCTTCGGCTAACCCCCATACTTTAATGCCTCCACCACCTTTATCAGAATTTGTAGACTCTACAGTTACAGCCACATCAAATTCTAGCGCAGTGCGGTGCTCTTTAACCCCCTTAAATTTCACCTTTCGGCTTGCCTCATTGTTTGCCTCAGAGACAGCTTGGTCAAGGTCAAGAATTACTTTTTTGACGAATTCTTTTAACTCCATATCTTTAATGTAGCAGGATGCCTTTCGATTGCAAATACTGTTCCCAAATATTTATTGAACGGTCAATCAATTCAGTAGCCTCGTGCTCCAGGCCATTATAAGTTATCACATAATAAAACTCTTGTTCGCGTTGAGATGCCCTGGTGAGTTGCAATGCCTGGCGCATTTTGGTTGTTATAGCCAGATCACCCTCGCGGAACCTTGTTGTCAGGTGTTTTGTTCCAATGCAAACATCTTGCACGACTTGCAATTCAACATGTCGATCAATCAGGGCATGGACTTCTTCTTTTGGTACAATCCCAGCGGAGATAATCCAGTCTTTAAGATGATGCAAATGCTGGCAACAGGTGTAGAGATTGTCCCGGTACTCTTCATTTGGTTCACTATAGCCTATTGCGTATGTTGGCACAGTGTGATGACTGGTATCCATTTTCTCTCGATACCTACGAATTCGATTATATTGTTCTCGCCACATAACTAAGCAAAAGTGTGCAGGAACTCGGTCACAAGTTACTAAGTCTTTTGTCGCACAAGCCTCCAAAAGCCCAAGTACTCGCGACCCCGCCTCGCGCTCGGCCTTCGGCCGACTTCGTGCGCTCCGGCTTTCGAGTCCCTGCCGGCAAAGAGACTGCTACACCCCAATGCTTCGCATCGGCGGCGAAGCAGCTCTAACTGCCGGGCAGGGACTCGAACCCCGATACTCAGGACCAAAACCTGATGTCCTACCATTAGACGACCCGGCAATGTGCGAATTATACAAGAAAAAGGCCTATTTTCAACTAAAAAAGCGGGTCAACCGATTGGTTGAGCCGTTTTTTGGTATACTTTTTGGATGGAAAAGCATCGGATTTATGCCATGAGCTTTGCGAGCGTCTATCCTCTCTATGTCGCCAAGGCGAAGAAAAAGGGACGCACCAAAGAGGAGGTAGATGAGATTATCCACTGGCTCACGGGTTATAGTCAGAAAAAGCTCGAAGCCCAAATAGACAAGAAGACGGATTTTGAAACTTTTTTCGCAGAGGCCCCCAAACTCAACCCTGCACGAGCGCTCATCAAAGGCGTGGTATGTGGCGTGCGTATAGAGGATATCAAAGAGCCGACGATGCGGGAGATCCGCTATCTGGACAAGCTCGTAGATGAACTGGCAAAAGGGAAGGCTATGGAGAAAATTTTGAGAAAGGAAGAAAGTGGACAGTGAAATTGACACAGAAGGCACTCTGTGTTATCATCAACACAAGCTTATGATACTCGTGTGGGGCTCTCAAGCTGCAGACTCTATTTTTGGTTTCTGATTACATCTCCTGCACAGCCTTGAAACGCAATTGCGTTTCTCAATAAAAATAATTTAATGCATACAAAACAAAGCCGACATAGTCGGACTCGTTCGGGCGCACATCGCGGGAGGACATTCTCCCGCTCACAAGGACCTTCGCACAGAGGCGGTGGGCATTTTCGTAATGACCGAGGACGCTCTGGCTTCGGCTCAGGACATGGACGTGGGCGCGGGGGTAATCGTGGTGGCCGCAAAATGCCGTCATTTGACCCTACGCGATTTATCAATACAAGTCCTGTTGATGCGGTTGAAACGGTATATACACCAAAGCACAACTTCACTACGATGGGTCTTGATGCACGCATTGTGAAGGTGCTCACCAATGCCAAGCTCACTGAGCCAACACCTATCCAAGATCAGGTTATTCCCGAGATTCTCGCGGGGCGAGATGTCATCGGTATCGCTGAGACCGGTACTGGCAAGACAGCCGCATTCCTTTTGCCCGTTATCCAAAAGACGCTCAAGGAATACAACAATCGTCAGACACTCATCCTCGCACCTACGCGTGAGCTCGCGCTTCAGATTGAGGCAGAGCTTCGCAAGTTTACCTTTGGTATGGGGATTTTCTCAACCGTATGTGTAGGAGGGACAAGTATGGGTCCACAGATCCGAGGACTTCGTCAGAGGAATCATTTCATCATTGGTACACCTGGACGCGTGCTTGATCTCATGCAGCGTGGCAATTTCAATCCGAAGTACATCACGACTGTCGTACTTGATGAGGCAGACCGAATGCTTGATATGGGATTCATCCATGACATGCGAAAAATCCTCTCTGCTATTCCAGCGGCGCACGAGACGCTGCTTTTCTCTGCTACGATGGACGCAACCACGAAGTCATTCGCAGAGAGCTTCACCAAGAATCCTGCGACTGTCTCGGTAAAGAAGCGCGATGTCATCAGTACGATTGAGCAAGACATCGTCCACTATCATGACCATGACAAGTTTGAGACTCTCCGAAATCTATTGAACGACGAGTCATTCAAGCGCGTCATTATCTTCGGTGCGATGAAGCACAGCGTGGAGAAGCTTTCTATTGAGCTTACGCGAAGTGGTATCAAAGCAACTTCAATCCATGGCAATAAAAACCATAATGCGAGACAGCGCTCACTGCGCGATTTCAAGAGCGGGCAGGTACGCGTACTTGTCGCTACAGACGTAGCTGCGCGTGGTATCCATGTAGACGGAGTGTCGCATGTCATCAACTACGATCTTCCTACGACTTTTGAGGACTATGTGCATCGTATTGGCCGCACTGGTCGTGGAACCAACCGAGGGAAGGCATTAACCTTTATCCGTTCATAAAAAAATATATGCTCCGAAAACGTATTGATGAAGACAAAGAACGAAGCGAGCGTAAATTAACAAAATCTGAATTTCTCACTACATACAATAAAGATCTCCCAAAAGAATTTCCTCGAGCTACGCATGCTCTCTTAAGCGCATTCCGACAAAGTCATCCCGGGGTATTCCATGAGGATGATGTGTGGACGCTTGATCAGCACCGCAAGAAGCTTATGGATTGGCTTCCACAGCATTTAAACGACGAACCTGTTGCCTAAGATAGAGAGAAAAGTGGCTCAACCGATCGGTTGAGCTTTTTTGATGAAATAAACAAAACTGCCGAGTGTAGTAATAGATGAAGCATGAGAAGTCATGTTTCGCCATGGCCACTATTATCATCAGTTATACGAACAAGAATTATGGAACGAATGAAGAAATTAGCAACAGTACCTCTCTTAGCAGGTGCAATGCTTGCTGGAGGGGCACTCGCGGGATACGCATCGTTTGCAAGTGCGCAAACAACAACCACTACTACCAGCACTGAGAATATAATGCACGCGCGTATGCCGCATGTGGATGGGACGATTACCGCAATCAATGGTTCAACGATCACCATAACTGCAGACGCAAATCATGGTGGAGGAACGTATACCATTGACGCAAGTAACGCGACATTCATGAAAGCGGGCGCCACTGCAACGATCTCTGATTTTGCGGTAGGGGAAAATGTGTGGGCCATGGGCACAGTAAGTGACAACACTGTTGTCGCAACAAATGTTTCCGATGGTTCTCGTATGGGCAAGGGCTTCGGATTCGGACACGGACGGGAGCATGGTGTTATGGGCACCGTCGCGTCAGTGAACGGTACGACCATTACTGTGAATGGCAAGGATGGTCAGACATATACAGTTGACGCGGGGAATGCAACTGTACACAAAATGATCACCACAACCGTTTCTGACATTGCTGTTGGCGATACGGTCGGAGTGCAAGGAACAATTTCTGGCACTTCGGTATCTGCCACTGATATCGCAAGCGGCATCCCAACTCCTCCGGATAGGCAATAAGAACGACACACGGCACTTCTAAGCAGAGCCTCCTTTACACAGGGGGCTTTGTGTTGTACGAAATAAAGTTGGCTGACTGGTGTATTACAATATGAACGTGAATCCCACAAAACAAGATGAGAGCGACGAACATATTGCGCACAAGGTTCAGGAAGGTGATAAGGACGCCTTCGGTGCGCTTGTTGATCGCTACGAGCAAAAACTTCTCCGATATGGACGAAAGTTTCTTGCGCGCCGGGAGGACATAGAAGATATTGTGCAGGACGTATTTATGAGCGCATACAAGAATATAAAAAGTTTTGACACCACGCAAAGATTTTCGCCATGGATATATCGCATTGCTCACAATGCATTTGTGAACGGACTTCGCAGAAATGAGCGCAGTTTTGTCCTCATAGACTTTGATACTCTATCTTCTCACCCTGTATATGAAGACCCGACTATTTCAGAGCGAGAAATTGCTGAGATGCGGGGGCACATAGATCAGGCACTGGTGAAACTCTCACCAAAATACCGCGAAGTACTCGCGCTTCACTATTTTGAAGAATTGCCATATAAAGACATTGCGGAGATCCTAGAAGTGCCAGTGGGAACAGTCGGTATTCGCATCAAACGGGCAAAGGAGGCGCTCAAAAAAGAAATAAATCACTATGAATAACGAAGAACAGAAAAAAGTAGATATCAAAGAGCGCATCCTCCAAGACATCAAGTCAGGAGAGCTTGAGATGCGTCCAAAATTTTATTTCACACTTAAAGTAGCTACGCTTATTTTTGTGGCGTTTGCTATCGTTGTTATTTCTGTTTTCATTCTGAATTTTATTCTCTTTAGTATTCGGATCAATAGTCACGAGGCGCTACTCTCATTTGGTCCACGCGGATGGGGAGCATTCCTTCACTTCTTCCCGTGGGCGATGCTTTTAGTTGATATTGGACTTGTGGCTGGGCTTGTCGGGTTGATGAGGCAATTTAAGATCGGGTACAAAATCCCTGTGCTTAATTTACTCGCAGGACTTTTTATTATTACTGTTTTTGCTGGATTTGCGCTTGATCGGGGCACGGCATTTAACGATCGCATTTACGAGAGAGAGGGGCGAGGACTTCCGCCACCAATTGGGGAAATGTATAGGAAAGCGCACCATGAAATGCCGGTTGGAAGTGGAATATGTTTGTGTACGGTTCTTGAAATTAGTGGCAACACACTCACTGTTCAAGATACTCGCAATGGTACCTCTACGCTCACCATTGTTTTGCCGATGAACGATATTCATGCAACCACAACCAATCTTAATGTTGGTGATATGGTACTCATCGCTGGAGACGAAGATGATGGCATTATCCAAGCATTTGGTATAAAAAAAGGACCTCGCGATGATATGCGAGTTAAGATCATTGTTCCGGAATAAGGGGTTTACTGTGGTATACTTCGGCCATGAACAAAATCCAAATCATTCTTGCTGTACTGATCGTTGCGGTTGTGGGCTTCTTTGCGCTCAATAGCTTTATCTACAACGAAAAGCAGGGCGAGAACCTTCCTCCTCCACCTACAGGTGATCTTGGAGAGCCCCCATTTGTTGTCCCTGATTTTGAGGGAGAGGCTGATCCCTCACGTATGACGCTTGGCATGACGACATGGAACTGGGTATCTACAGTAGGGAGTGATGGGGCAACAGTTACTCCACTTAAGCCAAACACATTTACACTCACTTTTAGCAACGAAGGCCGGCTTTCTGCAACGACCGACTGCAATAGTATGGGAGCAAGTTATACAGCGACAAAGAATACTATTTCCGTTGGCCCTATCGCGATGACAAAAATGTTCTGCCAAGACTCGCAAGAGATGGAGATCGCGAAAATTCTTGAAAACGTTGAATCGTATCAATTTACTTCACGCGGAGAGCTCAAAATCAATCTTAAAACAGGGGGAGTAGCAACATTCCGATAGGGAGGATATAATTTCCAGTATATGGAAATAGTCAATTATTGGGCGGTGCTTGCCGCTGCGGTGAGCAATATGATCATTGGGGCACTCTGGTATGGGCCGGTTTTTGGGAAGCCATGGAAAAAGATAATGGGCTTCACCGACGAGGCGATGAAGTCAATGCCACTGACGGCGATTCAGGCTATGGTGCTCGGCTTTATCGCAACGCTTATTATGGCGTGCGTCTTTGCTCATGTGCTTGTCTATGCCAATACTTATTATGGGATATCTGGAATAATGGCCGGGCTTAAAGGAGCGCTATGGGTGTGGCTTGGGTTTTTTGTACCCGTTACGCTCGGGGTAGTGCTCTGGGAAGGCAAGCCGTGGAAACTTTGGGTACTGAATGCGGCGTACTATCTTGTCGCGCTGATGGTCATGGGGGCAATTCTTACTAGCTTCGTTTAATTGTTGATATGAAAAATCTTACACTTGCGGTAGTCTTGGCGCTCATTATTACTGGCGGTACATGGTATGCCGTCAATCGCGATGCATCTAATGGGAAAAACATAGACATGTTCTTGGCGGGAGATGAAGATGTTTCCGTGCAAGATGGAGTGGAGTATTTTGCAGGCTCGTACGGGTACTATGCCTACCCCAAAAAAGAGGGAAATTATCCCGGTGTGGTGATGATACATGAATGGTGGGGTCTTAATGACAACATAAAAGATATGGCGCGCGTCCTCGCGGCTGAAGGGTATCGAGTATTAGCAGTGGATCTCTACCATGGGGAAGTGGCAACAGATGCTGATGGCGCACGGGGGCTTGTCTCGGCAGTTGATCAAAAAGAGGCTACCTCAAACATGAAGGCCGCAATTGAGTATCTTAAGTTGCAGGGAGCTACAAAGATGGCATCGCTTGGCTGGTGCTTCGGAGGTGGGCAGTCGCTGCAGCTTGCGCTCTCTGGGGAGCCGCTTGATGCTACGGTGCTCTACTATGGTACGCCACTTGTGACGGACGCAGGCGAGCTTGCGAAAATCAAGTGGCCAGTGCTAGGAGTATTCGGAGATGAAGACGCGGCCATTCCCACTGCAACAGTGAATGCATTTAAGCAGGCTCTTGATACAGACAAGATCGCAAATGAGATTCATACCTATCCCGGAGTTGGACATGCATTCGCGAATCCTTCTGGAGCAAACTATGCTCCAGATGAAACAAAGGACGCGTGGGGGAAGACGGTGGCATTTCTCGCAGAACAGCTTCAATAGGCCTTGGTGTGATGTAAAGTATCTTTGACATACGTATTTCAGGAGAGTACACTCCGTGCATGGCCGAGAAGATTACCAATTCAGTCTACACACTTCGCACCAAGAGAAATCTGACGCAGGAGGAACTTGCCGCAAAGGTAGGGGTCACACGTCAGACGATCATTGCGGTAGAGAAGGGCAACTATACTCCCTCTGTGCTTTTGGCACTCAAAATCGCAGCTGTGTTTAAAGTGCCGGTGCAGGATATTTTTCGTATATCTTATGACAAATAAAGTTTTTCATATTATTACCGCGGTTGTTTTAGTGGGTCTTCTGGTTGCCCTTTCAGATCCATTTATGCTTTGGATGCCCGCGCAAGCACAAATGGCAGCACTACTTGGCGCGGCGGTACTCGTAGGGCTGTGGGCTGGCTTTGTGATGTATGAGCGTTCGCATGATGAACGCGAGACCGTACACAAGATGTATGCAGGACGTGTCGCGTATCTCTCGGGCATTGTGGTGCTTACCGTTGCGCTCGTTGTGCAAGGCCTTTCACACAATATTGATCCATGGGTCTCGTTTGCGCTTGGGACGATGGTGGTAGCAAAGCTTGTGTCGCGGATCTATGCTGAGCGATATCAGTAGGGATGTGTAAAGCCGACTTTACATTATATTTTTTTATCTCTATACTTAGGGTATTAATACGCAGCACAGAGAATATCTATGAATACAAAAATTATCGTATGGGGGCTTGTTGTCATTTTGGCCGGGTGGGGCATTTTTGCTTTTGTGCAACAAAAAGCAAATGACAACGCGATGATGGAAGGAGATGGTATGGAGGTTTCAAATGAAATGCCGGTTCCAGGAATGACTGGAGATGAAATGATGGTAGATGATGATTCTATGATAAAAGATGACGCAATGATGGATGACCCCATGACCATGGTTAAGGGCTCATATGAAACATATAGTCCAGAGAAACTCACTCTCGCGGAAAATGATGATGTCTTGCTTTTCTTTCATGCAGATTGGTGCCCGATCTGTCGCGGACTTGAGTCTGAGATCAAGGCCGATCTAAGTGCTATCCCAGATGGTGTGCATATTTTGAAGGTTGATTATGATACCGCGATTGCGTTGCGTCAGAAATATGGTGTGACTGTTCAGCACACATTCGTGCAAGTAGATGCACAAGGAAATTTGGTACAAAAATTTAGCACAGAAAATAAGCTCTCAGGAGTTCTCTCTCGTGTAAAGTAGCATGACTTTTCTCATTGTTTCGTTTATTGCTGGAGTTCTCACGGTTTTGGCACCATGCATCTTGCCACTTCTGCCAGTGGTGATCGGCTCTTCTGCTGCAGGGAGGAGCAAATCTACCCCATACATTGTTGTTGGGTCTCTTGCTCTCTCTATCATTCTCTTTACGTATCTGCTTAAGGCGTCAACGGTATTCATCATGGTGCCCCCGGAAGTGTGGACGTATTTCTCAGGAGGTGTGTTGGTTCTCTTTGGCCTTGTCCTTGTATTTCCTAGTCTGTGGGAGAAACTTCCTGGCATCGCTCGTCTCTCTGCTGGGTCCAATAAGTTGGTCGGGACAGGCTACCAGAAGAAAACTGTCTTTGGAGACATTATGGTTGGTGCCGCCCTTGGGCCTGTCTTCTCTACGTGTTCGCCTACATACTTTGTGATTTTGGCGTCTGTATTGCCAGCATCGTTTTTGCTCGGCACGGTATATCTACTCTCATATGTTGTCGGGTTGTCACTAGTACTTCTCATGATCGCACTTTTAGGGCAACGATTTGCAGATCGTCTTGCCGCTTTCTCAGATTCCCATGGGTACTTCAAAAGAGGGATTGGTATTTTCTTCATCCTGCTCGGGCTTTTCATTGCGGTGGGGTATGAGAAAAAACTTGAGGCATCAATTTTAGATAGTGGGTTTTTTGATGTGACTAAGATTGAACAGAAATTATTGGATAAAGTGCAATAGCATATGAAAAGACCTGAATACATCATCGGCGTTATTCTTCTCGTACTACTTGCTGTGGGGATTGTTATCTTGAGCGCAGCACCCTCTCAAACAAAGACAGACAGTAATGTTGTTGCTCTTGGAGAGAACCCGTACAAGGAAATCGTGGATCCATCTGGGTTTGTGAATACAGACAGCATCACCCTCGGAGAGTTGGTTGGGAAAAAGGTGATTTTAGTAGATTTTCTCACCTATAGCTGTATTAATTGCCAGCGCACTTTTCCTTATATGAATGCGTGGTATGAGAAATATAAAGACCAAGGACTCGAGATCGTGGGCATTCATACTCCAGAGTTCGCATTTGAGAAAGACATCAATAATGTACGCGAAGCGATGAAAAATTTCGGCATAGAATATCCTATTGTGCTGGATAATGATTACGCCACATGGCGCGCTTACGGGAACAGATATTGGCCGCGCAAGTATCTCATTGATATCCACGGCAATGTTGTGTATGACCATATCGGGGAAGGGGCATACGAAGAGACAGAAGAAAAAATTCAAGAGCTTCTTGCTGAGAGGGCCCAAGCACTGGGAGATGCGATGCCTGACACAAGCGGACTTGCGGCGTCGAGTGTCCCTAAAACAAATATCGAAACACGCAGCCCAGAAACATATCTAGGAGCCTTTAGAAATGAGTATCTCATGAACGGCGCAAAAGGGCAGGTGGGGAATCAGACATTTGCGGTCCCCGAAACTCTTTTCCGCAACGCGCTCTATCTTGGCGGAGACTGGAATGTTGCGTCAGAATATGCAGAATCCAAGACTAATTCAAGTATTGTATACAAATATTATGCAAAAGAGGTATATATTGTCGCTGAAGCTGATTCGGATATAGAAATGGAAGTATGGCAAGACGGAAAGCTAGTGAGCTCAAGCAAAGGGGCTGATGTTAGTGATGGAGGCATTGTTACAATCAAGGAGAGCCGTCTCTATAAACTTATCAAGAACGATGTTGCGGGAGAGCATACTCTTGAGCTCAAAGTGCGAGGAACAGGTGCTCGCTTCTACGCGTTCACTTTCGGGTAGGAGAGTGGTATAGTGCACCAAGCTCTTTGAGACACTCAGGCAGAATAGAAGGGAGGAAAAACCATGATGAAGGTCATCGGCGTTGATTTTGATGATGTTATCTTTGACTTCAATGATGGGTTGCGGCAGTGGCACAACGCAGCATATGGTCCGCCATATAAAATGGATGAAATCACTGACTACCCATTGGAAAAACTTTGGGGGTGTGATCGCGCTGAAGCGGTGCGACGGGTACACGAGTTTTACCTTTCGCCAGAACATATGGACCTTAAACCAATACCACGCGCTGTTGAATCGCTTAATTTTCTCAAACAACATCGAGGGTGTATGTTAGTCGTAGGAACATCTCGACCAAAAACAATACGAGATATCACCCACGCGCTTCTCGAGGAGCACTTCCCTGGCGTTTTTGCTGATGTGTTTTTCCTCGGCAATTATCATGGCTCAGGTATAAATGTCACAAAGGCAGAAATTTGTAAGTGGTATGAGATGGACGCTTTTGTTGATGACCACATTGAACATGTCCACGTGATCGCACAGGAGGGCATCCCTACTTTTCTCTACGACAGACCATGGAACCGCAGGATATTACAAAAAGGTGTTACCCGGGTTTATGATTGGCATGACATCGTTCGGCATGTCGCCTGAGTCACATAAGTATAATTTACGCTCCGCTAATCGCGGAGTTTCTTTTTATTGCAGCTCTTGTCAACTCGGTTTTTAGTGATAGTATGGGGGAAACGGTAGTTACTATTCGTGTGTCATATGAAATGGAGCGGCTCCTGCTCCCTTATGAGAAATAAAATATAAGATTATGAAAACAGAACATTCTTTTTTGAAGATTGTTGTCGGGTTGTTGTTAATTGCCGGCGCAATTTATTTTATAGTGCGAGGACAAGGTGGCAGCGACATCCAAAGTTCAAAACTTGATGTTGTTGCTTCGTTCTACCCTTTATACTTTTTTGCTGCAGAAATAGGAGGAAATCAAGCTGAGGTCACCAACATCACACCTCCGGGAGGAGAGCCTCATGATTATGATCTCACCGCACAAGATATAGCTAAAATTACAAAAAGCGACATTCTTGTCTTAAATGGGGGGATGCTTGAGCCATGGGCTGACAATATGCTCCAAAACATTGATGCTGACAAGACTCGAGTGGTGATTGCGGGTGAAGGATTAACTACCGGGCGTATGGAAGAAGATGGCGAGGATATTACTGATCCACATGTATGGCTTTCTCCACCACTTGCACAAAGAATGGTAGAGAAAATCGCGCAAGCCTTCAAGCAGTCCGATCCAGCCCATGCCGATTATTATAGTGAGAATGCAGAAGCGCTTGAGACTAAGCTTGCAAATCTAGATCAAGAATTCAAAGCAGGGCTTGCGGAGTGCGTAAACCAAGATATTGTGACTGCGCATGCAGCATTTGGGTATCTTGCGGCAGCGTATGGGATAAATCAAATTCCAATCACGGGAGTTTCTCCTGACGCGGAACCATCCCCCCAGCAGCTTGCCGACATTACAAAATTGGCGCGTGAGCGCAATGTGAAGGTTATTTTCTTTGAGAGTCTTGTCTCTCCCGCGCTCGCTGAGACGATTGCACATGAGATCGGCGCAAAGACACTTGTCCTTGATCCACTTGAAGGGCTGACCCCGGCAGATATTGCACGAGGTGAGGATTATTTTAGTGTAATGCGCCAGAATCTTGCTAATATAGAGGAAGCATTAGAATGCCAGGTACCGTAGACCACAACGAAAACCTCATAGAGCTTGCAGACGTCTCGTTCTCATATAATGGGAACGAGGTGCTCAAGCACATCAATCTCACTGTTCACAAGGGAGACTATCTTGGTTTAGTTGGGAGCAATGGGTCAGGGAAGACAACACTCATTAAAATCATTCTTGGGCTGGTAGAGCCTTCGACTGGGACCGTAAAGCTTTTCGGGGAAGATATCAAAAAATTCAAAAACTGGCCAAAGATAGGGTATGTACCTCAGAAGGCCACAAATTTTGATGCCAACTTTCCAGCCACTGTAGAAGAAGTGGTTCTTATGGGGCGGTTCAGCAAGAGAGGCTTCTTCAAGAATGTCACTACAGAAGACTATGATAAGGTTCGCAAGGCCCTGGAATATGTTGGCATGTGGGATCTCAAAGACAGACTTATTGGAGACTTGTCAGGTGGACAGCAGCAACGCGCTTTTATTGCGCGTGCGCTTGTGGGAGAGCCGGAGGTGCTCGTCTTGGACGAACCTACTGTTGGGGTAGAGAAGACAGTTAAAGATGAGTTTTATTCACTACTTAAAAAGCTCAACGAAGAAATGCATCTGACCGTGCTTTTGGTCACCCACGATATTGAGAGTATGGCAGACCAGGCAATGCATGTTGTGTGCATTGATTGCACCGCGTTCTTCCACGAATCAGTCGATAAGTACTTAAAAGATAAAGATAATGTGGCTCACCCTCATCCATAATTTATGCTAGAAATTTTTCAGTACACTTTTGTGGTGAGAGCTTTTGAGGCAGGCATTGTCATTGGCATCATCGCGCCGCTTATCGGTACATTTCTTGTATTACGCCGGTATTCGCTCATTGCCGATACACTCGCGCATGTCTCGCTTGCGGGTATTGCACTCGGGCTTTTGCTTAAGATAAATCCGGTTCTCACGGCGATAGGTGTTACAGCGGTTGCCTCCCTTGGCATTGAGCGACTCCGCACGACGAAGCGAGTCTATGGCGAGTCGGCTCTGGCGCTCTTTTTGTCAGGGGCGCTCGCTCTTGCCACGATCTTGCTGAGTTTTGGGAAAGGGTTTAATACCAACCTTTTCAATTACCTCTTTGGGAGTATTGTTACTGTAACCCAGCAGGACATTTACACTATCGGAGTACTCGCGGTCGTAGTGCTCGGAGTACTCGCGCTCTTTTATAAAGAGCTTATTTATGCAACGTTTGATGAGGAGTCTGCACGCGTTGCAGGCATACCGGTCAAGAAGATGAACACTGTGCTCATCGTCCTTGCGGCGGTAACCATCGCACTTTCTATCCCTATCGTTGGAGTATTGCTCATTGCAGCGCTTATTGTTATTCCAGTTGTTGCAGCCCTACAACTTCGTAAGAATTTCACAAAGACTATACTTTACGCTGAGGGAATATCATTGTTCTCGGTCTTGGCAGGTATTTGTGTTTCCTTCTACTTCAACCTTTCCACAGGAGGGACGATCGTTCTTATAATGCTCGCCATTTTTATAGCAATTTTAACGAGTAGGAAATAAAATATCTTTATGAAAAGTAACGTCATCACATTTGTTGCAATAACTATTCTCGTGCTGTTGATCGTCGTGTATTACCCCAAAGACACACTGAAGCCTCTTGCATCAGTCACATACTCTTGCAACGAAGGGAAGACAATGACCGCGGACTATTATAAAGGCTCTGCCCCAGAAGAAGAGGTCGTGCCGGGTGAACCTCCTGTGCCTACTGGAAGCGTTGATCTCACGCTTAGTGATGGTCGACACTTTGTACTCCCGCAAACAATATCGGCAAGTGGTATTCGATATGCCAACGAAGATGAATCGTTCATTTTTTGGTCAAAAGGCAATGGTGCGCTCGTACTTGAAGACAATGCAGAAAAATCATACATCGGGTGTGTTGCTGTTGCGCCAGATCCTGGAGGACTACCTCAGGTATATGCAGATGGGACAACGGGGTTTTCAATTCGTTACCCAAAAGGGTACAGTGTTGACCCCGCATATCGCTACCAAGCCCTTGGTCCAGGAGAGGATATTTATGGAGTTAAATTCACCATTGCGTCATCTACCTCGACGGGAACAAATCTTTCTAGTTTTGATACGGGGGTCTCTGTGGAATTCCTTCCAAACACGCAAGATTGTTCAGCAGGGCTCTTTTTGGGAGAGGGGGCAGATGTGTCTCAAGAGACTGATAACGACACGGAATATTCTGTGGGGGAATTCTCTGGAGCTGGAGCAGGGAATTTCTACGAAGAAAAAGTATGGGCACTTCCAGGGACAAATCCATGTGTAGGGGTGCGCTACCTCATTCACTCCACCAATATTGGGAATTATGATCCAGGGACAATAAAAGAGTTTGATCGAGCCGCACTTTTAAATCAATTTGATGCGATTCGCAGGACGCTCACCATTGATCAATAATGTATGAACACTGAAGTTTCTGAGAAAAATTTTTCACTTAAGTCACGAGCGCGAAGCTTTGCTCATGCGGGAAGGGGGCTCGGTCTTTTTATTAAAACTGCACACAATGGGCAGATTCAATTGATCGTCTTTATCGCAGCGATTGTACTCGGATTTTATTTTGGTATCAGCAGAATGGACTGGATACTTTTGATATTTGCAGGGGGATTCGTCCTTGCTGCCGAAGCCTTCAATTCTGCAATTGAAATAGACATGAATCTCACATCACCCGAGTATCATCCAGCCGCCAGGGATACCAAAGATGTCGCCGCAGGGGCAGTATTGCTTGCGGCGATTACTTCGGCGGCGATTGGCATACTCATCTTTTTGCCGTATTTCCTTGGGTAGGCACACAACGATTTTAAGCCACAAAAAACGGCTCAACCGATCGGTTGAGCCGTTTTTTATACCCGCTGGGCATATATGGAAATACTGCGTCGCTTGGCAGCTTTGCCGCGAATAAGGTGTCGGTGGGAGGTATAAACCTTGTGGATGAAAAAATTCTTCTCAAGCTCTTCACGGAGCTCATCTTCTGTGAATACGTGCTCAACAACACCGATCTCAGGGTGTACATATGAGCCCATTTCCTCAGCAGGGTGCTCTCGCAGGAGTCGCTCTGCATGACGGTCTTCATCACGGAGAAATGTTTTTAAGAAAAGCCAGCCGCCTGGTTTTAAAACGCGTGCAGTTTCTTCACGCAGCTGTTCGCGCTCGTTTTTATTGAGCACATGAGATACCATCATGTCCAAAACAATTGTTTGCGATTTGTCGGGGAGTGGCAGGGGTTCTGCGACTGAGCGCACATCGTACTCAATGCGCATATCCCGGCTTGCCTCCTTTGCCTGATCAATTGCTTCCTTGGATATGTCGTATCCTACACCGCGCATATTGTAGTTCTTCGCCAAGTACATGAGGTTGCGCCCATTGCCACAACCGAGGTCAAGGACTGATGCAATCGGATTGAGGTACACTCTTCCGTGCTCACGCTCAAGAAAACGCACAAATTTCTGCAGGTCTTCACTCGGATTGAGTGAGAGGGCAAAATTTGCCGGGGCGCCGTATTCCTTGTTCCAAAACTCGTTGCCGATTTTCTTGGGTGCCTTCCTTGGCTTTTTCATAGCATCACGATACATGGCGGGAGCGTCTTAATCAAGCGGAGTTGGCATAATGCGTGCAGTCATGTACACTTTTGAGTACCTTTATGAAACAGGAAAAAATCTATATCTACGGCAAGCACGCTCTGACTGAAGCGCTCCAAAACAGCCCTCATGTCATCAAGAAAGTGTATCTTGCTCCGCAGGCATCTGATGCCAAGCTCACTAGTCTTATAAAGAGGCACAATATTCCAACTGCAACACTTGGCTCTGACAAAGGTGCACGAGATATTGAAGAGTCAGCCTCACACCAAGGAGTCATTGGGGTTGTTGGAGTTGAAAACCTCATGACCCCTTTTGCGGATTTTGCCAAAGACTTGAAAGTCACTTCTGATACAGCGCTTGTGCTCTTGGATGAGCTGCAGGACCCGCATAATGTTGGTGCCATTATCCGTTCGGCGGCAGCCTTTGGAATCTCTGGCATCCTTTTTCCAGAACACAATCAGGTACAAGTGACAGGAGCTGTGGTTAAGGTATCCGCAGGCATGGCCTTCCGTGTTCCATTGGTGCGGATTGGGAATGTGAATATGACCATTCGTGAATTAAAAGAGAAGGGCTTTTGGATTTATGGGCTTGATGAGACGGCCAAGGTATCCGTTGATGAAGAGAAGTTTGATGCGCCGGCGGTGTTTGTTTTAGGGAATGAATCAAAGGGTATTCGCCAGAAGACAAGTGAACTTTGCGACATTCCACTTGCAATACCCATTCATCCTCGCTGTGAATCGCTCAATGTAGCAGCGTCAGCTGCGATTGCTTTGTATGAATGGAGTACGAAGCACCCTGGAGCAGTAAATAAAGGCAAATAGAGCTTGCCAAATCATAGTTTTTAATGTATTCTTTTGGAACGACGCCTCGGGTACGAGGCAATTTTTAGTTTTATGGAAATCCGAAACATCGCCATTATCGCGCACGTTGACCACGGCAAGACGACCTTGACCGATGCTATCTTGCGTCAAAATGGCGCAGCAGAGGAGGGTACCTCAATGGACTCCAACAAACTTGAACAAGAGCGAGGCATCACCATCTACTCTAAGAATGCCTCTATTGTATACAAGGATACGAAGATCAATATTGTAGACACGCCAGGGCACGCAGACTTCGGTTCAGAGGTAGAGCGTGTACTTCGTGCTATCGACTCGGTGCTTCTTGTTGTTGACGCGCAGGAAGGGCCAATGCCACAAACCCGCTTTGTGCTCAAGAAATCACTTGAGCTTGGGCTTAAGCCGATTGTGGTCATCAACAAGATTGATAAACCTGCCGCTGACCCTGCTCGCACAGAGGAACAAGTCCTTGAACTTTTCCTTGAGCTTGGTGCTTCTGACGAACAAGCGGATTTCCCAATCATCTATGCCATTGGTCGCCTTGGACAAGCAAAGCGCCAACTTGCTGATGAATCAAAAGACCTTACACCACTACTTGATCTTGTTTTGGAAAAGGTAACACCAGCATCAAATGTCACTGAAACTTCACCACTGAAGATCCAGCCGTTCAATCTCGCATACGACAACTTCCTCGGCCGTATCGCAATCGCTCGTGTATACCAAGGTACGCTCAAGACAGGGCAGACTGTTTTCGTAAAGAAGCCCACAGGAGAGACAAGGCAAGGCCGCATCACCAAACTTCTTACCTTCAATGGTCTTGAGCGAGTTGAGGCACAGGAAGCAACAGCGGGTGATATTGTGCTTATCGCGGGGCTTGCAGATATCTATATTGGAGAGACGATCACTGACGCTGAGAATGCAGAGCCATTGCCAGCTATTGCGATTGATGAGCCTGCTATCGCGCTCAACTTTTTGGTCAACAGCTCTCCGTTTGCAGGGCGAGAGGGTAAGTTTGTTACTTCGCGCCAGATCCGCGAGCGACTTGAGCGCGAACTTGAGGTTAACGTAGGTTTGAAAGTGGAATTTTCTCCCGGCGGAGAATCGTTCCGCGTACTTGGGCGTGGTGAATTGCACATCTCAATCCTTCTTGAAAATATGCGCCGCGAAGGATATGAAGTCCAGGTATCGCAGCCTGAAGTTATTTTTCATGAAGAGAACGGCGAGAAGCTTGAGCCGTTTGAAGAGACTGTTATTGACACGCCGTCTGCATATCAAGGTGTCATCATTGAGCGCCTTGGTACTCGCAAGTTTGTGGTGAAGGACATCAAACAGCATGATGATACATTGCGTCTTGTCTTTGAGGGACCAACGAGAGGTCTCTTGGGTTATCGCAATCAGTTTATCTTGGATACGAAAGGGGAAGGCATCCTATCTTCTCGCATGGTCGGCTTCAAGCCGTATGCAGGAGAGATCAAAAAGCGCGCCGTTGGTTCAATGATCTCCATGGCAGCAGGGAAGGCGCTTGGCTTCTCTTTGTGGAACTTGCAGGAGCGCGGAGTACTCTACATCGGCCCCGCGACAGAAGTATATGTGGGCATGGTCATCGGCAATACCGCCAAGGGCGAGCAAATGGAGGTCAATCCTACCAAAGGCAAGAATCTCACCAACGTGCGCGCATCGTCCTCTGATGAGGCGATCGTTCTCACCCCTCCGTATGAGCTCACGATTGAGCGTGGGCTTGAAGTAATGTCTGAGGATGAGTACCTGGAGGTCACTCCGCAGTCAGTCCGTCTCCGAAAGCAGCCAAAAAAATAAGGTTTCTAGACCCCAATTGACAAAAAACCCTTATTTTGATAGGGTATTGGTGTAATTGAACACTCAAAGGATTGATTCCAAAGGGTATCTACCTCATTTCAAGCGGGGAAGATAGCCCTACGGACCGGCGAGATAAACCTAGTCGCCGCTATTTTCACAGACTAGATGTTATCGAGGGGCAGAGATGCTTCTTGTGTTTTTGATTTTATGAAAAACGCGATCAAAACAGGAGCGGTACGAACGTTCCAGAAAGATGGGAAATGGATTGAACGACCACGAAGGTCGGAGATTTTGCTCTGCCTCTGCGGAAGCAAATACATCAAGACGCGTAAAGCTCAAACAATGTGCATCCGATGCATGTTTAAGAAATAAAAGGCCACAGAAAGATGTGGTCTTTTATTTTAGGTATGGCTTGCTGGGCATAACCAGAGGTATATAATAGCCACATGAACTCAAAAATAGCGACAGGGGTTATTGTTTTGGTACTCATCATTGCAGGCCTTTTCCTTTACTCAAAAGAGGCAAAAGCGCCAACTCCAGATGACGGGAATGAGCCAGTGGCTTGTACTGCAGACGCCAAGATTTGTCCAGATGGTTCTGCGGTAGGACGAATCCCTCCGTCATGCGAGTTTGCCGCATGCCCTGTTGTTGATATGCCGAATACCGCGACTGTAACCGCAAGTCTCAAACAAGCAGTCAATGCGCTTGATCTTCGCCTCACACCTCTTACCGTTCTGGAAGACAGCCGCTGCCCCGTGGATGTTGTGTGCATCCAGGCCGGGACGGTCAAGCTCACACTGCGCATTACTACTGGAGCTACCGGCACCGAAGAGACGATAGGGCTTGGTGAGACTCTGCCATTTGAAGGGCACACAATTACACTCAAAGAAGTAACGCCAGCTCCACGTGCTTCACAATCTATTGAGCCACAAAATTATCGCTTTACATTCAAAGTAGACGGACCAGATGTAACTACTGAGGCAACTGAAGATAACGAGCCAGTAGACGCAGAATGAAATACACAATCGCGGGAGGGGTCGCTCTTGCGCTCATTGTAGGAGGCTCCTTTTTCTTTTCAGGAGAGAGCACGATTGCCAATTACCCATCCTCGGGGACGGATATCATCGCTTTTGGGGACAGCTTGATCCAAGGGGTTGGAGCAAGCCCAGGAAATGACTTTGTGAGCCTACTCTCCAAACGCATAGGCAGACCTATCGTAAATCTTGGTGTATCGGGCAATACTACTGCAGATGGTCTTGCGCGCATTGATGCACTTGATAAATACCGTCCAAAGGTGGTCATCCTACTTCTAGGCGGCAATGACCACCTCAAAAGAGTGCCGATAGAAGAAACTTTCAAAACTCTTTCAGACATTGTTCAGAACATAGAAGACCGTGGAGCAATCGTGCTTTTGCTTGGGGTGCGGGGGAGTGTCTTCTCTGATCCGTTTAAGGAATATTACGAAGCTACAAGCAAGAAATATCATACAGCGTATGTGTCTGATGTACTGGACGGACTTTTCGCTCATCCGGAATATATGTCTGACGAAGTGCATCCAAATGACAAAGGGTATGCGCGGATTGCAGATAGAGTAGAGCCTGTACTACGAGGGCTTCTCCAGTAGGACTTGCATTATTTTCATAATGGTGGTATAATTAAAAAAGAAGGTACGAGAGCTTACAAAGTTTCCGCGTCGTATTAGCAAATTTAGCCGGCTGTATCCTAATCAGATATAGCCAACGACATGGGAATTTTAAAAGCTATTGGATTTGGACTTTTCCTTATCATGCTCAAATTCATCGTGCCACAAGTTTTTTCTGGAGGAGAATCGCTGGTCGTATCAGTCTTTGAGACTTTACAGTTAAGTCTCACCAAAGCACAAGCTACGCTCAACACTCTCCCCTAATACACCAAGGCCAGCATATGCTGGCCTTTTGTTATATATAAATCCCCACTTTCTATCGCGCAGTGCCTCTGTTTTGGTACAATATTTATGCATGGTGGAAGAAGGTACGTTGGCTCCGGAGTTTGCGCTTTCTGATCAGGATGGCGCTGTGCACCACTTGTCAGAGCACAGAGGGAAGTGGGTGCTTGTTTATTTTTATCCAAAAGATGATACTCCTGGGTGTACAAAGGAAGCATGCTCCATCCGTGACGCACTTCCTGACCTTAGTGCCGTCAATGCAGTGGTCTTTGGTGTGAGCGCGGACTCTACGGAGAGTCACAAACATTTTGCTGAAAAATATTCTCTCACCTTTCCGATCCTTGCAGACCCAGATCGCATCGTCATAAATGCGTATGGTGTCTGGGGAGAAAAAAATTTTATGGGACGCAAAAGCGAAGGTGTTCTCCGCACATCATTTCTTATTGACCCACAGGGGATTATTAGGAAAGTGTACAAGCGCGTTAAGTCGGAGAGTCATGCAAGCGAGGTAATTAACGATTTAAAAGTATTGCAATAACAATGAAGCCAAATTATTACATTATTCCGATTATTACGGTCTTGACCGCGCTGTTTGGTGGGTGGCTTGTGGGGTATGGGCTTGAGTGGTACAACGCGCTAATACTACCAGTTTGGGCACCGTCGGGCGGCGTCTTGTCCCTCGTGTGGATAATTTTGTATGCATCAGCAACGCTTGCGGCGCTTATGATGTGGAATGTCATGTCTCGCGATGAGGCATTTGCGGCAAGTATTGTGCTCCTGGTTTTCAATATTTTACTCAACGTCTTGTGGCCAGCGACATTCTTCTGGCTACAGAGCTTTGGGCTTTCTCTTTGGGTTGCGGTCTTGCTTCTCTTCACTACAGTCGCTCTTATTTTTGCGCTTTGGGGGAAGATCCGTTCTGCAGCGCTTCTGTTCATTCCATATGCGATATGGGTAGGATTTGGTGTGTATCTCACTTACGTCATTCTGACGCTCAACTAGACGCGGTGTATGCCGATGTCACGCGAAGATTTTGAGGCTTCTGTAGTAAGGGCGGTAGGGAGCATCCCTGAGAAATTTCGAGAGCGTATCAAAAATGTCGCGATTCTTGTTGAGGATGATGTGTCAGCGCAGACTCGGCAAGAGCAAGGGCTGCGTGCGAACGAAACTTTGCTCGGGCTTTATCATGGAGTACCTGCGATTGCGCGTGGAGAAGGGTATGGGGTAGGTCCTACATTGCCAGATACTATCACACTCTTTCAAAATCCTATTGAGCGCGAGGCTGGTGGAGACTCAGTGCAGATTGAAAGGGTAATCCGTGAGACAATATGGCATGAGTACGCGCACTACTTTGGTATGGACGAGGGTATGGTGAGAAAGTGGGAGCAAGAGGGAAGATAAAAAGCGTAGACGCAGGGGGGAACCTCTGCTACAATGAGGCTTATTGAAAGCGCATTTCTCAAAAATTCTATGAGCAAAAAAACATTGGGGTATACAACAAATATTGAAGAGACCACGGTCAACAACACGGATTATAGACGAGTACTCTATACAAGCCGCTATACGCAGCTTGTGGTGATGAATGTGAAGCCAGGAGGAGAGATTGGAAACGAGATCCACGGGCTGGATCAGTTCATACGAATTGAAGAAGGAGAGGCAAAAGCTATCCTAGATAATGGAGCGGTAGAGTACGACCTTAAAGATGATTGGGCGATCATTATCCCAGCGGGGACATGGCACAACATCATCAATACTGGGAAGTCTGATCTCAAGCTCTACACGCTCTATTCACCACCTGAGCACGAGGATGGTGTTGTTCAGCCGACAAAAGCAGATGAGAAGGAAGAGCATTTCAACGGTATTACATCCGCGGACAAATAGAAGTAATTAGGTTTTTGCACGCCACATGATACAAGATTACCAAGCAGTATTGTATGGAGGAGTTAATTCTGACGTTATATTTTACGTCATTGTGGCCATTGCTGCGGTCATATTCTTGTTCTTTGTCGCGCTGGGGCTCAATGTGCTCGCTATGCGTATCATGATGAAGGGCATGTCATCTCACTCAAGACACTCCCAACAGCCTCGCTATAATGCAATGCTAAATAAGAGGCGTCCTCCAGAGCAGGAGCACGACGAACATCACGACGCGCCCGGGCATCACGGAGGAGCAAAGATGGCAACACAATAAACGACAGAAAGACTTTCATGGAGAAGGAATACACACTAGACAATATTGTCTCACTTGCAAAACGAAGAGGGTTCATCTATCAAGGGTCAGAGATCTACGGAGGGCTTGCTGGGACATGGGACTATGGCCCTCTTGGAGTGACACTCAAGAACAACATCAAAAATCTCTGGTGGAGGATGTTTGTCGAGAGTCGCAGTGATATGTATGGCATAGATGCCGCGATCCTTATGCACCCGCGCGTGTGGGAGGCAAGTGGTCATGTCGCGGGCTTTTCTGATCCGCTTGTGGAATGCTCAAAATGTAAACGTAGGTTCCGCGCAGATCATGTTGAAGAAGCGAAACAGCGAGCCAATGAGAACAATTTCGACATAAAAGCAATGCCGTCAGCCGACAAAGAATTGCTGTTATGCGACAAGAATGATTCGGACAAAAAGCGGGAGCACGCTTTCGGTCCTGTTCGCCAATTCAACATGATGTTCAAGACTCATGTTGGAGCAATGGAAGACGAAACGAGTATCTCATACCTTCGTCCAGAGACAGCTGGTGGCATGTTTGTGAACTTTAAGAATGTCGTAGACTCATTCCACCCCAAATTGCCATTTGGCTTGGCCCAAATCGGCAAAGCATTTCGTAACGAGATCGCGCCACGCGACTTTGTTTTTCGTTCTCGAGAGTTTGAGCAGATGGAAGTTGAATATTTTGTTGCGCCGGAAAACTGGGAGACAAAATTTGAAGAATGGCGGCAAGTTATTTGGAGTTTTATTACTGCGGTGGGTATCACAAAAGACGGGGTGCATGAACTTGAAGTTGCCGATGAAGATCGCGCGCACTACAGTAAGCGCACTATAGATTTTGAGTTTGATTTCCCATTTGGCCGCAAAGAGTTGTATGGATTGGCATATCGCACAGATTTTGATTTGTCAGCTCATGCAAAGACATCCACACAGCCACTCATGTATACAGAAGAGGGCAAAGAGCCGCTAGTCCCTCACGTCATTGAGCCATCATTGGGAGTTGATCGTACTATTCTCGCAGTCCTTTCGTCTGCGTATAAGGAGGAGGAAGTAGAGGGGGAGAAGCGAGCGTATCTAAAATTTGCTCCAAGTGTTGCTCCTGTAAAAGCAGCTATCTTTCCCTTGCTCAAAAACAAACCAGAACTTGTCGGCAAAGCCCGAGAGATTTTTGATGAAGTAAAAAAAGTCGTTCCGCAGATCATGTGGGATGACAACGGCAATATCGGAAAGCGTTATCGCCGGCAAGATGAGATCGGTACGCCATTTTGTGTGACTGTTGATTTTGACACACTGTCAGACAATGCCGTCACCGTACGCGATAGAGATACGATGAAGCAGGAGCGTATTCCTGTCTCGGACCTCGTCTCATTTATCACCGCAAAAATAAACGGCTAGCGCTTGCGTGCTGAGATAATGACAAATGGAGGACAGAGCGCCTCGGCAAGCCATGAAACGCGCACTTTGTCCTCTAGAGGGACGCTTTCAAGTGTTGGCTTTATCGCTGACATATCAGAGAACCCATTCTCTGAAAGAATTTTTGTATAAAATTCAACAGGGCGATAGTACTCAACTTGCGGAAGGGGAGGTTCCGATTTCAAAAGGGTGGTAACACGGGCACCTTCTTGTAGATTCTGTGGGTTCTCTAGTGAGAATGATACAAATTCTCTTCCTGCGCAGTCATCCCAATTCACATGTAGGATGATAAATTTCCCATCGGGCTTAAGAACCCGGTGCGCTTCCTTTGTGATTTTGAGGATTTCGTCAGGACTTTCTATCATACAGAGTACGAAGTTTGCTACCACTGCATCGAATGACCCGTCAGGAAATAGTGAGAGATCTCCGCTTGTAATATGGGCATAAAGGATGCCGTCTTCGCGTGTTTCTGCCGCAGCGATCATTTCTTTTGAGATGTCCACGCCAATGACTGAAGCACCTTCACGGTGGAGGAAGCGTGCGAATTTGCCGGACCCAGTGCCGTAGTCCAAAACTCGTGTTCCCGCCAGAGGCGAAAGCAATTTTGCTACCTGTGCGTATCCAAGTACATAATCGGTTACCGCATACTCCTCGCCGTAATCATCAAAAAGGCGCACCTCGTCGTTTTCGCTCATATGGATGCATTATAGCAAGGCGCGAAGGATCGTGCTTTCCACAGTTTGCATTGCAGGCGAGGTGCTGATGGCAGATAATATAAGCAACAATGCCTGCATCTTACGCACAACCAAGCATCAAAGGGTTTCTTGGAAGTGTGGTTCAGAACATCACACGCACAGGGAATCGCATGCATATCCTTTTTGTCTGTACAGAAGGACTCCGTCGCGCACCTACTGCCGTGGATCTATTCAGGAAGTCTAAGCTCTATGAAGCACGATTTTGTGGCACCAATCCACTCTCTCCATATCCAATCTCCCAGGACCTTCTCAATTGGGCAGATATTGTATTTGTGATGTCAGAAGGCGAAGAAAGCCATCGTACATTTATTGAAAGGCATTTCAATACATACCGAAAGCTCATTTACGATCTCGATATCCCAGACGTATTTAGCAGAGGGGATGACGAGCTTATGGCGGTGCTTCGGCAAAAGGTTGCGCAGCATGTTCCGGTAGATGTTTGACCCCGCCTCTCGGGGGTTTGCTTGTGGTACTATCATAGAATGAAGTCTAAGCGGCAAGTCGCGATATTTGATGTAGACGGTACTATTTTCCGCTCAAGCTTGCTCATTGAGCTTGTGTCTGCGCTTGTCGAGAAAGAGATATTCCCCGAGGGGGCACGAGCTAGTTTTGAGAAAGAATATCGTGCGTGGCTTGATCGAGAGGGCACCTATGAAGACTATATTGGTGCCGTCGTGAAATCGTTCATGAAGCACATCAAAGGTGTGCATTATAGTGAATTCGCAGATACCGCAGATCATGTGCTTGCACACCATCAAAACCGGGTGTATCGGTATACGCGCGACCTTGTGCATGACCTGAAGAAGAAAGGCTATTTTCTCCTCGCAATATCTCAATCCCCAAAGTCTATTTTGGATAAATTTTGTGAACAATATGGGTTTGATAAAGTGTACGGACGCATTTATGAGATCGGTCCCGGAGATCGCTTCACAGGCTCGGTGGTTGACGAACACTTGATTGCAAACAAATCTAATATCGTGAAGAGGGCAATGGAGAAAGAGAATCTTACTCTTGAAGGGTCTATTGGAGTGGGTGATACAGAAGGTGATATTCCTGTCCTCGAGTTAGTAGAGATACCGATATGTTTCAACCCCAACAATACGCTCTATAGATATGCAAAAATCAATGGGTGGAAGGTTGTGGTGGAACGAAAGGATGTCGTCTACGAGATCTAGAGCGGGTACTTTACAGGGGAAAGGATATATGCTATAGTTGAAAGAGGTACACAGGTGTGTGCCTTTTTTGTACCTTAAATCCACAAGACTGAAGGAGGGAAATACGCATGTTTCAGGGAACCCTTAACCGCATACTGATGCCGATCGCGCTGGCAATCATCGTTTCCTGTATCATTCTGCTGCCCAATGTCCCCGCCAACGCCGCCGAAATGCCCGACCTGGCCAAATCAAGCGGCTGTATCGCCTGCCACGCCATCGACAAGAAGGTCGTCGGTCCGGCATGGATGGACGTATCCAAGAAGTATCAGGGTGATGCCGGCGCCAAGGACGCACTCGTCGCCAAGGTCAAGGCCGGCGGCAAGGGCAACTGGACCGAAGTCACTGGTGGTGTGCCCATGCCGCCCTACAGCCCGCGTGTCTCCGACGGTGATATCGCGACGCTCGTGGACTTCGTCTTGAGCCTGGCCGGCTCCCAGTAAGCCTTACAACAAACGCCCGCCTTACAAGTCGGGCTTACCCCAAGCCTCCACACCAAACAGATGGTGTGGGGGCTTTTTCTTATGGGCTATAATGAGCCAATGGATGCGGCTACATTTCAGCGTGAATATAAGAGGCTTAACAAGGCACAGCAACAAGCCGTGGATGCGATAGAGGGGCCTGTCATGGTTATTGCCGGCCCTGGGACAGGCAAGACACAAACACTTACGCTGCGTATCGCGAACATTCTTCTCAAGACCGACACGATGCCCGAAAATATTCTTGCGCTTACATTTACAGAGTCGGGTGCGCATTCAATGCGCAAACGTCTAGTGGAGATTATTGGAAGTCCGGCCTACCGGGTCAATATCATGACTTTCCATTCATTTTGCCAAGACCTCATTATTACGTACCCCGATGAGTTCCCTAGAATTATCGGCGGAACAAGCGCAACGGATGTAGATAGGATCGCTATTGTTGAGCGCGTACTCGAAAAAGGAGGATTCAACCTTCTTCGTCCTTACGGAGATGTGTTTTTCTACGTCCGTTCTATTTTAGGGGCGATACAACATCTCAAGCGCGAGGGGATTGCTCCCGATGTGTTTACGCGCATCGTTGAGCAGTCCGAAGATGCGTTCAATCAGTTGCCGGATCTTTATCATGAAAAGGGCGCGCACAAAGGCAAAATGAAGGGAGCGTATTTACAGGAATTAAAGGATATTGAGAAGACAAAAGAGCTTGCGCGAGCGTATCAAATGTATCAGGAAGAAATTGAAGCAGATAAGAAGTATGACTATGAGGACATGATCATTGAGGCAGTGCGTGCTATGGAGCGCAATTCAGATTTTCTCCTTGGTCTGCAGGAAAACTACCAGTATATTCTCGCGGACGAACACCAGGATACGAACAATGCGCAAAATCGTATCCTTGAGCTTCTCGCAAGTTTCCACGAGGACCCCAATCTTTTTATTGTGGGAGATGAGAAGCAAGCAATCTTCAGATTCCAAGGCGCCTCTCTGGCGAACTTCCTATACTTCAAAGACAAATTCCCGAGCGCACTCATTATTACACTGACGGAGAACTATCGCTCCCGACAAGATATTCTTGATGCAGCGCATAGCGTTATATTGCACAACAGGGTTGACGACAAAACGCTCCATGCCCCTCTGGTGGCAAAAAAGGAAGCAGGCCCTGCTCCCATACTCCTCTCCGAATTTTCTTCCCCTGAATATGAGTATTTTTTCCTCGTTGATGACATAAGAAAGAAAATCTCTGATGGAGTCCCACCCGAAGAGATTGCCATTTTTTACAGGGATAATAATGATGCGCATACAGTGCTCAGATATCTAGAAAAGAGTGACATACCATTTATAGTTCTCTCCGACAGAGACCTTTTAAGCGACCAAGATCTTCGCAAGCTTATTGCACTATTGCGCGCCGTTGAGGACCTGGGAGATGACACAGTACTTGCCGCGGCGCTCTACATTGATTTTCTTGGTATCCCCAATATTGATGTGCATCGCGTCATATCACATGCGCGAAAGGAGCGAATCCCATTATACGGGACTATGAAGTCAAAAAAAGTATTAGAGAAAGCAGGCGTAGAAGCGCAAGAGACAATATTGAGGCTTGCGAAGAACATGGCTGGGTGGGGGAAGCTTGCCCGAAATCGCGGGCTCCTTGAAACGCTTGAGGTGGTGGTCCGTGAGTCAGGCTTCCTGCACTCAATTCTTGCAGAAGTAGGCGGCACAAGGCGCATGGAAACACTCGAGGGGTTTTTCACTGAAGCAGAGAGAGCGGTATTAGGCCACCGTGAATATTTGTTGCGCGATTTTCTTGAGTACATTGCGATTCTAGAGAGGCATGGTGTTCTTGTAAAAATGCCGCATCGCGCAGGGGGCGGGGGCGTGCGTCTTATGACGGCTCACAAGGCAAAAGGACTTGAGTTTGATTATGTATATGCAATCGGTGTTTACGACAAGCACTGGGGAGGAAGAAGGTCACGAACATCCTTCCGGGTTGCGCGCGGTGACATTGCCCTGTCGTTTGAAGGTGAAGTTGAGGACGAAAGAAGGCTCTTCTATGTGCTCCTCACACGAGCACGCAAGGGAGTTTCATTGAGCTATTCTTCAACCAGTATAGATGGGCGGCATCAGCTTCCATCGCAGTTTGTCGGAGAAATTGACGTAAAGCTGATCAGGTCGCAGGATGTCGGCGAATTTGAAGCAAAATATCAAAAAGAAAAGGAGCGAATTTTTGCGCCTCGTATAAATCAAGGCCCAGAAATTGCGGACAAAAAATATTTGCAGGAGCTTTTTTTAGAACAAGGCCTCTCCATCACCGCGGTTAATAATTACCTGCGCTGTCCATGGGAGTACTTTTTTGTAAGCCTGGTACGTATTCCGCGGCCATATTCTAAATTCCAAATGTATGGAACAGTGATACACCGTATCTTGAAAGAATATTATGACGCGCTACGAGCCGGAGAGTCACCGACAGAGAGCTTTCTTGAAGAACGCCTAGCTGGGCTTCTTGGGCGAGAGCCCCTTTCGGCGACGGACTTTACTGATTTACTCGCGAAAGGGAAGCGCGCGCTCTTGGGGTACTACAAAGCGTACAAGCATTCAGTGGTGGTGCCTATTGCAACTGAATTTTCTATTGCTGGCCCTTATCTAACCATTGAGAATAGTGGCGAGCCTTTGATTATTACATTGCGCGGGGTAATCGATAAGATTGAGGAGGGAGATGGCGGAATAAATGTGGTTGACTACAAGACATCAAAACCACGCTCACGTAATGCGATTGAAGGTAAAACTAAATCAAGCGACGGGGAATATAAGCGGCAGCTTGTTTTTTATAAATATCTGCTAGACAGATATGACGAAGGGAAATATAAGATGGAGACTGGTGAAATTGACTTCGTTGAGCCTGATGATAAGGGGCGGTTCAAAAAAGAACGCTTTGTGATATCTCAAGACGAGGTTGACGAGCTTGTGCGGGAAATGAAGCGGATTGGAAGCGAGATTTACAGTCTTGCGTTCTGGGACAAAACATGCGGAAAGAAGGATTGCGATTATTGCGCGCTTCGTGCGACAATGAAGCCACAATAATATGCAAAGCTTTCGTGACAAAGTGCTCACAATTGTGAGCAAGATTCCAAAGGGGAGTGTCCTTACATACAAGCAGGTTGCGGTGCGGGCGGGTAACCCACATGCTGCGCGAGCTGTAGGGGCGATCATGAAGACCAATTACAACCCCAACATTCCCTGCCATCGCGTCATTCGCTCAGATGGCAAAGCTGGAGGGTACAATAAAGGAGCGAGCCAAAAGGTCAAAAAACTTAAAGCAGAAGGGTACAAGACTACTTCCTTCTAATGGGGGCACGCCTGATTGCCTCCATTGCCTTGTCTTCACTATCGGTAATGATGTAGAGCCCCGTGTCCTTTTTATCTATCGTCTTATATTTTTGTGCAAGGTGTTTTTTGAAGAACGTATCAAGGGGTGTCCAGTATTCTTTGCCAAAAAGGATAATTGGCACAGGCGGTATCTTGTGAGTCTGTACAAGGGTAAGAATTTCAAAAAGTTCGTCTAAGGTACCAAAACCACCAGGGAAATACACATAAGCCTCTGCGGCAAATGAAAGAGCTACTTTGCGCGTAAAGAAGTAATAGAAATTCACCGACTCATTTACGTATGGGTTTGCCACTTCTTCTTGTGGGAGGCGAATGGTAAAGCCAAGTGAGTGCCCGCCTGCATCATGCGCGCCTTTATTCGCAGCCTCCATGGCTCCTGGGCCACCCCCTGTGGTGATGGCGAATCCTTCTTTTGATATGCGCTTCGCAAGACTGTACGCTTTTTTATACAAAGGGTTTCCTGGGCGCAATCGTGTTGATCCAAAGACGGTTACTGAGCGGGTATGTCGCTGCGAAAATGAGATTCCGTCTGAAAGTTCACGTCCCACAAGTGCAATACGTTCCTTTGCGGTGTGTTCAATTTCCTTTCGTGTGTAAGGTTTGCGCGGGATTTTTGACTCACGTAGATTGACTCGCTTTTTTCGGCTAGACGGTTTTTGTTTTTTCATACAGGAACAACTATACCATACCCAATTTCGCGCCAGGAGCGCATTATTAACAGATTTTTTATGGCAGAAGAGAGAAGTTGCGTGCTAAAATGAAGTGTGCGCGCAAAGTTCGGCAAAAGTCGGGTTGCCGTCATTTGCGTATAGCACCGCTCACGAGCAAACGAGCGTCACTGTACAACCATGAAAATAAAAAGTAATGACTTTATGCAAGGCGGGCTCATTCCCACACGCGCTATATGTGATGGGGCAATGTGTACCCGCCACTTTCTTTTTCAGTCTTAGCGCCGCATAGAGTTGTTGCCCGTTGTTTTATCCCGCACAGAAGTTCATATAACGCCAATGCCTTTACGAGTTCTTATGTTTGGATGGGAATTCCCACCCCACAATAGTGGAGGGCTGGGGACTGCATGTTTTGGCCTCACAAAGGCATTGTGCGAGGAGGACGTTTCAGTCACTTTCGTACTCCCCAAAACAGTTCCCGTAGATTCACCATATGCAAAACTGCGCTTTGCTGATAAAGGCGTGAGTTTGAAATTTAGAAATGTGCCCGCGTATCTGTACCCCTACCTTACCTCTGAGAAATACGCCGAGATGTTGCGCAAAGGGAAAGGCATGTTCGCGCTTTCGCTGATAGATGAGGTGAGAAGGTATGGTGTGCTGGCCCGTGAAATTGCAGAAGAGGAAGATTTTGATGTAATCCACGCACATGACTGGCTTTCATTTCTCGCAGGAGTTCAAGCCAAGCGTGTAAGTGGTAAACCGCTTGTGTTGCATGTGCATGCCACCGAGTTTGATCGCACTGGCGGGCATGGAGTCAATCAGGATGTGTACAACATTGAGCGCTCATCAATGGAAGAGGCAGATCTCATCATCGCAGTAAGTGAACAAACGAAGGAGAAACTCGTTGTGCACTACGGAGTGCCAAGAGAGAAGGTTCAGGTCGTGTATAATGGCGTTGATGGCGACGAGTGGGCGCCGTCATCTTACGCCGATAGTCTTGCTGCCCTCAAGGCTGGCGGGCGCAAAATCGTTCTTTTCGTGGGGCGTATCACAATACAAAAGGGTCCTGAATATTTTGTACGTGCAGCCAAGAAGGTGCTGGAGCATGATCCAAACGTATTGTTCGTCGTTTCTGGGTCAGGAGATATGCAGCACAAGATCATGAATGAGGCGGCGTATCTTGGGATAGGAGAGAAACTCCTCTTTGTCGGGTTTTTGCGAGGAGATGATCTCAAATCGCTTTATCGAGTCGCGGATGTATTTGTAATGCCTTCTATTTCGGAGCCTTTTGGCATTACTCCGCTTGAAGCGGTCGCAAGCGGGGTTCCTGTCATTATCTCTAAGCAGTCAGGCGTATCGGAAGTACTCACTCATGCGCTCAAGGTTGATTTCTGGGATATTGATGAGACTGCAAATAAAATTTTGAGTGTGTTGAAACACCCAACACTCCACTCAACTCTAAGAGACTACAGTAGAGGAGAGGTGCAAGGGCTCAATTGGAGGCGTGCGGCACAGAGGTGCATTGATATTTATCATTCGTTATTTAAAAAATAATTATGGCGTCAGTCTGCTTTTATTTTCAGGTACACCAACCATATCGCATTAAGCGATATCGAATTTTTGATATTGGGAAGGATCATCAATATTTCAATGATGAGGCGGAACGTGACACAAACAATAGAAAAGTTTTGAATAAGGTAGCGGGGAAGTGCTACCTGCCAGCAAACGCAGTTCTTCTTGATTTGCTCAATCAATATCCAGACTTTCGAGTAAGCTTCTCCCTGTCAGGGGTCTTTTTGGATCAACTTGAAGAATTTTCTCCAGAGACACTTGACTCATTTAAGCGGCTTGTGGACACAGGAAGAGTTGAAATTCTGAGTGAGACATATTTTCATTCACTCGCTTTCCTTTACTCCAAAGAGGAATTCAAGAAGCAAGTACTTTTTCATAAGCAGAAAGTCAAAAAACTTTTTGGCTACACTCCACGTGTCTTTAGAAATACTGAGCTTATTTTCAGCAATGAAGTTGCAAAAACAGCCGCTGAGATGGGATATCTTGGCATCATTGCGGAAGGAGCAGATCATATTCTTGGGTGGAAAAGCCCTTCTTTCCTCTATAGCGCGCCGGGTGCAAAAAACATTAAGCTCTTACTCAAACACTATCGCCTTTCAGACGACATTGCCTTCCGCTTTTCCTCTCGAGATTGGGCAGGGTACCCACTTACCGCACCACAGTTTGCACAATGGGTATCTGCGGTGAATGGAAATGGCAATGTAGTGAATCTCTTCATGGATTACGAAACGTTTGGCGAGCACCAATGGGCAGATACAGGCATCTTTGATTTCTTGCGCGCTTTGCCTGGGGAAGTACTCAAACACCCCGACAATGACTTTGTGACGCCAACTGAAGCGGCGTTGCGCTATCCATCTGTAGGTGAGCTAGACGTTCCGCACTATGTGTCTTGGGCTGATGTTGAGCGAGATCTCTCTGCGTGGAGGTCTAACCCACTACAGCACAATGCACTCGAAAGCATCTATGCGCTAGAAGACGCGGTACTTGCAACCAAGAATCTCGATATCATTCGTGATTGGAGGAGACTTCAAACATCAGACCACTTCTACTACATGTGCACTAAGTGGTTTGCAGATGGAGACGTACATAAATACTTCAATCCGTATGAGTCTCCATACGAGGCGTATATCGCTTTTATGAACGCGATTAACGATCTTAAGATACGCGTGGAGCGAGAAAGTAAAGGTGCGAGAGGAGAAAGAGAGAAACTTTTGGTATAATTAAAAAAATATTATGAAAAAGAAAACTATAAAAACAACAAAGAAGACAACGAAAACAAAAGCTAAAACTCCTGCAAAGAAAAGAGGCAAGGAGCTAGTCGTTGCTTCTGCAGAAGTGTGTTTTTGGGTGAATAATGGCCCAGTACTCAAAGATCTCAAAGAACTTTCAACTGCGCTCAAGGAGATATCGGCGGAGCAGTACGGGTATCATGTTGAAAAGGGGCGCAACGACTTTGCCTCGTGGGTGAATGACATACTCCAAGATGCAGCATGTGCCAAATCGCTTCGTGCAGCAAAAAGTCAAAATGCTGCTCAAAAAGCGGTTGCTAAACGGCTTGCTTCATATCGATAAAATCTCATGCCGCGTCATCTTGCCCTAGGGAACGGCAATATGATGGTCTGCCTTGACGAACACGCGTTCGTTCGGGATTTGTATTTCCCGTACATTGGGTTAGAAAATCATATCAGTGGGCACTCTCGACATAGGATCGGTGTGTGGGTAGACGGCACACTCAAATGGCTTTCCGACCCATCTTGGAAGGTGAGTGTGGAGAGTGCCGATGACGCGCTTGCTGGCAAGACCATTGCCCGTAATGAGCAACTGCAAGTAGAGCTTGAGATATCGGACACAATTTATAATGAAAAAAATGTTTTTTTGCGCAGGTGTATTACCCGCAACCTTTCCGATCAAAAACGAACAATAAAAGTTTTTTTTGCACATGAGTTTGAGATTTCAGGTGCACACAGTGGTGACACGGCATATTTTGACCCGCGCAATCATGTAATCGTTCACTATAGCGGTAAACGAGTTTTTGCTATCGGAGGCAGGTGTAATGACAGGCCTTTTGATGACTACACCACTGGGGTTTTCAATATTGAAGGCAAAGAAGGATCGTACAAAGACGCTGAGGATGGGGTTTTGTCCCGCAATGCGATAGAGCATGGGCCCACTGACTCGGTGGTCGGATTTTATCGTGTGTATGATCCTCGGGAGGAGAAAGTGCTTTATTACTGGCTTGTCTCAGCGGAATCTGTCTCTGAAGCCCGACAAATTTCTGACTACACAATGAGTAAGACTCCAGAGCATATGATCAGAACAACGCATGATTTTTGGAATGCATGGATAAAAAAGGAGAAGTTTAATTTCCACGACCTAGATGAGTCGGTGACCAAGCTTTTTAAGAAATCACTTTTTGTTATTCGAGCGCATACGGACATGCGCGGCTCTATCATCGCATCTGGCGACTCAGACATGCTCCAGGGCGGAAAAGACACATATAGCTACATGTGGCCGAGAGATGCAGCGTATGCCTCTATGGCGCTCGATATGGCAGGTGACTTTAATTCCGCCCAGCGATTCTTCCGTATGTGTGATGAAATTATCTCTGACGGCGGATATTTTATGCACAAATATCGTCCAGATGGATCGCTTGGAAGCTCATGGCAGCCCTGGATACGTGGAGGGGAATTTCAGCTCCCAATACAAGAAGATGAAACAGCCCTTGTTCTCTTGAGTCTCTGGAAGCACTACACACTTTCTCACGATGTGGAGTTCATTGAAACTATTTACAACTCGCTTATCAAAAAGGCAGCAGACTTTATGGTACTTTTCAGAGATGAAACTTCTCGACTTCCACATCCAAGTTATGATCTCTGGGAAGAGAAGTACGGCATTTCCACATTTACTGCCTGTACGGTCTACGGCGCTCTGAATGCCGCGTCGCAATTTGCAGCATTACTTGGGAAAAAGCGAAGCCAGGAGTATTACAAAAGTGCCGCAGAGGAGGTGAAGGAAGCTATTTTGACACACCTCTATGATCCGCAGCAAAAAATGTTTTACAAACTTGTAAACTTTGAACAAGGCAAAAAGACTGTTGACGATACTCTTGATATGAGCAGTGTGTACGGACTTTTCGCGTTTGGAGTACTTCCTCCGGATGATCCGCGCTTATATGAGATGATCATGCTTGTAGAAAAAAAGCTCGCAGCTCCAACCCTCATTGGAGGCATCGCCCGATATACAGGGGACAAGTTCTACAAGACCCGAAAGGAGGTGACGGGCAATCCGTGGTTTATTACCACACTATGGCTTGCGCAATACTACATCGCAAAGGCAAAAAATTCTAATGATTTCGCAGTTGCCAAGGGCTGGTTGCGCTGGACAGTCGATCATGCCCGCAAAAGCGGGGTGCTCTCCGAGCAACTTGACCCAGAGACAGGAGCTCAGATTTCGGCAGCTCCCCTGGCATGGAGCCATTCAGAGTATGTCATCACTGTGATAAAATATCTCGACCGGCTTGAAGAGCTCGGTTTGTGCCTTGAATGTGATCCGCTCTACCAGCACGAGGCGGACAAAAATTAGATTACACGAGAACATATGCCCGAGAAGATAAAAGTAGGGAATGTCCCTACTATTTTTGTAATATTTGGCGGCACTGGAGATTTAGCACGCAAAAAACTCCTTCCCGCACTTTTTGATCTCTACAGCAGGGGTCTTTTGCCTGATCAATGGCGGCTCATTGGTTTCTCGCGAAGGGAGTTTAGCGATGCAGAGTATCGCGAGTTCGTGGAGAGGGAGAGCATTCTTGGGCGCGTTGCAGACAAAGACAAGGTGCGTGCCTTTGTTGAACGTATCCACTATTTGTCCGGGGACTTTAATTCTGCAGATGCATATGGGGCGCTTGCGCTTGCGGTCATTGCGTTTGAGAAGCAAATCAAGATGTGTACGAATAAGTTACTTTATCTCGCAGCTTCTCCTGGGCACTACGAAGATATTATTGGGCAAATTGCTAATTCAGGACTCTCACTTTCTTGTAGTGATAAAACTGGGTGGACCCGTATTCTCATTGAAAAACCATTTGGGAAAGATATCAAGACAGCAAAAGAGCTCGACCGAACACTAGGGCTGCTGTTCAAAGAGGAGCAAATTTTCCGAATCGATCATTATCTTGGGAAGAACGCTGTACAGGATATTTTGATGTTTAGATTTGCAAACCGCCTTTTTGAGCCATTGTGGAATAAAGAGCACATCCGAAAAGTGGAGATAATGATGAGCGACACCTCTGATTTATCATTTCGGGGTGACTTTTACGATGGAGTTGGAGAGCTGCGGGATGTGGGGCAGAACCATATCTTGCAGATGCTTGCGCTTGTTGCGATGAACAGACCTGATGGCATGTCTGCTGACTCTATACGCGCGAAAAGGGCGGAAGTTTTTGACGCCCTAGCGCCACTTGATGTTACTCTTGATGCGTTTCGCGCTCAGTATAATGAATATGCATTAGGGAAAGGTGTTAGCCCTCACTCGCAGACGGAGACATACTTTAAGCTGCGTGCATTTTTAAACATGCCCCGTTGGGAAGGGGTGCCATTTTATCTTGAAAGCGGGAAAGCGCTTGCGGAGCGGAAGACTGAGATTCGCGTTACATTTAAACATAGCGACACATGTCTCTGTTCACATGATGACGAGATTGAGCATGAAAATGTTTTAGTATTTCGCATACAACCTGACGAAGGTATATCTGTTCGGTTTTGGGCAAGAAAAGCTGGGTTTGACCATGACCTTGCCGCCCGCCTTCTCTCGTTTGCCTACAATGGCGATGCGGACACATTACCCATACCGGATGCGTATGAAAAGGTTCTCTACGATAGTATCATTGGAGACCAAACTCTCTTTGCAAGTACAAATGAAGTTGAGAGGGCGTGGGCCTTCATTACGCCCATTATCAATTCGTGGGGGACGTTACCTTTGGTAAAATATAAGAAAGGCGAACAACTTGAGGTAGAATAAAGCGATGAGTAAAATTGGATACATTGGATTGGGAAAAATGGGGCTCAATATGATATCTCACCTTGTGAATGTGGGGTGGGATGTATTGGCTTACGATGCGAACGAGGGAGCTAGAGGAAAGGCGGCAGACATCGCAGAGGTCGCCGAAAGTGTTGCAGATTTCAAAAAACTCTCAGCTCCGCGAACGGTATGGCTCATGGTTCCGCACGGGGTTGTTGATGCCGTACTCGCTGAGCTCTTGCCGCAGCTTGAATCAGGCGACACGATCATTGATGGAGGCAACTCTCCTTACAAAAAGACGGTCATTAGGTCAAAAATGCTGGAGGGTAGAGGAATTAAGTATCTTGATGCGGGGGTGAGTGGTGGCCCGGGTGGCGCAAAAACTGGCGCATGTGTCATGGTAGGAGGAGAGAAAGAGACTTTTGATGCGCACAAAAAACTTTTTACAGACATCGCCGCAGAGGACGCACTTCTGTATTGTGGTGCCTCTGGCTCCGGGCATTTTGTGAAAATGGTTCACAATGGCATTGAATATGGCATGATGCAATCCATTGGGGAAGGATTTGCGCTGATGCAAAATTCACAGTTTGACCTTGATCTTGAGGCGGTCGCGAATTTGTATAATCACGGAAGTGTGATTGAGTCGCGGCTTATTGAGTGGCTTGTGTCCGCATACAAAAAACATGGGAGTGCACTTTCGGATATTTCTGGAGAAGTTGCACACTCGGGGGAGGGGATGTGGACCGTTGAGGAGGCAAAAGAGCAGGAGCTTGCGACTCCGGCGATTGAGGCCGCACTAGATTTTCGTGTGCAGTCAAAAGGTAACGAGACATACACAGGAAAGGTAGTGTCTGCGCTCCGCAACGAATTTGGCGGGCACGACGTTTCAAAAAAATAAAATGGCGGTTACTGATGTCATTGGGGCACTTACTGTCAATGTTGAAAGGACAGCAGACGAAGCTGCGCGCGTTGCCGCAGCGGACTTATCGCGATATTTGCGTATTGCCAAACGCAAAAAACAGCCCATCTTACTACTCGCCTCTGGAGGCACTGCGCTCGGTATATTCGGGCACGTGGACAAGAAAGTGCTTGGTGGATACCTTACTATAGGCGTTTTGGATGAGCGGTACGACCCAACGGGGAGGACTAGCAATTCTCGGGCACTGTCACTCATGCGGTTTGCGCATGTTGCGGCAGACAAAGGGGTTTCTTTCATAGAGATCAAGCAAGGGGAGTCACGCAGTCCTGAGAGTATCGCAAAAGGATTTGAAAAACTTCTCCACGCATGGAGGAAAAAATATCCAAAAGGGGAAATGATCGCAACTGCGGGGATTGGGGCGGATGGACATACGGCGGGGATCATGCCGTATCCAGAAGATCAGGCTTTCTTTCAAGAACAATTTTGCGGCAAAGAGTGGGTCAGTACATACGACGCAGGAGGCAAAAATATGTTTAGAGTTCGTATAACGGCCACCATGACATTTCTAAAGGAATTGAAACAGGTATATGTATTTGCAACAGGAGAAGGGAAAGCAGGGGCGATCGCCAAAATGACCGAAAATGGTTCGCTCGCGGATACTCCTGCACGTATACTCCGTGAGGTGCCAGGGACGCTCTATACTGATCGCGCGCTCTATAATACACTTAGTAAAATAAAAGCATTGGTCTAATATGCAATTCCTTAAACTTTTTGTACTTGCACTTCTCGCATTCATTGGCTCTGCCACCTTCGTCTATTTTCAGATTGAGAATGTTGTGGATTTTAAAAATGATGTTGCATATCAAAATGCGGTAAAAATTCCTGCCAACGTCGTCTCGCCCAATGAAGGGAGTGTTTCGGCATCAGGGGTGGGGGATGGGAATGACGCAATTGCTCCGCTAGAAGAGACTGTAAAGAACGAATCAGTGGAAGGGAAGGTCGTGTCAAAGCCCGCACCGCTTGTCAAAAATATAAATGTCACACCTTCTGATCCTCACACGATTACAATCTCAGGAGTGATTGCTGAGACCAATAAGCAGCGTGTGGCACACGGACTGCCTGCACTTCTCGAAAATGCGCGGTTAGGGAATGCGGCAGAACTCAAGGTAGATGATATGTTTCAGCTCCAATACTTTGAGCACGAATCACCTACAGGAGCAAATGTAGAGACGCTCGCAGCTCGCGTTGGATATGCGTATGTGAATATTGGAGAAAATCTTGCGATGGGGACGTTTGATGGTGATGCTGATTTAGTAGATGCGTGGATGAATAGTCCTGGTCATCGTGCTAACATTCTCAATCCGCTTTACCAGGAGATTGGCGTTTCTGTAAAGAAGGGCACATATGAGGGCAGAACAGTGTGGATGGCGGTGCAGGAATTTGGCAGGTCACTGTCTGCATGCCCAAGCCCAAGCCCCGAACTTAAAGCAGGTATTGAACAAGATCAAAAAACTGTTGACACACTCAAAGCACAACTAGATGTTATGGGTGAAGAACTCAATAGTATGTCAAAACAAGACTTCGATGCATATAATGCGAAAGTTAATCAGTACAATACTCTTGTGGCTCAAGTGAATGATCTTATTGCCTCGATCAAAACAAGAGTTGCCCAATACAATGAACAGGTGCGGGCGTTTAATGGTTGCGCCCTTCCTGCGGGCGTGTAGAATTATCCTATGTACGCACTAGTTGATATCGGTGGAACAAAAACACGCGTAGCGCTTTCGGCAGACCTCCTCACTTTTGGGGAGGTAAAAGTTTTTTCTACACCACCTGATTTTCATGAAGGAGTGAGCGAAGTGGTGCGCGTCATCACAGAACTTCGTGGGGATACGCCGCTTAAGGCTGCGGCAATTGGCGTTGCAGCTTCTCCGAATGCCGAAAAAACGGAATTGGTTTCTGGCGGGACAAATATTAAGGGCTGGTTGCGACAGCCAATAAAAGATCAATTTGAAAACGCGCTCGGGTGTAAGGTCTTTATTGAAAATGATGCTGCGATGGGGGGACTTGCACAAGTCACGTATGGACCAGCGCAAGGACGACGGATCGCGGCGTACATAACAGTAAGTACTGGAGTTGGAGGATGCCGTTTTGTTGACGGACGTATTGATGAGAGTGCAACAGGATTTGAGCCAAGTTGGCTTATTGTGGATGCCTCTAAACTAAACGATACGCAAAACATTTGCGGCGGGGGATATCTTGCAAGCTATATAAGTGGCGCCTGTACTGAGCAACATGAGGGACGAAAGCCAGTTGAAATCACTGATGAAGAGTTTTGGAAAGAAAAAGCCAAATGGCTTGCCTATGGGCTTCATGATATTTGCATGCTCTGGTCACCCGAGGTCATTGTCTTGGGGGGTTCTATGATGAATAAGATCGGGATACCCATCCCAGAGGTGCGCCTTTGCCTTGAGGACACTATTAGGGGGACTATCCCCGTTGCGCCAGAGATAGTCCCTGCAGTATTTGGGGATGAAATGGGGGTCCATGGGGCTATGGCATATTTGCGACAAAAAGGCCTCTAGAGGGGCAAAAAACGGCTCAACCGATCGGTTGAGCCGTTTTTTAAACCACCTCGTACATTTGAAATCTATGAGCTCTCCTCGTGTTTAAGGGATAAAAAAGAAACCCCCTGCAAAACGCCTGTTTTGCAGGGGGGGGGGTGCTAGATTGCAAGTGCAGGTTTGCCGACGCGTTTGTATGTCTCGATACGGAAACCGGGGGTTGAATTCTCGGGCGGGAATGCGCGAGTCTCCTCCTCGAGATTCATCCAAGTTCCTTCGTCCCAGCGGGGGAAATAAGTGTCACCCTCATAGTCGCCGTAGACGATGGTAATGATCATTCGAGTTGCATACGGAAAAAACAATTTGTAGATCTCGGCACCCCCAATGATCATTGCTTCATTTTGCCCATTTGCGTGCTCTTTTGCGTAGAGAAGCGCCTCATTTACTGATTCTACGCAATAGGCGTTAGGATGATCATAGAGACGGCATCCTCGTGTCAGTACAATATTCGTTCGGTCTGGGAGAAGCCTCCTCTTCCCCAAGCGTGCCATGATCGACTCGGCAGTCTTTCTCCCCATAATACAGGGTTTGCCGAGCGTCCTCTCTTTGAAGTTGGCCAAATCCTTTGCTAAGAATGGCCAGGGGAGTTCTCCGTTTTTGCCGATGACATGAGTTTTGTCGCCGAGCGCAACTATCATTGTAATGTCCATCTACGAAATCCTCTTCGTCTAGTTTTCGTTGTGATATGTTCCGGACAAACTATACCTGGAGATGCGCTAGTTGTCAAAAATACATTCCCGCGCTATCGTGATGCTACATGTTTGACTCACCAATAACATTTAATATTCAGAAGAAGCTCAAAGGGCACTTGGGTCGTGCTGGCGTGCTTACAACACCACACGGCGAGATACAAACGCCCGCTTTTGTCACTGTCGGCACGAAGGGAACTGTTAAATCACTTACACCAGAGCAAGTGAAGAATGCCGGCGCACAGGTGGTACTTGCCAATACATATCATCTCTATTTGGAGCCTGGGCATGACATTATTCAGGCCTCTGGAGGACTGCATAAGTTTATGAACTGGACAGGGCCCACCATGACTGACTCTGGTGGATTCCAGGCATTCTCGCTGGGTGTGGCGTATGGCAAAGGAGTGAGTAAAGTGGCAAAGGGCGATGAAACGAGCGATGCGCGCGAAGCACCGGAAGGCGAAGAGACGCCGCTTGCAAAGGTGACCGAAGACGGTGTGTCGTTCAAATCTCCATACGATGGATCAGAGCATCTATTCACTCCAGAGCGCTCGATCGAAATACAACATGGCATTGGCGCAGATGTTATCTTTGCGTTTGATGAATGCACATCTCCGCGTGCGTCATATGAATATCAAAAAGAGGCACTCGCACGTACACACCGTTGGGCAAAACGAAGCCTAGACGCGCACGATGCGAACAATGAAGCTTCGAACAAGCAAGCGCTCTTTGGTATTGTGCAAGGCGGCCGCTTTGAAGACTTACGCAAAGAGAGTGCAGAAGAAGTAGGGCGAATGGATTTTGATGGATTCGGTATTGGAGGCTCGTTTGATAAAGAGGATATGAATACTGCTGTCGCATGGGTGAACAAGATTTTGCCTGAAGAGAAGCCGCGACACCTGCTTGGCATCGGGGAACCGCTTGATCTCTTTGGTGCCGTAGAGAATGGATGCGATTTGTTTGATTGCGTGGCACCGACGCGCCTTGGTAGAACCGGGGGTCTCTATACCCATGATGGACGGATAAATATTTTCAATTCACAGTTCACACGCGACTCATCGCCGATTGATAGTGAATGCGGATGCTACACGTGCGAAAATTACACACGAAGCTATCTCTCGCACCTGTATCGCTCCAAGGAAATGCTTGCTGCGACACTCGGGTCAATCCACAATCTGACGTTCATTATTAAAATGGTGAACAATATGCGGCAAGCGATACTCGATGGCAATTTTGAGAAGTACCGCGACGAATTTCTCACTCAATATTACGGAAAATGAAAACCCCGCCGGTGAGGGCGGGGGGGGGGGGGGAGCTCAATGAGAGAATATTTTTTGAAGAGCTGCTATTGCTTCCTCGATAGCGTGTTTATCTACCGGGATACTCGGAACATCGAAACTGTGCATTCCATCGAGTGGGAGGTCGGCAGAGGTTGGGTGTCCCATCATCTGCCTGTCAAAGGCGGTTTCAAGTGCGCTCTTGGTGTGCATGAGAGTCTCCTGGGATTGTCTCGCAAAGTGCTATAGTATGTTTCTATAGTAATTATGGCAAGTTTTAATCTCAAAAGCGAATGGGAGCCGGCGGGCGATCAGCCCAAGGCCATAGAAGCCCTCACCAAAGGGCTTAATTCTGATATCGAGCACCAGACACTGCTCGGTGTGACGGGGTCGGGCAAGACCTTCACGATTGCCAATGTCATCGCCAATGTGAACAAGCCTACGCTTGTGATTGCGCACAACAAAACGCTTGCTGCGCAGCTTGCGCAAGAGTACAAGGAATTTTTCCCAGAGAATGAAGTACATTATTTCGTTTCATACTATGACTACTACCAACCAGAAGCGTATTTGGCTGCATCGGATACATATATAGAGAAGGATGCACAAATCAATGAAGAGATTGACCGTCTTCGTCATGCATCAACACAAGCACTCCTTACGCGGCGCGATGTCATCATTGTCGCATCAGTATCTTGTATCTATGGTATTGGAAGCCCCGAGGAATATCGCAAACAGCATTTGGAGCTCAATGTGGGGGACAAGCTTGAGCGCAGGAGCTTGATAGCAAAACTTGTACAAGTATTTTTTGAGCGCACCCCATCCGACCTCACCCCTGGGACATTTCGTGCTATTGGCAATAGGGTAGAGATCATGCCTGTATCAGAGAGAGTGATTTATCGGGTTGACCTTGGTGTGGGCAAAATAAAATCAATTGAGAAAATAGACGCTATCACGCGTGCGATCATTGATACTCCCAATACACTTTTCCTTTTTCCTGCGAAGCACTTCCTCACTCCCGAGGATGAACGCAAGCGCGCGATAACCGCGATCAAAAATGAGCTTGCCGACCGTCTGAAGGTGCTTAAAAAGGAAGGGAAGCTTCTAGAGGCTGAGCGTCTACGCAGGCGTACGAATTATGACTTGGCGATGATCAAGGAAGTGGGATATTGCAACGGTATTGAGAATTATTCACGCCATCTTGCTGGGCGCGAAGAGGGCGATCCGCCAGATACACTTCTCGCATATTTCCCACATACAAAAGATGGGAAGCCCGACTTCCTTACCGTGATAGATGAGTCGCATGTGACCATCCCACAGGTTGGTGGCATGCACGCCGGAGATGCCTCACGCAAGAAGTCTCTTATTGAATTCGGCTTTCGCCTGCCAAGTGCACTGGACAACAGACCGCTCCAGTTCAAAGAATTTGAAGAGCGCGTTGGGCAAGTCATATATACATCTGCTACTCCGGGAGAATACGAGATGGAGAAGAGTAAAGGCCATGTCGCCGAGCAGATCATTCGTCCGACAGGGCTTGTTGATCCCGAACTTGAAGTACGACCGATTGTGAGTAAGGGTAAGTTCAAGGGGCAGGTGCCTGATTTCATTGAAGAAGCTAAGGCAGTAGTAAAGAAGGGCTATCGCGTACTTGCTACCACGCTGACGAAAAAGATGGCGGAAGACCTAAGTGCGTATCTCAAAGAGCAGAAGCTTCGCTCGGAATATTTGCATAGCGAGATAAAGACGATAGATCGCATCCGTATCCTCACGGAATTTCGCAAAGGCGCTTTTGATTGTCTTGTCGGGGTCAACCTCCTTCGTGAAGGTCTTGATCTTCCAGAAGTAGCGCTCATTGGTATTTTGGACGCAGACAAAGAAGGCTTCTTGCGTTCGGAGACATCGCTTATCCAGACCATTGGGCGCGCCGCGCGTAATGCGACCGGACGCGTCATTCTCTACGCTGATCAAATGACAGGCTCAATGGAGCGGGCAATAGGGGAAACCAACCGCCGCAGAGCGTTGCAGCTTGCGTACAATAAAGAGCATGGTATCACCCCGAAGACTATTGAGAAGAAGATACACGACATTACGGAGCAATTTGAAAAAGCTCATGATAAAGCTGTGCGTGCGAACATTGAGACTGATCTACCAATATTCAAGAAAAATCCTGACCGACTTTTGAGACAGAAGGAGAAGCAGATGAATGCTGCTGCAAAAATCTTGGACTTTGAAACTGCAGCTATCTTACGCGATGAGATTCGGCTTCTTCAAGAGAGCTTGGCTAAAGGAGTAGGACAACCTGACAAAAAGACCAAAAAAGCAAAAGGAAAATAACTTGTTTTCGCCCCTACTCGGAGTATAATCTGCCTATATACCCCCTCTACACACGAGCGAGGGGGCGTTAGCTTATGTCAAAAAAAGACACACACAAGGCAAATGCAGGGCTTGAGAAGATCATCGTAAAGGGTGCTCGTACTCACAACCTCAAGGACATCACGGTTGAGTTACCCCGCAACAAGATGGTCGTATTCACAGGGCTTTCTGGATCAGGGAAGTCGTCTTTGGCATTTGATACGATATTTGCCGAAGGGCAAAGACGCTATGTGGAGTCTCTCTCTGCATACGCGCGACAATTTTTGCACCAGATGCAGAAGCCTGATGTAGACGAGATCGTTGGACTCTCTCCTGCAATCTCCATTGACCAAAAGAGCGCTTCTCATAACCCGCGCTCTACCGTAGCCACTACAACAGAAATATACGACTATTTGCGCGTGCTCTTTGCTCGTGTCGGCATCCCTCATTGTCTTTTGTGCGGAAGAAAAATTGAGCGGCTCTCACAGGAGGAGATTATGAATTTCATCATTGATGAAGCCAAGCGCTTCGCACGGGGCAAGGGCGAGAAGGTGACGATACAACTACTTGCACCTGTCGTGCGTGGGCGCAAAGGGGAATACTATCAGATGCTCTATGACATGCTTGGGAAAGGATACGAGCGTGCGCGCATTGACGGCAAGGCGGTCAATCTACGCGAGAAGTTTGTCCTTGCACGCTACAAAGCTCACGATATTGATATTGTTGTGGATGAAGTATCCACCGAAGACCTCAAAGAAAATCTGAAAGGCACACGCGAGCGCCTCGCGGAGTCTATTGAGCGAGCGATTGGCGAATCGGATGGCTTGGTGAAAGCGCGCTTTACTGCTAAGGAAGAAGAGGACGAGAAGCTCATGTCTACACGACACTCATGCCCGCATGATGGATTCTCTTATCCGGAAGTTGAGCCAAGACTATTTTCATTTAACTCGCCATACGGTGCATGTTCTGCGTGTAATGGGCTCGGGACAAAGCATTTCATGGGCGAGGAAGAGTGTCCTGAGTGTAAAGGGAAGCGTCTGCGTCCAGAGGCCTTGCACGTACTCATCGATGGGAAAAACATTGATGACATCACCTCAATGTCTATCGCAGATGCTGCAGACTTTTTCATAGAAGTGAAACTTACACCACAAGAAAAGGAGATTTCAAAAGTTGTTATCAAAGAGATTGAGAGCAGACTCTCCTTCATGCTCAATGTTGGCCTGGACTATCTGACGCTAAGCCGTCGTGCCAATACGCTCTCTGGTGGTGAAGCACAGCGTATCCGTCTTGCGTCGCAGCTTGGCTCGCAGCTTGTGGGCGCACTCTATGTACTTGATGAGCCTACGATCGGGTTGCATCAGAGAGACAATGACCGTCTTATCCGCACGCTCGCCGGCTTGCGAGACCTAGGCAATACCATCATCGTTGTTGAACATGATGAGGATACGATTTTTGCATCTGACTACCTTGTAGACATCGGCCCGGGTGCTGGAGTACATGGAGGCAATGTGGTGGTCTCTGGATATCTTGATGAGCTCTTGGCGAACAAAAAGCATAAATCACTCACGCTTGATTTCTTGCGTGGGGATGAAGAAATTGAAATACCAAAGACGCGCAGAAATCAGGATAAGGGGAAGATAAAGATCGTCGGGGCAAATGTGTTTAATATTAAGAATCTGAATGCCGAAATCCCTCTTGGGAAATTGGTTGGCATTACGGGTGTTTCTGGTTCAGGGAAATCATCGTTTATGTATGAGGTGCTCTATCAAAACCTCCGCGCACGTTTTGACCGTAGATATAGGAGCAATAAGGTATACAATGCGGCAGAGTTCACTGGCACGGAGTATGTACATCGTGCGATCCTCATAGACCAGTCTCCTATTGGACGTACGCCCCGCTCAAACCCAGCGACATACACAGGCGCTTTTACATTCATACGTGATCTATTTGCCGAGACAGAAGAGGCACGTATTCGTGGATGGGGCCCAAGCAGATTCTCTTTCAACGTGAAGGGCGGGCGCTGTGAAGCGTGCCAAGGGAATGGTGTCATCGCAGTGGAGATGCATTTCTTGCCGACGGTATATGTAACCTGTGATGTGTGTCATGGGAAGCGCTATCAGAAAGAGACGCTCGAAGTGAAATACAAGAAGAAAAGTATTTACGAAGTGCTTAAGATGACCATTGAAGAAGCGCATGACTTTTTTGAAGATATTCCAGCGATTTCAGATCGTCTCAAGACGCTTGTTGACGTGGGTCTTGGGTATCTTGAACTCGGACAGTCGGCTACAACACTCTCAGGTGGTGAGGCGCAGCGTGTGAAGATATCATCTGAACTATATCGCCCGGATTTAATGAAGACGGTGTATCTACTTGATGAGCCAACAGTGGGCTTGCACTATGAGGATGTGCGCAAGCTCCTTGAGATTCTCCAAAAACTTGTCGATAAAGGTAATACCGTTGTCCTTATTGAGCACAATCTTGATGTGATCAAGTGTCTTGATTATGCTTTAGACTTTGGCCCAGAAGGTGGAGCAGGGGGAGGGAAGATCGTTGCCAAAGGGACTCCAGAGGATATTGCGAACAACAAGAATTCGCACACCGGCAAGTATCTAGGGAAGATACTCAAAAGAGGGCGAGCTCATTCAAAGTAATATGAATTTAGCAGCATTTCAAAAACTAAAACTCCCCAAAAAGCCGGGTGTGTATCTGTTCTGTGATGCAAAAGGGAAAGTGCTTTATGTAGGGAAAGCCACATTTTTACGCGATCGTGTCCGTAGCTATTTTGATACTGACCTTGCCGAGACGCGCGGACCTCACATGGTGAACATGGTATTGCGCGCAAAGACGATCAAGCATGTTCTGACGGAGTCGGCCCTAGAGGCACTCCTCTTAGAGGCAGCGCTTATCAAGAAGCATCACCCGCCATATAACAGTCGTGATAAAGATGATAAAAGTTTCAATTACGCGGTCATTACAAAAGAGGATTTCCCTCGAGTGCTTTTGGTACGGGGACGCGAACTCTTTGATCCTGCAAAAAAGCTTTCATACAAAGTAGATACAGTATTCGGGCCGTTCCCGCATGGCAAGGATTTGAAAGAGGCGCTAAAGATCATTCGAAAGATATTCCCGTTTCGAGACACATGCGAACCCGAGAGAGGACGTCCGTGCTTTAATGCGCAGATCAATCTGTGTCCAGGTGTGTGTAGTGGCGTAGTAAGCAAAGCAGAGTACAAAAAGACAATTCGCAGAATCAAGCTGCTTTTCAATGGCAAAAAATCAGAACTTCTTCGCACCCTCAAGCAGGACATGAAGCGCGCGGCAAAGATGCGTGAGTTTGAAGAAGCCGAGCGTATCAAGCGGACGATCTTTGGGCTTACTCATATACAAGATGTCGCGCTTATCAAAGAGGATTCACTCAAGACACTGCGCAATTTTCGCATTGAGAGTTACGACATTGCGCATATAAGCGGAGTAGCTTCTGTTGGTGTGATGACAGTAGTAGAGGACGGTGAGCCAAACAAGAGTGCCTACCGAAAATTCAAAATCAAAAGCTTCACTGGCGCAGATGATACTCGGGCACTCAAGGAGATCATAGAAAGGAGGCTTGCTCACAATGAGTGGCGACTTCCAAGACTTTTCGTCATTGATGGCGGGAAGGCACAGAAAAAGGCAGCCGAGAAGGTACTAGACGAGGCGGGGCTTTCAATCCCGGTAGTTTCTGTAGTGAAGGATGAGCATCACCGGCCAAAGGATATCCTTGGGGAGAGGCGCATCATTGAGGCGCACGAACAAGAAATTCTACTTGCCAATAACGAAGCGCATAGATTTGCTATCTCATATCATCGCAACCTACGTTCCAAGCGCTCGTTTGGAAACTAAGCAAATAATTCGTCTACCGCAGTTTTAACATCTGCACCATCGGCTTTACCCTTGAGGTCTTTCATAAGTGCGCCCATAAGCATTCCTGCTTTTGCTTTGTCAGTGATACCAAGCTCGCTTTGCTTTGCTTGTGCGAGTTTGCGGATCTCATCTATCGGCATCATTTGTGGGAGGTAGCTCTCAAGGATAGCAAGCTCTGCTGCTTCTTTGTCCGCGAGTTCTTGTCGGCCACCTTTTGTGAATTGTTCAATTGAGTCTTTGCGCTGCTTGGCAAGACGTCGGATTACAGTAAGTACGCCGTCGTCATCAAGCTCACCCTGTGGAGGAACGCCGCGAGCAACAAGCTCGTTGGTAAACCCTGACATCATTCCTTTCAGTACATTCACTCGCAAAGCATCCTTTGCTTTCATGGCTGCGGGTAACTCAGACTTAATTTTTTGTTGTAGCATAGTAGCCCTATTTTAGCTCAAATAGGGCGCCCGGTGCAAAATGGGGCTGTGATATAATGATTTCCATATGTCGCCAGAAAAATCGGCGCTATGGTATCAAAAAACTCAAGAAGATTTACTGACAGAGTTCGTCTCGGACCTTAAAAGCGGGCTTGCGGGAGGCGAAGTCGCCAAACGGCAAAAGAATTACGGGAAAAATGTTTTTGAACGGCACAAAAAGGTTACCGTTTTACAGCGAATCCTCACTCAACTAAAGAATCCGCTTGTGCTTGTGCTTCTTGGTGCGGGCGTAGCAACGATTCTCCTTGGAGAGTACACGAATGCAATCGTCATTGGTATCGCACTCGCTATCAATGTCATCATTGGCGTTTTCCAAGAAGAAAGAGCTTTCACTGCTTTTGATCGGCTCGCTAAGTCTCAAGAGCGGACTGCTGTAGTTATTCGCGAAGGCAGAAAGTCTATCGTGCAGACAGAGGAGCTCGTCCCCGGGGATATCATTGAATTATCTGCCGGAATGTATGTCCCCGCAGATGTGAGAATTTTGATCGCACAAGATCTTTCAACAAATGAAGCAACGCTTACTGGCGAGTGGGTTCCAGTAAGTAAAGACAGTCAGGTGATCGCTGGCGAAGCGCCATTGAGCGAGCAGGGCAATATGGCGTGGATGGGTACACTTGTCGCCACAGGGACTGGGCAAGGTATTGTTATTGCCACGGGAAACAAGACACAGATTGGAGTTATTGCGCAATCTCTCGGCGAGAAAATAGACGAGAGTACGCCACTTCAGAAGAGTATTCACCGTCTCGCTACTTTTCTCATGTACGTCATTTTGGGTGTCTTGGCACTCATTCTCATCGTCGGGCTTGCGCGCGGATACGAGCTCTTTGATCTTATATTCATTTCTATTGCTATTGCCGTTGCCGCCATGCCAGAAGGGCTTCCTGTTGCCGTGACCGTGGTACTTGCGATTGGGATGGAATCAATTCTTAAAAAAGGCGGTCTTGTGCGAAATCTGCTTGCGGCTGAGACGCTTGGAGGGACGACGATCATTCTCACCGACAAAACGGGCACGCTCACAAAAGCGCAGATGCAAGTTGCCGAGATCATCACACTTGCGACATTGCTTGAAGAGCCGACAGAGCAACCGCCTGGAGATGCGCCAACTGCAAAACAGCTTAAAGTACATGCGGATGGACTTGATGCGCTCAAAATGGCGATACTAACCTCAGATGCGTTTGTTGAAAATGAAGGCGAAGCGCTTGCTGGCTGGGTGGTGCGCGGGCGTCCGGTGGAGAAGGCAATCATGACTGCAGGCATTGAACTCGGACTTTCACAGAAAGACCTTTTGCGCGAATATGCGCGCGTTGATTACCTCCCATTCAATCCAGAGCGGCGTTTTGCCGGATCTCTGCACTCTTTGCCAAGAAAGAAAATGAAACGCTTTTATATAACCGGTGCTCCAGAATTTATACTTGAACACGCGAAGTCTGCTTATCGAAATGGTAAGTCTGAGCGGCTTACAAAAGAAAAGCATGCACTTCTTGCACGGGCGCATCATTCTTATAGCAAGAAAGGTATGCGACTCATCGGTGTTGGATACAAAGACATTTCGGATGAGAAGATAGATGAGAAAACGGCTGCTGACCTTGAGGGGTTTGTTTTTGGGGGCTTTATCGCGATGCATGACCCTCTGCGAGCGGATGTGCCTGCAGCTATCAAGATCGTGCAGAATGTGGGGACGCGTGTAGTCATGGCGACAGGGGATAATCCAGAGACTGCGCTTGCCATTGCGCGCGAGGCAGGCATTGCGCATGGAGAGGAGAAGGCGATTCTTGGGAAAGACCTTGAGGGGCTCAACGACGAAGATCTGCTCGCTACGATCAAAAAGCACTCTGTCTTTGCACGAGTACTTCCTGAGCATAAACTGCGCCTTGCACGTCTTTTGCGCGGCAATGGAGAGGTTGTTGCAATGACAGGAGACGGGGTAAATGATGCCCCAGCACTACGCAATGCTGATATTGGTCTCGCACTCGGTAGTGGTACTGAAGTCGCAAAAGACGCATCAGATATCATCTTGCTTGATGACAGCTTCAGCGTTATCACAAGTGCAATAGAGGAGGGAAGACGCATCAGGGATAATCTAAAAAAGATCATCACATACCTTCTTTCAACGAGTTTCAGTGAGATTGTGGTGGTGACAGTAGCGCTTTTCTTGGGAAAGCCATTGCCGTTGTTGCCGTCACAGATCCTCTGGACAAAGATCGTCGAAGAAGGATTTATGAACTTTGCGTTTGCATTTGAACCGCTTGAGCCAGAGTCTATGAAAAAAGACCCTCGTGAGCACTCAATGAAAGAGATCGTGACCCAAAAGCTTAAGAAACTCATCTTTCTTGTAGCGGGGATGACAGGGATTTTCCTGGGAATACTCTATCTCACGTTAGATCATCTAGGTACGCCGATTGATGAACTCCGAACCCTGATGTTTATTGCTGTTTCAATAGATTCTATCTTCTTTGCATTTGCAATGAAGAACCTCCATCAACCTTTATGGAAGATCAAACTCTCCTCAAACCGCTATTTACTTGGTGCGCTTTCATTTAGCCTTCTGGCTCTTCTTTTGGCACTGGTTACACCCGCACTCCAGCACCTCCTCACCTTGGCCGCTCCGACATACATCACAGTGCTTGCGGTCCTGCTTTTTGGAACAATCAACCTTACTGTAGTGGAGATATCAAAATATATCGTGTTTCGTATGCCACAGAAACGGGCAGGGTAGGTGATAGACGCGTCGGTTGTGGGTATGGTACCATCGACTCAATATGAGCCCTGAACTTATCATCTGGATTCTTGTCGGAGCAGCTATTGGCGGCGTGTTCGCCTGGATTGTTGCACGACGATCGCGAGGGGAGTCTCGCGGGGATGATCAAGGGCTCGTTCTCCTGCAAAATCAGATAGACAATCTCACTCGTGCGCTTGAGGCGAAGCTCGGAGATTCACAACGTGAGCTTAACACCACGATGCGCGCACAGTTTGATCAGTCGCAGAAGCTTATCCAAGAGATTACCCGTGAGCTGACGAGTGTAAAGGAAGTGAACCGACAGGTTGTCGATTTTGCTGACCAGCTCCAGAATCTTCAGGATGTTCTACAGAACCCGAAGCAACGCGGAGTACTAGGTGAATACTATCTTGAGACTGTGCTTAAAAATGTATTGCCTCCCGGCTCGTATGAGATGCAATACATGTTCAAAAACGGTGAGATCGTGGATGCAATCGTGAAAGTGAAAGATCGCATCATCCCTGTGGATTCAAAGTTCTCGTTGGAAAATTATAATCGTGCTATTGAATCACGCGATAAGGCAGAGCGGGAAAAATATGAGAAAGCCTTCAAACAAGACCTCAAACTTCGCATTGACGAAACATCAAAATATGTTCGCCCAGAAGAGAACACGATGGAATTCGCGTTCATGTTCATTCCTTCTGAAGGAGTTTACTATGACCTTTTGATAAACCAGGTGGGGGCAATGAAGACACAAACGCGTGACTTGATAGAGTATGCATTTGCGAAGAAAGTCATCATTGCCTCACCGACATCATTTTTGGCATATCTGCAGACGGTGCTACAGGGGCTTAAGGCGTTGCAGATTGAAGAGCAGGCAAAGGATATTCAAAAGCGGGTAGGGGAGCTAGGGCGGCATCTAGGGGCATATCAACAATTTTTTACAAAGCTTGGGACATCGCTTGGGACGACAGTGAGTCACTACAATTCCGCACAGAAGGAGTTTGGAAAGATTGATAAGGATATTTTGAGAGTTACCGGTACATCTAACGAAGTGGAAGTGGATTTACTAGAGAAGCCTGAATCTGAAGAGGATTAGGATTGACGTGGGTGACATAATATGCTATAATTAAAAAATAAGGTCAATCTCCGCTCTCTTGCGGAATTTAATGTCTTTGGTATAATCCCGAAATCTATGGAAATCGCAGTTATCGAAACAGGAGGAAAGCAATACAAGGTGTCTCCAGATTCTCTCGTAAATATTGAGATCATGGGCGACCTCAAGGAGGGCGATAAAGTTGCCTTTGATAAGGTCCTTTTCCTTTCAGACGGAAAGCAGACCACCATCGGAACCCCATACATCAAAGGGGCTAAGGTGAACGGCGTAGTTGAAAAGGTAGGAAGGGGGAAGAAGATCACTGTTATTCACTACAAAGCAAAGAGTCGCTACTTCAAGAAAAACGGGCACCGACAGCAATACCTTAAGGTGAAAATCTCCTCAGTTAAGTAATTAAAATACAAAAAGCAGTTTAAAAAGCGCCCCGATTCTTGAGGGCGCTTTTTAGCGTCTCCTCATCGGAGTATTCAAGCTCGCTTCCAGTGGAGAGCCCGCGTCCAAGGATACTGGTACTAATTTCTCCAAACCCTGCCTCTTTTGTGGCAGTCTTTAGGTACTCTGCTGTGTACTCTCCTTCAGGAGTCGCCGAGAGAGCGAAGATTATTTCACTGAGATTGTCTTCCTTTGCGGCCCGTTTTAGCTCGGAGATAAATGCTTTGAGGCGTATCATCTTTTCTGGCTCCTTCTCAAGAATTGGGAGTGTCCCGCCAATAACAAAATATCTGCCGGAGTATGCACCGCTTCGCTCAACACTTTCAAGGTCAACATCCTTCTCAACGACAAGCATGGATGCTCTGTCTGTGTGGGGGTCTGCGCACGTGCGACAGAGTGTGCCAGGGCCGCCTTTCTTTTCAAAGAAGCGCATACAATGGTCGCATTGAGAGATATGCTCATGGAGCCGTCCAAGCTCCTGTATGAGCGCTTTGGTTACGGACTTGTCCCTGGTCAAAAGGTGGTACACAAAACGGCGCGCTTGCCGTTTGCCAACACCTGGGAGCTTCGCAAAAAGAGTGACCAGTTTCTCAAGCTCATTCATAGAAATTAAAAGTCGTCTGTAGCTGCCATTGCGCTCTCGCTCCACTCGCTATTATCCAAGTTAACAAATGATGTTTTCTTGTCGTCAAAGTAGAGCTCCACTTTTCCAGTTGGACCATTACGATGCTTCTCGATCAAGATTTCTGCAATGTTCGGACGATCTGAGTTCTCAACATAGCGGTCTGGGCGGTGGATGAACATTACCAAGTCAGCATCTTGTTCAATAGAACCTGAGTCACGAAGATCAGAGAGGCGAGGGCGGTCTCGACGGTGTTCTACGGCGCGAGAGAGCTGCGAGAGGGCAAGTACTGGCACATCAAGCTCGCGTGCGAGTGCCTTAAGGGAGCGAGATATCTCAGTGACCTGGGTGACCAATGAATCATACTGCTTTGAGGTCATCATGAGCTGTAGGTAGTCTACAACAATAAGACCAAGTCCGTGCTGACTCTTCACACGACGTGCAACAGAGCGCATCTTCATGATTGTATTGCCAGCCTGGTCGTCAATAAAGATGGGGGCCTCGGCAAGACGAGACATTGCATGCTGGATCTGCTCAAATTCACCCTCATTTGAAATTTTACCAGTGCGAATTTTCCAGGAATCCACTTTTGACTCAGCTGAAAGCATCCTATCAACAAGTTGCTGAGAGCTCATTTCAAGCGAGAATATACATGTGGGCACCTTATGCTGAAGGGCAGCATTTCGCGCGATATCAAGCGCAAGAGATGTTTTACCGACGGAAGGGCGGGCTGCCAGAATAATGAGGTCTGACTTCTGAAGACCGGAGAGTTTGTCATCCAATGACTGAAAGCCGGTCGGCACACCACGAAGTCCCCCGTCTGATTTGTGAAGTTTGTCCAATCTCTCCCATGCTTCCTCAAGAGTGTCGCGGAGGTTTACATATGAGCGCTTCACGCCAAGTGCAGTGACGCCGAGAATATTTTTTTCTGCATTATCTAAAACAACTTCCAAGTCTTCGGTCTCATCGTATCCCGCTTGAGCTATTCGCTCTGCGATCTCAATGAGATCGCGCAGGACTCGTTTGCGGTGAACGACATCTGCATAGTGTCCAACGTTTGCTGCAGAAGGAACAATATTTACAAGCTCGGTCAGGTACGCTCGGCCACCGATTTGAGTCAGCAGCTTTTGCTCATTTAATTTAGAGGAGAGGGAGAGAAGGTCAATTGGCTCCTTTTTATGAAAAAGATCGAGCATCGCCTGAAATATGATCTTGTGCTTCTCAGCATAAAAAGACTCGGGAGTGACAAGGTCTGAGACTTCAATGAGGGATGCTGGCTTCAGCATTATTGATCCGAGAAGCGCCTTTTCTGTCTCAAGATTTTGAGGCGGAACACGCAAAGGAGAGCTTGTTTTCTTGTCGGCCATGAACGCTATTGTAGCACAACAAGTCAGCGGGCAGACAGCTATTTTTTGCTGATTTTTGGCCCATCTTTTCCGTCTTCTATGTGGTACCCGGCCTCTTCAATTTGTAGACGGGCAGCATCAGCTTCCTCCCAAGCCTTTGTTTTACGGGCATTTTCGCGAGCGCGGACAAGCTCGCGTATTTCTGGGGGTAATTCGCTTATGGGGATAAGCTGTTCAAAAGATGTTAAGTAATTCTGGGCATTTTTAAGATCCAGCCCCAGCACCTCATCAAACTTAATGAGCGCTGCGTATTTGTCTTCGGGAGCAATTTGCTCATCATGGATAAGCTCCCAGACGAGCGCAAGACCTTTTGGTGTGTTAAGGTCATCATTTACTGCTTCCTGGAACCGCTCGGCATATTGGGCGGGGATACCTCCTTGTGAAGTGGGGAGGTCGGTGATGTATTTATAAAGGCGCAAAAGCGCTTGTGATGCGCCAGTGAGCGTCTCCCATGTGAAATTTAGCGGGGTGCGGTAATGTGCGGTAAGAAGCCAATATCGGTAGGCAAGGGGGTGGATATTCTTTGTAGACAAATCATCAAGTGAAAATGTGTTGCCGATAGACTTTGACATCTTCTCGCCCTCAATCGTCATAAATTCACTATGCAGCCAATAATGTACGAACTTTCGCCCGGTAGCAGCCTCTGATTGGGCGATCTCGTTTGTGTGGTGTACGGAAATATGATCAATGCCGCCAGTATGCACATCAAATTCATCTCCAAGATACCGTATTGCCATCGCGGAGCATTCAATATGCCAACCAGGGAATCCCTGCCCCCACGGCGAAGCCCACTCTTGTTGGCGCCCAGCATCCTTTGGGCTGAATTTCCAAAGAGCAAAATCTGTTGCATTTCGCTTTTCTCCAATATCAACGCGCGCACCTTCTTTGAGTCCCGAAACATCAAGATGCGCAAAATCGGCATAGGGCGGAAACTTGCTGGTATCAAAGTACACACCGTCGGACGTTTGATATGTGTAGCCTTTCTCCTCCAGTCGCGCAATAAGATTAATTTGCTCCGTGATGTGCGCCGTAGCACGCGGGAAGATGGTCCTATCCATCTTGATATTTAACGCACCAATATCATTGAAAAATAAATTCGTGAAGTAAACTGCAATTTCCTGCGCACTCTGCTTTTTTGAACGTGCTGCTGCCTCGAGCTTGTCTTCACCCTCATCGGCGTCACTGGTGAGGTGTCCAACATCAGTGATATTGATCACCTGTGTGACCTCATAGTCGTTATATTCAAAAACCCTGCGTAGTACATCAGAGAGAAGAAATGCGCGCAGATTGCCAATATGTGCTCTCTCGTATACGGTCGGGCCACAACTATAAATTTTTACACGACCTGGGTCTTGGGGGGTAAACTCCTCTTTCTCTCGCGAAGCGGTGTTTTGCAGAAAGATTTCCATTTGGAAACTATATCATATCTAGCGACGGGAGATTTAGAACCATTTCTTGTAGCGAAAGTAGGCTATCATCGCAAAGAAAACGCCGAGAAGAATGCCGAAAACTACCCAAAAATCGTTTGGTGCCCCCACAAGAGGGATATATCTGGTGTTCATTGAAAACAGCGCGGTGACAAATGCGAGCGGTGAAATAACCACGGTAATGATGGTAAGGACTTTCATAATCTCATTGGTTCGTGTAGTAAGAAGGGAATCGTTTGTCACACGCAGGTCACTTAGCGTCTCTTTATAGCTTGTGAGGATGCTCGCCATTTTGTAGTACTCGCCCATGATGGCGCGCAAATAATACGAGAACTCGTCGCCAAATAGTCGCTTGCCGGCGATCTCAAAGGACTCAAGTACTTCCTTGTGATGCCGAGTGGCTTGCGTGAAGTTGAGCAGATTGCGGTTCACCCCGGAAATTGCCTTCACCATACGCACTTCATCGCCCGCGAAGATACGCTCTTCAATCTTCATTAATGCACTTCCCGCAGAATCAAGTTCGCGAGAAAGTGTTTGGTAAAGCTCTCGAATCAGGTAGAAAAATAGAAATCCTGCATGTGACCCAAAATTACTCTTATCTAGCATCGAATTAACTTCAAAGATTTTTGAGAATTCGTGCAGTGGATCAATAAGCGTGTAGTGAGTAGTAATAAGAAAATTCTTGCCAATGATGAAGTCGAGTTCTTGTTCAACCTTGCCATCATGGTGGTGCGAGATAATAGGGAAGTGGAGTATAAGATAGATGTAGTCATCATACACATCCACTTTCGCGCGCAACGTAGGAACAAGAAGCTCATTTGCAACCATTGGGTGAATATGAAATTCTTCCATCACCTCACGAACCTCTTCTTTGGTGGGGGACTCAAGGTCAATCCAAACAATCTCTTTGTGCTTATAGCGAGTAATCATGCAGAGAACTGGTGTTTATTGATGTAAGTATATCGGCGAGTGCGTTTGACCACAAGTGGATAGTTTGCGATAATTTTGCAATGAACACCGAACCATCGCGTCGGCGTATTTTTCTAGCAGGGAGCATCATTGCATTAGCCCTCGCCTTTGGCGCGGGATATTTCTTTGCATCGTTGCGTCTAGACGATATCAATGGGATGGGTGCGTACCCAATGAATGCCGGCCCGGCAGGACTTTTTGCAAGCACGACCGTCGATTTTGCGCCATTCTGGAAAACATGGAATGACATCAACGAACTCTATGTTGGAGAAATGCCGAGTGACCAAGAGAAGGTCTGGGGTGCAATCGAAGGTCTTGTTGCCAAGCTCGGAGATCCATACTCAGTGTTCTTCCCGCCAAAAGCGAAGCAATATTTTGAAAGCGAAGTACGAGGGGATTTTGAGGGAGTCGGAATGGAAATCGATATTGTTGACGGGGTCCTTACCATCATTACACCGCTCAAGGGCACTCCTGCTGAGAGAGCGGGACTTGCCGCAGGAGATAGAATTCTAAAAATCGACGACACCGACACCACAGACCTTAGCATTAATGAGGCTGTGGACCTGATCAGAGGGCCGAAGGGTACTCAGGTAACGCTTCTTATTGATCGCACCACTCGCACAGAACCGTTTGAGGTCAAGGTATCTCGAGATGTTATTGATGTTCCAGTAGTTGAAACGGAGGATTATCCAGAAGAGCGGGCATTTCTGATCCGCCTTGTGAGCTTCAGCGCCACCTCGCCGGACAAATTCAGAGAGGCATTAAGAGAATTTGCAACACTAAGTTTCAATCAGGGGTATACAAAACTTATTCTCGATCTCAGAAATAACCCGGGCGGGTATCTTGACGCTGCGGTTGATATAGCAAGTTGGTTTTTGCCGATAGGAGATGTGGTAGTGAAGGAGGATTTTGGGGAGAAGCAGAAAGAAGAAATCTACCGCAGCAAGGGCTACGATATCTTCAATGAAAATCTTCATCTTGTAATATTGGTGAATGAAGGCTCTGCGTCAGCGTCGGAGATTCTTGCTGGGGCACTTTCAAAGAACGGTGTGGGGGAAATCGTCGGAGAGCAGACTTTTGGAAAGGGGTCCGTACAGCAATTGATCGATGTTACTGATGATACCTCCCTCAAGATTACCGTCGCTCGTTGGCTTTTGCCAGATGACACTGGCATTAATGGCACAGGGATTACACCTGACTACAAAGTACCACTTACTGAAGCTGATCTTAAGGCTGGGCGTGACCCACAGCTCCAAAAAGCTTTTGAGGTTTTGAGGTAAAAATCTTACTTGCGAAGGAGCGCGTCCCTTTGCTATAATCGGCGGACTAACCAAAAACACCATGAAAGTTATCCTTTTACAAGACGTACACAAAGTAGGCAAAAAGTATCAAATTGCTGAAGTTTCACCAGGATTTGCTAGAAACTTCCTTTTCCCAGCCAAAAAGGCTGAAGTGGCCACGAAGGCAGCGATGAAGCGCTACGAGGCATTAAACTTGCGCCATCAGCAGGAGCTTGCCGTCCGAGAAGAGCTCTTGGTTAAGAGCTTGGGTGACCTTGCAACTATTACGGTCAAGATGAGTGGCAAGGGGAATGATCAAGGGCATCTTTTTGCAGGTCTTCATCAGGCAGAAATTGCGCAGGCAATAAAGGAGCAGACTGACATCGACCTGTCACCAGAGCATATTACCCTTAAGAAGCCCATAAAAGAGGCTGGGATTCACCCACTTGGGATTACCGTAGGCGAACATAGAGGCAAAGTGACACTTGAAGTTGAAGTGGTTGAAGAATAAAGAAAAACCCCGCACTTGGCGGGGTTTTTCTTTGCTTCTCCATATCATTACTTAACGTGCGCAACTTTTTTCTTTGTTGATTTTCCGTTGAAGTTTGTCTTTCGCACTGTTGTAAAGGAAACTGTGCCAGCTTTTGCTGCGAAAAGGGTGTGGTCACGCCCTATGCGAACATTTGCACCTGCGAGAATGCGTGTGCCGCGCTGACGGACGATAACTGCACCTTCTTTTGCTTTTTGTCCATCAGAAAGCTTGACCCCTAGATACTTTGGATTTGAATCGCGCAGGTTTTTAGCTGTTCCTCCGGCTTTTTTTGTTGCCATACTGTATCGTTATGATAAATTAAATTAGTATTTGCTCACCGCCTGAGGCGACGAGAATATGGGGAGTATAAAACATTTCACTCAAAAAATCAAGGGGGCAAAAGCGGCCCCTTCTCGTCCCGAACTCCTCACGGCACTCATTATTGTCCTTGTAGCATTTGCCAGTTTTGGGCTCGGGAGACTCTCTGTTGGGGACGAAGTTTCAGGAGGGCCAGTCCAGATCATTTACCCCGGAGAATCACCGGCAGGCACACGTTTACCAGCCATATCTAGCGACGCACAAAAGGCGCCTGCCGAAACCCCATCAATATCGGGGCAATCTGGGTTATTAGTTGCGTCAAAGAACAGTGACAAGTATCATTATCCTTGGTGCTCTGGTGCAGCTCGTATCAGCGAAGCAAATAAAATCTGGTTCCAATCAAAAAAGGAAGCAGAGAAGGCAGGGTACAAACCTGCAAGCAATTGCCCAGGACTGTAGGAATATATGCAAAAAGAAAAAATCCAAGCATCTTTCGGAATTGTTCCAGTTTATTTTCAAGAGAAGGAACCACTTTATCTCATTGTCCAGCACAAAAAAGGGCATTGGGGATTCCCAAAGGGGAGGGCGGAAAGCTCCGAAGCTCCACTTACTGCTGCAATGCGTGAGCTATGCGAAGAAACAGGAATCGTGTCATGCGATATCATTGACCCTGCACCACTTCGTGAATCGTATGAATTTCAAGAAGATGGAGTGTCGATTAGTAAGACAGTTATGTATTTCTTGGGACGCGTACCAGAGAAGGAGCTTAAGTTGCAAGAAAGCGAAATTGTGGATGCCAAATGGGCAACCTCAAAAGAAGCTGCCGACTTGATCACTTACGAGGAATCCCGAACAGTTTTAAATAACGCGACAGAAAAGCTCGCCCATTTAGTAGCACAATAGTTCTAAACTAAAATCATGCTTGTCGTTGATATTGAAGCTACAGGACTCTTACCCCAGCGCAATTCTATTGTGAGTATCGGCGGTGTCGATTTTAGTAATCCAGACCGGCAATTTTACGAGGAGTGTCGCATTTGGGATGGGGCAGAGATCAACCCAGAAGGACTGGCGGTGTCTGGCTTCACTGAAGCCGAAGTGACTGATCCAAATAAGCAAAGTCTTGAGGACATAATGCAATCTTTTTTTCATTGGGTTGAGCAGTCAAACGACAAAACACTCGCGGGGCAAAATGTGGCCATAGATCGCGACTATCTTAATTTCTCTTTTGCAAAAGCACGCATTGATTTCCAGTTTCCACATCGGGTTGTAGACCTGCATTCAGTTGCTTACGCAGATCATGTAAAAAGGGGAATTCCAGTGCCTCTGCGCAACGATAGAACCGATTTAAACTTAGAAGGGATTCTACGCTACACAGGAATGCATGATATTGAAGTGCCGCATCATGGTCTCATTGACGCCAAACTAGAGGCAGAATGTTTCTCAAGGATTCTTTATGGGAAGAATATTTTGCCCGAATATGCGAAATACCCGATACCAGAGATTTTTACAAACGTATGATTGCTGCTACGACGGCAAAGGTTAAGAAATTTGTAGAAGAAATTGAAAATTTTTATAACGAAAAAGGGAGAGCCCTCCCGTGGCGAAAAACACGAGATCCATACAAGATCTTGGTCTCGGAATTTATGCTGCAGCAGACACAAGTCGGACGGGTAGAAGGGAAGTATAGGGAGTTCATTGCCAAGTACCCAGATATCAGATCACTCGCATCCGCTCCTCTTTCAGAAGTTTTGAGCATCTGGAGTGGTCTTGGATATAACCGCCGAGCTCGCGCTCTTTCGGATACCGCAAGGGTTATTATGCAAAGACATGACGGGCGTGTGCCACAGAGCAGAGACGACCTTCTTAGATTGCCTGGGATAGGGCAATCTACGGCAGGTGCCATAAGAGCTTTTGCATTCGACGAAAGAGAAGCCTTTATTGAGACGAACATTCGCAGAGTTTTTATCTATCATTTTGCAAAGCGGAGGGCGCAAGTGCATGATGAAGAACTTTTGCCGCTTATAGAAAAAACTATTAAGATGGCCCGTTCGCCGCGAATTTGGTACTGGGCACTTATGGACTATGGCTCACAACTGCCAAAAGCGACTGCAAATCCAAACCACAAGAGCGTCCATTATAGGAAGCAAGGTAAATTTTTGGGTTCGGACCGTCAGGTGCGCGGCGTCATAATGCGCATACTTCTTAAGAAGGGGAGGGTAGGAAAAGGGCAAATCGTGGGCGCCACAAAAGACTTCCCTCAACATCAAGTCACCAAAGGCCTTGAAGCGTTGCTGCGCGAAGGCTTGCTGGTACGCACCAATAACACATACACATTGCCGCAGTGAAATATGAAGGAGATTAAACGCAGCACAAAAGAAAAGGCTCGTGCACAAAAGATTATCAGTGAACTGCGCGGGCTTTTTCCTAATGCAAAAATTGCTCTCAATTATTCAAACGATTGGGAATTGCTCGTTGCGGTTATTCTTTCGGCACAATGTACGGACAAAAAGGTGAACGAGGTCACAGAAAAACTTTTCAAAAAATATCCAACTTTAGATTCTTATGTGGGTGCATCGCAGGCTCAATTTGAACAAGATATAAAGTCTACCGGCTTTTACCGCAATAAAGCAAAAAATATTTTAGGCGCAGTTAAAATGATACAAGAAAGGTTCCAAGGGAAAATACCAAAGACAATGAATGAGATGCTTTTGATACCTGGAGTCGCTCGCAAGACTGCAAATGTTGTACTAGGCAATGCCTATGGGGTAGTGGAGGGGATAGCAGTAGATACGCATGTGATACGACTCTCCCAACTCCTTGGACTCACCAAAGAGAAGACTCCAGAGAAGATTGAAAAAGATTTAATGGCACTCATACCAAAAGATCAGTGGTTTGAAATGACATATCTTCTTATCTCTTATGGTCGGGCATACTGCAAAGGTGGACCACATCACAAACATGATAATTGTCCGTTGCGGCAATACAACATGCGCAGACATAGGCGCTAAGGGGAAGAGCCTTGTGGCCAACAATACTAATGTCGCACAATATACATTTTCCGACGTATCACTATAGGGACAATAGGCCCTCCTACCGTATATTCTGCAAATTGCCATTAAGGATAATCGGGCCCATCCCTATTAATTCATCAGCAAGTATTCCTTCAGGAATTGGATTGTATAAAAATATTTTCTTCCCTAGTTCCCACGCCTTAAATATTTCTAAAAATGTTGCGCCGCCAATATAATTCTTTTTACCTCCTTTTTCTAGGTTCAGGACCAATATCCCATCGTTGGCCTCTATATGTACGGCGTCTTGCTTGAACATAGCTCTTTTCCATGCAAGGTACTCATTGTGCGGCATATCCTTCATCTGCTGTTCCATCTCAGGCTCATTAAAGCCATTTGGAGGCGTAACAACGTGCTCAAGCTCCTGCAAGGTATCAATAATTGACCTTGCTTGTGGGTAGAAAGATTTGCTCGCACACACGAAGATTCTCATATCGCTGATGTTGTAGATGCCGTAGACGTGGCTGTTTCTATAATGGATGACTCATTCCCTCCAAAAAATTTTGCAAATGCGGGAACGACGATACCAATGACCACATGTTGCCAGATCCATGATGCACCTGGCACGAGATATGCTTCCCACACATGCTTAGTGAAGCTCAATATCCATTGAAATGGCCCAGACTGCTCAATATCACTATATGTGATACCCACATAGGCCAAAATGACAATTCCTGTGACTAAAACAATGACCAGTCCGACTAATCCCTTTCTTGTATTCATATAAATGTTTATGGTGCTGGAGGTAGATAATCCATCGGGTTTAGATATGCGTTGAGCGATGCAAGCGGCAGTGTGTATGTTGCGCTGCAAACTTTGCTTTTCAATTGTCCTACCTGGACACCTTGAGTCGCAAAAACGGTAAAGTGCAGGTGTGGGCCTGTGGTATATCCTGTGTTGCCACTATATCCAATTATACTGCCGCGGCTCACTGTGTCCCCGCTGGATACTTTAATGAGGGAAAGATGCCCATAGAGCGTAGAGAGCCCATTCTTATGCTGGATAAGCACCCAGCGACCATAGGAAGCTCCAGGACACGCCAAATCGGTATCTCCTGTACCCACCACGGTACCCTCCGCAGCCGCCATAAGCGGCGTGCCGATTGACGCCCCGAGGTCAATACCGTTATGCCCCTTTCCATTATACGCGCCTGTTCGCGAGAATTCTGTGTCACCAAAGAATTGCGTGATCTGGATCTTGGCTAGTGGCCACGAAAGCACCGCAGTACCCCTGCTCGGAAGCTGACTCAGATCAATCGCGATCTTGAGCTGCGATTCATAATCAAGAAGCTCTTGCTCAAACGCTTCTTTGAGCTTCTTCTTGCTCGTTAGAGTTGCTTGATACTGAGACTCTTTATTTTGTGTATCTTTGAGGAGAGATTGCTGTTGATTTTTGTTAATAACTACGATCTGCTTTTGGTCTGAGAGTTTGTTGGTGAGTGACACCAATTCCGCTTTCTTTTTTTGGCTCTCAGTCACCTTTCCTTCCAGGTCGGTCTTTGCATCACGCAAATCACTGATATGACCTTGCATGAGAGATTGCAATTGCGCCAATTGATCTACGGCACCAAGAAACTCGGCAAGACTATTATTTGACAACATAACCTCAATGAGAGATGTTTCTTCAACTTCGTTCACAAGCCGCATACTTTGGGCTAAGGCGGTATGCTGGTCGCCTATGTCAGACTCTTTTGTATTGATCTCAAGTCCAAGTCTTTCTATCTCAAGATTTGTTCCATCAATTTTATTTTCCGTGAGACTGATATCTGTCTCAAGTTTTTTCTGATTGAGTTCAAGCGACTGGACAGTATTTTTAAGGGTGTTCTTCTCCTTGCCAATATTAACCAAATCCTTCTCGTATTGAGCTATCTCCTTTTCAAGGGCTTCAATACTTCCCTTCTGTGCAGAAATTTTTTGCTGAAGATCTGAAACCGTGTCGGCCAAAGCATAATGCCCGCCAAAAATAATAATGCCGGTGACCAAAACGATTCGTAGTATGTATGTAAAAAAGCGCCTGTAGCCCATGACTTAACTTAATTTACTGATTGCTACGTTAATTCTATTGATAGACTCGTCTTTGCCCAATAATTCAGCGAGGACAAAGGGGTCTGGAGATTTTTCTTTGCCTGACAATGCATATCGCATAGGCCAGAGCACGGTCCCACGCCCTTCAGTGGTGGCATAATCCCAGATAGCTGTCTTTACTGTGTCTGCGTGAAAGCTGTCACTATCAATACCCGTCAAAGTTTCAACTATATGCTTAAGCCGCAAGGCGGTCTTTTGAGTATCTGGCTCATCTTTCCAAAGGAGCTTGTTCGTCTCATATTCAGGCTGCGCATTCACATATGAGAAGTCTCCATCATTCACAAGTTGATCAAACTCCTTCCAGCTGGAAATGCGCTCCAAAACTATCGGCATGAGTCTCGTTGCCATGTCTTGCGATACACCCAGAGCACCTTGAATGCGTTCAATAATTTCTGATTCGGGCAAACGCTTCAAGTGCTCTTTATTGATCCAGAGCAATTTTTCTGCATTAAAAATTGCTCCTGATTTATTTATGCGTTCAAGTGAAAATTCTGTTACAAGTTCTGCGAGTGTGAATACTTCCCTCTCGTCTCCTGGATTCCAGCCTATAAGCGCCAAGAAGTTTACGATTGCTTCCGGAAGATATCCTTCATTTCTATATTCAAGGATGGACTGAGCGCCATGCCGCTTAGAGAGCTTGGAGCGGTCTGGAGCAAGAATGAGTGGTATGTGCGCATATACTGGGCGCGGTGCCCCGAGCGCTTCTTGGATCAAAATCTGCCGAGGAGTATTTGAAATCCCATCCTCTCCACGAATGATGTGCGTCACTCCCATAACAAAATCATCCACCACTACTGCCAAGTGATACAGTGGCTCTGTAAGTGATTTTGCGATGACAAAATCTCCAAGGTCAGTCGTATCAAACTCTATCGTTCCGCGCACAATATCATCAAAAGAAACCTTTTGGTTGGGGTTTTTAAATCTAATCACCTCAGCTCGCTGTCCCTCCTCCTTCACCTCCTCTTGAGAGATGTAGGCATGCCCGGTATCAATCAATTTTTGAATATGCTTAGCGTACACAGCCTCGCGTTCACTCTGCCGGTAGAACTCATCATATGTAATACCAAGCCAGGCAAGTCCTTCCTTTATGTCTTCTTCAAACTCTGGCTTAGAACGCTCTTTGTCGGTATCTTCAATGCGCAGGATTGAGCGCCCTCCGGTCTTTTTTGCGTACAAATAATTAAAGAGAGCGGTTCGTGCGCTTCCTACATGCAGGACTCCAGTTGGCGACGGAGCAAATCGGGTAATGACAGGCTTATCTTTCATAAGAATAGGCCCATTTTACCATAGTTTTTTGCTGGTAATTAGTGGTGCTTAACCAGTATCTCGGTAACCGCGTCAGCTATTTTCTCTGCTGCGTCGTATTTCGCAAAATTCTTCGCAGCGTCACTCATGCGCTTACGCTCTTCGCCATCATCCATGAGTCGGGTTATCTCGGAGGCAAGAATATTTGCACTTAGATTGGCTTCCTCAATGACCTCGCATGCTCCTGCGCGCGCATATGCAAAAGCATTCTTTCGCTGGTGGTCTCCATTTGATTTTGTGATGGGAACCACAATAGACGGAAGTCCCCACGCAGCAATCTCAAATATCGTTGAGCCCGCGCGCGACAAGACAAGGGTAGCTGCTCCAGCTGCAAGTTGCAGTTTCATATCATCAAGAAATGGCATGGGATGATATCGTGCTTTGTACTGATGATTCTCAAGCATCGCTCCTGCCATTTGCGTCACCGCTGCATAATTTTCAGAGCCCGTCTGGTGGATGATCTGAAATCGCTCTAAGAGACCTGGGATGACCTGCATAAGGGCCTCGTTGATCATCTGAGCACCTTGAGATCCTCCAAGCACAAGGAGTGTTGGTGTACCCGGTTCAAGTAAAAAGGCAGCTCCTGCACCTTCTTTACGAGGATAAAGGATTTCACGGCGTATGGGCTGTCCAGTAAGTGCAACTTTTTCCTTTGGGAAATATTCAGCAGCTGACGGATACGACACAGCGATTCGCTCCGCAAACTTACCCGCCCATTTATTCACCTTCCCGGGGACCGTGTCCGATTCGTGTATGATGACTGGTATGCGCAAAAAGCGTGCCGCAAATAATGCTGGTAAGCTCCCATAACCCCCCTTCCCCACAACAACGTCAGGGTACAAAGAGTACATTTGTCCGACCGCTTTAAATAGTGCAGCAAATGTTTTAAAGACATCAATAAAATTCTGAATAGAGAAATAGCCACGCAGTTTTCCCGTTGGAACTTTCTTGAACTTCACATTGTTCTCAAAAAGCAGCCGCTCGTCTAGCACAGAATCTGCCATATAATAAAGCTCAACATTCACGAGCTTTTCTTTATCAATACGTTCGTTGAGTTGTTGAACGATCGCAATAACGGGATAAAAGTGCCCTCCTCCACCACTTCCTGTAAAAAGTACGCGTAGCATATTGAGATTATTTTATGATATTTCGTGAGACATTCAAAATTATACCAATCTCCACTAGAGTAAAGAAGAGTGCTGTGCCACCTTGACTTACAAATAGAAGTGGCATTCCTGTGAGTGGGAAAAGACCAAGCATTGACGCAATATTTATAAATGACTGCGCAACCACAAGTATCACAATGCCTACAACAAGTAGTCCGCCAAATTTATCTGCAGCATTGTGTGCGATCGCCAATCCCCTAAATGCGAACATGAGATACAGTACAATGAGCGTCATTGCGCCAATGAAGCCGAACTCCTCGCTTGCAACGGCAAATACCGAGTCGCCTGTCGGCTCTGGAAGGAATTGAAACTTCTGCACACTCTGACCAAATCCGCGCCCGGTCAATTCACCTGAGCCAATTGCGATCAAAGACTGCGACACTTGATATGATGACCCACTCGTATCGTGTTCTGGAGAGAGGAATGTGGTGAAGCGATCAAGTACATAGGGCTTTGTCGCCACAACCACAGCTGCGGCAAGGAAGAGCATAAGCAATATGGCCCCAAGGTGTCGCCATTTCGCCCCAGCAGCGACAAGTACGCCTAGTGCGGCTATGGATATCACGAGCAATGTCCCAAAGTCGGGTTGCAGTGCGAGCATGAATCCCGAAAGTCCAATGACTATAAGCGTAAACATAGGCCCGCGCCCAAAGGCCTTCATGTCTACTTTTGACCCCGAAAAGATAGCGGCAAGATACACTACCGCAGCAAGTTTTAATATTTCAGCCGGCTGAAAGGTAATAAACTTGAGATCAATCCATCGTGTAGCACCTCCATGTTCAAGTCCGATCCCAGGGACAAAGACAAGTGCGGTACTGATCAATGCAATGAGGAAAAAATATGGGGAGTATTTTCTCCAGATTTGGTAATTCATCTTTGCTGTTGCGAACATACCAGCGCAGCCTAAAATGATGCCGAGAACGACCTGCCGCAACGCAACGGATGAATATGTTGCGCCATCGCGCGCCAAGAGCCCCAGGGACGCTGAGAGAAATATCAAAAAGCCGACGACAATAAGCAAAACTACAATACCCAGAAAAAACGTGTCTACATGATGGCGCTTCAACATGGCACTATCCGGCAAGTGCAATGACAACTCCTAATATGGCGCATACCACAGATATGATCCAAAAGCGCATAGTGACCTTGTATGACGGCCATCCAAGTGCTTCAAAGTGGTGGTGTATCGGCGCAACAAGAAATACTTTTTTGCCCCTAAACTTTTTTGATAATTGTTGGATGATTACTGAACCAGACGCGGCAAATAATGGGAAAGCAATAATTGGTAGCACAAGCACTGACTGTGTGAGGAATGCGACGACCGCAAGCGTGGTAGTAAGTCCAAGTATACCCGTTTCAGTCATGTAGAAGCGCGCGGGTGGGATATTAAACCACAAAAACGCAAGTGTCGCCCCAGCTACAACGGCGCAAAATGCAGCCAAATCTATCTGGTTATTGAAAAAGGCGATGGTTGCATATGCAGAAAATATAGTTGCCATGACTCCACCCGAGAGTCCATCGAGCCCATCAATCACTCCGCCAGAGAAGAGCGCGAGCATGACAATCGCAAAAAATGGGATCATAAGTATCCCCAGAGAGAAATCCCCCACAAAAGGAACATAGATTGTCGAGACATCAAGCTTGTCAAAAAACCACCACCCTGCCACGATCCCGATCACAAATACAATAAAAATCCGCAGTGTGAGCGATAACCCTCCCGCAACATACCCGCCCCTGCCCTGCACTTGCAAAAAGTCATCCAATAGGCCCACGAGTGACGCGATGATAAGCGTAAATAGCGGAAGCCACGTCTGTTCTCGACTCAAAAAATTTAACTTGTCCATCAGGTCACTTGAGGAAAGTGCTGCGGCAAGAAAGAACCCGAGCGATACCACAAGCGCACTTGCCCAAATGACCACACCACCCATGCGTGGTGTCCCCACCTCCTTTTCTTTGTGGAGCTGGTTGAATATTGGAGTACTTCCTCCGCCGAGCGCCTCATTACGCGCTTTTTTCTTCCACATTTTGTACTTATACAAATAATGTGTCAGTACAGGGGTAATGGCTATGCCCACGCCGAATGCAAGTACCGTCGGAAGAAATACTTTAACAACATCGAGAATCATTGTGGTCTATTATAGCCGAAAATTTGTGCCTCCCCTTTAAACCTGGGTATATCGCTATTCTCCGCTCTTCCCGCTAAAAGATCGTATGGCGGCATCGGCGAGCGTATAAATATCCGTAAACCGTTCATCCTCTGTGGAGCCAAGCGCTACGGCGACGATTGGATGCAGCGGCGCAACCTCAAATACCACCACAAGATTTCCTCCCGCCAGGTCCGTATAGCCCGTCTTTGAGACAGCAATCCCAGACACTGTATTGGGCAGTGCGTGCGTATTAGTGGCCACATGAGTGAAGCCACTCATAGATTCAAAATTCTCCGTTGCGCGGGTTGTTGAGTCAAAAACTCCCGGATACGAGACCATGGCATACGTCGCGAGTCTGGCGACATCGGCAGCCGTCCCATATGCTCCACTTACACCCGAGTCAACATCAAGCCCTGTCGGATTCAAGAAATACGTATGCTCAAGCCCGATTTCGCGCGCCTTGGCATTCATATGCTCCACAAATATCTTCACTGGGTCTGAAGTAGTCGCACTTGTATTAAGTAGTCGCATCCCTGCGGTACGCGCAATGGCATGCGCGCCATCATTTGATGAGACCATTAGGGTGTAATCAAGGAGATCTGTAAGCCTCCACCGTTCATATGCAAAAAGACCCGAATCTCCATCCTCCAAAAGGTCTTCTGGTGCAATTTCAACCACAAGCGATGAAGGGAGCGTATCAATCGCCACAATCGCAGTCATGATCTTTGTGAGTGACGCAAGTGGTAGCTGTTCGGAGGCATCTTGTTCGTACAACACGCGTCCGTCAGACGTATCTTTGACATACGCCGCTTTCGCAACAATCGAATGAGAAGCTCCTGCAAAATAATCAATCGCTTGTGCGGGAGTAGTAGTCGCAAGCGCTTGCGCATGTTGTCCTTCCGGTTCTGCGTAGCGCATCTGCCCAGCCCACGTGACGAGCGTTGCGACAAAGGCCACGATAGCAGTAGCAGACATCACTTTCCGGATCATTATTAGCTTGTCTGAAAGATTTTTATTGGGTGGCATTTTCCTGTTCGTCGGGAGTTACACTCGCTGCTTCTTCGGCTGCGCGTCGGTCGTAGAGCGCATTGATCTCACTGTTTACTTCAGTATACTCCGGAAGCTCTTCAATGCGAGTCACTCCCAGATACCCAAGTAGTTCAAACGTTGCTTGGTATAGGTACGCACGTTGATCTGTTGGATGCGCCACGCGCTCTACTAGCCCACGAATGAGCAAATTTCGCAGAACAAATGTTGAGTTTACTCCGCGAATGTAGTCAATATCGGCACGCGAGATTGGCCCGCGGTACAAGACGATAGAGAGTGTCTCGAGTCCTGCTTTGCCGAGGTCTTTTGCCAATTCGTCTTTAATTAAAGCCTCTATCTGGGCACTTGCGTCGGGTGCGGTACCGAGCAAAACCTCGTCTCCTTTTCGCAAGAGACGAACACCGCGCGTCGCGAGATTTGCCTCAAGCTCATTGAGTCCATTTGCGATCTCGTCTTCGCTCACTCCAAGTATGCGCGCAAGTTCAGACACGCCCACGGGTGCCGCTTTGTAAAAAAGTATTGCTTCTATGTGCGCGCTTGTCTGCATAATGATTGTTATTGTACTGTCTGTTCGGGTTCCAGCAAAATATCTGCGAATCTATCATCTTGTCGCGCCATGAGTGAGCCCTGCTTCACGAGCTCAAGCATCGCAAGAAAGCTCACGATCATGTGCAGACGCTCCTCTTTGACTGTTGCATCCGTGCGCTTGGTTTTGTTTGAGAATTCTTTAAAGCTCATCTGCATTGTCTCGCGTACACGATCCATCAAGTTGTCTATCATCTCTTCAATGCTTACAACTTTGCGCACCACTGCCTCTGGGATAAATTCTTTTCGCGGGAAGCGCGCAACCATTCCATTCATTGCTTCTGCAAGATTTGAGACGGTCATACTCTCATGTGGCGCAAAGACAGGCTCAGAAAATCCGCCTTGTGTACGGAAAAATAGTGGCGCTGCGCCAAAGGTGCGTCTCACATGGGAACTTGCCTCACGAAGACGCTTGAGTATCTTGAGCCTTCGCTCAAGATCAGCGATACTCCCTTCTTCTTCCGGCGAAAGAGACAGCGTCGGCAAAAGTGACTTTGATTTGATAAGCACAAGCGTAGAAGCCACAAGCAAAAAGCCGGCCGCCTGCGCGGTCGGAAATTGCTCAAGATTCTTGGCATACGCAATATAGTCATCCGCCACTTTGGCAAGCGATATATCGTTTATAAGCAGTTTTCGCCTCTCTATGAGGTCCAAAAGCATGTCCAGGGGGCCCTCAAAAACGTCAGTTTTGATGGTATAGATAGCATCGTCAAACATGCGGCTATTCTAGCATTTTTGCCCCAAAAAGCCCCATTTTTAGGTGAAAAACACCCTACCCCCCCCTCTTTATCCAAGGGGGTCATAAAGGGGCAAAAAACGGCTCAACCGATCGGTTGAGCCGTTTTTCCAACCACCTCGTACATTTCAAAAGTATGGGGATAAGCCCAAAATATGGCTTAAAATAAGGGTTTTAAGCCTTTCTCCCTATATATCCCCTCCCCCGACTATTTGCCTCAGTAGGGGGGGGGTGGCAATTTAGCCCTTATTCCTGCGAAAGGAGGGTGTCTATGCGGTTTATGTCCCTTGGGAAGAGGGTGGCCTCCCGCACGTTATCTAGGCCCAAAATACGCGCTGTAAGGCGTTCTAGCCCTATGGCAAGGCCTCCTTCTGGGGGCATGCCATATTTGAAGGCCTGTAGGTAAAAGGAGAAATGCTCTGGTTTTAGACCCCATTTTTCAATATTTGAGACCAGCTTGTCATATTCGTGGATGCGCTGCCCCCCAGTGGTCACCTCAAGTCCTCGGAAAAGCATATCAAAGCTCTTGGTAAACCCGGGATCAGCCTCATCTTCGTAGGTGTAGAACGGACGCTTCTTTACCGGATAGTGCGTAATGAAGATAAATTCGCTTCCGTACTTTTTTTCTGCATACTCGCACATCATGCGCTCATGTTGCGGCTCAAGGTCTGGCTCACCAAGACATTTCTGTCCAAATTCTTTTTCCAAAACTTCCTGCGCTTCGCGAAGCTTCATCCGCGGTATCGCATTCTTCATATCGGGAATCTTTGCGTCAAGCAGTTTTATTTCTTCTGCGCAGCGCACCTTTAATTCATCAAAGAGAACTTTCAAGAACTTCTCCTCAAGGTCCATGATGTCTGTATGGTCTTTAATGAAGCCCATTTCAAAATCCATTGAAGTGTATTCATTGAGGTGACGCGTGGTGCTGTGCTTCTCTGCACGATACACACTTGTAGTGGTGAACACACGCTCAAGCGCACCTACCATGATTTGTTTGTAGAGTTGTGGACTTGTTGCCAAGTATGCTTTGTGATCAAAATATTTTACTTCAAAGACCGCTGCCCCACCTTCTGCATCGCCTCCTGTGATTTTTGGCACCTGTATCTCAGCAAACCCTTCTTTTGTAAGAAATGTTCGGAATACATCAATGATAGTCGCCTGTATTGTGAGCATCGCACGGCTTCGTGCACGGCGAAGCGTAAACGGCAAGTAATCAAGATATGTATCAATATTTATGTCTGCCACATCCTTATCAAAGGGCAATTCGTCAGCTTTGCTTAAGACAGTAATATCTAGAGCCTCAAGCTCAACATCTCCCGTAACAGAATCCTTGTTGACCATTTTCTCTGGGCGCTTGTTCACATTGGCCTTGATAGACACGGTCCACTCTGGACGCAATTCTTCCGCCGTCTTGTGGGCTTCAGGATGAGAAGGCAATGCAACGGTCTGTATAGTGCCTGTGCCATCGCGCACATCAAGGAAGATGAGCTTCCCGTGATCACGGCGTACGTCTACCCAGCCGGCAACTTCTACCTCCTTCCCTATGTGCTCATGTACATCTTTAATGTGGATTCGTGTCATATTTTAATGTGAAATTTCTCCTTTTATTTCTTCAAGTGTTCCTTCTGGGTCTTCCTGATAATGTTCTATCGCATCTGGGTGCCCATCCATATATTTTCGAAAACGATCCGCATAACTATCGTCCCGATCAGAGCCCCACTCAATGAGTTTTGCCGATGGATCATCTCCCTCAATAATATCGTCTGCAAGCCGTATCTGCATAAGTGCCTCAATCTCTTGAGGCGAAGAGCTAGCGTCTTCTTGTGACCCCGGCATTCTTTCCATATGAGCTAGATACTAGCAAAAAGTCGTCCAAGAAAAAAGCCCCGCGTACGGCGAGGCAGAGTCTTATCGCAATCTACTTGTTGTTATGCCCAAAGCGGTCTCCTGCAGCCACGGCGGTTCATCATTTCTGGTTCGGTGCAGATTTTTGGTTCATACCAATCCTTTGGTAATTGCTCCGGATGTTGCCGAAGGTCATGGGGAATCGGCTTCCCCTGCTCATCAAGCATTTGCTCGCCTGGCAAAATGAGCCATTCAATTGTTGGGAGCTTTTGATGTTGGAGGTGGTTGCTGGGCGCAGCGCCCATTGCGAGCACTACTGCACCAATTGCTAGCGCCATGGCGACTAATCTCGTCTTCATTGTGAGCCCTCCTCTCAATGTTTCCTTTCTAAGGATGGCAAACCTGCGCGCGTTGGTCAAATCACCTACTGCTTCTTCGCTTCAATCATCATGAAAAGGGGTATTTCTTTCCGAGCGATATCTTCAGCGCTCTGTCGTGGTCCCTTCTCACTTTTTTTATGTGAAATCCATTCTTCAAGTCGTGTTACAGAGAGACCCGACTTGGTAAGCGCTTTGAAATAGTCTTGCAGTGAGCGATGATACGATATCGTTTTTTCACTCTTCTCATTGCCAGGATGCATCACGATCGGAGCGCTGCTCTCAGAAAGATACGAGTCCACTCGCCTGTATTGTATTTTATTCTCCTCATCCCACCCCCAGCTTGATGCTTTTGGGATACGAAATGTCGGGTGGTTGAGGACAAGCACGAGCCTTCCGCCTGGTTTGAGCGTACGGGTGATTTCCTTTACTGCAGCGTGGAGATCTTTAATGTTCTGGATTGCAAGCACGACAGTTGCTGCGTCAAAAGTCGCATCCTGAGAGAAGGTAAGCTCTGTTGCGGGGGCAACATAAAATTTTGCCTTCTTTATTCGAGCACGTGCAAGTGCAACAAGTTCGTCTGAGATATCTGCTCCCACAACGTCTGCTCCCGCTTCAACAAATTTCTTTGCAAAATATCCTTGCCCACATGCTACATCAAGCACTTTGTCATCAGACTTAATATCTAAGACGCGGAGCAGATTGGGCGCGATAACCTTTTCTTGATAAGTATCTTCGTTGCCAAGATATTCATCGTACCACCCTGCAACGCTTCCCCATGACGTGGTATTCCCCTTCTTGGAGTTGGAAGAGTCTTCTTCTTTTTTATCTTTAGCGCCTCTCTGCATTCTTAGAAATGGTCTATCTTCACCGCCTTTTTGACTGCATCAAGTGTTTTCTTCGCCTCTGCACGCACTTCCTTTGTTCCCTTTTCCAAAATTTTTATGATTTTCTTCGGGTCTTTTGCGAGTTCTGCGCGACGCTTACGGATAGGAGCAAGTTCTTTCTCCAGCACTTCAATAAGACGCTTCTTAAGTACGACATCTCCAAGACCGCCCTTCTGATATTGTGCTTTGAGCTCGGCAACGCCTTTTTTGTCAGTATCAAACGCATCCAAATATTCAAATACCACATTGCCCTCCACTTTCCCAGGATCAGATACATGGATATGCCCTGGGTCGGTATACATTTTCATTACTTTTTCTGCGAGCTCTTTTGGAGAGTCAGCCAAATAAATACAGTTGTCCAATGACTTGCTCATTTTTGCCTTGCCGTCTATCCCCTTCATGCGTGGAGCTTCAGAGACAAGCGCTTTCACATGTGGGAATGTTTTGCCATAAATACGATTGAACTTATCAACAATCTCATTTGTTTGCTCAATCATAGGAAGTTGATCACCTCCGACTGGGATAATAGACGCACGAACAGAGAGAATGTCGGCTGCTTGGCTTACCGGATACACAAGAAATCCTGCGGGGACTTCCTCGCCATATCCTTTTTGATTCATCTCATCTTTGACTGTTGGATTGCGTCGAAGCCGTGCAAGTGTCACAAGATTGAGGAAGAGCACAGTGAGCTCGGCAATCTCCGGTATCTGTGATTGTATGAAAAATGTTGTCTTCTTTGGGTCTACCCCAGCGGCAATATTATCAAGTGTAATCTCAAGAGTATTCTTGCGAACCTTGGCTGGATCGTCGTAGTTGTCAGTGAGCGCCTGTATATCAGCGACCATGACATATTGCTTGTACTTGTCTTGGAGTTCAATGCGATTCTTTATAGAGCCTACATAGTGCCCAAGATGAAGCCGCCCGGTCGGCCTATCGCCGGTCAATACGATTTCCTTCTTCTTTTGTGCAGGCTTTTTTGTTGCCATGAGAGCATCCTATCATTACTTAGGCTTTCTAGAAAGCGCCACTATCGCATCAAAATCATCAACTTGCGCAGACTTATTCTTCCGTTCAAAACCACATTTCTGGCATCGGTGAAGGAGTGTATATTCCCCGCCTTTCACTTCTACCCCCACTGGCTCCATCATTCCTTTGCATGTCGCTGCCCTATCGCCAGGGTTTACGTCAACATGTTTAGCCCACAGACACTTTGGGCAGTGATTTGTATATCCATCGCCAACCACATTCGCACCGCAGTGTTCGCAAATGAAATCCTCTTCTTTTTTCTGAAATCGTTTCTCTTCCATCTATTCTTTCGTACCAGCATCCTTTGCTTTGAGCTCAACATTGAAGCTTGAGCCCTTGCCAAGCCCATCCGACTCCGCCCAGATGCGGCCCTTGTGCTTATCCACGATCTCTTTGGCAACATAGAGACCGAGTCCGGTGCCTTCCGTGTACACGCGACTTACATCTTTTGCACGGCTAAACTTATGGAATATCGCTTCAAGCGTCTCCATATTCATACCAATACCAGTGTCTTTCACTTTGAAGAAGATGGAATCACCTTCTCGTCGGAGTGATATCTGCATGCCTCCAGATGGTGTGTACTTCATCGAGTTGTCTACAAGGTTTGAGACGACTTCGCGAATTTTTACCTGGTCGCCATTGACGGTGTAGTCTGGACCCGCTTCTACCGCGACCTCTAGTGTGAGATTGCGCTTCTCAACCCCGGGCTTGAGTTCGGTCGCTACTTCGGTAACGAGCTTGCCCATATCAAAGTCTGCAAATTGATATCGCATATCTCCTGCCTCAATGCGCGATACATCCATATAGTTATCAATCATCTCCACAAGACGATTGCTTGATTCAAAGATACGTCGGATAGCTTCTTGCAGTTGGTCCGCAAGCTTGCCCGCTGTCGTGCCATCAAGAAGCATGGACGCATACCCTTTGATTGCGGTAAGCGGGTCGCGCAAGTGGTGTGCGGCAATACGCATGAATTCTGATTTCTCACGATCGAGCAGTAGCAGCTCTTCATTCTTGTCTTCCAAGTCTTTCAAAAGTCTTTCTACTTCCTCTTTTGTCTCAATCTCATTCTTAATACTCTTTATCAAGAACATACTGGATACACTTACAAGTATGAGGATGAGCCCCTTGACCACAAGATCAGTGAGTGAGTTGAGGAACGCGAGCTCGGCAACGAGCATGAGGAACACCACAGAGACGAAGAACTCTGCAAGAATGAGCTTTGTATTCCAGAAATTGTATTTAACGATGACATACCCTACCACCCCAAGCGTGAGCGTACCTACAAGCGGCCCGACCCAGAACCATTCAAAATATCCAAATTGAGGGAGCACCACATTGCCGATGAACCCAAGCGGTGTCGCAGAAAAGATACCAAGAAGAATATACTTGGCCTGCGCACGGAACACTCCAGCGCTGTGTACATACTCCTGTATGATCGCAACCATAGCGGCAAGTAAATACAAAACAGCGTAAAAGAGATAAATATAGGCATATTCGCCAAAGTTCACCACACGCCAGAGCCCTTGGTAGTCTCCTGCGCTCTCTACGATCCATGGAGTACCGATGATCATCCACTCAATGAGTACAAAGCCTATAAGTGCGCTCACGGTCCAGCGTTTCTGGAATATGACGCGATCATCAGAGAGCGAGAGCACAAAGAAGAGGATGCCGACCGGCACCATTGCCCCGATGATATAGAGCGGCTTGATGAAGAGTTGCGCTGTCCCGATATCAACCGGCATTTCGTAAATACCGTGTATGATCGACCAGAGTCCCATAATCACTCCTGCTACAAGATAGAAGATGCTGGTGATCTTTGTGACATCACGCTCGTAGATGATGAGCGCGATAAATATCGCTCCTGTTCCAATGAGGATTTGAGATGTTGCGATTATTTCTGGTGTAAGAAAATCTAAGTTCATATTATTGTGCAGTTGCGGCCTCGCTCTTACCCTTCTCGTACGCAGGCAACTCTACGAAGAACGTCGACCCCCGATTCACGCCATCAGAGTCTGCCCAGATGCGTCCTTTGTGTGTCTTCACAATCTGCTGTGCGATATAAATGCCAATACCGACCACCGCTGCCCTGTCTCCTTTATCAGCCATTTGCGCACGCTTCTGTGGGTCTACAAAGAGTGCTTCAAGCGCCTTTTTGTCCATACCGATACCAGTATCAGAGATCGCCACGCGCACCCAATTGCGTGATTCATCCTTTGAGACAAGTACTCGTACGAACCCCTTGGGTGTGAACTTCACCGCATTATCTATGATGTTGTTGAACACCTGCTTGAGACGCTGACGATCTGCCCACACAAGGTATTGCATGCCATCCTTCTCTGTACGCACAGATACACTCAAGCGGCGCTCGGTAATATCATCTTTGTTATCCTTGATTGCATCTTCCATCACTCCCTTGATATCCACCATAGCCCAGTCGTATTTGATACGCCCCTGCTCAATACGAGAGACAGTAAGCAGGTCTTCGACGAGAGCGACGAGCTTCTGACTCGCAGCAAAAATAGTGTTGAGTGGCTCTAGTACCACACTTTCTAACTTCCCGAACGATCCTTCAATTGCCATAGAAGCATATCCCTTGATGGCAGTAAGCGGTGTACGCAGTTGGTGTGACGCAATAGAGACGAACTCCGACTTTTGCTGCTCAAGTTGCACTAACCTCTTGTTTGCAAGTGCAATCTTTTGAATAAGCCCCTGCATCTTTTCACGTGCAGCAATCTCATTGATAACTCCTCGAATAAGAGAGAAGCCAAAAATAGTAACAACAATAAGTAAGATTATGCTAAATGTGCGCGAGACAATATTTTCTGCCAAAAATATATTGAAGAAAACCAAGACCCAAAGCACAAAAGTAAGTGTTTCTGCAATAATGACCCGTATATCAAATAAATGATGCCGAAAAATTGCATACGCGATGATTGCGGGATAAGTCGAGAATAATATCACTCCAAAAGGAATTATAGAGACGTTAAATGTGGGCAAAAATGCCATACTCCCACCAGCAAAACCTAAAAGTGATGCATAAAAAACAAACTTTAACTGGGTTGCCCGAATGCCTTTATTTTGCTGAATGCCTTGATACAGCTTGATTAGCGTGTAAGGTATGCAAGATATATAGAACAAAATCAATAGATAGTACCCAACCCCAGCAGAGGGATAATATGGAAAAATCAATTTAGGCACCAGTTCAGTCGCAAAAATTCCTGGAAATACAAAATCAAGAGCATTAATTGCAGCAACTACCCCAGAGAATCCATATGCAAAAAGAAGAAAATTAGACCCTTTTTTATCAAGACTGAGCATAACAAAGACAAAATGGATCCAAAATGCTGGCAATAAGATTGATCCAAAGTCCATTAAAATGCGCCAAACGTATGCGGATTCATATGTTTGCGCATTCAGCAGAAAGAGAAAGCCTAGGCTCCAGAAAGCGGCACAAAATGACAAAGCAGCAAACCGGAAATTTACATCGCGCTCTTCATTTTTGAGTATCCTTAAAAAAACCATCACGCCGACTAAAAAAGGGAGTATCGTGCCTAAAAGAAAACTGATTTTAAAAAAGTAGAGCCAATTCATACTGCTAAATTACATTCGCCCGTCCTGCTATTTCAATCGCAGACGGATAAAAAATTGTCGCAAGCTTTTTATTCCCAACTCCAAGGTCTTTTAAAATTTGACTGATTTTATGTTCCCCAATTTTGATTGAAAAATTTTTGTTCCCAAACCACATCTTTTCAAATAGGAGTGTGTTCAGCTCAACATGTCGTAAAGTATCTCGATATGCAAAATAGGTGTTAAAGTGCTTTTGTGTAAATTTGCATTTCATATTTTGGGGAAGATCTTCTTTAATCTCTAGAATTGATACTCCACCCTCTCGTATTGCACCCAAAACATGCGTGTCAGTCACTTCTAGTTCAATATCCAAATCATTTTCATAAGTTGGATACCCCCAAATATCAACTATATGCCCCCTGCTAGGAGCATCGCTTGCGCCTAGTTTGATTACATAAAATCCAAAATTTGAAAAACTTTGGTCAAAAAGCAACGGAAGAGTAGGAAGATTTAGTGTTGGATTAAATCGTACTGGAACCGAAAAAGTAAACTCATTATAAGGTCCTGTTGCACATTTTTGGTAATCAAAAATATTAATCGCCAGTAAGGTTACCCCGGGAAAGAGTGCGACCGGTTTCACCCTGGTGTCTGGAATAAATTTTCTTGCATCTTCGATTCTAATAGGCATTAGATGCATGATGGTACTTGCTCCCTCGTAGACCATTGGGATATCAATTTTAATCCCCTGAAAATCGTGGGTATAGTCTTTTTTATATGGATATTCGGCAAGTTTTTTTTCTAAAAAAGTGCGGTAATTGTTATACATAGAAACTATTCTGAAATAGTTGTTCGCTTTGGTTAGATTATACCAAGCTCTTTGAGGGTTACTAAACCTCAAATGAGGATAATTTGAGAAAATGTCCCCCTAAACCGATAAGTGGATTGGTTGATTAGACACCGAGCTCTTTTTTAATCTCCTCGCACGCGTTAAGTAGTTTGTCTAAATGCTCTCTTTTGTGTGTTGCCATTACGGTAAAACGAATGCGCGCCTTCCCTTTCTCCACCGCTGGCCAACGTACGCATGGACCAAAGATTCCTTTTTCAAAAAGTTTGCGGCTAAACTCAATGGCTTTATCATCAGGACCGATGAGAATCGGGATGATCTGGGTCGTGCTTCCGAATGTAAAGAACCCTTTATCGTTAAAACCTTTCCGCAAGTATTCTGTATTCTCAAGAAGTTGCTTTCTCCACTGCGGCTCTTCATCAATTATTTTCAATACTTCGATAAGCGCAGCAGATGCCATCGGGGCCATCGCTGTTGAAAACATATACGAGCGACTTGCGACTCGAAGATACTTTACAAGTATTTTGCTCCCTACTACAAAACCACCCGTTGCCCCAAGCGCTTTGCTGCAAGTTCCAAGCACAATATCGATATCTTTTGTCGGCTTAAGACCAAATCGCTCAAGCGTCCCATGCCCATGTTCGCCCTGTATGCCTGTTGCGTGGGCTTCATCTATCATCGATATCGCATTGTACTTTTTGCAAAGCTCTGAAATTTTATCAAGTGGTGCGACATCCCCATCCATGCTAAAGACACTGTCGGTAACGACCAATTTCCTGCGATTTTTGTATTTTCGCAGCTTGCTTTCCAAATCATCCATATCGCAGTGCTTGTAAATTACCTTCTTCTGCCGACTCATTACAGCGCCATCGATAATACTCGCATGATTGAGTTCGTCGCTTAAAACAATTCCTTCTCTAGAAAAGAAATCTCCTGGGCCTACTTTGATTGGGTTCATTGCTGCGCTGATCACTCCAAAATTTGCAGAAAAACCCGATGGCCACACAATTGCATCTTCTCCGCCCTTAAATTTTGCTATTGCTTCTTCAAAGTCTCTATGGATCTTTAGATTCCCAGAAAGCAGTCTTGAGCCATCAGCCCCAACGCCATATTTTTTCACTGCTTCAATAGCAGCATTTACCACTCGTGGATGATTGGCAAACCCAAGATAATTGTTCGAGGTGAACATGAGAACCTTCTTTCCATCAACCATTACTTCTGGTTCAGGTGGTCCATCAACAATACGCAGATCGGGATAAAGCTTATGCTCCTCAACAAAATCCATTATTTTCTGAATCCTTTGCATATTGAATGAGGTAATTTACACCCAAAATCATACCACCCCTTCGGCAAATCCATAAGGGATAGCTTCTGCCCAGCAGGAGCTTACAGGAAGAACAGTTTAATTCTGGGGTTGAATCCGCGCCAAGCGTGTAGTTTCCATCAGTTGTGTCATTGATATAAACGGTGACTGACCCCATTTACTGACCCCATTTACTCTTAGTTACACTTCAGAAAGAAAACCACCCAGGAGAAATTCTTCCTGGGTGGTTGTTGGTTTGATTAAGCAATCTCAATAAGCTCATATTCAGAGATTTTCCCCGCAATAGAGACTTCACGAAGCTCTCCTATGTGGGTGCCAAAGAAAGGTGCAATGATAGGCGCACTGTAAGAAACTTCTGAATCCTCGGTTTTATCGAGCACCATATAGCTCCCAACAAAAAACGCTTTTTCTTCGCCGGTCTCAACATTCACAAGTTTTATACGTGATCCAACAACTACAGTATCGGACCCCTTCTGAGGAGACACCACTTCAGCAGATTCAAAAAGCTTGCGCATCTCTTCAATTTGCTTCCCGAGCATTTTTTGCTGCCTAGACGCTTCTTCGAAGCCAAAATTATCATGCCAGGTTTCTGAGCTTTGTTGAGCACTTTCGGCACCATCAATCATCGCCTCCCTCAGACGTTCAGTGGTTATTTTTATTTTCTTTGCAAGTGCATCAAGGTCTTTTTGTAAAAACTGAGCCATAGGTTTCTCCTGAATGTTCACGATAGCCTTCCCGCATTATACATTAGTTTTCTATTTTGTAAATACGAGGTTTGTCCCGTAGAGAACGCTACTCGTTGGGAGCTTCAAAAAGTAGCTCGTCCATCTTCAAAATATCGATTCCATACTCGTTTAAATAAATCTCATCGGCACTTCCGAACCTCGCATCTTCATAATCAAAACCTAATTCCTGAGAGGCTTTTTTGACAGCTTTTTCTGTGTATCCCTCAATTTCAATGTATGTCGGTATTTGCGGCCAGGTATCAATGTCCAATATGACATCCCCCAAGGCCCACTTCTCTCTATAGTTTTCCTGATATCTCTTCTGCTCTAACCCAAAATTTTTCAACATTTCAACTGTGTCGTGCATATTACTTACTTCGATTTCCAATTCTTGTGTCCCCTCGATATCGCCTGTGCCGGTAGTTTTTTTGAGAGTCATAGTGATGCTTTCCCCTTCGTCTCTGACGCGAAGCCACGCTCGATTTTCTTTCAAGATGTCACTTTCAAAAACATATCGCTTGAATAATCTCCGCGGATATATTTGTTTGCCCCCAAGATCCGTGATTTTCTTTCGGAGCTTTTCTATATCAATATTTAAGTATTTTGCCTCGTATTCATGTTGCATGTTGGTAGAAAGTGTATCATACAATAAAAAAACACGCCCCGTAGTTCCCAGCTAAGAGCGTGCGTAGTTTGCCAAGGTAATCATTTCTTTACCGCCATTAGAAAACCCATTTGGTGAACATGTGGAAGACTGTTGCCAATATGTCCATCTTCCACAAAAGGTTGCGTGCAAAAGTCTTCTAGCAGTCTCCAGTTTTTATTTGGGAAGAGAGTTGCTAGTTGACCTTCCTTCACGTAATGATTACTCCTAAAGTGCTTAACTTCAACAGGCATCATATATTCTGAACAAAATACACCACCTGCTGAAAGTGCATCTTGCATTTTCTCTACATACCGCTCAAGTGGAAAGTGATGATTGCGTGAATAATGCCACGAACAACTCGTGAAGATTGCATCGTGCTTAGAGATACTTACATTTTCATCCGTAAAATCAACCAGTCTTACTGCGACTTGTTCAGATAATCCTCGATCAGAAAGCCGCTCTTTAAGGCCTCTCATGCGGAATACCTTTCCTGGAGGAAACTCAACGTCGCCACCAAACAATGCAATCTCGTCAATATCCAATGCTTCTACGCTGTACCCAGCTTCAGCAAGTGGAATCACAAACTTGCCATCTGACGCGCCAACAACACAGACAGAGTGCACCTGATTGCCCAAGTAAGCGAGTTTGTGGAGGAATAGGGGGAAGAATGTCTTTGTTTCCTGCCATTGACTTTTATCTGCCAACATTTTGTTCTCCTCTGTATACCATTCGTAGAACGGCACCACACGCCTCCTGGGGTGACAGATTCGTCACATCCAAAGATGGGAGATTGAAGCTTTTATATACTGACTCGATTTTCATCGCGTTTTCTTCAGCTAACCGATCCCATTTTGTCTCTCTTTCCCCTCGCTTTATTAGCCTGTTCCGTCGTTCTTCATGAGAGCAGACAAGGTATATGGCATGTGTGGGGCGCAGAAAACCCTCTGGAACCTGAATTGAGAATAGCGACCCCATGCCTTGATGAAAGGCTATGGTCCGATACAAATAGCTCTCGACCACAACATCTCTCCCAGCATCAAGTTGTCTTTGTATATCTTTTACGCTGTGAACTACAGCAGCAAGAAATACAAGATATCTTGCGTCCACAGATCCATGAGTACCCATAAATTTCCGTAAACTATTGAATTCAGGGGGGATTGTATCCGTTACTGTGGTCCCTAGTGCTGCTGAAACAAGATCGCTTGTGGTACTCTTACCGACACCACACAAACCTTCAAGTGATATGAATCTTGACATGGCCTACTCCTATTTCATGTGAGTGAAAGATATTTGACCTGGGGAACCCCAAGTTTTACCTCGTCAGAATCTGTCGGTCGATAGTCAATGTCTCCGGTCAATTTATTAAACCAGAACGCATTACTATCACTCCCAACGGCTTTACAGGATACATACATCCTGCCGTCAGGTTGTATTTCGATTCTTTCAAGCTCCTTTTGAACGGAAAGCGAGTTGCGGTCTTTAATCATACACATTGTATCTAGTCCATCGTCGAGAAGAACTCGCACGCGTGTAACTTTTCGTACCTCCGCAACCTGATCAACTAAAATTTTCATCTCTTCGTCGTTACAGAACAACTCAGGGTTTTTCTTGGCATTCCCAACGGAACGCAGTTGGTGGAGTTTTAACTCAAACACCCCAACATCTTCCATAGTTTGTGCCAATCTTGCGATTTCTCGCACATTCTCACTTGTGATAGTTACTGTGGCGGATGTCGCTAAACCAACATCGCGAGCGAGGGCAAGTGTCTTGATTGCTTCATCAAAACTATCCTTCTTGCGAATATGGTCATTACTTTCTCTGTGACCTTCCATCGAAACCCTAAGGGTGTCGATGTTGTGTGCCACAGTAAGCAAGGTTTTCGATATACGATATCCATTCGTACAAATAGCCGTTTCAAGTTTGTAGCTTTTTGCAAGCTCCAACACTGCTGGTAGATCCTTGTATATGAACGGCTCACCTCCCAATAGCGTAAGACAGCTTACTCCAAACTTACTCGTGAAAAGGCTGAGCAGGGAATTAACTTGTTCAATCGAAAAACGATCGGACCGTTGTAAACTTGCACCATGGAAACAGTGCAAGCAGTTGAAGTTGCACCGATATAGCAACTGCAGGTACAGTTTTTGTACCGACTGAATACCAGTTATTTGTGTCAACATTAGATTACTCCTTTGTAGAGAAAATTGTAAAAGAGCTAGCCGTGTTTTCGCCTTTTAGGGGACCATAAAAAAATCCCGCTATGTGCGAGTCTAAAAAGCATTATGCCACTACTTATTAAAATAAGCAAGTTTGGCTAAAAGTCCCCAGTTTAATGGCTTTCCATACTGTAAGAATGGTGCTCATGTTTTTTACCTCAACCCTACGTGATACTCATACATATAGCGATATTTGCCACCTTCAATTTTCATGAGGTCATCGTGTGAGCCTGATTCAACAATCCTCCCCTTGTCCAAAACAAAGATTTTGTCTGCCTGTCGCACGGTACTCAAGCGATGCGCGATGATAAATGTTGTTCTCCCTTCCATAAGCTTATCGAGTGATTCTGTAATAAGCTTCTCCGTATTTGAATCAAGAGCGCTCGTAGGCTCATCGAGGATGAGGATTTTGGGATCCCGCAGAATTGCCCGCGCGATAGCCACACGTTGCTTCTGCCCTACCGAGAGCTTCACACCGCGCTCCCCAACGATCTGCTTATATTTATTTGGGAAGCGCTCAATGAAACCAGCGGCGTGCGCCTTTTGTGCTG
>CAZTCT010000001.1:0-205701 GCA_964612415.1 uncultured Candidatus Saccharibacteria bacterium | reverse complement strand
CTCCTCGAGTTCTTTTTGTTCCGACATGATATTAACCCCCTGCTTGATTTAATATGTCAACGACCTGCTTTACCACCTCAGAAGGCGTGGCGCTCGCCTTCACGATATACCCTACCGCGCCAAGAGCCTTTCCTCTATCAATATCAGACTGCTGCCCAAGATTTGAAAGAATAATTACTTTTGCGTTTGGAGCAATACGTTCATTGTTCTTTTTCTCCAAAAATTCAAAGCCATCCATAGTTGGCATCACGATATCAAGGAGAATCGCATCAGGAGCAAGCCCATCTTTAAGCTTATTCATTGCCTCCACGCTCCCAAAAGCCGCATGAACATCAAAACCAGACTCGGTAAATTTCAGTGAATACATGTCGAGCAGGAATCTATCATCATCAACAATTAAGATTTTTTGTTTCTTTGCTTCTTCATTCATAGAACTCTTTGTAATTACTTAAAAACAATTGTACTACACCTTGTACACTTCTTCAAAAGGAATAGACCCTTCAATGGTCTTGCGCATAGCATCTTCCCGCATAGTAGTCATGCCCTTCGCCCGCGCAACCTTCCAAATTTCTTGCTCCACGGGGTCTTTGAGGATTACGTGCTCCATATCATCATCAATCTCCACCATTTCAAAGACCGCAATACGTCCCCGCGTTCCACTTGGGCAATCAGCAGTACCCTTTGCCTTGTACACCTCTTTTGCTCCTTGGAGGAAAGTCTTCTCAGGTCCCTCTGGAAGGGTTTTAAGATCTCGTTCCATAAAACTTCGTAGGCTCTGGTCAATTGGGACCTTTTCTTTCCCGTTGGGACAGATCATACGTACCAAGCGCTGCGCCACGGTGAGAATAAGAGTTGGCGCAATAAGAAATGGGTCAACCCCCATATCAACGAGACGAGGTACGACACCGATCGCATTGTTAGTGTGGAGAGTAGACAACACTAAGTGTCCAGTAAGAGCAGCTTGAATAGCAAGCTGAGCAGTTTCTTTGTCGCGAATTTCTCCCACGAGAATCACGTCTGGATCTTGACGCAGAATGGAGCGTAGCCCATTCGCAAATGTATATCCGATCTCTGGCTTCACTTGGGATTGGCTTACACCATCAAGACTATATTCAACAGGATCCTCAAGACTTACAATGTTCATCCCTTCTCGGTCAAGCTCATTGAGAATAGAATAGAGAGTCGTTGTTTTTCCTGAACCAGTTGGTCCTGTAACAAGAATGATGCCATATGGTGCGTCCATTGCTTTCCGAACAAGCTCAAGATGCTCTTTCCTGAGACCCACCTGATCCAAGGGGCGAACTCCTTTGCTCGGGTCAAGAATACGCATTACCACCTTCTCCCCGTAATACGAAGGAAATGTTGAGACACGAAAGTCAATTTTCCGATTTTCTACCCTTGTTGAAAAGCGCCCGTCTTGAGGTTTGCGTTTTTCATCAAGTTTGAGGTTCGCAAGAATCTTGATACGAGCCACCACCGCATCATGTACCGCCGCCGGAAGCAAAAGACTTGTATAAAGTACGCCATCTACGCGAAAGCGGACTCGTGTTTTATCTTTCATCTGTTCAATATGAACATCTGAGGCGTTCCCCTCTGTTGCATGCCGCAAAATAACCGCAACGATTTTTGTGACAGGCGCATCTTCCACGATCTGAGCAACCCCTTCGTCCTTCTTGGTAGTAGTAACTTCGCTGATGACTTTTTTGAGGTCCTTTGACCCCCCTTCATCATCAACCAACTCAGTTTCAAGCTCGGAGAGAGCTTTGCTTACTTCCCCGCGCAACCCTTTATAGCTTTTGATAACCTCTTCAAAATCTTCCTGCGAAATGAGGTAGACTTTGTATGGCATCCCATTGCGTACCGAAATAAACTGTAGGGCGTCGCGGGCCTGGGTATTGTCTGGATCTAGAATTCCAACCTCAAGAACACTATCTTTGACTCCAATAGGAACAAATTGATAATACTGGGCGGATTCTTCAGGAATATATTTGAGTATTTCAAAAGAAACATCCCCGCTTCCGACCTGCCTAGTCGGGAGATTGTAATACTGCCCTTTGAGCGAGACGAGCTGTCGTGAACCTACTCCTTTGTCACGAAGAATTTCTCCTACCGATTTCTCGCCCTTGCTTGCTTCATTGGAAATAGCAGCTACGTCGGCTGTAGATATAACTCCTTGTTTGGCAAGAAACTCCAAAAATTCCATATCATGCCTTAGATGCTTTATTCGTTGAAAGGATTAATTTTACCACGATTCCCTGGCACAATATCTTTATGAAAATTGCGGAAAAATACACTCGCATTTAAATTTGCAATATCTTGTGCGCTCAAATTGATCGACTGCAACTCTTGCAAAACCCCGAGAACTTCTTCCACCTCAGCATCTGCTTGTACGTCTTCGGGTGAAGCCACATCAGCTGCGGGAGAATTTTTTTGGAAGAAAAAGAAGTAGGCAGCAACCCCAATTAAGAGCACTGCGACAAGAATAATAACGTTTCGTTTTGTGTCTGGTTGGTTCAGCATATAGCTCTAAATATCACTTGAAAGTGAGTAAGTATTAAGAGTAATGTTGTACTCGTAAGGCTCCCTGTCTTGCGGATTAACTGAAAACTCAACAATATCCAAAATCTGCAAGCTTTTTTCCAGATCTACCATAAAATCCTTAAATACCTTGTAGGAGGCGGTAAAGCCAAGCGTAATCGTAGTAGGATTCAGCTGCCCGCTCCTCTGTTCACCTGTGTCCCCTTGTGTTTTGTCGCCAAATGAAAGCTCTGTCAATGTGATATTGTGGAACTTTGCAATTTCTACAATATCATTACCTAACTTCAACCTATTCACCTCATTGGGCAAAAGTGTATCAAGAAGCGCCTGATCTTCTGGGGAAATGGATTCGATCGTCTGAGAAAGTTGCGTAGAAAGACTTGCAACCTGGTTTGCAGTATCAAGGGCAGAATCATATTTTGCCTCTTGCCCTTTTAGAGCGGAGATGTCCGTATATTTAGGGTAAACATAAATATACCCAGAAATACCGGCGAGCAGAAGAACAAGAAGTGGAAGAATATTTTTAATAAACATAAATTTTACAATTCTCCTTGCGGAGCATCTTCGTTAGCCCCAGATGGCGCCTCTGTATTAATGGTAGCTGCTGGCGGCACGCCTTTACTTGGAGCAACTCCTCCATAAGTGACAAGCTCTGGCTTTACTCCAATAAGGAAATCGACCGATACTTCGCCTGTCTCGGCATCAAGCGAAATCCCCGCAAGATCTACACCAGTAAATATATCTGTACGAGAAGTAAACGCGTCTTGAAGGTCTGCGGCAACCGCAAAACTTGGCGCCACGGCAGATAATGTAAGAACATATCCACTCCCTACTCCCCCTCCACTATCTTGTTGTCCACTATTAGGCGCGCTTTCTTTTTCATTCGTAAAACTAAAGTCGGAAATATATGCGGCGGAGACAGTACTTTGCTCAAAAATCCCAAATATTTGTGCAATAAGCGTATGGTTGTTGATTATAGATCCAGCAACATTAATCCTTTTTTCAAGCGCCTGAGCGCGAGCAATAAGCGGCATATCGAACTGAGTCTTAAAATCCCGAAGTTGCGTTTTTTTGTCATCTATAGAAACCTGGATACTTTGCGAGTATAGATAAAGACCTCCATAGCCTCCCCACACAAGCACAAGCACAAGTAGAGTAATGAAAAGAGTCAGGCTAATAGGTCGCCGCTCGGAACCCCCGCCTTTGACGAGGGCCTTTTTGGGGATGAAGGAGATTTTTTGATTTTGGTTAAAGGCCATAACTATTGCTTATTCTGCAAGGGCTTTAAGTGCCGCGCCGATGGCAACTGCAAACTCAGGACCAGCCTCGCGAAGCGTTGGGGCAAGGAAGGCGGGAGCCTCGGTTTTTGCAAATGGATCGCCACGCACAACCTCAACTTTGAGCGTGTCCTTAGCAAGCTTATCAACGCCCTTGAGCATCGCCCCTCCCCCCACAAGGATAAGGCGGCTCACTGGCTTACCTGTCTTTCTTTGATATTTCAACATTTCCGCTTCAGCTTCGCTGAAAATATACTCAAGGGTAGTAGAAGCAACATCTGCGATCTTTTTACCGTCAACCATTCCATCAAGACCAGCTGTGCGCTTCACCTCCTCTGCTTTCTCCATGCTAATCTCCAAAGATGAAGCGAGGGCAAGTGTTACATCTTGCGCCCCTTTGTTGATGATATGGTACCCTCTCACTATTCCATATTCTACCATTGCAAGTTTTGTGCTTCCAGCGCCCATGTCTAAAACCATGATCGGAGACATGTCCCGACCAATAACAGAGCGGATACTGCTGAATATTTCTATTTCAAATTGCTTAACATCAAGCTTCGCCTCAGACTGAATTCTTAAAAATTTACTCAGCGTTTCATTGTGAATCGCAGAGATGACCACTTCAGACATTTTACTCTGCTTTTCTGCGGGCTCGCCCACACTTCCCGCTTTTACTTGTGTGATATCACCATGTTGTGGAAGGACCCACCAATCAAGCGTCACCTCTGATATTGGCACCGGAATATATTTTCTGGCTTCAATGGGAATAATCCGCGCAAGTTTTTCTTCGTCTGCCGTAGGCACTTCAATGAAAGAGAGGAGTGTGGAGCCAAGAGGAAGCGCAAGCACCGCTCTTTTTGTTTCTATTTTAGCTTCTTTAAGGACATCAGTGATAGCCTGTGCGATACGTTCCTCAGAAAGCCGCACCGCCTGGCCTATCGTGCTGCTTGCGTAAGGACCAAGAGCGATCTCTCCGTAATTTTTGAGTATCGCCTTCCCTCTCTCACCAGAAAGCTCCACTACTTTGATCGCTGACATTCCGATATCAATACCAATCACTACTTTCCCGGGTGTCAGATTAAATTTTAAGATTTTTGAAATAACTCCAGCCATGTCGTGTCAATACCGCATTGCCTCACTATGATGATAGAGTATGGATATCATAGTGTGCTAATACACAAGGAAAATTATATCACATGAACGCACTGAAACGTTTGGGGAAAGGTGTGGAATTGTTAACTCAAAAGGCGCTGGGTACCCTATTTCCTGACTCATGTGTCGGGTGCAAAAGATTCGGAGTCCTATTGTGCGATGAATGTGGCAAAAATATCCATTTCCCTCTCATTTTGGTTGAGCAAGACATTATTGCAGCTTGTTTTTATCAAGACAGGGTTGTGAAAGAAGTAATCACTCATGTGAAATTCAAGTACAGAAAATCGGCACTTGATGTATTGGAACGCAAACTCAAAGATGCCTTTTTGGGCACATTAGATAAATTTAGCATCACAGAAGAAGATCCTTTTGTGCTCGTCCCCATCCCGCTATGGCACGAGAGAGAGCGCGAGCGTGGCTTTAATCAATCTTTAATCATTTCAGAAATCATATCTCATGCTCGCAAAGATAAAGTAAAGGTGCGACCAGATGTTCTTGCCCGAGTCAAAAAAACAAACCCCCAAACCACAATGAGAACCAGGAGCGCCCGCGCATCAAATATAAAGGGGTGTTTTCGTTGTGTCAGTGATGACATGCGGGACAAGACTGTCATTGTTGTGGACGATATCGTCACCACTGGCGCAACCATGCACGAGGCAATGAAGATTTTAAAGAAAGCAGGGGCAAAAAGAGTATACGGGTTTGCTCTCGCACATTAGTCGCCCGCAAACAGAAAATGTGTTAGAGTAGCACCATTCTCACACTGGAGGCGTGGCAGAGCGGTCGAATGCAGCAACCTGCTAAGTTGCTGACCGGGAAACTGGTCCGAAGGTTCGAATCCTTCCGCCTCCGTAGGAAATAAACGGCTCAAGCGTACGCTTGAGCCGTTTATTTTGCCTCTGTTAAGCCTTTTTTCTTAAAGCGGGTCAACCGATCGGTTGACCCGCTTTAAACTCCCTCTCATACATTTAAAATTCATATACAAAAAAGACCCCGCAGAAAGAGTCATATCTTAAGGAGGGTCTCTACGGGGTCGTGCGGCACTTATATAGCCGCAACGGGATTGCCCTACTGGGCGTTGTGAGGTAAGGATTGGAAACGTTTGGCAAACTCTTGCAGTAGTCTGATGCTACTTTCTTGCGCAGTTTTGCGCCACGCAATAATTGAGTCGCCTTTTTCCTGGAGAGAAGCGGCCAGTCTTTCTCTCATGTACCAGATACGAGCCAAAGTATCGTTCTGCCGGAGGAGCACTGAGAGCTCCTCGCGATGCGAAGCACTCCATGATTGATACATGGCAAGTCGTTTGAATCGGCGATACATCTCTTTGGAGAAAGTTTCTTTGGCAACAGGAAGCAGTACTTGCTGTCTGTATCGATTGAGCATCCATCTTGGGTCATGCTCATTCCAATGCGGAGCAAGTTTTTCTGCGCTCACCCGCGCAAGCTTACATATCTCCAGTAAACGAATGTAAAGCCAACCTACATCAAACTCCCCTTTCTTCACAGAAAAGCGTGCTGAGACAGGAAAACGGTGATGATTGTTGTGCAACTCTTCGCCTCCGATCAATATCCCCCACGGCACGAGGTTTGTTGACGAGTCATCTGTTTCGTAATTACGATACCCGAAATAGTGCGCACCGCCGTTGATGACACCTGCCGCGAAAAATGGAATCCAGAGCATCTGAACACCCCATGCGGATATCCCTGAAATCCCAAACAGAATAATGTCGACGATAAGCAAAGAGAAAATCCCAAGCCACCGCATTGAGTAGATGTGCCGCTCAATCCAGTCGTCAGGAGCTCCTTTGCCCCATCGCTCAACCATTTCCTTGTCTGCCCGGGCCTGCGTATACAATTCACTTCCTTCAAAAAGGACTTTCCAGATGCCAAACACTTGGGGACTATGCGGATCAGCCTCTGTCTCAACGGTACTATGATGCTTGCGATGTACTGCAACCCATTCTTTCGTTTGCATACCAGTAGTAAGCCAGAGCCAAAAGCGGAAGAAATGTGCGATCGCAGGATGCAGACTCAGCGCAAGGTGTGCTTGCGCGCGATGCAGATAAATGGTCACCGAAGCGATCGTAATATGAGTTGCCACAAGGACAAAAAGGATTTTCTGCCACCAGGCAAGACCCCAGAGGCCGTATACAATTGTTTCCATGGCGATTACCTCACTTTTATTTAGTTGAAGAGGAACAAAACCTGCCGCCAAGTATACCACGTCATCTTGAGACCAAGAGAAATGATACAATTGTCATACAATGAATCTTCCCGCCACGCCAGACACTCCACTTTCTGACTACTTTCGTATAGACCCAAAACAGTCTCGCGCACTTGAAAGCTTGAGAATTGAGACGCTTGCCGATCTCTTGCAATACTTCCCCTCTCGATATCAAAACCTTACAGAAGCGCAGGCTATATCATCCATAAATAAAGGAGCAAAGATCACTGTCTTCGGAGTCATCTCGTCACTTAAAACCGCAAAAACATTCCGCTCAAAGATCCCTATGGCAGAAGGAGTGATCAAAGACCAAACCGGGTCTCTTAAAATCATTTGGTTCCACCAACCCTACATCGCAAAGATGTTAAAGAAAGGAATGCCCGTCAAAGCAGCTGGCACAATATCTGAGCGTAGTGGTTCGCTTTATTTAGCAAACCCAATAGTAGAGCCCATAGCACAAGAAGTCCTTGATGAGCTTTCCCTGCCACTCTTTGGTAAAGAACTTACTTCCAATCTCTACCCTATATACCCAGCACGAGGGAATCTCTCATCTCGGTGGTTTCATCATCATATTGAGCGTGTACTGAAAACAGGGATTCACGAACATCTCCAAGACCCTATCCCCGAAGAGATCCTTAAAAGATACCACCTTCCATCTCTGAAGACCGCCTTGGTATGGATGCACGCACCACGCAAGGAGTCAGACGCGCAAGCTGCCCAGAAACGTTTTTCTTTCCAGGAGATATTTTTTATCCAACTTGGACGCCTTAAACAAAAACAAGAGTATGCAAAATACCCGGCGTATCATGTTGAGGATGCAAACACTCATGTCACAAAGTTCCTAGAGCGATTCCCCTTCCCTCCGACAAATGCTCAACGCAGAGCAATAGACGAGATACTTAAAGACCTCTCAAAGGGCAGTCCTGGCACACGACTCCTTGAAGGTGATGTTGGTTCTGGCAAGACACTCGTCGCAGCAGCTGCTGCATATGCCATAGTCATGGCAAAGCCATCGTCACTTCAATACACCAACCTGCAAGTGGCGTATATGGCCCCGACAGAGATTCTCGCTAAGCAGCACTTTGAATCATTCATCTCTTATTTTTCTCACTTACCTATTCAAATAGGTCTCATTACTGGCTCCGGATGCAGGAAATTCCCTTCTAAGGTTTCCCCAGATTCGCATACTGATATTTCCCGCGCTCAATTTCTTAAATGGGTTGCAAGCGGCGACATTTCAATTGTAGTAGGCACTCATGCGCTCATACAAAAAACCGTGCGCTTCAAGAATCTTGCGTGCGTGATTATTGATGAACAGCACCGCTTTGGCGTCATGCAGAGAATGAAGCTCTCACGCAAAGGACAAGAGGGTGAGATGCGGACTCCTGCACCTCATCTCTTATCCATGACTGCAACCCCCATCCCACGCACGCTCGCACTTACACTCTATGGCGACCTTGATCTCTCAATCATTGACGAGATGCCTAAAGGTCGCAAAACTATTATCACAGAAATTGTCAGCAAAAAAACAGTTGCGCGGGCTTACGAAACGATGAGTAAAGAGCTCACCGCCGGACGACAAGCTTATGTGATATGTCCGCGTATTGATGAACCTGACCCAGACAAAAAGAATGCGCTTGATGCAAAGTCGGCCGTCGCAGAAGCAAAACGTCTTAAGAAGGAAGTGTTCCCTGATAAGGAGATTGCCGTACTGCATGGCAAGATGACACCTAAAGCAAAAGATGAGGTGATGGAGCGATTTGCTCAGGGAGAAATAGATATTCTTGTCGCAACATCAGTTGTTGAAGTAGGGGTGAATGTCCCCAATGCCTCCGTGATTCTCATTGAAGGCGCAGAGCGATTTGGCCTTGCTCAACTACACCAACTAAGAGGTCGGGTGCTTAGAAGTTCCCATCAGGCGTATTGCTTTGTCTCAAGCGAGAGTGCCGAGACAAACAAGCGCCTCTCTGCGCTGGTGAAAGCGAAAAATGGCTTTGAGCTTGCCGAACTTGATCTTGAGCTCCGTGGCGCAGGCGAATTATCTGGAGGAAAACAGTGGGGTATTTCCGATGTTGGTATGCAGGCAATAAAAAATCTTGATATGGTAAAAGCCGCACGCGCAGAGGCTGAGAGGATTCTTTTGGAAAATCCTGATTTTCTCTCAAAGAGTACGTTGGGGGAGAAACATGTATCCCGTTCTCTTGGTACACATTTTGAATAACAAAAAGCCCGGCGCATATGCGACGGGCTTTTTGTGTTAAAACGCAGGAGGCGGTGGAGGCGGAGGTGGCGGTGGTACGCCAGAATCCGAAGAGGTACTCCCTGTAGTATCTCCCGATGTATCAGTTGATGTTTGCGCACTGTTGTCAGGTGAAGTCGTTGGTGCACTTGGTGTGGTAGGAATTGGGGTTGAAATAGATGGCACAGTTACTTGAGTTGTTTGCCCTGAAAGAATAGCTGCAAGTTGTGCTTGAAGCGCAAGAAGTTGTGCCTGGAGAAGCGCAATGAGTGCTGCGGTATCTCCTGCCCCACTCCCTTCTCCCCCCACAAGAGTATTGAGCTTTGTTCGAGTTGATGCTCCAAAAAATCCAGTCCCGCGAGCAAGATTGTACGGAGCAAGCACTTCCTGCTTATATTCTTCTTGGAAACGTGCTACCGCGTCCGCCGTCGCTGGACCGAAGAACTCGGTTTCATTACCTGAGGACCCCGCGCCACTAGACGCGACCGTAAAGCCGAGAGAGTTGAGCGCTTGTTGCAAATCTTTCACATCACTTCCTCTATCGCCTACTTTTAGGTTCCGCGTAAAACGTACTGCCCCACTAGATACTGCGGGTACTTGTGTTGAGGTGGTATTTGAAACAGAAGAAGCTGTAGTTGACACAAGTCCAGCACTTGATGCGAGTGAGTTAAGTTTTACTCTTGTGACTGGCCCGACAAGACCACGGTCCGTCGGAGAAACTTCAGGGATATTTTCAGCTTGGAATCGCGCGACAGCATTCGCCGTTGCTGGGCCGAAGAACTCGGTTTCATTACCAGATGAACCTGCGCCATTTTCAGCGACCGTGAAGCCGAGAGAGTTGAGAAGTTGCTGGAGTTGTTTTACTTGAATGTCTCGAGAGCCCACCTGCAAGCCTATGGTAAACACTCCCGTTGGTACTGTGCCTGTGTTTATTTGTGGCGCAGAAGGAGCTGTGGGTGCAGTGGGGACGCCTCCTGAAGTGGTCGTAAGAGATTGCGTTGCCTCTGCGTCGGAGAGTTGCCCTAGCCGCGCTTGGGCGTACACAGCGGATGAAGTACGGAGTGATCGATCAATACTATACGCAGCATAATAATAGAGGATGTCTCTTGAAAGATTAGTGTCAGTGAAAGTCTGGTTTGTTCCCTCATACACAGTAGTACCGTCGGATGATGAAGATGGAACACTGTTTGCTTTTCGCACTATTTTTACACGAATAAATTCAGTGTCTTGTGGATTGCTCCATGAGAGTAGAATCTGGTTTGATGCCCCTCTCGCAATAAAGTTTCTTGGTGAAGCAATTGTTTGTACAACACCTCCTCCACCACCTCCGCCACTAGACGAGGTGCCACTATTTGTCCCAGAAGAGGTAGAGGTATTCGTGCCACTGTTTGTGCTGGTTGTGGTAGTGGTTGTTTCAGCGACAGTGGTAAACGTCATCACATTTGATATAGATGATGTATTCCCCGCAGCATCTTTTGACACAATAGCCACATAGTAGAGCGTACTGGGAGATAGCCCAGCAAGGGTATATGTTTGCGTTGCACCCGCACTCGTTGGAGTTGGCTCACCAGCCACTTGTGTGCGTGATGAGAAGTTGCTTAGCGTTATGAGCGTGGTGCTATAGCGCAAGTCATATGAAGCAGGAGCACCGGAAGGAATGTCCGAGGGAACAGTCCATGTCACCGTTGCTGAATTTGAACGAATATCAGAAACGGAAACATTGGTGATTGCGTTTGGACCTTGCGTATCTGCCAAGGATGCAGTAGTAAGTGTTTGATCAAGAGAGACACTCACGTTCCCCGCCGCGTCAGCAGAGCGAACTCGAAAGTGATACGTAGTGTTTGGCGAGAGATTGCTTAATGTAACACTGTGACTTGTAGAAAGGCTCGTTTGTGTACTTGTTTGTGCCCCATATGATGCCGAAAGCCCATAGTCTACTTGCTGCGTAGTTGCTTCGTTTGTGGTCCATGAGATAACTGCTCCACTTGTAGTAATACTGGAGGTAGTTATTCCTGAAATTGTCGGCGCCTGCGAGTCAAAAGAGGGTGCTGGTGCTGGCGGTGGCGGTGGTGCGGTGAGATTATTTACTGTGACAGATACGCCGGTAGATGTCCTATTGTTCCCCGCTGCATCTCGTGCAACTGCATTAATGGTATGTGCCCCACTCGCCGCGCTTGTGGTGTCCCAAGACATGGCGTACGGAGCACTTGTATCTTCGGGTCCAAGATTTGCTCCATCTAATTTGAACTGTACTCCGACTACTCCCACATCATCCGCGGCACTAGCACTGATACCGACCGTACCAGATACAGTAGCCCCTGATGATGGAGAGGTCATAACTACTGTTGGAGCTTGTGTATCAACACTCCCGGTAGAGGTTACTGGTGCGAAGCTAAATTGCGCGACCGCACTGCCTGTATTTTCATAATACTCAATGCGCAATGCATGACTGCCCGCAGAAAGGGTCAGGTCATTCACATAGGTGCGTACGCCATGATTAGTCCAGTCATTTATAAGTAGTTGATTGTCAACGTACACGCGCACCCCATCATCGCTTGATGCAGTAAAGCGATATGTTCCCGCGACAAAATCAACATTTCGTGTCCAGCGTACAATGAAGTGGTCAGCGGCGACCGAGGTACCTGGTGCATTCGTAGTCCAATCAAAATCAATTGCTGGGTCAATGCGCGTAAATGTTGGTGCAGTGCTTGGGATTGAAGGAGAGGCTCCCGCCGTTGGTACATCCCAATACTCTCCAAAATACCCGAGCTCTATCCCCACCGTCACACTCTGGTTTGCACTTCCACCTGCTCCTGTACAAGTGAGGGTGTAGGTAGTGTTTGCGGTTGGTGAGACTGCTTGAGTACCTGACGTTGTCTTGGTGCCTGTCCATCCGCCTGATGCGGTACAGCTTGTGGCATTGGTTGAGCTCCAGGTGAGGGTGGATGATTGTCCTTGTGTGATTGAAGTTGGGTTTGTGGTGAGGGTGACGGTGGGGGCTGGGGTGGAAGAGCTGTTCGCCACAGTAAACGTTGAGGTAAGTACCGTATTCGTGTTAAGTCGCACGGTAACAGTATGAGTTCCATTAGAAAGTTGTGCTGTGTTGTACGGCGCCGCACTTCCATTACTTGTGTTTGTACCCGCAAGATCATACGGAGCGTTTGATTCTGTCTTATACGCAGTACCACTGCCAGAAACGTTATCTATATAAAAGAGCACATCCCCAGTTATGTTCGTCTCTGGGGTCAAGAATACATAGATACCTCCCGAAACTACCGCGCCATTAAGAGCGGCGGGGTTTGAGCGGCTCGCTGATGTACTGTAAACAAGATTGTAGGCCGTTGCGGCACTCACCCCCACCGTCACACTCTGGTTTGCACTTCCACCTGCTCCTGTACAAGTGAGGGTGTAGGTAGTGTTTGCGGTTGGTGAGACTGCTTGAGTACCTGACGTTGTCTTGGTGCCTGTCCATCCGCCTGATGCGGTACAGCTTGTGGCATTGGTTGAGCTCCAGGTGAGGGTGGATGATTGTCCTTGTGTGATTGAAGTTGGGTTTGTGGTGAGGGTGACGGTGGGGGCTGGGGTGGAAGAAACACCTTGAAGCGTAGCTGCTTGTAAAGTGATGTTCCCGTCAAGCCCATAATCATCAAAAAGTGTGTAGCGCACTGTCAGGGATTGCCCTGCTGACGCAGCTTTATATGTGAGCGTAATGACACGATCTGTTGCTGTCCCCGTTGACCCAGCATCAACAATCACCGAGTATGGACTCGCACTGTTGTCATTGAGAAAAGCTTGGAATAGACCTTGCGCATTCCACGCACCAAGATAAATTTTTAGTGTGCGTGTTGTCGTATCTGCAGGAACAGTGAATGTGTAACCACTTCCATTTACTTTTATGTACACTCCGGCAGGAGTACTCCCTGTACTTGCAGTAGGCGTACCGCCGACCCAAGATACTTTCGCACGATCGTCAGCGTAGCGCTTGAGAGAGGCTGCACCAATGGTCGTCATAGAACCAATCTGCCCCGTCACTCCAGACTTTCGATTCACACTTGTTGGGATTGATAAACCCCAATGAACCCAATCAGTAGTGCCTTCTGACGAAAGATCGGTGTTCTGCGACGAAGCCTTTACGCTTGCGCTCCCAGAAAGCTGACCACTTGTAGTTCCAGAAGAGACAACCGTAACGGTGGCCGTTTTTGTGGTAGTTCCACCTGCCCCAGTACATGCAAGAGTGAAGGTAGTGGTTGATTCAGGGGTAATAAATTGAGAGCCAGACAATGCGCGACTTCCTGTCCACAAAAATCCGCCTGATGCGGTACAGCTTGTGGCATTGGTTGAGCTCCACGAAAGAGTTGCGCCCTGAGAAGCGGTCGTACTAGTTGGGTTTGCGGTAAAGGTAACCGTTGGTGCAGGGTTTGCACTCACCCCCACCGTCACACTCTGGTTTGCACTTCCACCTGCTCCTGTACAAGTGAGGGTGTAGGTAGTGTTTGCGGTTGGTGAGACTGCTTGAGTACCTGACGTTGTCTTGGTGCCTGTCCATCCGCCTGATGCGGTACAGCTTGTGGCATTGGTTGAGCTCCAGGTGAGGGTGGATGATTGTCCTTGTGTGATTGAAGTTGGGTTTGCGGTGAGGGTGACGGTGGGGGCTGGGGTAACCGGAGGAGCAACAGCTGTTTGAGTAAAGCTAAACTGCATCGTCGCAGAGCCAGCTGCTTCGTAATATTCAATTCGCAATGTATGAGTCCCTGCAGCAAGCGTTCGCCCGGCGGTATATGTTGTTGCGGATTGGTTGATCCATTGATTAATAACGAGCTGGTCATCTATATACAAACGCACGCCATCATCGGCATTTACACTAAATAGATAGTCCCCTCCCGAAAAATCCTGCTGTTTTGTCCAACGAACAATAAAGTGATCGGAGGGGATACTCGACATAGGAGACCCCGACCCCCAAGAGAAGTTAATGCTTGTATCAAGACGAGTGGCGGTTGGCGCAGTTGTTGGTATCGCAGGTGACGCTCCCGCAGAAGGAGTGCTCCAATATTCCCCAAAGTATCCATCACCTGCAGGTGATGGTGGCGGAGGTGGCGGTGGCGGAACACCCTGCGCACTCTGCCCTGACGCAGCGCTTAGTGTATTGACCACAGACTGCAGCGCTTGCAGCAATGAGGCCATTTGCGCGAGCTGCTCCTCCTCAGAGAGTGTCGTTTGCGCGCGACTTAATGAAGGAGAGAGCAAAAAACTAGCGGAAGCAACTAAGGTCAAAGCAAAAATCGGAAGGAATTTACGCATCATACACAATAAATAATGGACTCATTGTTAATGAGTCCATTATATCGTCATTCCCTCTCTTTCAAAACTCTTTGTGTTTATACCCCTCTTAAAGACTAGTTTACGACAATGCTTGCTGTTTTTGAGCCACTATTTGTCCCATCCGTACAGGAAAGAGCAAATTCAATGGTATCAGAAATAATTGAAGCAGGGAGTGTATATTGTTCAAATCCTCCACTCTCCTTGAGTCCAGTCCACCCGGGAACAGTAGGGCTCCCTACCGGATGACTTGCTATACAATTGGTTGCACCAGGTGCGCTCCATGTGAGGAAAACAACAGACCCTGGATTGATTTGCGGAGGCGTAGCAGAGAGAACGATAGCTTCCGGAATAAACCCTCCACCAGAAACAGATGGTCTCACGGTGACGACAACAGATGCAGTCTCTCCCCCACAAGTCATAAAGAACGTGCTCGTCGCAGTTAGATTATTCACTGTAACTTCTCCAGAGGCGCGATAAGAGCCACTCCAATCCCCTGAAGCAGTGCACACACCATCTCTTCCTTGTCGCACATTTGAAGCAACCCATGAAATTTTTGCTGATCCATTCATTGCAACATCGCTTGGAGCAGCGAGCAATGTGACAGGAACCCTTGGTACCACCTCAAGCGTAGTGCTTGCAGTTCCCGACACGCCATCTCGTTCGCAAGTGATGACAAATGTTTGGGTTGTTTGGACATTATCTGCTGGATATGTGCCAAAGGTGTTGATGACGGGATTCCATCCTCCTGATGCGGTACAGCTTGTGGCCCCAATGGCATTCCAAGAAATACGCGCACTATCTCCTGCAGAGACTGATGAAGGAGATACTGAAATAGTGATGTTATCTGGATTAAACTCAATTGGTGTGGTATCTACAGCGTCTACTTTAACAGTATTAGACATCGGTAAGCCTGTACGTTCATTAGTACATGTAAGAGTGAACGCTGTTTTTTGATTTAAAATTGGACTGATCTCACTATCATTGAGTGCCTTTGGCCCAGACCAGAGCCCAGCAGGCTCACTTGATGCAACACAATCCGTAACACGTGAAGTATCCCAATCCAAACGCACTCTACCACCCACCTCAATAGTAGTTGAGAGTGCGGTGAGGTGAACAAGATTGCCTTCAAAGGAGATGATCCCGTCGCCATTGATGTCATACTTCTTGATATCATTCATCAAAAGTTGATCACCCGTAGGAATAGCAGGTGACGCTCCGCGGGCATTACTTGCCATGTTCCAAAATTCTGCAGCATATCCTCCGGGGACAGAGACTGGAGAGCCTCCCACAAGACCAAAGTCAAATTGTATAAGCGCCGCATTGCGTGCTTCATAATATTCAACGCGAATATTGTGCGTATCGGCAGCTAAAGTCATATCTGCTGTATATGTAGGAGAGTTTTGGTTCTTCCACTTATCAATAATGAGTCTGTCGTCTACATACACACGAACCCCGTCATCAACAGTCACCGTGAAGCGGTAATCTCCAGCTGGAAGATCTACATCTGCTGTCCATCGGGCAATAAACCAATCATTCCCAATGCCAGACATAGGACTCCCTGACCCCCAATTGAAGTTGATTGCTGCATCGGTCCGCGTTGCCTGGGGTGGAGCATTTGCATCAATACGTCCATCTCCATCAAGATCGGACGTCTCACACCCTCCCCACTTTTTCTTCCCAAGACAGAAATTGAGAATGTCAGCGTCAGAATAGGTTGTGTCGGGAGTCCAAAGTAAGATATCAAAGTCTTGAACAGGGACTACTCCATTAGGAGCTCTGCTTAGACCTTCCGTGCGCAGATCCTCAGTTAGCCCCACAAGGCCGAGCAACGCAGAAAGTCCGTTATGGTCTGCCGTCGTAACATGCCCATCTTGGTTGAAGTCTGCTTGAACACAATCCCCCACTGGACCTGTGGCAGTATCCTGCGTGATACAGCGGTTGAGTATCGCAAGATCATCATTGTCACCACTAAAATCTTCGTAGGTAATATCTAATGACTGGCACTCTGCTGATAAATTCTCCGGGTCTTGTGAAAGACACGCTGAAATTTCTTCTGGCGTAGCATCTCCTGTTGGAGCTCCGATGCTTGCAAGATTGACACGTCCATCATGATTGAGGTCAGCCTGCACGAGCGTCGCGTAAAGTGCCGCCCCGAAGATTTGCAGAGGTGCGGTTGTATCTGTCATGTACTGTGGTCTATCCATGAATTCTGTATAGGTAATCGGATCATAGGCACTGAATGGCCCAGGATTACTGGAGCTCGGGAGGAATCTTTGCACATTACACCCCGCTAAAGCATAGATTCTGTCATTATTAAATAATGAGAAGAATTGTCCGAATGAAAAATTGTCCGGGTTTGGCCAAAAGTCATTATTAAACAAATAATGTGAGTACACAGGATGCATCCACCGAGGAAGGGTGCCACTACCAAAATTAAAGCTGTCAGGGAAATCCCCGCCAAGGAATTCAAATGTTGCACCATTTACAAAACATCCCCCAACATTAGCACTCAATTTATTAAGATCGAGATAATAATTTGTCGTTGCAGGAACCCCGCCAGTAGAGCTCTGGAGAACTTTTGTGAGCATGTCAATTTCCGCTATGGTAAACCCAACACGAGTCCCGTACGAACTTGCAAAACATTGATTCTGAGAGTACGTCTCTGAGACAAGCGGCAAACTAGTTATACCCCCAGGAGATACTACTGGGATACTCCCTGAAGGCACGGATCCTGTGGTGCCAGTACTCCCTGTCCCCGAAGAAGAACTCGCCCCACCTGGTGGAAAGTCGGGTGGTGGTGGTGGAAGAGCGCCGTCGCCAATATTGGGGATAGGTGGTGGCGGAGGAGGAAGATTGTCTCCCGGGAATGCTGGCGGCCCCGGTGGCAAACCAGAGCCAGTTAAGTTGAATATTTCGTCCGCTGATAGTGGTGGTTGTATAAGTCGTGGCTCTGTATCTGCTCTTAAATAATCCCACCAAAGATTACGTGGTGTATAGTTATATTGATAATCACTACTTGGTATCTCATATTGAGTGTCCCCTACAGTGACTACAAATGGATCATACTTATTAAATCCAAATACGAACCCCGTGGTGCGTGTAGGAGTTGAATCAATCCCAATGATTGTCGTCGGCTCTCCAGCACTATTTATGCCCAAAAGATTGTACCTGCCATCGTGTATGTAGCACATGCTCTCAATTGGTCTATATGGATACGGGTCAATGACACCGTCCATATTGAGATCAAATCTTGTTGTTGTATCAATAAGAAAACTGTAGTCAAGAATGGTCACAGCCCCATCGCCATTCACATCCGCAGCTGCACACTCGCCATCATTTTGTTCTTTTTGAGCACAAGTTCGGATAAGCGACCCGTCACTTGATGGGTCAATTTCTATTTGATCTCGAACAAGCTTGCCACTCTCAATATCTCTCATGATCTGGTCAATATCAAATGGATTTGGCTCAGATGTTCCAACGGGAAACCCAGATCCGCCCGAACCAGTCCCGCCAGGTAGTGTAGTGCCGAGCGGCGGAGTGAACCCACCTGCTGGAGTCCACCCTCCTGTGCCAGGAATACGCGGCTCAAATGGAGAGCTCTGGAGCGTAAACCCGGTTGAGAGCACCCCAAGAATTTGTGGATTCACTGTAAAAATAATAAGCCATGCAAACAAAGCAAGGAGCAAGCCAAATAATGCATTTTTAATTCTTTCTTTTGCTGCGCTTCGCCACGCTTCATTGCCTGCGCTTGCGATCATTTGCACGCCAGCAAAGACGATCATCACCACAGCCAAAATAGTTGCAATACCAAGTCCAAGATAAAAGAGCCCGCTTAGATACGTGGTAAGGGTAATTGGCCCACCACTATCATTGATTCCAGGCAAAGGAGCAAGCGGTGTATAAGAAATAGTCTGAGCAAATGCAAGCGTACCTCCAAAAAGAAGAACGCAAGAAATGAACAATGTTTTAAGCAGAGCAAGAAGCGCGCGCTTCATAAAAAAGTATATGCCCACATTATACCCTCTTAGATAGGAGAGATTTATTTCTTGCTGTGGATACAAACATGCATTGCTCGGACAATACTTTTTGTATACTATAGTCAAGCCAGAAGCCGCCTGTAGCTCAATGGTTAGAGCACGGAGCTTATATCTCCGTGGTTGTAGGTTCGAGTCCTGCCAGGCGGACCAGAAAAAACGGCTCAACCGCTCGGTTGAGCCGTTTTTCTTACCTATTTCTTACTTATTTTGTCGGGTCCGCTGCCTCCTCTTCAGGGAGCTTCTTGGGTGTAATCCCATGAGCAACGAGTATCTTTTCAAAATCTTCCCGCTCAATAGTTTCCACACGGATGAGTTCCTTGGCAATGGCGTCTAATGCCTCTCGGTGTGTAGTGATAGCGTCTTCTGCTTTCTTTTTTGCCTCCTGCATTATTCTTGAAACTTCATCATCAATCTTCGTTGAGATTGTTTCTGAATATTCATGTCTCCCGAGCTCATGCCCTGGACTTAATCGGCCTCCCCCCGGTTCAAGTGCGACAGGGCCAATATTTTCTGACATGCCATATTTTGTGACCATATCTCTCGCGAGCGCTGTTGCAACTGCAATATCATTTGAAGGCCCAGTAGTGAAATCATTGAAAAGCATCCTCTCCGCAACATACCCACCAAGCGCGCTTGATATATCATCGAGAAATTCATTGCGTGAACGAAGTCGCTTCTCTTCAAGCGGCAACTTGAGCGTATACCCTCCTGCGTGTCCACGCGAGACAATAGAGATTTTGTGCACCGGATCAGAGTGCGGCAACACAGACGCAACAAGCGCATGCCCACCTTCATGATATGCGGTAATTTCTTTTTCCCTTTTACTCAAAAGATGACTCTTGCGTTCAGGACCAAGCATCACTTTCTCAATGGAGCGAATGAGGTCAAACTGCGAAACTGTCTTGCGATTCTCTCGCGCAGCAAGGATCGCCCCTTCGTTCATGAGAGATGCAAGGTCGGCACCAGAGAATCCTGGTGTGCGCTCTGCAATAACGCGAAAGTTCACATCTTCCGCAAGGGGCTTTTTGCCTGAATGAGTTTTGAGAATTTCCTCACGATCGTTTATGTCCGGTAGATCAAGCACCACGCGACGATCAAATCTTCCTGGTCGCAAGAGTGCTGGGTCCAATACATCCGGCCGGTTCGTGGCTGCCATAACTATCACTTTTTCGTTCGGTTCAAATCCATCCATCTCAACGAGGATTTGATTGAGTGTTTGCTCCCGCTCATCATTACCTCCACCGATACCTGTGCCGCGCACACGCCCCACGGCATCGATCTCATCTACGAAAATAATTGCGGGCGCAGCTTTTTTCGCCATTTTGAAAAGGTCACGCACACGACTTGCACCCACACCGACAAACATCTCTACGAATTCAGAGCCAGAGATGATGAAGAACGGCACCGACGCTTCCCCCGCTACGGCGCGAGCAAGCAATGTCTTACCTGTACCAGGGGCACCGATAAGTAGCACGCCTTTTGGAATACGCGCACCGATCTCCAAAAACTTTTTGGGATTTTTCAAAAAGTCTACGATCTCAACTAACTCTTCTTTTGCCTCCTTTGCTCCGGCAACATCTTTAAATGTCACCTTCTGCTTTTTGTCATTCGGATCAATCATGCGCGCCTTTGATTGCCCGAAGGTGAACGCCTGCATACCTGCACCACGCACTTGTCGTGAGATAAGCCAGAAGAAAAGGATGATGAGTGCAATGGGTAGGATAAGCGGCAGGAGATTTACAAACCAATACCCAAATCCACTTTGCTCTTTTATGGTGATCTCTACATGCTCAAGCGCATTGGGGCGCACACCGTAGTTTGCAAGTGTCTCAGAGAGAGCTGTCTCATTCTCTTTGCGAGTCTCTTTTATTGAATCATCCGCGTATGTGGCCTCTACGACATTGCCAGACACGGTAAGTGACACCACATTACCCGCGCTTATATCTGACGCAAGAGTAGAGAGTGCGATTTTCTCTGCTGCATCACCACGCTCAGCGATGAGAGAATACGCAGTCGCAATGATGAGGAATATAAGAATAGCAGTAACGAGATTACCAAAAAACTGCTCCTTCCCTCCTTCAGGAGATCGCTTATTGGGCGCACGCTCAGGAGCCCCGTTCTTCTTTTGTTGTTTGCCGGGAAGCATGAGATGTAAGAATTAAGAGCTTCATTATACCCAAAACCCTTAAAAAGGAAACCGCTCTTAAAGCCCCCTCCCCATGCTACAATACGCACGACATGCCTATATTAGTAGAGCGAAAAAAGGTGCGGCTTGACTATGACATCCTCGAGGAATGGGAGGCCGGTATTTCCCTGCACGGATTTGAGGTGAAGACGCTCCGCGCAAAACACGGCTCCCTTGAAGGCGCACGCGTACTCGTCCGTGGCGGCGAAGCATTTCTCGTGGGAGCTGATATCCCTGCGTTTCAAAAAAATAATGCGCCGAAAGATTTTGACCCACTCCGCAACAGAAAGCTCCTCCTCAACAAAGAGGAGATTGAGCGGCTCGCCTCGCAAGAATCCCAGAAGGGCTTGACAATAGTGCCTATTTCGTTATATACTAAAAATAGGCATATCAAGCTCTCCTTGGGTCTCGCTAGAAGCAAAAAGAAACACGACAAGCGCGAAACCATTAAGAAGCGCGATACTGCTCGGGACGTTGAAAGAGAAATAAAATCCCGTTTTCAATAAGGGGATGCTAGGCATCGACAAGGGTACTCCCCTCTTATGCGCAAAGCCGAGATGGCAACTCTCGAAAAACATGCCAAACAAAAGTGCAAATATCGCACAAAAAGCGCGGGCGCTCGTCTCTCCGTACTTTACGAAGAACGACTTCGCGTTTGCATACGCCTAAATAGCGCGTAGCCATCTGCTGATTGTGAATCTGACATGATCAAACAGGTGTTATATCTTCAGATGTAGAAATATTGCTCGCCTCGACAATATTTTGAAATGTAGAGGATCGATGTAATGAAGATTTTGTTTGTTTTCTACTCATTGCATCTAAACAAATGAAACAAACTACGCTTTGTAGAACCGTTCGAGGAACACTTTTGCACGGGGGTTCGAATCCCCCCATCTCCACAGCCAACAACAAAACGCCTTTCGTGGGCGTTTTTGTTTTTGACAACAATATCACCATTGTTTAGAGTGCCCCCAGAAGTCACCTTCTAGAGGAGGAGTCTCCGATGACACCCTACGTTCGTAGATACATCCCCGATGATGAGATAGTCCTTTTCGAGGAAGTCAGCAAAAGAATACAGGCCCTCCCAGATATTGACCTGGGGGTCAATGAGATGGGAAGACCTATTGTACTATCCTGCCACATGCTCGCCCGGGCGGTGGCAAGAGTATTCCATTTACCTTACTGTGATGGATACTTCCACAGAGTGTACCGTCACAGTTGGGTATGCACTCCCACGAACAACATCATTGATGTGTACCCTATCGCAATGATAGGTGGCCCTATTTTGTATGATGGTAATGTGGGATCTCCAGCCCGCTTGTTGTATACCAAAACAAGCGCTATTAAAATCTCAGACGGTACATTCAACACCAAATCATTCAGAAGATCAGTTGAACGAATCCGTCGCGCGCTCTAAAGCAACCGTCTTGCCTTTGAGCAAAAGCTCTGCGAATGCCTCGCAGAGCTTTTCTTTTTACCCCTCCCACACAGAACCTTCCTCCATGTCTACATACTCAATACCAAGCGGTTCTAAAATTTTTTTTAAAAGTTTGCGTGTGGGACCATTAGTGAGAATATCTCCTTGTTTGAGCATCCCATCATGCATGGGGATTACTTTTTTTGGATTTACCTCTTTTGCGTAATCCGCCAAATACCCTATGGTGGCCCATGGTGCTGCAACCGGCAACCCAAGTATCTCAACTGGAACATGAGGATTGTAGAGCCTATCACCTGGATAGAAAAAATGCTTTGCGATCAGAAATCCTGTGTTTCTCACAATGGGGACCGTGTCGTGTATCACTTCGTGATTGACGCCAAAGCTCTCAATTGAAACTCCATTTATATTTATTCCGTCCTCGTGTCCTAAATAACGATACGCAATCCCCGCAGTATCAAGAAGCTTGCCCACTCCTTCATGTGTGATAATCTCTACTCCTTCATTGTTTTCTAAAATAGTTTGCAGCTTTGGTATTGATATATGATCGCGATGTTCGTGTGTGATCAAAATGGCCGAGAGTCCAGACACGCGAGGGATGTCGGAATACTCTCCTGGATCAAGTAAGATACGCGCAATCCCTTCTTCTATCAAAAGACAGCTGTGTCCGAACTTTGTAATCTTCATATGCTTAGTATATATCGGACTCCTGCATCCGAACATCTTTTGTGATACTCTTGTAGTGGGATTGTTTGCTAGGAGGTGCTGATGAAAATGCCAAAGATAAGGCTCCCACACATTGCACCCGAAGACATTCTGCCACTTGCTGCAGTTATTATTGCTCTGTATCTCATCGTAGCTTCTGCCGACTAATACCACCGTCGCGTCCACCCCTTTGACCCTCTTTGTTGGGGGTCGTTTTTTTATAAATCTGTGTTATATTCGGCACAGACAACGATACGCCTAGTAAAGCAGGAGGTTCCTGATGCAAAAACGTCACCTACGGAGAAACCCCGGTCCGATGATTTTTTTCTCGGACGTTCATTCACGTTCTGTGCTAAAAGAAATGTGCGTGGTTTGTGCCATCGAAGCAGATTTTATTGAGCAAATGCATGCAAGCGTAGCAAGTGAGTGGCTAAAATATATCGGACGAAATCCGGAAGAGAACCTAAAAAGAACAAAGGAGCGGATCGGGCACATGGTGGACGCACACGACTGGATTGGCAAAAAAGTGAGATGGGTGGAGCAAAAGACCATTCAGCAAATCGTACGCAAAACTGGCTCCACCGACTATTCCCCCATCACGCAAGAAATGCCATTTACCGGTACGGTCAAATACGTGCTCCCGCAACATACGAAGAAGTCAGGTGGCACCGCCATGGAGCACCGTCCTTATATCATAGATGGGAAACACTTTTCCCTCATGGTTGATGTCAACGACGGGAAAGCTCCTCGCCGTGTCAGCGTCACAGAAGTGGAAGTCATTGTGCCGTAAGTTCATCTCCCACGCCCGCCTATCTTGGCGGGCGTTTCCTTTCAAAAGGCCTGTTTATAGGGTTGACTTTTGCCTACCTTAGATGTACACTTGCCCTACATCCGCTTCGGCGGAATTTAATTTAGAACGCATTTGACCCCGAAAGATAGCTATAAAAGGACGCCTATAAATGAGCAGATCCGCTCCAAAGAGCTTCGCGTTATAGGAGAGGAAGGTGAGAACTTTGGTGTTATCTCCCTTAAAGAAGCCCTCGCGACAGCAAAGGAGAGAGGATTGGACCTAATCGAGATATCCCCGACGGCAGTACCTCCTGTTGCCAAGATAATGGACTACGGGAAGTACCAATACCAACAGAACAAAAAGCAGAGGGATACCAAGACACGAGCTCATGTCACTGAGACCAAGACGGTTCAGGTCAAGATCGGGACATCCGAACATGACTTGGGACTTAAGGCCAAGATGGCCTCAAAATGGCTTACCGAGGGACACCGCGTAAAAATAGATCTTTTCCTCCCAGGGCGCGCAAAATACACAGACAAGACTTTCCAAGAGGAACGACTTTCACGTATTTTGAACCTTATTTCCGAGGAGTATAAGATTGCCGAAGAAGCAAAGAAAAGCCCAAAAGGCTTCACTATCGTTATAGAGAGAGGGAAAAAATAACATGAAGACAAACAAATCATATACAAAGCGATTGAAGGTAACCCGTACGGGCAAGCTTGTTGCGCGTAAGCCAGGACACGACCACTTCAACGCAAAGAAGAGCCGCAAAGTTCAGCTCAACAAGAAGCGCACCACACACTTTATTATGAAGAAGAAGGCTCAAAGCCGATTTATCCCCTCTTAATATTAAGAACGTAACGAAACTACCATGCCACGAGTAAAAGGAGGAAAAGTAGCATTAAAGCGCCGCCGAAATGTCCTTAAGCAAGTTAAGGGATATAAATTTGGCCGCAGCAAAAAGGAGCGCCAGGCACACGAGGCGATCGTACACGCGGGTTCACACGCGCGAGCACACCGCCGCGATAAAAAGAATGACTATCGCCGCCTATGGCAGATCAAGATCGGTGCAGCAGTACGCCCACTTGGACTCTCATACAGCGCCTTCATCGGAGCTCTCAAGAAGAAAAATATCGCACTTGATCGCAAAATCCTCGCTGATATCGCAGAGAACCACGAAGGAGAGTTCGCAAAGATCGTCGCAGAGGTGAAGAAATAACCCCTCTCTTGGGATGGAAAAACGGCTCAACCGATCGGTTGAGCCGTTTTTTATTGCACTTTTTTAGTAGATTCGCTTCCCTCCTCCTCCTTCAATCTTTACATTCTTATAGACGTAATTATCTCTCGTCTTCTGCTCCTCTACGAGCTTGAGCACTTTCTCCACAAGACGCTTCGGATTAGTATCGAAAACAACATTCCCATCGCCACGATGCCCTTTATCTAAGATAAGCTTGATAACCTCGTCTGTCTCCCAGCTCCCCTGTAAGATGCCGATGGGCTTATGGTCCTCATACGCAATCGTAAATTCGTTGATGGTCCCAATGCGTCCACACCCCACTATCACCGCATCAGACGAACGGGTAAGAAGAAGGTTGCGCCCCGAATATCCAAATCCTGTATAAATGATGACGTCCATGTAGTCTAGTGGGAGACGATAGCTTTCAACATGCTCTTTCTCGGTTGATGCAGGAGAAAGCCCGATTGAAATTCCGCCTTCTTCCTTCGCGCCAATAGCTGACCACATGGGGAACCCTGTGGTTGCACCAGTCACGATCACTGCATTGTTGCGTATAATCTCTCGTCCGAGATCTTTGGCGCGATCAAGCGCATCCATACCACAGTGTCCTGTCTCAGCTGCGCCAGAAACACATATTTTTACTTTTAGGTGGTCATGCTTTTTTTCATTCATACTAGTATCATCTCGTGCTCTTAATCAAATTGCAACTCAACTGTATCCCCTTGATTTGGCACCGTAGCTTTTACGCCCAAATAATCTTGTATCCGTTGTGCAAGGAAAAACGAGCTCTCCGGCTCTCCCAACACGACAAACACCTGCTTGAGCGAATCAGCTCCATTGTTCACAAATTCAAGCAGCCCGTCTGAGTCACAGTGAGCAGAATACCCGCGCAGTGCGATAATACGTGCTCGAACGGGAATTTTCGCTCCATCAATTTCAACCTCTTTTGCCCCGTCCGAAAGTGCACGTCCAAGCGTCCCCACGGCCTGAAACCCCGCAAGTAGCAGCGTATTGTGAGGATCTGCCAGATAGCGCTTCTCATGATGCATAATGCGTCCCCCATCCGACATGCCCGACCCTGCAATGATGATCTTGGGTGCTGGTGCGTCATTAATGGCAATAGAGTCTTCCACTTCTTTGGTCTTTTTGAGACGTGGGAATTCAAAGACAGTCCCATCATTTGCTAAGATGTCCTGTGCTCGTTCATTAAATGAACCGCGATATTTCTTGTAAATTTCCGTGATTCCTATCGCAAGTGGTGAGTCCAAAAATACAGGCACGTCCGGAATTTTCTTTGAGGTCACAAGGTGATCAAGTTCAAAAAGAAGATTTTGTGTCCTCTCAATAGAAAACGCGGGGATCATGAGCACACCCTTCGCCTTGATGGTCTCCTCAATGATCTCTTCAAAAATACGCACTCTGTCTTCTCGCCCTTCATGCGTACGATTGCCATATACACTTTCCATGACTAAGTAGTCAGCCCCCTTAATTGACTCAACATCTTGCAGAAGTGGCGCAGGAGAATTGCCAAGATCGCCAGTGAACACAACCCTCTTCCCTGCATAAGAAATATCCACCATGGCAGAACCAAGAATGTGCCCTGAGTTCAATAAGGAAACAGTTACATTTGGACTAAGTTCTATTTTTTTGTGGTATTCAATCGGCTGCCAAAGACTCAACGTCTTGGCAACATCTGCTTTTGTGTAAGGCGGCTTAATACCTTTTGTCCTTTCGTTGTATTCAAAGATGCGCACCCCGTCGGCAAAAACAAGCTCTGCCATATCACGCGTTGGATGTGTTGAATAGATTGGCCCAGAAAATCCTGAGCTCACTAGCGCCGGAATGCGCCCAATATGGTCAAGATGCGCGTGCGTCACAAACAAGGCCCCGATAGAAGACGGATCGTATGGGAATTTCTCTTGATTCCGTGCTGAATCACCCTGCTCTCCTTGAAAGAGTCCGCAGTCAACCAGAAAAGATATTTCGGGTGTAGTGACGAGAAAGTTTGATCCGGTAACCTTACGCGCTCCTCCATGAAAAGTAATTGAGAGTTTTTTGTCCATGTATTCGTTTATGGTTTTCTAGAAATATACCAGCCCGCACATACTCCGCCAATTATATCGCATATCATGTCTCCCATCGTATCAAGCGCGCTGAAAGGCTCTCGAGCGAGTAATAAATTGGTATAGAACTCAAACCCCTCCCAAAGAGCGCCAATGACAATGGCAATCAGCATTGACCCCACTATCGTGACGCTGAGTTTTTTAGATATTTTTTTGGAAAACGCGTAGTAGCCCCACATGCCACTTCCCCCAACCCAAAATCCTCCAGCCAGATGAAGTGGGATATCAATAGAGGGAACTATGTAATACCAGCCCCAAAATACCGCCGCTGTATTCACGATAAATATGCCGAGAACAAGATATGCAAGTTCTGTAGGAAAATTACGTAAAGACATATAATAATTTATGCAAAAAAGCTTGAAATACAAAACTCGCCGCACGGGCGAGTGTTGTAAAGGGTTGCTTGGAGTACGGAAGCCCCCTTTTAAATATAAAGGTGGGTGCCCGCAAGAACGCTCATTCGGTACGCCTTTCGGCATGCCCTGCGCGTTCCAATAGAGACTCCCTAACGAGTGTCAAAAGTGGACTTATTAATCCAAGCAACCCGAGAGTATTATACACCTTCAAAGAAACCCCGAGCAAATCTAGAATGTCTCGTCTGCGTAAATGTAGTTGAAATCACTTCTATCGTACTCGAACAACTCTTCATCTTTAAAGAATCTCTTGATCTCTTCCTTGGCAGCTTCAGCGCTATCTGATGCATGCACAACATTAGACTGGATTGAGAGAGACAAATCTCCACGAATGCTCCCCGCGTCCGCTTCATATCCCTTCGTGGGTCCTACAATGATACGTGTTGCCGATATCGCGTTAATACCCGAGAGCACAAGGCCTACCACAGGAGACGATTTCATAAACTTCTTGATGCCCACGAAAAATGGCTTGTCTTTGATGTGTGCATAGTGTGATTCAAGTAAGACATCCTCTAGCTGTATCATCTTCATGCCAATAATCTTGAGCCCTTTCATCTCAAAGCGTTTGATGATCTCACCTACAAGCGCACGATGAATAGCATCTGGCTTAATAAGGATAAGTGTCTGTTCTTCTTTTGGGTGTGTCATATGGGCACTATTCTAGCCAAAGACTAGACTTTGTCAAAAAGAAAATTTATTCAGGCTTAAAGTCAGGTCCGCGTTTTATAAGTACGTGGGCATCCTTAATATAATCTTCAAGTGTAGTTGGCCCATGTGCAGGAAGACCGCTTTGGTATTCTAGTTTGGGGATAAGCTCTGCGCGTACCTTCGTCAAAAATTTCGTAGAGTGAATGCCGACCCCCTCCTCTGGAGGAATGATTTTGCCGTCGACGATCTTTGAGGTAGGAAGCTTGGCATGGAGAATTTCATCTATAGTCCTCCCTTTCATATCCTCCCAGTCAGCACTCATATTTCCAATTCCTTCTCCATAATCAAACCCATTCTTTGGCGCGCCATTTGTTTGGAAGATTTTATTTACTTCATCGGCAACATTCTTCATGACCTCTTTCCCTTCTTCTTCGCCTACAGGCACATTGAGAATATCCTTAATCTCTCCAGGTTCTAATTTGCTAAATGAAGAAGGTGTTAAATCCTTTTCTTCATATACCCGTGCCACGATGCGAGGAGCCCCACTTGATGCCCCTGTCTGTCGCTCTAGTTTTGTGATGATTCCCTCAATCTGCTCGCTTCGCGCCTGATAATCAGAAATACCAAATTTGTCGTTGAGCTCATTAAGAGAGGTGCGCATCTTGTACGCATTCTGAAGCATCACATTGAGGTCCGCATCACTCCTTCCTTCTGGAGAAGAGTAGTATTGCGATGTGAATTCATTGAAATGGTCTCTGACAAATTCATCAGCAACTTTTGCATTAGGAACTTGGTTGACATTATTGCGCATGTTCTCAGCAATAGCCTGAGACCATCCGCTTGATCTGGTGAGTCCTCCGCCGGGTCCAGGAATCGGGTTGTCGCCAAAGCCAGGTACATTGTTCATCCTTCCTGAAACTTTGGTCGCCTCATATATATATCTTTCAACAGAGTAGCCGCTCCTTCTCCATGAAAGACCGCTCTGCTCTTCAAGGGCATTGATGTAACTTTGCAAATTCGCCACTGTCTCTGGAGAACGAAGTCCTACTGGCAATGGACCTCTATATACTGGCGGTGGAGGTGTGGGCCGATGTTCAATTCTAAGAAAATCTTGAGATGCCGAATGGCGACCACCAATATGAATTCTTCCGCTTACTGACCAAGGACTCCTCTGCTGTGGTACATACCCGGCACGAGGGGCTTGAAGGCGAGTATTCATTAGACGCTCCACTGATTCACCTTTTACATACATCCAGTTTGCGCCCCTTGCCCCACCTGGCACGATCAGATTCACATCATTATTAAGCTCGGTATAAATAACCTGTCGTTCAAAATCACTTGATGGGATTTTGACGATTTCCTGTGGAGTCCGAGGAGTATACGCAACTTGTTCAACTTTCCCGCCGCCTGATCCTCGATACTTTTCAATCTCGTCAGTACTAAATATAGAACCATTCCCTTTTGGCTCTGATGGAATAGCGCGCTGTGTCGTAAGTGGCATGTCAGCAGCTTCAGGTGGTACGCTTTTGCCTGCAGACGAAGGTAGTTCGCTCACAGAAGGCGCCTTCCCCCCACTAGGCACATGAGCTGGGGCAGTTGGCGTACCAGATGAAGTGGCACTCTCTGCCACAACAGAAGAACCTGTCGCCGGGACTGGCATTTCCCCCTTCTCAAGAGCCACTGCGTGCATACGTCCAAGAATATTGTGCAGATCTGCTGTATTGTAAACTCGCGAAAAATTAATGCGATCTGTAGGTCTCACAAGTTTTAATATATTCTCAACATTATTTTCTCCACTTGCTGATGAAAAACCAATCTCTTTGAGTTGCTCTGGGGTAAGTTCACGAAACTTATTCAAGCCAGCCATGATAACGGCATCGCGTTCATGTCCCTCAAGTCCTTTGAGATCTCCCCGAAGATCGTGTTCTATCATATTCCAAAGATTGCTCCCATTCTCTGAACCTGGGTTATAGACTCGAGCAGCTGAACTCTCAAGCTCTCGGTGGAGCTCTTCGTCTCCAAGCCCATATGGAAGTTTTGCTTTCAAATGCCCAGCAAACTCCTTTGCATTATCTGCAAGGTTAGCGCCTTTCCCAGACATAACAAAGTCTGTAATTGCATAAGATGCACCAGTAAATGTAGCTGCAATAAGAGCCCCTGTCCTCCCCGCAGCGTTGATCCTCTTCTTCTCGGCTTGTTCAACTCGGCTGCGCATGTGCCCCTGATACTTCGTAAGCTCGCCCATCTTCTCGTCAAGTTCTTTTTTAACGTCAGGGTCTTCTATCACTGAGTGAGCGCGTGCTCTTGAGAGCCCCTGAATGAGGTCAAGTTGATTTTTAAGCTGGTCTACGCCATTGCCAAAGTTAACCTCCCCTTTATCGATCTTGTCTTGTGTATAGCCAATACGTGCACGTAAAGATACCAGCGCCTTACTGCGCTTTTTAGGATCTTCCTCCTTCTCAAATTGCGCAAAAGCTAACCCAAGCTTGTCATCAAGCGCTTCTGCAGAAACGGTAATACCCCGCTCTGCATAGCGCTTCTCCAAGATTTTGCCACGCTCATTCGCTCCCTTTTTATAACTTTCGATATCCCCTCCGTCTGTTGCACGAGTTGTCTTTGCAAGTTTGTCCTTCCAGACATTTTTCTGCTCTTCAGACGCCTTGTCTCCATGGCGGCGAAGCATCTCTTTTTCATCTAGAGTTTGTCTCATGCGTCTTCGCCCAATCCATCGTCCCACAAGCGCAGAAGCAGCAATAGCTCCTACGGCAACAGGCGCAACTGTAGCACCCATCACTGGGACAGCAGCAATCCCCAATGCACCTACAACAGCAAAGCGTGTCCCCGCACCAACTGCGGCATACATGCCTCTCTCAGTAATCGTTTCCTTCCACCCTTGCCATAGAGCACTCCCTGTCGCAGCTCTTTGCATTGATTCTTCAAGTTTCTCTCCTGAGACTGTATTTAAAAACTGGTCCTGTGTTACAAGAGCATCAAGACTATTCACATACTGCATGGCATCTTCAGAAGAACTCTTCGCCTCTTTAAGGGCCAAGAGTTCTTTTCTTGCCCTGTTGTACTCCTCTTTATTCGCCCAATACTCCATTTTCTGCTCATTCGTTGCGCTCTTGTTGCCCCACTCAGCAGGAGTTCGGCCATAATTACCTGCAACTTTGTTGTAAAATCTCACAACCTTCTGTTCTTCAGCAGAAAGGCCTTCAAGTTTTGCATACTGAACATTGAGATTCCCCGCTGAGTCAATCTCTACCTCAGGACCAATCTTGGCTTTTTCTGCAAGAACTTTGAGTGTCTCTCCGTGCATACCCACACCCCCTGCCATCGCTTTTTTAAGTTCCGCTTTCCGGTACGAAGCGATATTAACGTTGCGGAATACATTGCGGGCAATTCTCTTTACATTCAAAACACCTTCTTCCTGGTTTCTCTTATTAAATTCCTCGTGCGCTTTTATTTTTGATTCAGAGAAAGCAAATCTATTGAGATCGCGCGCAACAAGAAGCTTCTGTCCATCTGAGAGTTCGTTAAATTCTTTGAAAGCTTCGTCTTTTGCAATGTCCTCCGGGTTTATACCTAAACGAGCAAGTTCGTGATCAATTGCCTTCTTGGCATATTCTGGTGTCGCTATTTGTTCAGGAGAGAGGGCCTCCTCCATCCGTTCTTGTTTTTCTGCAACAACACTCTGTGCGGTCTCTTCAAGCGCAACAGCGAGAGACCCTGGTTCTCGTTCTATACTTTCTGGGGTAGCTGAGACTTCTTCCTTGCTCACCGCCGGTTCTTGTGCCTTTTCGGCATCCGCATCAATAGGTGTACCCTCACCTTCTTCTTGTCCTTCAAGCGCTCCGTCGTTTATAAGTGCTTCTGATCCGTTTTGCGCATCAGGAGTCCCCTCTTGTATTGGAGTAGATTCATCTCCGTTATTTTTACGCCAGACACGAGCTCCATTTTCTTCATGAAGTACATACTTGTCGTTATGCTCTCCTTGAACCGGAGCAATTTCACCTGTTTCTATCTGAACATTCTGCTCAAACCTTGCGTCATCTCCGTGCAACGCTTCTCGCAAAGCATTATCAAGAGCTTCTCCTTCTAAAACACCTCCCTCTGGATCTTCTTGCGCTTCATCTCCAACAGAAATAACTGGAACTTCAATTCCAGTTTCACCCCTTTGTTCTAAAATCTCTTCAGCGGCCCCGTGGAGATCGGGCTCAACACGTTCAGTATTCTCTAAATTAGTATCTTCAGGAGTCATTCCACTCCCTTCTGGGGTCTCTTCTGATGGCATCCTTGGCCTTCCTTCCATACTCATATTGTTTTTAATTATATCACATTAATTAATATTTATCAAGCCCCTTGCTGGGAAGGCTGTGCGGGAGGGGCTTTTTGGTATTTTTTCGCGATTTCTGCCTCTACCTCCTGCCTATCACGTCCATAAGTAAGCGATGAGATCTCTTTGAGCTTCGCCACAAGCGCCATGTCCCCTTTTGGAGGCGGTAAGGTCTCAATATTAAAAGGTGCTTCCGGTTGCCCATTCACAAGCATCTTCATGTACGCATTCCTGTTCTCAAGATTCATGATATCACGAGCAGTAAAGGTGGGAGAAAATTGTTTTTCCAAGAATTGCGCATCTTCAGTGCCCACGCGAAATACCGCCATAGAACCCACGTTACCAAAAACAGCGTCGCGAATACGATCTACCAATTGAGCAATGAATTGGTGCGCGACATTGAGCCCGAGCCTGTATTTGCGGGCTTCAGACAAAATCGTTGCAATAGAATCGGTCGTGACATTCTGAAATTCATCTATATAGAGATAGAAGTCTGGACGCTCTTGCGCATCTACACGAGAGAGTGCCGCCATAAGAATTTTTCCTACCAAAATGAGTCCGAGAAGTTGCGAGTTGATGTCTCCAATGCGCCCCTTTGCAAGATTGACTAAGAATATCTTGCGCTCATCCATGATCTGTCTGAAGTTAAACGCGGATTTTTCTTGGGCAATGATCGGCCTCATGATGTCATTGGCGAGAAATACATCAAACTTGTTGGTGATGTAAGGAACGATATTGGCAAGTGCGGCTTCCCCTGAAGACTTGGACGCAATCTCGTTCCAAAACTGTAGGACAACAGGATTGTGGCAACGCGAGAGTTTGAGTGCGCGGAACTTTGCATCAGACAGCACGCGAGAAACCTCGAGCAGCGTGCTACCCGTACTCGGATCTTCAATCACAAGCATGGTGGCATTGCGAAAATATTGCTCAAACATTGGCCCCATTGATTCAGGTGAACTGGCATAGAGTTTCTGAAATATAGAAAGTAGCTCGTTTACTACAAAAGTCTTTTGTTCTGGGTGAGCAGGATCATATTCAAGCATGTTAAGCCCCATAGGAATTGGGCTTGCAGGGTCAAAGTAGACCACATCGTCCACACGATGAGGTGGGATTGCCGCCAATATATCATCAATATCGCTTCCATGTGGGTCTATCATACAGACACCAGCTCCTGCCTCTATGTCTTGTATAATCATGTTCTTGAGAAGTGTGGTCTTTCCTGTGCCAGTCTGACCGATTACATAGAAGTGCCGCATCCTATCTTCTGGGGCAAAGTGGATTTCATTACGCACGCCTTGATGATTGTTCACCCCCAAAAGAATGCCCTCCCCCGATGCCCCGTGAGGAGCTGCGGATGATTTCACTTTTGCATACTTCAGCTCTGATGATTTCACTCCAACAGACGGAAAATGGAATATCGTGGTTAACTCTTTTGTATTGAGCGGCAAACTCTCGTCCTCTGAAAAAAGTCGGAAGGTGAATTGGTGTAAAAGTGGCGAAACATCTTTTTTGCCTAAAGGAGTAAATGTGAATGAATTCCCATTGGTATTATTGAACTGATTGAATGCGGAGATAAGATTTTCAAGAATAGTCCTGGCGCGCAACTCCGTCTCCGCGGATGTAACGACACGAATATTGACCGATACAATAGGTGCAGAGATCTTGGCAGTAACTCCTTCTACAGCTTTTTGATTTACTTCTTTAGATTCTTCTTTGGTTGGAGTCTTGGAACCAAAAAACATATCGCGCGCGGTGCCGAGAAATTCTTTCGCAACGGTTGCCCCTGCAGAAGCACTCACCTCTTTAAGCGACGCACCCTTCTTAAGCTTCTCCGCCGCAGACTCATAAAGTTTGTTGAATTTATCTCCCGCAGGTGCAATGACAATCTGTATTGCAGCCCCTTCCCCGTCTTTCTTCATCTTTGAGAACGCATTGAGAATGACGTTGAGTGGATCAGCATCAAAAGACTCATATGTCTTAATAGGCAACAGCGGTGACGCCGCGAATCTCCCAACCGCGCCAAGCGAAATACCGTTGGAATTAAAAGGATTGTAATCTTCTCTGCGCTCTGTAATGCGTGCATCTGGGAAAATAGCAAAGAGATGTTTCTGGAACATTTCTGCTTTGTGTCCGGGTATTGCAGAGTACAACACCATCTCATCTGTATAGTTTGAAAGCGCAAGTTCAATAGTAAAGTGCTGCTTGAGCTTCTCTCCCTGATCAGACACTGAGAGCATCCCCGCATAAAACTGCTCCATCGCTGATACTATTTCAGAAAATCTTCTATCACGCCCTGCATCATCTGTATGCGGCAAAATGACTTCAAAGAGCTTCATGTGAAGTGCTTTGAAAAGAGGCGTCCCTTCTTTGAGTCCCGCGATTGATCCGTTTTCTACAAGATATTGAATGAGAAAGCGATGGAAATCGTCTTCAAGATGGGGATTGCCTGCCCGCTTCGCAACCTCAAGTGCATTCTTCACTCCCTTTGTTTCCATAATAGAAGCAAGTTTCTCAACATTTTCTTCATGAGAAGCTGAGAGATGGAGCACAGATTTTTCAATCTCACTTCGTTTCATTGCAAGCGAAGAATCCAGCACCGAAGAAACAGGCGCTGCTTCATATGCCTTAACAACTTCACGGGCAACAGCTGGACGCTCAAAGGATTGCCCTTCTTTTCTGTATGCGCGCTCTTTGTTGTGCACGCCCTGCCTTAAGTACTCCACCTCAGCAGAAGGCGATGCAAGTGGCTGCGAAGGACGCTCAAAATTTTGAGATGCCATTGCTTCCTATTATAGCCCACTTATATCAAAAGAGATTAGAGTGGTGTGAGTATTTCTGGCGCACCATCACGCACTAAAATAGTCCGCTCAAAGTGTGCGGCACGTTTGCCATCACGAGTCTTGAATGTATACCCATCCTTATCCAAAAAAACACGCGGGGACCCTTCCGTCACAATAGGCTCAATGGCAAGTACCATACCGGAGACGAGATCTACCCCCGTGCCTTCAGTGCCGAAGTTTGCAACAAATGGCTCTTCGTGTACGTCTTTCCCAATACCATGACCCCCAAGCTCTTCCACAATGCCAAATCCGGTCTTTTGCACCACCTGTTCTATCGCACTTCCTATATCTCCGACCTTATTGCCCGCACGCGCAGCTTGAATCCCAAGCTTTAATGATTCCTTGGTGGCTTTTACAAGGGCTTCGACACGATCGCTTGGCGCATTCCCTACGATGACTGTTTCGGCCATATCAGTATGAAAGCCATTGTGACAGAGTCCCAGATCAAGTCCCACAATATCCCCGTCTTGCAATACATACTCCCCAGGGATCCCATGAACAACCTCATCATTTACAGAGACACACAGTGTTGCTGGATACGGATATTCAGCACCATCAGGCTGATAGTGCAAAAAGGAAGGAGTATCTCCACCTTCGCGAATGAGCCGCTCTGCAAGCGCATCAAGGTCTTTTGTTGACACCCCTATCTTTGTCGCAGAGATTACCTCCTTTAAAACAGTAGCAAGACGCCTGCCGCTTTCGCGAATATGTTCAATTTCTTCTTTTGTCTTAACGATTCCCATGTTAATCCGGCATCACAATTTTGCTTATGATTTCCTTGTGTACGTCTTCAATTGATTGCTCTCCGTTAACCTCAATGAAATTATAGTAATCATTTTTCTTCAAATAGTTTATCGCGGGCATAACCTCCTGCCCAAACCAAGAAAGTCTGCTCTTTATATACTCATCTGTATCGTCTTTCCTCTGTCGTGCTTTCATATGATTGTATGCTGTTTCGTCAGAGACTTTAAGAAAGATGACACATGGGCTTTTAAAGCCATAGAACTTCAGCGCAGACGTAAGGACAGGTGCCTCATCAATGCGACGACAAAGTCCGTCTAGAAGGAGGTGTTCATTGCCGCTAAAGTGGTGCACTAAGAACTCCGTCCAAAGATAAATTGGCAAGAATTCAGGAATAAGACCCCCGTGATCCATAATATCTCTAACCAAGAGACTGGTGAGATTCTCATTCTCTTTGAACTCGCGCAGCTTTTGCCCTGTCTCAATATAGAGAACCTCCCGTTTGGTGGTCTCTTTGAGATATTCATTGAGAAGTTTTGCTTGGGTGCCTTTGCCAGACCCCGACATTCCGAAAAATATAAAAGCTTGTGGATGCATAGTAAATCGCCTTTTTTATGAGGCGCTACTGCCATTGTAGCAGATAGAAAGTGGCACCCCTAATGCACACAAATTAGTACTCTCGCATCGCGATCTGCGCATCAACTTTCTTGATGAGGTCAAGAATTACCGCAACAACGATAAGGAGTGCGGTGCCGCCGAGAGCAAAGTTTGGCTCTCCAGTAACTGTGATCATGATAAATGGCAAGATTGCAACGATACCCAAGAATACCGCCCCAACAAGGGTGATGCGTGTGAGTACCTTTCCGAGAAACTCTGCCGTGGACTTGCCTGGACGTACGCCAGGAATGAAAGCACCGTTCTTCTGCAAGTTTGTTGCAATTGCATCTGGATCAAAGGTAACAGCGGTGTAGAAAAAGGTGAAGATAAAGACCAAACCAAAATAAAGAATGGAGAATAAGACCTGATTTGAAAGAATGGCGCTTACCCATCCTGCCAAAGTGCTTACCGCTCCAGAAGCTGTCTGGGCAAGGATATTAACAAATGCCTGCGGAAAGATAAGGAATGAAAGCGCAAAAATGATAGGCATCACGCCAGCTTGATTGAGTCGCAAAGGCAAGTATGTAGAGGTGCCTCCGTATACCTTCATCCCTCTTACTCGTTTAGCATACGTCACTGGGACAGGGCGCTCTGCTTCAGTTACAGCTACGATCGCCGCTACGATAAAGAATGCTGCTACAAGAAAGCCGAGATACACAGGAATGCTCTGTGCAACGAAAGTAAGTTGAAGTTGCGCGAGAGTTTGAGGAAGTGCGGCAACGATACCCGCAAAAATGATAAGAGAGACGCCGTTCCCGATACCAAATTCAGAGATCAACTCTCCGATCCACATCAAAAGAAGCGAGCCTGCAACGATTACGACGATGTTAACAAAGACATCAAAAGGCAAAAGTTCAGCAGGAAGCACGCCTCGTGTTTGCAGGTAGTAAAAAAGTCCCCATCCTTGGAGTATCGCAAGTGGGATGGTCAAAATACGTGAGTACTGTATGAATCTTCGGCGTCCAGCCTCACCTTCCTCATGATAGAGAGCTTTAAGCTTTGGAGACATCACCGTAAGAAGCTGCATCACGATAGATGCGGTAATGTACGGCCCTACTCCGAGCATGACAATAGAGATTGCGGACAACCCACCTCCGGTCAATATATTAAGAAATCCAAGGAAACCGTCTGTATTGAGAGCCGCACCATCTGCAGCCGGGATAGGAATGTTCGCGAGAAAGCGAAACACAATGAGCGCAGCGGCGACAAAGAAAAGCCGCTTTCGTAGATCTGAGTCAGTAAGTATGATTTTCAGTTTGTGAGTAAATTCCTGCATAAAACTGTCTACAAAGGGCTATTTTGCAGCCTTCGCAATTTCCGCAACACTGCCTCCTGCCTTTGTGATTTTATCACGAGCAGAAGAAGAGACGAGGCACCCTGAGACAGAGAGCTTCTTTGAAAGTTCCCCGTCACCGAGAATTTTTACGGTTGGCGTAGTGCCCTTTCGTACAGAAATTGCCCTTTTCGCAATAAGTGTCTTCGGATTTACTGCGTCATTGTCAGCAAATGCATTCTGCAGAGTTGCAACATTAACAATACTTACGGGTTGTTTCTCCACACCAGCAAACTTGTACCCGCGAAGCTTTGGAATCTTTTTGATAAGATCACGCAATTCCGGGCGCATCTTGCGTCCTGCGCGAGCTTTCTGTCCTTTCGTTCCCTTTCCAGAAGTCTTACCCCTTTTACCTCCACGGCCAACGAGCTTTTTCTTTCTGAGAGGAGAATGTCTTTTGAGATCGTGAATTTTCATAGGCTTTATCTATCCATTAAGCTTCTCGAGTGCTTTAACCGCAACACGGGCATTGTTCAACTTGTTCTTACTACGAGTCAGGATCTTTGCGGTCACGTTTGTTACCCCCGCAAGATCAAGTACGCTACGGACAGAGCTTCCCGCGACAAGACCTTTTCCTGGAGCAGGTCGTATCTCTACTGAAGCACTTGCGTACTTTGCCTCAGTCTTGTGAGGGATAGACATTTCTTTTGTAAGTTGAATGTTGATCGCATTCTTTCGCGCATCGCGAACAGCTTTATCAATGGCAAGAGAAGTGTCTCCCGCTTTGCCAAGACCAACGCCTACCATACCTTTCCTGTTTCCGATAACCACAGAAACCCGGAAGCTAAAGCGGCGTCCTCCAGCAACAACACGAGCTACGCGTCGGATATCGATCATCTTCTGATCAAACTCTGGACGGTATCGCTCTCCACCTTTGTCCCGCCCTTTGCCTCCTCGTCCGCCTCGTCCTCCTCGTCCGCCACGACGACCACGCTCTCTTCCGCCAAATCCTTGCGCAGGAGATGTAGGCTTCTCAGTCGTCTGAGCACCACCTTTTGTATCTTGTTCAATTTTCTTTGTTTCTTCTGTCATACGCAAATATTAAAACTTGAGTCCTCCTTTACGAGCCCCTTCTGCAAAAGCCTTGATGCGCCCTGCATAAAGGAAACCTCCTCTATCAAAAACGACCTTCTCAATCTTCTGCTCCTTTGCCATGCGCGCGAGCTCTTCTCCTGCCTTCCCCGCATGCTCGGTCTTTGTTCCCTTCTTTGTTCCCATATCAGAAACAGAGACGATCGTTCGGCGTGCCTCATCATCAATAAGCTGTGCGTAAAAATGCTTGTTAGAGCGATACACAGAAAGACGTGGGCACTCTTTGGTACCAGAAACCTTGGCGCGGATGCGCTTGTGGCGGGAGAAACGTTTTTCTGTTTTTTGGTTACGAATCTTTTTCATACAGTTTTATTACGCGGTCTTCTTACCCTCCTTCATACGAATAACCTCGCCTTCATAACGAATACCCTTTCCTTGATATGGCTCTGGCTTCCTGAAGCTGCGGATCTTTGCCGCAAAGTAGCCTACCAACTCCTTGTCAGCTCCAACAATGGTAATGATATTTTTCTCAACGGTAGCGGTAAGTCCTGCTGGAACCTCAACATTGATTTTATGTGAGTAACCAAGAGAAAGTGTGAGTTTGTTGCCGGTCATTTCTGCGCGATACCCCACGCCTTCAATTTGAAGCTTTTTCTCAAAAGGAGTAACAACACCTTCAACCATATTCTTGATATGTGCTGCATACGTGCCCCAAAGAGAGCGTGCGAACTTTGAATTATTTTTGGGAGCAAGGGTGATTTCTTTATCTTTGATCTCAATTGAAACCTCGCTGCGAACTGGACGAGAAATCTCCCCTTTTGGACCCTTCACACGCACAGAAACACCATCAGTAGACACTTCTACGTTTGCGGGGATAACTATTGGGTTTTTTCCGAGACGTGACATATATGTTTACCAGATTGTGAAAAGTGCCTCTCCTCCTACGTGTGCCTTGCGCGCATCATCAGCCGCAAGGACTCCTTTAGGAGTGGAGAGCACGAGGATCCCATACCCATTGCGAATTGGATACAACTTACGAGAACTTTGATACACGCGTCGTGATGGCTTTGAAACACGAGCAACGCCAGAGATGCGGTGCTTTCGTCCGTTGTATGCAAGCTCAATCTCAAGGACTCGTTTTGGCGCCTTGCCCTTGATAGAAGTTGCTTTCACATAACCTTTATTGGCAAGAAGTTTAGCAACCTCGTGCTTGAACTTCGAGAATGGGACACAGACGCTCTCTTTGCCGACAGCGCCGCCATTCTTGATCTGTATTAACATGTCTGCGATTGGGTCCATATTGAAATTACCAAGATGATTTACGTACACCAGGAATCTTGCCTTCGTTTGCGAGTTCGCGGAAGCAAATGCGGCACAAGTCAAAATCTCTCATAAACCCATGCTTGCGACCACATCGAAAACATCGTCTTACAACCCGAGATTTAAACTTGGGCTTTTTCTTTGAACGATAGACTGTTGATTTCTTTGCCATAAAAATTAACGCGCTCTTCTACAAGAGCAAGGTAGTTTCTTTTTAATATCACGCATTTATGCTTCTTACCTACTGCAAGAGAAGGCCAGGAGGAGAAATGCGGATTAAAGAGAGAACTGCATACCTCTGTGGGTATGTAGGGGCATACTAACAGATAGGGGTCCTCGAGTCAATGGCGCCCCGCTTTAAAGAAAAACCCCGGCCCAAAGGTTGTAAGGGGCCGGGGGCATCGGTGCAGGATTCCTGTTTGAGTGCGGTGTCTTTGACTTCGCCTACTAATATTTCGGCCAGAACGCCACGATCATTGAAACGAGGAAAGCATATTCGCTTTTCGTGCAGCGAGCTTGCCAATATTCGCGCAAAACACTCTATTTGTCAAACGCGTTTACGCTTTAGCCTTCCTTTTTAAAAGGAACGCCAATAATCTCAAAGAATTTTTCTGCCTCGTCACGTGTTTTTGCTGTAGTCACAATGGTCACCGCAAGTCCGAAAACATCGCGAAGGTCTTCGTCGGCCGTTTCTGGAAATATAGTGTGCTCGGTAATGCCAAGAGAAAGATTGCCGATGGCATCAACGCTCTTTTTATCAAAACCACGGAAGTCACGCATACGAGGGACCGCAATGTTAAAAAGCTTATCGAGGAATGCATACATGCGATCTCCACGGAGAGTAACAGAGAGTCCAATAGGATCTCCTTGTCGGAGTTTGAAAGAGGCAATTGATTTCTTTGCTGGACGCACTGATGTCTTTTGCCCTGTTATCTTCGACAGACGATCTGCAACAAGTTCCATCTTCCCTTTTCGGTCATTTGCACGACCAAAAGAGCTTGAAACAACTACCTTCACCAAGCGAGGAGAAGCCATCTTGTTGGTATACCCAAAGGCGCCCTTGAGGGTATCGAAAGAGGTTGTTTGTTTTTCTTTGACGGTTTTCATGGCTTTGGTTTTATATTATGCAGCGTCAGATGAACCCTTTTTAGCTGCCTTAGTAGCACGAGCAGGCTTTTCCTTTGCATCTGCAAGCGCAACATTTGAAACATGGATTGGTGCGGCAAAAGCGACGATCTGACCTTTCTGCCCGCTTCGGCGAGGCTTTGAGTGCTTTTTGTGCATATTCACTCCTTCAACAACCACGCGCAATTCTCGAGGAAAGCTCTCTGTAACTTTCCCTTTCTTGCCTTTATCCTTACCGGCAATCACTACAACTGTATCTCCTTTTTTGATCTTCATAATATTTATACAACTTCTGGAGCAAGTGACGCGATCTTCTGATACCCCAATTCTGCGATCTCGCGAGGAATGGGGCCAAAGATACGACCGCCCTTTGGTTCTTGTTTTCCTTTTTCCAAAATTACCGCTGCGTTCTCGTCAAAGCGGATGTATGAACCATCCTTGCGTCGGTAAGGCTTCGTCTGTCGAACAATAACTGCCTGAAGGACGTCTTTTCGCTTCACGCCCTTGCGTGGTTCAGCAAGCTTAACAGAGAGCACAACAATGTCACCAATCTGTGCATAGCGACGGCGTGTACCTCCCAAAATCTTAAAGACTTCCCCGAGTTTTGCTCCGGTATTGTCAGCAATTTTTACCCATGTCTCTGGTTGAATCATAAAATTATATCTTTTCTACAACACGGAAACGCTTATCCCTTGATATAGGACGACACTCCTCAATAGAAACCTTGTCCCCAATCTTAAAAGCATTCTCAGGAGAATGTGCCTTATATCGCTTGCTGATCCTCTGGTACTTGCCATACTTAGGATGTTTTACATAACGCAAAACAGAGACAACAACTGTTTTGTCCATTTTGTCAGAGACCACTGTCCCTGTAAGGCGCTTCTTCTTTAATGTTTCTTTTGTCGTCATAATAGAAAGCAATACTACACAATTATGCCTTTTCTTCAAGGGCGCGGCGGCGCATTTCGGTCAAAATACGGGCGATTGTATGCCTTAAGTCACGCCCTTCCTTCACATTCTTCACGCGACTGCCTGCTGCACCAAACCTGAAAACGCGCAAAGCCTCCTGCTTCTCAGCAAGCTCTTTGCGCAAATCCGCATCCTTTTTATCTGTAAAATCCTTCTTGGTAGCCATATTATTCTTCTCGTTTGATGATCTTTGTCTTCACTGGAAGCTTTTTCCCGGCCTTGCGGAGTGCCTCTTTCGCAACATCGCCTGGGACACCGTCCAGTTCGAAAATAAAGCGCCCTGGAAGTACCTCAAATTCAAACCCTTGTGGATCACCCTTACCTTTACCCATACCCACCTCAGCAGCTTTCTGTGTGTAAGGACGGTCTGGGAAAACGCGGATCCATACCTTCCCCGTTTTTGTAAGCGTGTGTGCGATAACTTTGCGAGCTGCCTCAATTTGGTTGGAACGAATACGCGCAGAGGTTTGCGCCTTTAGACCATATGAACCAAACGCAAGAGTAGTTCCTCGTGTATCAGCCGAGATCTTCTTTGGGTTCTTGCGGCCTCGTTGCCACTTGCGATGTTTTACTTTCTTAGGGAAAAGCATGGTGTTTATTTCTCATTCTCAAAAACCTCACCTTTATAGATCCACACCTTGATACCGATTACTCCGTAAGGGAGATATGCCTTCTCTTTTGCAAAATCAATATCCGCACGGAATGTCTGCAGTGGGATACCTCCTCGCTTGAGCTCTTCTGCGCGGCTCATTTCAGCGCCTCCCAGGCGACCAGAGAGAGCAATCTTTGCTCCTTGTACCTCACGGTTAGCCATCACCTTCTCGATTGTCTGCTTCATCACAGCTCGGAATGGCAAACGCTTCTCAAGTCCTTCTGCGACCATAGCACCTACGATAGCAGCATCAGTTTCTGGGTGTCTTACTTCCTCAACATCAATCTTAAGCTCAGCAGGAATCTGAATTTTGTTCTTCTCAGCAAACTTTTTGATGTCGTCACGCAAACGAGCCGCTCCTTCACCACTTCGGCCAATGAGCATACCAGGACGAGCGGTCTTAACGAGCACACGCAAGAATTTACCACCACGCTCCATCTCAATACTTGATACATAAAGTCCGCGAAGGCGCTTCTCGAGATATTCACGGAGCAAAACATCTCCTCGGAGATATTCCCTAAATTGTCCCTTCACCCCAAACCAGCGAGATTTCCAGTCTCTGATGATTCCCAGGCGGTGTGAATATGGATGTACTGTGTGCGACATATTTCTTTAAATTATTTTGTTGCTTTCGCCTTTTTTGCAGCGCGAGGCTTCTTTTCGGCTTTCTTTTCCTCTTTTACTTCAACAGCTTCCCCTTTTACTGCCTTCTCCCCCAAAGTAACAAGGATGTGACTTGCGCGCTTGTTGATACGACTTGCACGACCCATAGCGCGAGGCATGTAGCGCTTCAGGGTAATACCCTCATCTACACGAATCTCTTTTATGAAAAGGTTTTTTGCTTCTTTCTTGTCATTCTCAATAGCATTCGCAGCGGCAGAAGAAACTGCCTTGAGTACCACACCAGCTGCTCGCTTGCGCATCATCTTGAGCATGATGGTGGCACGCGTAACACTCTTGCCGCGCACCTGATCTGCAACAAGGCGTACTTTTCGAGGAGACTGTCGATACTGTTTAACAAATGCTTTCATGATAATTATTTAGCAGGCTTCGTTGAAGCTGCGTCAGTTGAGGCCTTTGCTGCTTTGGCTGCAGCGATCTCCGCCTCCTTCTTCTTAACCTCAAGTTCCTTCTGCATCTTTCCTCCGTGACGGATAAACTTCTTTGTAGGAGAAAATTCACCAAGACGATGCCCCACCATTTCTTCTGTGATACGCACCTCAACATGATCTTTGCCGTTATGTACGCCAAAGACAAAACCTACCATTTCAGGGGCGATCTGGCTGCGACGAGCCCACGTGCGAATAACGCCAGCTTGGTCTGGCTTTTTACCTTCTATCTTCTTTAAAAGCTTTGGGTCAACGTATGGACCCTTGTAGATTGAACGTGCCATGATGAAAAATCGTAAAAGAAACCCGCTCGCCTTATGTACTTAAGGCGCCCTTCTGCCGGAGGGGCAGAAAACCTCTTCAAAACACAAAGGCCACATATAGTGGCCCAGGGTGACGGGTTGCAGCAAATACTAGCAGAAAGGGGGAGATTGTCAAACAGGCCACCCTTTCTTGATTAGGTACACCTCTAAAAGGAGTTGTCGAAGAACCCCTTTATATAACGAGAACGCCCCCCGCACAGTTGTCTGCTCCCCCTTGAACTCTCCATGAACCACTTGCATACGTAATGCTAACACTTGAACCATACACATTTACGGCAATGCCGTTGTTGTTGAAGCTCGCTGTGTTGCTTATACAGAGAATCGGGGTGCCGAGGCAATGATTAGTAGAAGAACACCACTTCACGACTGGATTACCATAGATGGTAACACCTGTAGTGGAAGCAACCCCTGCACTATTTACCTGAAAATTATACCTGCTGCTGCTGTACCCACTATAGAAATCAACAGTACTAATGGTCCCTGTCTTGGCTTGAGCAACGTTCCCTATATTAATCGGGACTGAAATATTCCCCCCTGGGGGAGCTACCGTTGGCGCTGTCCACGCCGCAGACGCATAATTGATCCCAAGAGCAGCCACAAGCGCCACCACAAGAAATGCAAATCGACGAAGAAAGATTTTCATAAAGGATTTATATTAAAAAGTTAATTTTGTTTTACTTGTTCAAGTGCTGTCTGCATTTCTTCAATTGAAGGAGTAGCTATGCTTTTCTCTCCAGCTTTAGCATCCTCAAGGGCCTGCTCCATATCCTCTGCCGCGGGGGCTGGTGTTTCTGGTTCACCTTCCTTTGCTTTAAGCAACGCATTGAGCATTTCCTCTTGCAAACCGCCCTCCTGCTCTATCTCATTCGATGCTCCCTCCGGAGTACCTCCAAGGAGATACCAGACACATACCAAAACGGCAATGACCGCAATAGCTACAAATGTAAGAGTCCCCTTAGAAAAGAATTTACTCTCTTGCATCTGATTATCTTGGTCCATACAAAATCATTATACTTCTTTTTGCACGCAGACAGGAAAATCTTATCCACAACAAAAAACTCCGCAACATGTGCGGAGTTTTTCTTACTTCCTCTTCTTGCCTACTTTCCTGCGAGAGACAATGAATACATTTGAGTATTTCTTCGCTCGGCGGGTCTTCTGCCCCTTGCCTGTCGGCTTGCCCCAGAGAGAGACTGCGCGTCGGCGACCACGTCCTTGGCGTCCTTCACCACCTCCATATGGGTGATCTACAGGGTTCATGGCAGAGCCACGTACTGTCGGACGGATACCAAGCCATCGTGAACGTCCTGCCTTACCTAAAGCAACAAGTCGGTGCTCTGGATTGGAGACTTCTCCAACACATGCCCATGCTTTCTCAGAGATCTTGCGTACTTCTGTTGAAGGCATCTTCACGTGAGTATAGCCGGCGTCTTGAGCGATCACTTCTGCATAGTTTCCTGCAGAGCGTGCAATGCGTGCGCCTGAGCCGGGCTTGATCTCGATGTTGTATACAAACGTACCTACAGGAATCTTCGCGAGTGGAAGACGATTGCCCGGAGCAATATCTGCCTTCTCTGAAACAAGTACCTTGGTACCAGGGCGAAGTGAGCGAGGTGCTAATACATAGCGACGTTCACCATCTGCGTAGCAGATAAGTGCAATGAAGCCAGATCGGTGTGGATCGTATTCCACCGTCTCTACCTTTGCAGGAACATCCTTCTTGTTGTAATCAAAATCTACAGCTCGGAAACGGCGTTTGTGTCCACCTCCTTTGTGTCGGACAGCGATGCGACCAGAGCTTGAGCGTCCAGCAAAACGCTTCCCTCCCTTGAGAAGCGACTTCTTTGGTTTGTCGCCAGTCAACGTCTCCTTGAATGGGACGGTAGACATGTTGCGACGTGATGGAGTTGCTGATGAATATGTTTTCATAATTTTATGCAAATTCTATGGTATCTCCCTTCTTAAGATACACAAGTGCCTTCTTCTTGGCAGACTTTGTACCAGGAATACCGCGTCTCATGACACGACGAGCCGGGAGATTGATGACAGCGACCTTCACGGCATCAACGCCGTAGAGAGTCTTTACCGCCTTTTTGATCTCGTTCTTGTTGGCATCAGACTCAACATGGAATGTATAAATATTCTGCCCGTCAGCAAGCATAGTCGCCTTCTCGGTGATGAAAGGCTTGATGAGCACATGTGTCGCAGGGCGACCTACTAAAGCTGCTTGTTTGTCAGACTTTGTGGCTGGCTTTTTAGAAGCACGCTCTGCCTTTGGAGCAGCGTCCTTCTTGTCCTTGCCATCTTCTTTTTTAAATACATCAAGTATCGCCATAATAATTATTTACGCTGTTTTCTTTGAAGTTTTCTTAGCAGTTGGCTTCTTTGCTACTTTCTTCTCGACCTTCTTTTCCTCCTTTGCCACAGGCTTTGCCTTTTCAGAAGAAGCTGAGAGCTTTTTGCCAAGGAATGCTACAGCCTCTTTTGGAGAAACAATCGCGACAGCCGTGTAGTTGAGCAAGTCAGCGGGTGTCATCGTGCGGACATCACCAACGAAGATATTTGAGAAGTTCCTGAACCCTCGCTTTGTCTTCTCATCAAGACCAAGTCCTGCGACAAAGAGTGCGCGCTTGCTCTTGGCCATATTCTCATAACCTTTGATATTTGAAAGTGCGGAGAATACTTCTTTACCCTCCTTTGTCTTCCCTTCAGAAAGAGAGATGCTCTCAACGAAGAGAAGCTCACCGTTGCGCAACTTCTCAGAGAGAGTTGTGTAGAGTGCCTTTGCCATCATCTTGCGATTGATCTTGGCGCCATACTTGCGCTCATTGCGAGGACCATGGGCAACACCACCGCCAACCCAGATTGGTGAGCGAGTAGAGCCGTGTCGTGCGCGGCCGGTACCCTTCTGTTTCCATGGCTTCTTGCCACCTCCGCGGACTTCGCCGCGAGTCTTGGTGTGTGCAGTACCTGCACGCTTGTTCTCAGCAAGAGAAGTAACTACCTGATGTACGAGGTCAGCATTCCATGGAGTAGCGAAGACATGCTCTGGGAGAGTGATGCTTCCAGTCTTCTTTCCTTCTTGGTTGTAAATAGTTGTTTCCATGGTATTTATCCGTAGATCTCAATAAGTGTTCCTCTTCGACCTGGGACTGCGCCTGAAACAAGGATCTGGTTTTGATCCTTGTCTACCGCAAGCACGCGAAGTCCTTTCACTGTAATGCGGTCACCTCCCATGCGTCCTGCCATGCGCATACCCTTTGCAACACGACCACCTGCGCGTCCACCTCCTCCGATAGAGCCCGGCTCACGCTCAGAGTGCTTCTGACCGTGGGTACGTGGACCACCTGAGAATCCATGGCGCTTCACTACACCCTGGAAACCTTTTCCTTTTGAGATACCGCTTACGACCACTTTGTCTCCTTCTGCGAAGACACTTGCGTCAATCTTGTCTCCGATAGCAAAAGTGGTTTCTCCTGGAGCAAACTCCTTGAGTGTGGTGAAACCACCGAGGTCCTTGGTGTGTCCCTTCTCTGCCTTTGTGAGGCGAGACTCCTTCTGGGTCTCATACCCTACCTGTACGGCTACATAGCCATCCTTCTCCGGAGTCTTGATCTGGGTGACGACCATAGGGCCGACCGAAAGCACAGTGGCAGGCACACAGGTGCCGTCCTCCTTGAAGAATTGGGTCATATTCTGCTTTCGTCCAAGAATGAATTTCATGGGTTTTGAACGGCTCAACGAGGCATCCCGTTGAGCTGTTGAAACAAAAAATACGGCAATAGCATGCCGCATTTCGCGAGATGCCATTGGTCCCCTCTATAAGCTGCCGCTATCTGGGACTTGGCGTACCTACCAGGGTAGGTACTTCTTGTATGGGAGGAGTATACAGAAGTCTAGAAATTATGCAAGTGGCTTTACTTAGGACCAAGCTGGGCCATTCAAGAAGGCCACAATACGATTAATAAAAGCTATCTGGATTCGAAACATTTCATGCTCATTGCCTTTTAATTTGCGAACTCGAGGAGTTAAAAAATCATATCGAATATCAACAAAATCCTTAACATAGAAAGTCCCAACGTCTGTAACTACTTTATATTGATGTCTTCTAAATTTTTTTATATTGTAAATATTGTATTTTTTTAATATATCAGGTCCTAATTCCTTCCCGATTCTTTCAAGATTATGTCCCTGCGTAATGAGTACCTTTTCCAAATCCTGGCGCTTTGAATATTCTTTCTCGTAAATATAGATTGCTTTAAGAAGTAGCTCCGTATAAAAAGATAAGAGAATGTATATATTCCTAATCCACGCAGTATCAGGATGTGAATGATGGTCTAAATAAACATTCGTAATAAAAGTAGTCCCCGCATAAATTCTTGCGACGATTCTCCTGAGAATTAATTGTTTTGCGCGCTTTCGCATAATTTAATTATAAAACAAAACCCGCCTTTCGGCGGGTTTTGTGTTGACTCAAAGTCTTTAGAGACTAGAGCATCTTTACCTCAATGCTCACTCCGGATGGGAGGCTCATGTTGGTAAGTGCCTCTACGACTTTCGCATTTGGATTCAAGATATCAATCAAGCGCTTGTGCACTCGCATTTCGAACTGTTCTCGCGCGTTCTTGTGAACGAATGTTGAGCGGTTGACGGTGTACTTCTTGATCTCTGTAGGAAGCGGCACAGGACCTTCAATACCTGCTTCGTAGCGAAGTGCGGTATCAATGATCTGTTTGACAGACATATCAAGCACCTTGCTCTCGTATGCGCGTACGCGAATGCGAAGCTTCGGGATGATATCCTTGTCTTTCGTTGCTGCCTTCTTTGTCGCTTCTTTTGCTGTCATAGAGCTTCTAGATAGTTGTGAGTTAGGCGACGATCTTTGTTACCACACCTGCACCTACAGTCTTGCCACCTTCGCGGATAGCAAAGCGCTGCTGGTCTTCGAGAGCAACTGGAGCAAGGAGCTTAACCTTGAACTTCGCAGTGTCTCCAGGCATAACCATTTCTACGCCGTCTGCGAGAGTAACCTCACCGGTTACGTCTGCGGTGCGGACGAAGAATTGTGGCTTGTAGCCAGAGAAGAATGGTGTGTGGCGTCCTCCTTCCTCCTTTGAGAGTACGTATACTTCTGCCTCAAATTCGGTGTGAGGGGTAACGCTACCTGGCTTTGCAAGAACCTGTCCACGGGTAATGTCGTCCTTCTTGAGACCTCGGAGGAGAATTCCTGCGTTGTCTCCAGCAACACCTTCTTGGAGCTGCTTGTTGAACATTTCAATACCGGTAACAGTAGTCTTTGCGGCGTCCTTGATACCAACGATTTCGATTTCTTCACCGATCTTTACAGTACCTCGCTCAATACGGCCGGTAACAACTGTACCGCGTCCTTCGATTGAGAAGATGTCTTCGATAGGCATAAGGAACGGCTTGGTGGTGTCTCGCTCTGGGAGCGGGATGTACTCATCAAGTGCTGCTGCAAGCTCGAGAACCTTCTTTACCCACTCGTCATCCTTGGATGATGCCTCAAGAGCCTTGAGACCTGAACCGCGGATAACAGGAGCGTTTGCTCCGTCGTACTCGTTCTTGGTAAGCAATTCGCGAACTTCCTCTTCAACGAGGTCAACAAGATCCTTGTCATCAACCATGTCTACTTTGTTTAAGAAGACGATGATCTTTGGGACACCAACTTGGCGTGCAAGGAGAATGTGCTCACGAGTCTGTGGCATTACACCGTCGGTCGCTGCAACTACGAGGATAGCGCCGTCCATCTGAGCGGCACCAGTGATCATGTTCTTGATGTAGTCTGCGTGACCTGGAGCGTCTACGTGTGCGTAGTGGCGCTTCTCTGTCTCGTACTCGTTGTGAGAAAGAGCGATCGTGATTCCACGAGCTTTTTCTTCAGGAGCTGAGTCAATCTGATCAACTGACTTCTTCTTAACCTTCTGTCCTGCCAACTCAAGAGAGTGGAGGATAGCAGCGGTAAGAGTCGTCTTGCCGTGGTCAACGTGGCCGATTGTACCAACATTGAGGTGCGGCTTATTTCGTTCAAAATCTGCCATAGTAAATAATTGTTATTAATTCCAAATAATTATAGGAATTGACCGCTCAATGCGCGAGAACACTCCTTGAGCGCTCACTTCCTTGATTCTCCCCGCTAGACTGCGCAAAGTGTGGCGAAATAATCCGCCACAAAACAAAAAGGCGCATGCACTGCGGTACCGGTCATCATAACAAAACACGAATATTAGTCAAGAAAAAAGCCCACCTGCGAGGGTGAGCGAAAGGAGTGCGATGTTTACCAGTCGAGGTCAATATGAATGTCGTACTGTTCGGCTTGTGTGAAAAGCCACGCTCGATTCCCCTCAGCCCCTGTGCGGCCTCCGTTCTCGAAGAAATATGGGCCATGGATCCTTTCCATAAGAGCGAGTGCGTCAGACAGACGTATGTTTCGGGGCCGTAAAACAAGATTCGGCAACTCCGTGCGGCAAGTCGAGCCAATACCCCGGACTTCAAACGCCACCATTTTCCCGGTTTCGTCGTGAAGAGTCTCCACGCACGGAGTCTGTTCTTCGACCGTTTTTATTGGCTCGTCAGAAAAAGTAAACCGATATTTGTCGGCAACCTTGTTATATTCAACCTGAATGTAAGGTTGATAGAGTCTGGGCATTAATATCCCCAGCAACTCCTGTTCTCTGGCAGAAAGTCCTTCTGGAACAATCAGACTCTGTGGATCAATCGGAACCCCCGTCGTTAGTACCGACAAGAGATTTGCGCCAGCCATTGCACCAGCTTCACCAGCACTCTGATTTTCTGTCATATCTTAAGCTCCTCTGTTGTGTATTCCTTCTTAAAAATACCACAATCCCGCCAATCTAAAAGGTTCGCGATACTACCAAAAAACGGCTCAACCGATCGGTTGAGCCGTTTTTTCTCCCTTTTTTAGCAATAAAATCTCTATTTCTTCCCTGCTCGAGCTGCAATGACGCCCTCGGCAACGTTGTTCGGAACGATCTCGTAGCGATCAAACTCCATTGAGAAGTTCGCTCGTCCTTCTGTCATTGAGCGAAGGGTAGTGATGTAGCCAAACATTTCTGAGAGCGGAACGAAGGCACGAACGACACGATACATGTCTCGGTCTTCCATACCAATGATCTGTCCACGCTTTGATGAGAGATGTCCTGTGACATCACCCATGAATTTGTCCGGTGTAGTAACCTCAACCTTCATAACCGGCTCAAGGATAACAGGGCCCGCCTTTCGTGCAGCTTCTTGAATAGCTTGAGATGCTGCAACCTTGAAGGCGACTTCTGATGAGTCTACTTCGTGGTACGAACCATCAAAGAGATCTACTGATACATCAACAAGTGAGTACCCTGCCAAAACTCCTCGGTCCATACCTTCGCGCAAACCTTTTTCAACCGCAGGAATGAATTCTTGCGGAATAACACCTCCCTTAATGTTGTTGATGAACTCAAAGTGGTCTTCGCGCTTAGTGTTCTTGGCGATCTTCGCACCCTCCTCAATCGGCTCAAGAGGCTTGACCTTGATTTTGACGTGACCGTATTGTCCACGACCACCAGTCTGCTTGATGTATTTCACCTCCGTCTCTGCAGGCTTCGTGATTGTTTCGCGGTACGCTACCTGTGGAGCACCGACATTCGCCTCCACTTTGAACTCGCGCTTCATGCGATCAACGATGATATCGAGGTGAAGCTCACCCATTCCCCAGATAACTGTCTCAAGAGTCTCGGGATCGGTAGATACGCGGAATGTTGGGTCTTCATCAGCAAGCTTTGAGAGTGCAAGGCCCATTTTCTCTTGGTCTGCTTTTGTCTTTGGCTCAATACGCAAAGAAACAACCGGCTCTGGGAAGACGATCTGCTCAAGAATGATTGGCTTGTCCTCAGAACAAAGTGTGTGTGAGGTCTTCGCACCTTTGAGACCTACCCCGGCAGCGATCTCTCCTGCGAAAACTTTCTTTACTTCTTCTCGCTGGTCAGCCTGCAATCGCACGATACGTCCCAAGCGCTCTTTCTCACCAGTTGTTGAATTATAAATATATGAACCCGCCTCTACGGTACCTGAGTACACACGGAAGAAGGTAAGCTGTCCCACGAACGGGTCAGCTTGAAGTTTGAAAGCAAGCGCAGAGAATGGCTCGTCATCTGAGGCGTGGCGCTCTATCTCCTCTCCTGTTTCAGGATCAATACCTTTCATTGGAGGAACATCTGTTGGTGATGGCAAGTAGTCAACGACGGCATCGAGCACAAGCTGAACACCTTTGTTCTTGAGTGCTGAGCCAGCAAACACTGGGAAGATCTGATTGGTCACGACCGCCTTTCGAAGAACGCGAGTAAGATCTTCGATTGGAATTTCCTTCCCTTCAAGATAGTCATTCATCAGAGCATCGTCTTGCTCGGCAATGCGTTCTACGAGTTCATGGCGGTACTTCTCTGCGTCAGCTTTCAGATTCTCTGGGATTTCTCCTTCAATAACCTTATTACCCATCTCACCTTCAAAGTGATACGCCTTCATCTTAAGAAGATCAATCACTCCTTCAAATTGATCTTCAAGGCCGATTGGGATTTGCACGCGGACCGCCTTTTTGCTCAAGCGATTTAAAATACTTGCATATGAGCGCTCAAAGGATGCGCCTGTACGATCAAGCTTATTGATGAAACAGATGCGTGGCACTTGTGCTTCTTCTGCGTAGCGCCAGTTTGTCTCTGACTGTGGCTCTACTCCTGCGACTCCGTCAAATACCACAACCGCGCCATCAAGTACGCGAAGAGATCGCTTCACTTCTACGGTGAAGTCGATGTGTCCTGGAGTATCGATGATATTGAAACGATACTTATTGTCTTTGTTTGTCGCATCGTCTCCCGTCTTTGTCCAAAAACAAGTAATAGCAGCCGCGGTGATGGTGATGCCGCGCTCTCGCTCTTGTTCCATCCAGTCGGTGACTGTCTCGCCTTCGTGTACTTCACCGATCTTGTGGCTCATTCCTGTATAGAAAAGGATGCGCTCTGATGTCGTGGTCTTGCCCGCATCAATGTGCGCAATGATTCCGAAGTTTCGTACTCGCTCCAATGGATAATCTCGTTCCATAACGTACTAAATATAATTTATAGAAATAAAAATAAGCCGCACGGGCTTTGTTGCCTCCACTATACCCCAAAGCAATTCCCTCTCGCAAGGCACTACCACGCAAAGTGTGCGAACGCCTTGTTGGCTTCTGCCATCTTGTGTACGTTCTCACGCTTCTTGATTGCTTCTCCTTCTCCTGCAGATGCTGCGAGAAGTTCGTCTGCAAGCTTCTTTGCCATAGGGACACCCTTCTTGCTGCGTCCCGCTTCAATGATCCAGCGTATTGCAAGCGCAAGTCGTCGTTCTGGACGAACCTCACGAGGCACCTGGTAGTTAGCACCACCTACGCGGCGTGAGCGGACCTCTGTCTGAGGACCAACGTTGCGGATAGCACTTTCAAATACTTCCAAAGGATCCTTCCCCTCCTTTTCTTTGATGATATTGAGAGCGTCGTATACCACTTTGCGGGCAGCTTCTTTCTTTCCATCCCACATGAGGCAGTTGATGAACTTGCTCAACACAATAGAATCGTAAACACGATCTGGAGTAATAGGGAGTTTCTTTTTAAGAGGTCGTCGCATAAAAATTATTTCTTAGCACCGGCTTTAGGGCGTTTAGCACCATAACGACTGCGTCCTTTCATTCGCTTATCAACACCAGATGCATCAAGCACACCGCGTACTACCTGATAGCGAACACCAGGAAGGTCTTTCACCTTTCCTCCACGGAGGACAACTACTGAGTGTTCTTGGAGATTGTGTCCCATGCCAGGAATATAAGCGGTGACCTCTGTTCCATTGGTAAGGCGGACACGGGCGATCTTTCGGAGAGCTGAGTTAGGTTTCTTGGGCGTTGTGGTCGTAACTTTCGTACATACCCCACGCTTGAACGGTGATGAGAAGTACACCGGTCTGTTCTTGAGTGTATTAAAACCGCGCGACAAAGCTGCCGTCTTTGTCTTCTTGACTGGCTTTCGTCGGCTTTTGCGTGAGAGTTGGTTGATTGTCGCCATAAGTTATTAAAACAAGCGCCCAAGGCGCGTATGGATACCTTACTATTTCCGAGAACAAAATGCAAGGGCCCTGTCCGCCCCTTTGCCTATACCCCTACCAAGAGCCTGACCATGAACTGCAAAATAGGAAGAATAATAGAGGGAGCGAGCAAAAGTACCCCTATAATAAGGAACATCCAGTACCGCTCCAAGGCCTCCTCTATATAATGAAGGCGCACAGGAAGGAGGCTAAAGAGGACCTTGGACCCATCGAGGGGAGGAACGGGGATGAGATTGAAGATAGCGAGTACGAGGTTGATGACCATAATATTGAGCGCAATCTCTACAAAGGAGGAGGATAGTGCCAATGCTTCCGAGAATCTCACAATGAGCCCAAAGATGATGGCGACAAGAAGATTGGAGAGCACTCCTGCGGCACTGACAAGTCCCATGCCCAATCTCCCTTTCTTAATATTGTATGGATTTACCGGCACTGGCTTCGCCCATCCGAAGACGAAAGACCCGTGCGTAGAGAAGAAGAGGATCGCAGGGATGATAAACGAACCCAGTGGATCTATGTGAGGAACAGGATTGAGGGTAAGTCTCCCCGCCAAGCGCGCAGTAGGGTCGCCGAAGATATTGGCAACGTAGCCATGGGAAACTTCGTGTATCACCACAGACATAATGAGTATCGCTATGAAGAAAATTGCGCTTATGATGTCAGCATCCATACGTCTTGCGAAATATAGGGTTTATGATAACATAGCCGAACACGATAAATATATGGCAAAAGCATGCCCCATTTGTAATAAGGGAACCCAAGTCGGAGGACGCTACTCAAACCGTGTCCGTGCGACCAAGTTCAACCCGACCGGCAATGTCCGAAGACAACCCAACCTCCAGTGGGCTACTTTTTCCGACGGTCATCGCGAGAAAATCTGCACCCGCTGCCTCAAGGCAAACAAGCATCTCGTAAGCGTGAAATAAGGAGGAAAACGGCTCAATCAATTGGTTGAGCCGTTTATTTATTGTCTATTTGTACTTTAGGGTTTCCCCATCAGAGAAAAACACAATCGCCCCCTCATCTATAGTAGCGAGGATTTTTGCTCCTATATTTCCTACATTCTCTATAACCTCCTTATGAGGGTGTCCGTATTGGTTGTCTTTGCCCGCGGACACAATCGCATATTCCGGCGAAGCAGCAGCAAGAAATTCTGGTGATGATGAGGTGCGGGAGCCATGGTGTCCGAGTTTAAGAACATCAACATCAAGACTCTTTGCATCTATTGAAACTAAATACCGTTCAATGGCAGATGGAGAATCTCCTGTCAAAAGAAATGATGTACTGCCATAAGTCAGGACTCCAACAATGGATGCCGCGTTGCTCTCAAGATCACTCACATCCCGATCTGGAAACAAGACATCAAAAAAGATACTGGGAGAAAACGCGACGCGCATTCCCCTTGTAGCAATTATATGTTCAATGTCCTTTCTCTCAACGCCGGACAATAGAGCATCCATTACCGCAGATTCTTTTTTGTTCCCCGATTCAATAAAAGCTCCAACGGAAAACCTCTCCACAATAGCAGGCAGCCCTCCGATGTGATCTTGATCTGGATGTGTCGCTAAGACAACATCAATAGAGCGATCATAAAACGGCATAACTTGTCCAAGTGCTCTAAGTGCCGATCCATCGGGAGGCCCTCCATCAACAAGAAGTTCATGCCCATTGGGAGCTTTGATAAAAATCGCATCACCCTGCCCCACATCCAAGAAAGCAACGATAAGCTCATTTGGCGTGCTTTGTATATAAAGCGCCGTCCAGACAAACACATTCACTCCGATCAAAAAGATAATCGCCCACAAGAGTCGCCGATTGCGATTCATTGCCTTATCGTAGCATGCTACAATCCAATCAATATGGGAGAAGGCACACTCGAACACATCATCACGATTTCTGGATACGCCGGGATATTTCTACTCATGATCGCTAATGGAGCAGTAAGTGTCCCCTCAAGCCAAGTACTCTATATTATTGCTGGGTATTTCATATTCACCGGCAATCTCACACTTTGGCTTGTGGTGCTTGTGGGAGCACTCGGCAACACAATAGGAAATATACTTCTCTACGAATTTGCTCGTGCCAAAGGTCTTGAATACCTCACTCGATGGCCGCTCTTTCCCGCGCGCGAGATAAGCAAGGTACAGATCGCATTTCAAAAAAGAGGTGGCTTCTTTCTTTTTGTCGGCAAACTTCTTCCTGCAATTAAAGTATTCGTCCCCATCCCGGCAGGAATCGCAAAGATGAACCGCGTAGTTTACGCCATGATTATTTTTGTTTCTTCGGTTATTTGGACTGCACCATTTCTTGCAATTGGATATTACTTCGGCAAAAGCGCAAAAGTATTTGGCCCATATGCAGTTGTCCTCGCGCTTATCGCGCTAGTCGTCATCGCCCTTTTCTATAAATACATAAACAGTGAAGCTGTAGTTGAGGAAGTTGAAGGATTTAAGAAATATTAATTTTTGGACGTTGGTCTATATATACGCACGAGCAAAATAGCGAGGAGTCCATACGAGGCAAATACGGCCCACAGAGGAAATGTAGGAATGGTGATTGCAGAAAACGGAACTCCGGCAAAGAATTCCACGACCCCAAACATATAAGCAAGAAGTGAGTACGCAATCAGCCCAAATGGAAAGGCAAAGGCCACACCAATGAAACCACACATTGCGGCGAGAAAACTTGCGAGCATGGCAAGCGGAACAAATGGCAAGATAAGCATGTTCACTGGCAATGAGACAGTCGAGAAGATGCCGCTCTGATAAAGAAGAAGCGGCAACACAGCAATCTGTGCGGCTATTGTCGCAGAGGCAATTGCGCGTAAATCAAAACGCTTTGGGATTTTGGAAAAGGCGCGCTCAAGTACTGGTGAAAGGTAAATGAGACCAAGCGTAGCAACAAATGAAAGTTGAAACGATGGATCAAATAAAAGTATGTATGGATTCCATAACACCATCGCTGCAGCTGCAAAGAGCAGTATGCGTCCCGTTTCATGCACTCGCCCAGTTGCACGCGCAATGACGACAAGAAGCGCCATGATAGATGCCCTTACCACAGTAGCGCCAGCTCCTGTCATAATCGCAAACAACACAACCCCAATTGACCCCGCCAAAAGTGAAAACATTCTGGGCAAAATCCCTAGAACTCTCATGATTGAATCCGCAACAATAGTGATGTTGTACCCAGACAAAACTACAATATGAATAATCCCCGTGATACGAAACTTATCGAGCAGATCTTCACCAAGCGATGACTTCGCGCCCAAAGTAATGCCGCCAGCAAGTGAGCTCTCTGGCTCTGGAAGAACTTCATTTACTTTCTCAACGAGGGTAGCTTTGATTGAAAACAAAACACTTTTAATCGAACGCTTGTTTGTCTCACCAACACTTGTAACTTGCGGACGATACATTTGATAGAAGATACCGTCTTTTGCAAGATAGGAGACATAGTTGAAAGTACGACCTGTGTCACTCTCAAAATTTTCTGGGAATTCCAGAACTCCTTGCAACCGCACATGTTCCCCATAGCGCCATTGCGGATATGGATCAACGTACACCCTAACCCGACTCCTCTTCTGATTTTGTATGTCTACATCTCTTCCTCCTTCCTGAATTGATTGCGGCTTGAATACCAAAATAGTACGCCCTGCTCTTACATCAGGCTCATCATCAATAACTCCTTCCAAAATAATCTCCGCCCCCACTTGTTCATCAAGCAGAGCGCTTCTTTCTGTCCAGTGAATCATCCCCGTACGAAAGACACCGACAGAGAAAAGTATGAAAAGTGATGAAACAAATAAAACGCTGCCCACACGAACCATCTTCCCGTACACAAAAAGAGCGCCCCCGAGCAAAAACCCAAAGGCGCCTATATATACATCCGCATCAAAAACAAAACTTGCGACCACTCCCCCGAGGAACATGACAAACAGGAGAATGAGCCTGCTTGTCTTCATACTTTAAACAGTCCTCTGCCACTCCTTCATAAGGCGAGCTTCGTCTTTTGCGTCTAAAGTTTTTTTGAAACGTACATTCCCCTTCCCTTCAACGCGTTGCTTGCATTCATCCCATGTAGCATGTCGCATGATCACTCCATCAACGAGACTTACATACGAGTACGCACGGGCTTTGCTTCGTGCACGAGTATCTTGCTTGCTCTTGTCATAAGAAACATCCGTAACATCAATGGGGTAGCCTTTCATAGGGCCTCGATATAATGCGTCTTTCTTCCCCTCCGCGAAAGAAGCCGCAATACGATCTGCACGCTCATTGCCAGGTAGTCCTGAATGTCCAGCAACATGTCGCCATGAAATATTTTTCCCTTCGCACACATCCACAAGTTCTTTCCATAGATCAACATTCTGCACAGGAGTTTTTTGGGCTGTTATCCAGTCACGCTTCATCCATCCTGAAACCCATTTTGTAATGCCATTTATTACATATGAAGAATCCGAATGGAGAATTATCGGCAACGAAGTTTCTCCGATTTCAACAAGCGCGGAGATTGCTGCAGTAAGCTCCATTCTGTTGTTTGTCGTGTGCTCATCTCTACCGCCAAGCTCTGCTACTTCCTGTGTGTCTGGTTTATAGACAAGAGCTCCCCATCCTCCTGGGCCAGGATTGCCAAGTGAGCTCCCATCCGCATACGCAATAATGTTTTTTGATATTTCCATTGCCGTACACTATACCATTTCTGCTACATTACTAATTCGGCAAAACATCTACGATGCGTAGACGCAATTCCCGACGAGATCCAAAAGTTGATTTTTCTATTGATCCAACAAGATGGATACGCGCGCCCTTCTCAAAAGAAACTTCAGGGAAAAGTTCTTTCTGAAAGAAGAAGCCAATTGCATCTGAGCGCGCGTTTCCAGAAGAAACTTTAAGGCGCACATGATTGCGTTCTTTTCCAAAGAAAGCGACACTCTCTACCGTCACATCGCGAAACATAAAGACCGGCTTCGGGTTCCCCACACCAAACGGAGCAAGTTTCTCTATTGATGCATAGGTATCCCATGTAACCGCAGAAACTGGGAGCTCCGCATCTATATTGTAGAGCGGTGTGTGGGAAGTAGACTTCTTGACCGAGTCATATACACGAATAAGTTCTTCCTCAAGAAAATGCACGCGCTCACGTGAAACAGAAAATCCCCCTGAAAACTCATGTCCGCCTACATCAACAAAGGTGCCTGCGGAGACTTGTGTCATGAGCTCAACCACATTGACCGTCCCATCAGAGCGACACGATCCTTTGAGATGCCCACTCTCCCCACCACCCCACACGAATGCGGGTTTCTTAAAATCCTCAACAAGGCGTGTTGCGACAAGCCCAAGTATGCCCGGACGCCAATTTGGATCTCCGATGACGATAATATTTTTTTCCTCTCTTTTCCCAAGAGTCTTGCGCGCTTCTTTCACAATAGAAGCAACGAGACCTTTGCGCATATCATTAATATGATGCAGGTGATCAGCAAGTTCTGCTGCGAGATCGTCATTTTGTGTAGCAAATAATCTGAATGCTTCAAACGGAACATCCATTCTGCTCGCTGCGTTGATGCGAGGAGCAACCATAAATGAAATGTCGTCTTCCGTGATATCTCTCTGATTAATTTTCAGTTTTGAAAGAAGTTTTTTCAACCCAGGACGTCTGCTCTTCCGCAATACATGCAGCCCAAAGTGCGCAAGAGCCCTGTTCTCTCCTTTTAGCGGCACCATATCAGAGATCGTAGCGATACCTGCCATATCAAGGAGCCACTTCTCCCACCCCACCGGCACGTCAAATAATTTCTCTTCTCTTCCTTTTTCAACAAGTGCCTGCACTAATTTGTATGCAACGCCTGCGCCAGCTAGCTCTTTGAATGGATACGTATCATCTTCTTGTTTTGAGTTGAGAATAACAAATGCTTTTGGCAGAACTTCCTGCGGAAGATGGTGGTCGGTTACGATGACGTCCATGCCATTGTCTTGTGCAAATGCAACTTCTTCAACATCAGCAATGCCGCAGTCTACGGTAATAATGAGCGTCGCATTATCTTTTTTAAAAGAGGTAAGCGCTTCATGATTGAGCCCGTATCCTTCTGTGTGTCTATCGGGAATATAGTTTCCAAAATTTTCGTACCCGATCTTTTGAAAAAAGTCATGCAGAATTACTCCCCCAGGGATTCCGTCGGCATCGTAGTCACTATAAATAATAATGCGCTCCTGCGCTCTAATCCCAGCAAGAATACGGGAAACCGCCTTTTCCATTCCTTTAATGAGAAATGGATCGTACACGTCACGATCGTAATTAGGAGCCATGAAAACTTCCGCATCTTCTCGTGTAGCGATTCCTCTCTTTATGAGAAGGTCGCGCAATAATGGAGGATACTCAATGAACTCTTCCTTTGCCGCTTTTGAAGGAGAGACGCGCTTTGAAGCACTTTTCATGCATCACATTTTAGCATACAATCACCCTATGAATGATTGCCTCTTTTGCAAGATTGTTGCCGGAGAAACCCCAAGCGAAAAAGTGTATGAGGACGAAAAATCCTACGCGTTCCTTGATATAAAACCAGTAAACCCCGGGCACATACTTTTAATCCCAAAGGAGCACTACGCAAATCTCCACGAAATCCCTGATGAGGATTTATCTCACATGGCTCCAATTTTAAAAAAACTTGCTGCAGCAGCAAAAGAGGCAGTGAATGCAGACGGCATAAATATTCACATGAACAACGGGGGCTATGCTGGGCAACTTATTTTTCATGCTCACTTTCATGTGATAACTCGCCATAAAGATGACGGCCACACCCATTGGGTAGGATCACCTTACAAAGAAGGAGAGATGGAAAAAACTGCACAAAAAATCCGCGAACTTCTATAAAAAGTGAATCAATTAACTCCATCTAACATTGACAAAGCACCATTTTTTTGCTATGATTGTAAAAGAAGATCATTCACATATCTTGGCAATATTGCCTAAAGGAGAGCCACGTGAAAGCACAAAGAAGTTTCACCTCGGATTCACTACGGTCAGCAACTCCCCGTCGCAAAAGCACTACAAATAACGGCTACCTCCTGATTAAAAGCTGGGGGTGTGGTTTCTACAGCGATGTCTTCGCAACACTCGGAGCGTTACTGCTCGCAGAGATCACAGAGCGCATTCCGGTCATTCATTGGGAAGGAAGCAGTCTGTTCGGAGGTTTTGAAAATTTTTACGAGCCAATCAACTCTTCCGGTATCAACAACATCCCGGACGGGGATTTCTTCCCGCCCAAATGGAGCAAAGAGAATCTGACTGAGGAAGTCTCCAAATGGGCAGGTCCCCATTCAAGAATGCAGCCCGAAAGCTATCTGGGTCAAGATGAAGAAGTCGCGGTCTGCGATTTCTTCGTTGGAGTTGTAGATTTGATACCCCACATCCCGCCTACTCACGTGATGTACCAAAAAGATCCCGGAGAAATTTACCGTTGGTTAACCGCCAAATATTTGCGCCCCCGCCAGGAAATCGTAGCTAGGGCAAACATCTTCCGACAGGAGAATCTTCAAGGGCCCTATGCTGCCGTACACATTCGTGGATCGGACAAATTCACCGAGGTGCCAAATATCAATGACGTCAACATGTCTGGCATGAAGGTGCTCAAAACAGTCCCGCAGGAAGTGAAGATTTTCTTACTCACGGATGATACCAGGTGGCTTGATATAACACGACAGCACTTCGGTGCTCGAGTTATCGCGACAGACTGTAAGCGTACATGCAACAACACAGGCTCACACCATTTGTATGCATCTGGAGTAGAACTTGGGCAAGAGGTCATGATTGACACCCTCCTGGCTTCACAAGCCCAGTTCTTTCTGGGGAATGGCACATCTAATGTTTCCTTGATGGTGCTACACATGAGAAATTGGCCCGCAGGAAGATGGATGCTAAACTGTCCCCCTTTATGGTCCTCTGGCAGAACATTGCAAAAATAGTTCTACCAATTTTTGCTTTATATTTTACAGCCACCTGAAACCAGGTGGCTTTGTTTTTTGTTCTATTTGGTTTCGTGGTAGCTCTCTTCAGTATTTACACTCCAGATTGCTTCCCTTTCAACATTCCCCAATATGAAGTCCACCGCGGCCATTGCGGCAAGCATTGAATGATCTTGATTGTTATAACGATGCATCCCATTTCTCCCTACAAGGAACAGGTTATTGAATTTATCAAAGTAATCTCTTATTTCAGAAAATTGAGTATAGCTCCCAAAATACCCAGGATACGCTTTTGGCTGTCGAATAACAACCGTGTCTAAGACCACATTATTTTCGCAAAGCCCTAATTGCATAAACTCCTTTGTTGCAAGTTTAGCCAGATGCTCGTCCTTCATACTCCACAAAGCATCTCCTTCGGCGCAAAAGAACTCAAGCCCAACCCACCCATTCTCTGGTGAGGCAAGGAGAAGTGGGTCCCAGTTGTGAAAGAACTGAATTCTCCCCACCGACACGCCTGGTTCATGAATATACATCCATGTGTCAGAGATAGGCTCTCCATTTTTTTCTTGAGGGGGTCTTTCTAATAGAAGCCCAACTGTAATAAAATCTCGATATTCAAGACCGTCAGATACTTCTTTGACTGACTGTGGCACAGATGGTGACATAATTTTTGAAAGGGTCTTTATATCTGTACTAGAAAAGACATAATCTGCGTGGAAAGACTGCCCCCGCCCATCGACTTTACACAAGACATCTACCACTTTCATCTCCTTGTGATCTAAGCGCACCACATCAGCGCCCATGTATATCTCTCCGCCAAGTTGTTTGATATTTTTTGCAACCGTTTCCCACATAAAACCAGGCCCATACGCTGGATAAAGAAATTGTTCAATAAGCGATGTCTCAACAGACTTCCCTGAAAGAGGCCCAAATGAAAACACCTTTTTAAGCGCATGTGTGATTACCTTCTTTATAGAAAGACCTTTGACCCGCTGTGCGCCCCATTCGGCAGACAATTCACTGCACGAAACACCCCACACCTTCTCCGTATATGATTTGAAAAATGTTTTATAAAGTTCCTCTCCAAACCTATTGATGAAAAAATCTTCTAGAGTCTTCTCCGGCTTCCGAGGGAAAAGTGTGGACCATGTATATGTTACGCCAATTTTAAAGACTTTTATCGGCCCTAACTTACGCAGCGTATCCCAAGAAAGCTCCACCGGATATGCATAGAAATTATTCCCGTACAAAATGCGAGTCTTTCGCGGGCGAACATGCATCACATTTTCTCCATGTGAGTCATTTGCCATGGCAAGCCCTTCTGTAAGTGCGCGCGTAGTCCGTTGGTAAGTAATATCCGAAGATCCTTCTTTGAACCGAATTGGAAGCATTTCTGCCCACCACTGCATGATGCGATCTGATTTTGAAAAAAACCGGTGGCCCCCAATATCAATCTTGTTCCCTTTATAATCAACGGTCCTGGAAATCCCTCCAACATACTTAGGGTCGCGCTCTAGGATGATTGGCTTTATGTCTGTTCGAAGGAGAAGCTCATATGCTGCTGTCAGCCCAGCGGGCCCACCACCAATAATGACAGCTGTTTTCTTTTTTTGATTATCGCTAGTCATATTATTGGAAAAGCAAAAATTTACGTGCAAAAAAATTCCATGTGAAAACAACAATTACACTTCCGATTTTTGATATAAGGTAGAAAAACCCAAGAAGACCTGTAAAGACCCAGAGAATTACCTCATTGATCCCAAGACCAACAACTCCGATAATAAGGAAGGCAAAGAACTCAATCCAGACATTTCGCACTTTGCGCACCTCAAAAACCCAAAAGATGCTCAATAAATACACAATGGTCAACCCGAAGGTAAATGCAATCCATCCTGATGTAAGATACGGGACGTGAAAAAAACTTGTTAGTAAAGCAAGAGACCCAATGTCAACTATAAGCGCAAGGAGAGATGCTGCAAAATAACGAACAAATTCCTGGGTAGTACGAGAGCCTATAATAGTCGTCGTTATTCCACTTTCAGATTCCGGTGATGTAACAATGTCAGTTGGAGTATTCATATAAATTTCTTGGCATACGCGGCCCAAATCGCTTTACTAATAACATAAATGTTGCCGAAGGCAAGAATGAGCAAGAAGGGTTCTGCTGGGATTCGGTATCGAGGGTGCGAAACAGGGCCAGCCAGTATCGCAAACAAAAGAATTAGCAGGGAGAAGAGCAGCGCGATTGCCGCGCGAGAATCTTTTTTAAAAAACAGAACCACTGGCAAACTAAGAGCAAGTATTGTGAGTAGCAGCCAACAAATTCTTTCCCCTGTTATCCAAAAATGCTCGCGCATTAAAGACATCACACCCTCTACATCCCCTGAAATTAGAAGACCAGATATATTTGCACTTGGTCCTGGCTCCCTATCCAAAAGCCCAAGCCCAAATAAATGCCGCTCAGCAACATCAAGACTACTCCCTAAGAAGAAGGGGGCTGTTTTTGTCAGATGAAATAGTGCGTACGAAAAAACATGCCCCGTAAGGTACTCGTGGATAAGGGCTTGTTCTTCTGCGGCATAGTCAAAAGACCGAAGCTCAAAATCACTATTGCTCCCGAGGCGTTCTTGAAGACCTTTAATGAATTCTGTTTTGGGGGCTCCTTTCTGTACTTCAAACTCAACTACGTTGTAAAAAAGCATGTTATAGGTCGATATGGAAGAAAGTGAAAAATGCCCAGAAAGATACACATTCCTAATCATCCATGGAACAAAAACAACGACACTTACGCCAACAAAGGCGGCACTCCTTATCAAAATAGTCTTTAAATCCTTATTCCCCTTATATATCAGTAAGCAGACAAACAATGGGGCCAAAAAGATCCCTACTGGGCGTGTAAGGATAAGTGCCCCCATAAGCACTCCCGCCAAAATAACGTTTCTCGTTGAGTGTTCCCGCAATAGAACCCATGTAGTACCAAGCAGTAGTGCTATAAAAAGAGGCTCGGTAAGGGTAACGAGTGAGGTTGTAATAACTGCCGGATCTAAGACAAAGATAAGGGTAGTGACCAAGCCAACCCAATGAGAAAATAATTCCGCCGCAATTTTATAAATAAACACAGCAGAAACCGATACTAGCAGTATTTGGACAACAATAAGAACAGCTGTTGAATCCGTTACGGAAAGGATTGGGGCAATAAACATAGGATATCCAGGACTCCTGAAATACTCTGGGGGGCTATCAGGAGATATCGCATACCGTTGCGAGGAGACTAATGTTTGAGCCAGAGAAACGTACTCGCGAGCATCCGTCCCCTCAGGGGAAAAAACATTTTCTGCTTGAAGCCCGCGCCCATTTCCCACCAAAACAATCGCCGCAAGAAGACTTGTATAAAAAAGGAAGACAAAAACTCCAAGAAGTAGCTCTGTCTTTTTTAAAGAAAAAATCATTGGGTAGACTCCGGATTCCAAGCAGGTCCTTTTTCCAACGCATCGATACCGGGCAATTCCCCGTCTGCAAGAAAATCGAGCATTGCACCCCCTCCAGTTGAGATGAAGTTGAGTTTGTCGGCAATCTTCATTTCATGAACAAGTGCGACAGTGTCACCTCCACCAACGATGGTTGTTGCGCCACTTTCGGTAAGCGCAGAGAGGAGACCTTTTGTACCCGAGTCAAAACCCTTTTCATACTCTCCAAGCGGACCATTCCACAACACAAGCGCCGCACTTTTTGCGAGCTCGCCGACACGCGCGACAGTCTTAGGCCCCGAATCCATAATTTTATCTGTAGACAAAAGCGCACCCGGTGTGCGCAGTTCCTTCTCGCCTGCCTCTGTCATCACCCACACATCTTCCGGCAGGAGAAGTTTGTCACTCTCAAGCATGTGCCTTAGATCAACCCCGGCATCATCAGAGAGAGATTGCCCAATTTCATAACCTTTGAGTTTAAAAAAGTCGTTGGCGAGCGCTCCTCCGATAAACAAATGATCTGCGATATCAAAAAATTTCTCCATCAGTGGGATTTTGGTTTCAAACTTCGCTCCTCCAAGTGCAAATAGAAATGGGCGTTTTGGATTAAGCGCCATTGAAAGGTGCTCTAGCTCGTCTTTAAACTGTAAGCCCATAAACCCTGGAATGAGTTGTGGTATGCCAACAATAGACGCATGCGCACGATGCGCTGCAGGAAATGCATCGTTCACATAGATATCCGCAAGGTCTGCCAAGTAGCGAGAAAACCCTGGATCGTTCTTTGTTTCGCCTGGTGCTGAACGAAGATTCTCAAGAAGAATAGCGGACCCCTCGGTCATACTCTTAACAACATCCTTCAGGTCATCGCTATAAATATCATCGATAAAAGTAATTGGAAACTGTGCCTGAATATATTCAGCGACAGGCCGCAGTGTTTCATTTGGTTCTTCGCCAATATGTGACGCCATGATTACACGCGCCCCTCTCTCCATAAGATACCGGACCGTAGGGAGCACTTTATCGATACGGAAAGTATCTTCTACTCGTCCATTCTCTAGGGGAACATTTAGATCAAGTCGGGCGAAAACCTTTTTACCCCGAACATCTCCTGCTTCATTTATACATTTTACGCCTTCCATGCTATTTCTTTTTCTTTCGAGATGCTTCTATTGAGTCAGCAATGGCAAGAATCTCGCCAAATGATCGCGCCGAAAGACTTGCTCTCCCCACAAGCAATCCTCGTACATTACCATCAAGCAAAAAACCCTTTGCATTGGTATGGTCAACTGAACCTCCATATAGAATGGGCACGTGTTCAGCGTTTTGCTGTCCATATGCGTCAGCCAACACCTTTTTTATAAGAATTGATATTTCAAGAACGTCTTCCGGGGTTGCTGGACGTTCAGCATTTTTCCCAATGGCCCACACGGGCTCATACGCAATCGCGAGGCGGGCTACTTGCGGCCTTTGCACTCGAGAGAGCGCTGCTTTGAGTTGATTTGAGATGACGCGTGTGTATGTTCCATCATGATCTCGGATAGTCTCCCCCACACACAGAATGACATTTAAACCTTCTCTTAAGGCAGCTACGACTTTCTCCCCTACTTCTTCATCCGTTTCCCCCATTGCACGACGTTCGGAATGCCCAATAATGGTAGTCCTTATTTTGATACTTTTTAGCATTGCGGGTGAAGTTTCCCCCGTATAAGCTCCTTCGCGTTCAAAAAACACATTCTGTGATCCTAGAGAAATTCTCTTTCCGGTAACTAACCGCGACAATTCAGAAAGAAAAATGGTAGGCGCACATATAACCGTCTCTGTGTACTTAAGTTTTATCGTACCTTTCTTTATAGTTTGTAGAATCTTCTTCGCGTCAACGAGAGTCGTTGGGAACATCTTCCAATTCCCTGCAATGAGTATTTTGTCTGTCATGTACGCATTATAGCATCCGCCATTCTGTGGTTTAATCTTCACCCCAATCCTCAACACTCCATACTCCCCCAGGGGCAGTAGAAAATCTTGTGTTAGCAAGACTTGCTGGGTACTGCACAGTGGCACCACTGCCTATAGACACCTTATACCCCGTAATCTCTGATGAAATCGAGCTCCCGCTCACCGCGACAAGAGACTTGCTTGCATAAAACAACCCTCCTGTAGTATTTCCATTGAGATAGATCGCTGAATTGCCGCTCGCACAACCAGACCCTGTATCACCAAGGCACCCCTCTTTTGTACTGATAAGAAGCATGTGGCTATTTGCTGAACCAGACCCTGAAATCGTAGCTCCAGTTCCTCGAGTGATCCACCCATCTGCAATGAGAATACAGCTATCATTTCCAAAAGCAGCATCGCATGACATGTCAGCACCACTATTGAAAGTCACATTCCCTGTTGTATGCACAATGCCGGAGAGGACGAAAGCACCAGAGATCGTTAGATCGCCATCAATTTTAACCGGTCCCATGGTACTTGAACACCCAACCGCACCGGGGCAATCCCCAGAAACCACACCTCCTGATTCTGCCACTGCTTTCCATGCAGTAATACTTGCATCAGAAAGAGGGGGTGGGAGCACGGGCGAATCCGGCGAACCGGAGTATGATGTACCGCTTACAGTAGATCCTGAAATGTTTTGATAATAAGCATCACCAGAAACAAGACTGTCTGTAATCGTGTTTGCCCGGGCCGTCCCACTTACGACCATGTCTTCAAGAACACTTTGCCCTGCCCCAAAATAAAGCTGAAAAGTGAGATCACCACTGTTTGATGTCCAAGAACCCCCCGACCAGCTACTTGAGTATTTTGATGCTCCTGAATAAGCACTCCCACTACTGTTCTTGCACCATCTCCAGTAGTTACTATTGCTCTGTCCTGCGTCAAAAACAATCCAGTATGTCGTCCCTGCAGACAATAGAGGCGGCGTGTCCATAAGAATATCGATCCATGAGTATGCTGACGTCCCCACAAGATCTTTGTTAAGTGTTCCACTGGCAAGCTCAGTGGTACCTGGCGAACCGGAATTGTCGGCGACGATATAAATAGTTCTGTCGCCTGGATTACCATTCTTTCTTAAGTAAATACTGACTTTTGATAGCGAGTCTGATACAGACGGCACAAAGCTTTGGGCAAAATCGTACTGTGGGCTTGTCCTCCCCACTGTTTGGTCTTGGTTGCATATGATAGATTGCGCAGTTGGGTCCACTGTTGTCCCCCCCGCGACCGTAACGTTACCAGTGGCAGTCGCATTGGTACCTCCAATGATTGGGCCATTTGAATACACATCCCCTTGCGCACCTCCCACTCCTTCAATCAGTGCATTCGATGCAAGTGTGATGCCGCCTGCACCAACCTGGACTCCATACGCAAACACTGCCCCAGAAACAGATGTGTTTAAAAGAAGGTCAACCACACGAGTGTGAGAGTCTACACTCGCCGTCCCGACAATCTCTCTTTGATTTAACCCAGGTGTAATAACAGAAACGCCCACCGTGGTCCCATCCAAGGGTACCGTATAGGATGACGACATTGAAATATCATGTACCAACCGATAATATGCATCCTCAACTCCGCTTTCTGCTAAGTAATAACTGCTCATCGATGAAGTCAGTGCGTTAGCAACATGCAAGTCCCGCACGAGTGCTCCTGATACACCAAGTACAACAACCGTAACAATTGCAAGGAGAAACACTACGGCAACAATAAGAGCCACTCCTTTCCGCGAAGACTCCCGTGCTTTTGTCGAGAAAATCTTATTCATAAGTATTCCGGAGAACGGCAGCTCCGCTAAAAAATCTTGTTTCGGTACGCCCCCCTCGTGAACTTGTCATTTCAAGCTCAAAACGAATTGCAGGTACTCCACTTTCTGTAACATTAAAAAAGACTAACCGATCGACCGTTACATGCGAAAGCACAAGGGGGCCTTGATCAACATCATCTTCGCTTACATGCAGTTTCCCCCTTGAAACAAAGAACTCAACAACTGCATCATCTCCTAAAGAATCGTGTGTATTTAATTTTAAAACCCCTGGGTTTACCCCAAATGAACTATCCGTAAAATCAATACTTGTTGCTGAGCGTATTTCACGAACAATCCGTTCAGCAGACACGCCCCCAGATTGTGTGAGGTCACGTAATCGTTGCATCCCCGAAAAAGCTTGGAACATTGTCAGTGTGGCTTGCGTGGTAAGCGCAAAGAGAAGCCCAAGAATTACAACATAAATAAGTGCCTCCACAATAGTGAACCCTTTCTTTCCATATGTTCTTTTGTTTAAAAACTTCATCATATTTATGGGGCAAAAATATCAGTCAGGTAAGCCGACACAGACCGAGTAGTAGTACTCTCGCCTTCGGGCCAAGATACATATGATGTAATTTTCTTGGTATGCGCATCAAAAACACCCCCGGTTTCCACAATATCGTTTGTCGCCGCATCACGATACACGTCCCCATATTCGATGGACCATTCAAAAATGTCATTCACCAAAGAAGAGGTCGTGGATGTCGCCCACACACTCCCGGTCCAAGAAAGATAATACTGTGTCCCATCGGGAGGCGCAGAGACATTCTCCCAGCCCTTATCCCGCATAAAGCGAGCGGCCTCTAGCCCTTCCCCTTCAAGAAAAGCTGCCTGGGTTCTGTTGAGGGCCGCCCGATTGATCTGAATTCCTTCTTGATAAAAAAGAGAGGCGGCACCAAAGACAGTTCCTAAAATTGCTGCGCCGAGAATAATCTCAAGGATTCCAAAACCCTTATTAGTAGCCCGGACTTTATTGTGATAAATATTTTTTTTAATTACACCTAGAATCATATCTAGATTGAATAGGTAAGAACGCCCGTTTTCTCTATTGTAACAACAACATCACCAATGGGGTTACTTGAAACGTGTACAGTGAAAGTGCCCGTAGCGTCTGTGTCTCCGGTTTTCTTTTCAAAAACTACGTCATATACTCCGCCAGAAAGAGATATGTTTGTCACTTCGATCCCTGGCTCAAAGACAATTCTTCTATTATCTGGGTCTGAGGCGTTATAGGTAGTCCCAGCAAACAGAACGGCTTCATTGGAAGAGAGATGCACCCCATATGCAGTACCCCCTTTGGAAGACAAAGTGTACGCGCGCGCTTCATTGAAGATTGAAACAATATTCTCCACAGCAGCATCACGTATCATGTGCTGCTGAAAAGATGAGAAGGTTGAGATGGCAATTCCTGCGATCACAGCAAGGATAGACGCTGCAACAAGCATTTCGACTAGTGTAAAACCTTTTTTTACTAAGAATCTCGTCATGTTTAGAGATTTGTCATCACGCTATACATTGGCGTCAACATTGAAACGGCAAAAAATCCAACTGCAGAGCCGATAATGACCATAAGCACTGGTTCAATTATCGTCGAAAGATTTTTTGTAGCTTCATCAACCTCTCCTTCATAAAATTTTGCGGTATTAAGAAGCATGTCAGAAAGTTTCCCTGTCTCCTCACCTACTTCCATCATTTCTCCAACTAATATGGGGTAGAGGTCGGCTCGCTGAACAAACGCGTTTGAAAGCGGAACACCTTTTTCTACATCAGCAACAGCAGCATCAATGACCTCTTTGTAATGAGAATTCTGCATAACATCTTTGGTAATCCCAAGAGCAACGATCAAACTTACCCCAGAAGAGAGCAGTGAAGAGAGTGTACGTGTGGTACGTGCAGCATTTGCCTCTTTTGCAATATCTTTGACCACTGGCAGATGCAAAACGATCTTCTCGCGAACTCGTCTCCCTTGTTTTGTGCGTCCTGCTACCACAAGTACAACGCCGAGGATCAGTATCGTACCAAAGAACAATAGTGGGTGCCCAGAGAGAAGGTCACTCAAAAGGATGACAAATTTCGTGCTCGATGGGAGTTCCGCGTCAAGGCTCCTAAAAGTGTCTACCAACACAGGTACCACATATATGAACATAAGCACGCCGATAATTGCCATTGCAGAAATAACAATGGAAGGATATATCATCGCCCCCTTGATCTTTTTGCGCAGCTGGTAGCTTTTATCAAGGTGCTCGGCGACAACGCGCAATGATTCAGAAAGATTCCCCGCCTCTTCTCCTGCACGTACCATTGAGGTAAAAAGTGCGCCAAATTCTTTGGGGTGTTTCTTCATCGCATCGCTCATGTTGGTACCTTTAGCGATGTCATCTCTTAGCTCACTAATAATGCGCTTAAACTTTGCATTTTTTGTTTGCTTCTCAAGAACAGCAAGCGCCCGTGAGAGTGCGAGGCCCGCGTCAATCATCGCAGCAAGATTGCGCGCAAAAACAATGAGGTCTTGTATTTTTACTCGACTGAGCGCTGCATTGATCCGCTCCATGTCAAGAAAACTTTTATTCTCTATTTCTTCAACAGAAACTACTGAGCTACCTTCCGAAGTAAACTTGCGCGCGACTTCATAACGATCAGTTCCTTCTACCACTCCTTCCTGCAGATCACCTTCTGATGTATGAATTTTGTATTGAAATTTAGGCATATTTTATTCTGAAACAACTCGAAATACTTCTTCAATGGTGGTTACTCCCTGCGCTGCTTTAAAAATTCCATCCTCTAACATGCTCATCATTCCCTCCTTCCTCGCCTGCTCTTCGATCTGCGACGCGGTCGTGCTCTTCATAACAAGTTCACGAATAGTAGGGGTGACCTTCATCACTTCATAAATAACCGCTCGGCCTGAATACCCGTCTACGCACTCAGCTGACTTTTGCGCGCGGAAGAATGGAATATCTTCCCATTTCTCTTTTCCAGAAATAATTTTTTCCTCAATGAGCGCCTCTCGGATCCGATCAAGGTTTGCATTCTTGCCAAGATCAGCGATCTCGGCTTTTGTAAGTTGATATTTCTCTTTTGCCGGACAAAGTCGACGCACAAGACGCTGAGCAATTACTACATTCACCGTAGAAACAATTAGAAAGGGCTCCACCCCCATATCGACAAGGCGGGACATGGCTCCAGCAGCAGAATTGGTGTGCAGAGTAGAAAGAACCAGGTGTCCGGTAAGCGCCGCGTTCACAGCCAAAGACGCTGTTTCCCCGTCGCGAATTTCACCGACCATAATGATATCCGGGTCTTGGCGCACAAGCGCTCTCAGGCCACTTGCAAAAGTGAAGCCAATCTCGGGCCTTACTTGTGTTTGATTAACCCGCTGCATTTGATACTCAATTGGGTCTTCAATCGTCGAGATGTTTACTTCTGGAGTATTGAGAATATCGAGCACACTATAGAGCGTGGTGGTTTTTCCTGAACCAGTAGGTCCTGTAGTGAGAATCATGCCCGTCTTCTGTCGCGTGGCATCATGGACTTGTTCAAGCCCAAGCCCGTGAAAACCAAGCGCCTCAAGAGGTAAGCTCCCGGAGGAATCTCGCAAAAGACGCATGACTGTCTTTTCTCCAAAATATATTGGCAATAGAGAGACACGAAAAGAAACTTTCTGGTCTGCTGTCTCAACTTTAAAGCGCCCGTCTTGTGGCTTGCGCTTTTCGTCAAGCTTTAGGTTAGCGAGAACTTTAATACGAGCAGTGATGCCTGCAGCAGCACTCTTGGGCAAGACCATGGCATCATGCAAGATACCATCAATGCGATACCTGATCATTACCTGTGTTTCCATCGGCTCAATATGAATATCCGAGGCATTCTGAATAATCGCGTGGTTGAGAAGAGTGTCAACGATTTTTACAACAGGGAGATCTTCGGCGAGCTTCTTGAGTTCTTTTTCGGAAACGTCTTTATCGTCAGAAGAGTCTGCCACCTCTTTTAGGGAAACTGCCTCCTTTTGAATGATATCGTCAAACTCTGCCTCAAGGCTCTTTTTGTACTGAACTAGGGCAGACTTAATAGAATCTTTGTCGGTAAGTCTTGGTAAAATGCGTAGCCCGACGCTTTTCTTTACGAATTCAATAGCGGTCAGATCATCTGTGTCTAACATGGCAACCTCAAGTCCAGAGGTGCTTTTTTTAAAAGCGACAATATTGTGCTTTCTGGCGATTGGCTCAGGGACCAAGGACAGAACGCTAAAGTCAATTTTTTGCCCTTTTAAACTTACGAAAGGTATTCCTAGAATATATGCCTCCGTTCGCCGCAAATCATCCTCAGCCAATTTGCCACTTTTTAAAAGCGCGTCGCCAAGGTGCTCCCCTTTTCCCATTTTTTTCTCAACTGTCTCAATATCAGTTCTTGAGACAAGTGCCGCGTCAATGAGAAACTCTTTGAGCTGTTTGTTATCTACTGTCATAAGGAAAGAGCAGTGTAGTAAGTACTCAATATTATAGCAGTAAGTACACCCTTCCGGAGGACAAGTTCTCCACATTTAAACCCTACCTTGACAGAAAAGATGAAAATGCTATCATAATCGCATCAATGTCCGTACCCGCGGGCATTATTTTTTACCCAAAATTTGCCCACATAGGCGGGCTAATAAAAACAAAATCAGCAACCATGATGGATCTAAAAGTAATGAATGCCGCACTGGCTCAACTTGAAGAAGAGCGCGGAATCCCAAAAGAAAAGATTATTGAGGCGATTGAACAAGCCCTCGCCGCCGCATACAAAAAAGACTACGGAAAGCGTGGGCAAATTGTTCGTGCTCACTTTGATTTAAATAGCGGTAAAACAGAATTCGTACAAGTAAAAATTGTTGTTGATAAATCAGAGGTGAAGATGGAGGACGAAGAAGACGCGGGTACAGAAACAGAAGCTCCACAACATATTGAGGGAGAGGAGGGAGACGAACTTGTTCGATTCAACCCAGAACACCATATCCTCCTTGAAGACGCCAAGATGATCAAGCGCGACGCTATCGCAGGAGAAGAGATTACCTTCCCTCTCGAGGCAAAAGATGACTACGGTCGCATTGCCGCACAAACCGCTAAACAAGTCATCATTCAGCGTATTCGGGAAGCAGAGAAATTCTCTGTGCTTGATGAATATGGCAAAAAGTCTGGAGATATAGTAACGGGAACAGTCCAGCGTATTGAACGCGGCACCATTTTTGTCGATTTGGGCAAGGCAACAGGCATCATCCCCTACGAAGAGCAGATCCCCAGCGAGCGATATCGCCAAGGAGAGCGTATCAACGCCTATCTCTATTCAGTGGAAGAATCCCCTCGTGGTATACGCCTTCGTTTGTCTCGATCTCACCCTAAGTTCCTCGAGAAACTCTTTGAGCGCGAGGTGCCAGAAGTAGCAAGCGGCGTAGTTGAAATTAAGAGTGTCGCTCGCGAGCCAGGCTCTCGCTCCAAGATTGCTGTTATGTCTAACGATGACCATATTGATCCAGTGGGTTCATGTGTCGGACAGCGCGGTGTCCGCGTCTCTACCGTCATGAGTGAACTCGGGGGAGAAAAAATAGACATCATCGAATGGGAAGCAGATCCGGCACGCTTTGTAGAAGACGCTCTTTCCCCTGCTCGTACGCTCGAAATTGAAATCAATGAGACAGAGCGCCGCGCAACAGTGAAGGTAGCAGAAGACCAACTCTCTCTCGCCATCGGCAAGGAAGGCCAAAATGTCCGCCTTGCGGCAAAGCTTACTGGATGGAAGATTGATATTCGCGGCACTGAGGGTGAACCCGTTGTTGGCGAAGAAGGAGCTGGCGCAGTTCTTGAGGAAACGCGCACAGAAAATGACGCATTCTCAGAAAAAGAAGTCCCTGAAACAAGCGAGGTTAGGAGTGAAACCGAGGAAGTTGTAGTAGAAATGACTGAGCCACAGGCAGAATCAGAATCCCAGGAAGCGACAGAATCTGATGATGACCAAGAAACAACCCCCGAACAAACCGAAAGTGCGATTGCAGAACAAGAGGAAGACAAGGCATAATAGGAGCATTATTTATTTAATTCACTACTAAAATATGAACTTGTGGCATGAAATCACCCCGGGAGACGAGCTCCCAGACGTGGTAAATACAATCATCGAAATCCCCAAGGGATCCAAAAATAAGTACGAGATAGACAAAGAGACGGGCCTTATCGCTCTTGACCGCGTCGCGCACACGGCACAAGACTTCCCTTTTGATTATGGATTTATCCCCCAGACACTCTGGGATGACAAAGACCCGATCGATGTAGTACTCCTCACCACATACCCACTTGCCCCTGGTATTTTGGTACATGCCCGCCCTGTTGCAATCATGAGAATGATTGATGGCGGGGATGCAGACGACAAAGTTATAGCTGTTCCAAAAGATGATCCTAGATGGAGTGATGTGAAAGACCTTGCCGATATAAACAAGCATACGCTTAAGGAAATTGAACATTTCTACTCAACATACAAGAAACTGCAGAACAAAGAGGTTGAAGTAAATGGATTTGAAGGAAAGAAAGCGGCGCACGAAGCAGTAAAAAGAGGGATTAAACTTTACCAAGACTCATACGGTAACAAAAAAACGGCCTAGGCCGTTTTTTTGTTTTCCCCTCAAAGAAATACCTCTTGGGTTTATATGGAGTATAATCAAAAAAGGAGTACTCGACTCCATATGTGTAACATTTTGACACCTTAGTAACATTTTTAATGTATGAAACATAAAAAATTATTAATACCGGTAGTGTGTGCAGTCTTTGCTCTGCTCCCATCCGTAGTAGCAGCTGAAACTGAAACAGACGCACGTCCTGAACTTAAGCGAGAAATGCTCCAGCTTGATGTACCTCCTTCCCTCCCTGTGCCACCAAAAGCATTTGAAGGAGTAAAGCCATCTACTACTGCGCGTATCAAAGCAAGTACAACTATTGCAAGCTCTACTCGCACAGAACTCAAGGCTCGCATGGAAGCTGAGCGAGAAAAAGTTGAGGCGCGTAAGGAAGAGCTCCAGAAACAAATAGAGGAAACGAAGAAAAATATTGAGGCGCGCAAAGAGGAATTGCAAAAAGCAGCCGAGGAAAAACGAGCAGACATGAAACAGCACCTTGATGAGCGCCGTCAGGAAAACATCAAACGTTTTGCAAATCAGATGTTTGATCGATTTGATGCGGCAATTGACCGCCTTAACACACTTGCTGATCGTATAGAGTCTCGCATCAATAAACTTGAGGAACTTGGCCAAGATGTAAGTACATACAAAACCTTGCTGGATGAGGCACGTACAAAGATTGATCTAGCTATACAAGCCCAAGCAGCAGCGGAAACTTCTGTAGATGAAATCGTGGTATCCGATGACCCAAAGTCTTCTTTCGAGAAGTGTCGCGGATTCACAAAAGAAGTTGTTGAGGCATTGAAAGCGGCTCATCAGGCACTCGTTGATGTTATCGAAGCAATGAAAGCAGCCCAGGCAGATGATAGCGATGGCACAGCTACAACCACGGCTACTACAACCACCGCAGAATAAATTATTCATTAATAGACAATCAACATGGACGAACAAACACCAAACCAGCCTCCAATGACGCCACCTCAACAGGAGGCACCTAAAGAAGAAAAGGGCGTCGGGGGAATCATCGGAATCGTCATTATTGTGGTTATTTTAATTGTGGCAGGCGCATATCTATTTGCCAATCGTCCAACGCCCGCACCTCAGCCAACAGACACAATGATGCAGGACGAAACAAGCCCAGCAGCACCGGAAGAATTACGCACACAGGGAACATCCGATGCTGTAAGCGCAATTGAGAGCGACCTCAATAACACCGATCTAGGAAATCTTGACGCGGAATTAGATGGGATTCTAAACGAAGTGAACCAGGCACAATAGAAATATTCTCAAGCCTTACCTCACAGTAAACCCGCCAATATTGGCGGGTTTACTTTTTTTATTACTGATGTACACTGCAAGTCTCTATGAAAAGACTCGTATTTAAGGATCTCTCAGTCACGGTCACGCCAAAGGAAGGTTCTGAGATTGAAGCAGAGATTATTTGCCCCGCAGAAATTTTTGCGGTTTATAAATCTCAAGCCATAAAAGAGCTTGGGCACGATCTCAGCATCCCTGGATTCAGAAAAGGGCATATTCCTGAAAAAATCCTTGTACAAAATATAGGGGAGGATCGTATCCTGTCTGAAATGGCTGACGCCGTGATACAAGATGCTTATATAGCAATAATTGCCGAGAAAAAACTTGATCCTATAGGAACTCCGAGTGTCACCATAACGAAGATCGCGCCAGGAAATGAATTTTCTTTCCGTATAAAAGTCGCAGTGATGCCGGAGGTCAAACTCTCTGACTATAAAGCAGCCGCAAAAAAAGCCTTTACTCATGAGAAGGGCCCTGATGAAGTGAGTGAGGAAGAAATAAACAATGCCCTTACTGAACTTAGGAAGCGCTATGCTCAGATGAAACACAAAAAAACTGAAGTTAAGGATGAGGACATCCCTACCCTTGATGATGCATTCGCAAAAGAATTAGGGGGATTTGAAAACCTTGATGGATTGCGCACGCATATCAAAGGAGAGATCGCTGCGGAGAAAAAAAGTCGTGCGCGCGACAAGGCACGCATGCAAGTACTTGAAGATATCATTAAAGACATGACCGTTGATCTTCCTCGCGTTTTGATTGAAGGAGAGCTGGACAGAATGTTGGGGGAGTTTGAGCACACTCTTTCTCGAACAGGAGCAACACTGGACAACTACCTCGAACAAACAAAAACTACGCGAGAAAAATTACGCTCTTCATGGGAGAAAGATGCAGAGAAAAGAGTGAAGGGGCAACTAGTTCTTACCGAAATCGCAAGAATAGAAAAGATAGCGCCCCCAGAAGAACTCGTGGAGAGGGAGGTAAAAACCATGTCAGAGCATTATAAAAACGCAGATCCAATCCGCTTGCGTGGATATGTAGAGATGCTCATGGGCAATGATGCGGTGTTCTCATTTCTTGAAAGCCAGGCACCGCAAGAAAAAGCGTAGCGCTTTTGATTATCCTGTGTTAGTATAACGGCGTAATTTCAACATCTATGTCTATACTTATTCCTACTGTTATAGAAAAGTCTTCAATGGGGGAACGCGCGTACGATATCTATTCGCGCCTTTTGCGTGAGAGAATTGTTTTTTTGGGTGGTCCTATTGATGATCACGTGGCAAACCTGGTAATCGCACAGTTGCTCTTTCTAGAGTCAGAGGACCCGAAGAAAGACATCAAGCTCTACATCAACTCTCCTGGTGGTTCAGTAACAGCAGCAATGGCGATTTACGATACGATGAATCACATCAAACCGGATGTGGCTACTATTTGTATTGGCATTGCAGCCTCTGCCGCTGCAGTACTTCTTGCTTCTGGTACAAAGGGCAAGCGTTTTGCTCTCCCTAATGCAGAAGTAATGATCCATCAAGTCCTTGGCGGAGTTGAGGGGCAGGCGTCAGATATCGCGATCACCGCTCAGCATATACTCAAGGTTAAAGAGAATTTGAACAAAATCCTTGCAAAAAACACAGGTAAGGCTGTGAGCCAAGTAGAAAAAGATTCCGACCGTGACTACTACATGACCGCAAGCGAGGCAAAAAGCTACGGGATTGTTGATGAAATATACAAGCCAAAAGGCAATTCAAGATAACAAAAACGCCCCTTCTGGGGCGTTTTTGTTATCCTAGACGTAGCGGAAAGTGTCTGGTATTATGTGGGTGTAACATTGTCAAAATAATTGCCCCGTTCTGTTGTTTCTGGTAGGGGTTACAAGTATAGAAATCTCCGTAGGACTGAACACCTTTCACGATAGAAATGCCGCCACGAACCGAGAGAAACCACGATATTTGAACACGCACTTCCTGTGTAGATACAAAAAGCGCCCAAGTGAGCCACGTCTGAGTCAATGCCCTGTGTGGGCGCAAAACGGAAGAGCACAGTTTCCTTTGCCACACAAATGTAGAATAGGGCTCCAGTATTTATGAGCCTGGAAGCACTGATTATCGTTGCAGCCGCAGCGTTTGCCGGTGTCGCGTTCGGATACTTCCTCCGCTTTATTGTTTCTTTGGGCCAGAGAGGCTCAATGGAACTTGAAGTGAAGAAGATGCTTCTTGCCGCCAAGGAAGAAGCGCAAAAGACCATTGAAGGAGCTGAGAAGCGATCCGCCGAGCGACTTGAGGAGCTGCGTCGCGAAGAAAAGGAGAAAGAAGCTGAATATAAAAAGACTGAAGACCGCCTTATCAAAAAGGAGGAGCTTTTGGATAAAAGACAAATTGATATAGACGCTGAAGCGGCCCGTGTACAAGACATCACCACCACCCTCTCGGAAGAAAAGGCTCGCCTTGAGAAAGAAGCGTTGTCTCTCAAAAACGAGCTTGAACATATTTCAGGATTGAGCAAAGAAGACGCAAAGAAAGAGCTCCTCAAGCGTGTTGAGAGTGATCATCGAGACGACCTTGTTCTGCGGATGCATAAACTAGAGACAGAGTCGCGCGAACAGCTCGACCGGAAAGCAAAAGACATCCTTGCAACATGCGTTCAGCGCCTCGCCGCATCAACGGCAACAGAGATCATGACAACAGCGGTACCTATTGCATCAGACGAGATAAAAGGAAAGGTTATCGGCAAAGAAGGCCGCAACATCAAAGCGTTTGAAAGGGCCGCAGGTGTAGACGTCATTATAGACGATACTCCAGGAGCTATTGTTATCTCATCCTTTGATCCCCTTCGTCGCCAGATTGCTCGCGTTGCCCTTGAGCAGCTCATCTCCGATGGGCGCATCCAGCCTGCAAAAATAGAGGAGGCAGTTGAAAAAGCGCGCGATGAGGTTAACAAAATCGTCCGAGAGAAGGGCGAGCAAGCTGCGTATGAATGTGGTGTATTCAATCTTGATCCGCGCGTTGTTGGTATATTGGGTCGCCTCCACTTCCGCACAAGCTACGGACAAAATGTCCTTCAACACTCAATAGAGATGGCGCACATCGCCGGCATGCTTGCCGAAGAACTCGGCGCAGACCCTGCCGTCGCTCGCGCAGGAGCCCTTCTCCATGACATCGGCAAGGCAGTTGACCATGAAGTCCAAGGGACGCATGTTGAGATCGGGAGACGCATTTTGCAAAAGTTTGGTATTGACGAGCGTGTTATCAAAGCGATGCAATCACACCACGAGGAATACCCTTATGAGACGGTTGAATCGGTGATAGTCCAAACAGCTGACGCAATATCAGCAGGACGCCCAGGTGCTCGCCGAGACAGCGCAGAGAACTATCTCAAACGTCTTCAGGACCTTGAGGCAATCGCAAACGATTTCAAGGGAGTAGAAAAAAGTTTTGCTATCCAAGCAGGGCGCGAGATCCGTATCTTTGTTTCCCCCGAAGAGGTTTCTGATATTGATGCTCGCAAAATGGCGCGGGAAATCGCTATTCGTGTAGAAAAAGACCTTAAATACCCCGGTGAAATTAAGGTAGTGGTCATCCGCGAGGCCCGCACTATTGAGTACGCAAGATAACCCACAAGAAAAGAGTTGCCCGCTGGCAAAGTATTTAAAATGATCCATGCTTCACTCTTTAGAGAATTCCACCTATTTGCTTGCGTCAATTCTTAGAAATAAGCTCGCACTTGCTACCGCAAGAATGATAATCCTGCGGGTAAAATTTATATCAAAATTTTTGGATAGACGATTTGACCCAAATGAAATCCGCAAGAGGATCCAGGTGGGCTTTAAGCCACTTCACAAAGAAGTCCGGGGAATTTGGGGTGAAAAATACTTTGTAGATATTAATGACCACATAGGGTGGAAGCTTTACGTACATGGATACTTTGACACAACTCCACCAGCCCTAGGTATTCTTGCTCAGTCATGGGCTCCTGGTACATATGTTGATGTGGGAGCAAACATTGGCTCAACATCACTACCTCTAGCAAAAAATAAAATTGAGGTTCTTGGCATTGAGGCAAACCCTCGTATTGCTTCAGATCTTAAGCGAAATATCGCGCAAAATTTTCCGATGCGATACACCGTGGTTGAATGCGCGGTAGGCTCCCCCGATGAGGTTTCCCGAGGCAATACAACGTCTATCTTTTCTCCGAATGGAAATGTTGGCGCTTCATCGGTCAACAAACACTGGAATGATTCGCGAGTACCGTCGGATTCTTACACAGTTCCCCTCTCAACGCTTGATGCAATTTTAGATTCTCATGGCATAAAGCATGTCTCTGCTCTGAAAATTGATATTGAAGGTAAAGAATATGAGGCTCTCCAGGGATTCCAAAAGGGATTTACCGCCAAGCCAGCAGTTATCTTCGAGTGGCGCCCAGATATTGGGAAAGCGTCAGGCAAAAAAATCCACGACCTGCGCACTCTCTTCCCTTCAGATTATATGTTTTTGGGCATATCAACTCGCCTAGTAGAGCCAACACTTGTAGAGGTGCGAGCATCCGCTTTTAATTTAGAGAAATCTTACGAAAATGTCCTTGCTGCACCAAAATCATTGGTTGAGAGAAGCGAATATTTACAAATTTTAGAGAAAGGTGGCTCTGTTATTATTGATGCCTCTTCGGGAGAAGTCCGCTGAAAGCGCCAAAATCTCTTATTTTGAGCCTCTATTGCGCAAGTTTGACCCCAGAGTATAATAAATCCGAGCTTTTTTGCTCACTTTTTGGTGCCGCAAAACCCATTCGGCACATAAACTTTGGTCGAGCAAGGATAATATAGATAAATCATTCAGCTCTTATGAACAAAAATGGAATCGTAGAAGCGGTGCACCAGGAACTGGGCGGCACCAAGGCGCAAGCAGAGCGCATTGTTGATCGTATCATTGGTATTATCACCGACACTCTCAAGAAGGGTGACGAGGTTTCTATTGCAGGACTCGGCATCTTCTCGGTGAAGACCCGCGCAGCTCGCACCGCACGCAACCCAAAGACAGGCGAATCTATCCAGGTTCCCTCTATGCGCGTACCCAAGTTCCGAGCCGCTAAGGCGCTCAAGGACGCAGTTAAGTAAGTTTCATCTCACTTCACAAAAACACCCCGCATCGCGGGGTGTTTTTGTTTATGGTGCGGGCAGAGAGACGTTTCGCTATCTCACTCCTCGGAAACCCACGGTTTTCCGATGGACTTCGTCCTGCCTTCCTTCACGGAAACTTCCGTTTCCCGGCCCCTTCCCTGTTCGATTCTCCCTACTCAACAGAAAATAAAATTGCCAGCATGAAGCCGGCAATTTTATCCTGGTGCGGGCAGAGAGAATCGAACTCTCATCTACTGCTTGGAAGGCAGTCATTCTACCACTAAACTATGCCCGCAAGTGAGGAACAAAATGGGAGCACTCGTGTGCTCTCATTTTTTACGAACGCCGCGGGGACAAGCTCTGCTTATGCCCGCAAGTATTTCGTAGCATACGAGAAATTTGCCAAAAAAACAACACCCGCGCCTAGGCGCGGGTGTTGGTGTCTCTTTTATAACTAGAGAGCTTTGATTTACATCGCAGCCTCTCCTTCGGTGGAAGTTTCCTCTGAAGAAGTGGTCTCCTCTTCAGTGGTCATCCCTTCATCCTTCTGTGTATCGTCTTGGTCCATAGTTGGATAGTTACATCCCTAGCCAAAGCACAACTGAAACAGAATGGCCAGAGACACTAGTAATTGAAAAAACTTGGCACATACCAAGTCTCAAAGAAAGTATAGCGGGTGAGATATGATTGTCAACCAAATCAACCCCTCCCCCCCCCTACGCGCCAATAATTGAAGAAAAGCATCCTCAATGCTATAGTTTGGCTTACATCACTATGAGTTACCTAAACGAAATCACAAAAACAGAGGAAAAAGCCCGCTCTATCATCGAGAAAGCCAAGGCCGACGCGACAAATACTCTTGAGAAAACCCAGAAAACGGAGAAAACTCGCCTTGTTGACACAGAGACCGAATTGAAAGATAAGGTTGCCAAGGAGCTCGCCGCCCAGAAGGCAAATCTCGCCAAACTCTACAAGGCGTCAGTGGAGGAGGGGCGCAAGGAGGCACAAGCTCTCAAGACCGCCTCTATCGGTAAGCGTGATCGTGCGATTAAAAAAGTAATCTCTTCCCTTTCCTCTTCGTAGTATGGCGACTGTCGCAATGCAAAAAATCAGATTGTACGTCCACCGCAATGCGGCATCTGATGTACTCGCAGCGATCCAGAAAATGGGCGCGGTAGAGTTCACCCCCCTCACAAACATCTCCAAGTCTAAAGAGGACGAGAAGGAGGCATCTGTCATCCACCACGCAAGTGGGCGCCTAGATTTTGCAGTGAAGTTCCTCTCCCAGTTTGAACCAAAGAAAGGTTTTGTTCGCGCGCTCAAGGAAGGAGACAAAACTATTGTATCCGAGCAAGAGTTTGCGAGTATCACAAAAGATTTTCATTACAACGACATCATTGACTCCCTCCAAGACCTTGAGGAGTCCCTCAATGATACCCTCGCAAAACAAAATGCTCTGCGCGAAGAACGAATCCTTCTTTCTACATGGGCATTCATTGACGCATCACTGCACGACGGTTTCCAAACGGCACACACAAAAACATTTCTTCTCTCGGGCAAAGAAGAGAAGATCGCTGCATTCCTCGCAAAGACAGAGGAGGACGGCATCGCTTATGAAAAGCTTGCTGATAATAATGGACATCTCTCCATTACTTCTCTTAAGGAATCAGCAGATGCAGTAGCTCGCCTGAGCAGAGAATACGATCTTGAGTCTGTTGAACTCCCCCGAGCATCCGGCACACCGCAAGAAGAACTTGATCGACTTACAATGGCTGAGCAAGAACTCACCGAGCGCCGCACGCAATACGAAACAGAGATTAAGCAATTTTTGCCATTCCTCCCTAAGCTCAAAGTGATGAGCGATTACATGTTCTGGAACAAGACAAAGCATGAACTTATCCAGGCGGCGTCTCGTACAGACTCCGTGCGTGCCTTTGATGGCTGGTGCCCCAAGAACGCTCTCAAGGATATAGAGGAGAAGATAGGCAATATCACCAATGAGTTTGCTGTTGAAGAGCTCGCCCTTGAAGAAGGAGAGGTGCCACCAGTTGAGATCAAAAATCATCCATTCCTCCGCCCATTTGAAACAATCACCCGTCTTTATGGACTTCCAAGTGGTCACGACTTGGACCCGACTGTCTACCTCGCAATTTTCTTTTTTGTATTTTTTGGACTGACACTTCCTGACGTAGGACACGGCACAGTGATTCTCGTCCTTTCTCTTGCTGCACTTTTCTTCTTGCGCCTCCCACAAGGCATGCGCATGCTCATCTCCCTTCTCGCGCTCTGTGGAGCAAGCTCCATCATCGGTGGATTTCTCTTCGGCGCATACTTTGGCGTAGAAGCAGAGCACGTATCCCACACACTTGAGGCAATCCGCGTCTTCAACCCAATCACAAGTCCTATCGTAGTGCTTCTCTTCACCCTTGCCCTCGGTATCATCCAAATCATGTTCGGTGTATTCTTGAAAATTGTCGCTAAGGCAAAGCAAGGCGAGCTTGTTGATGGACTCTTCAAGCAAGTGCCATGGCTCTCCCTCTTCTCTGCCCTGATCGCATTCGTGCTTTTCAAAGCAGGCTATGTCGGCGGTGAGGCAAAATGGTACACATGGTGGCTCTACACATCCCTTGCGTCAATTGTCGTCACTGAAGGCCGTCATGAACATGGTATTTTCAAAAAGCTCTCACACGGTCTCTCTGGTCTCTACCACGGCGTAGGGTATCTTTCTGATCTTCTCTCGTACTCACGTCTCTTTGCACTCGGACTTGCCGCTGGAGCGCTCGCCTTTGCGGTAAACCTTATTGCACTTCTTGTAAATGACCTCGTCCCATACGTCGGATTCATCCTTATGGCAATCATCCTTTTGGTGGGCCACATATTTGCATTGGTCATCGGAGCGCTTATCGGATTCATCCATAGTGCTCGCTTGCAATTCGTGGAATTTTTCGGTAAGTTTATCGCAGGAACAGGGCGGAAATTCTCTCCATTTGAGCGCAAAGAACGCTATATTGCGATCGAATAAAGCCTTGTAATTTATAATTATTTTTATACCGCGACAATGGAATTCACACTTGGGACACTTTTGGTAGTAGGCGGCGCCGGAATTGCGGCGCTTTTGAGCTTTATAGGATCAACCATCGGCATGGAACGCGTAGGTCGTGCAGCCGCTGGCGCAACAGCAGAGCGACCAGAGCTTTTCGGTAAACTTCTCCTCATGCAGGCACTTCCAGGATCAATGGGTATCTACGGACTCGTAGGAATGTTTCTTATCTTAAACTTCGCAGGCATCTTGGGTGGTGAGGGTGGTGAGATCATCACCACAGGTACTGGTGTTGCATATCTTCTCGCTTCTCTTCCTCTTGCACTCTCATGTCTCTTCGCGGGAATCTATCTCGGCAATGTCGCCGCAAGTGGTGTCGGCATGATCGCAAAAGACGATTCTCTCTTGGCTCGCGGAATGATCCTCGCAGCGCTCGTAGAAACATGGGCCATCTTCGGGCTTCTCGTTACCTTTATTCTGCTTACGCTCATTTAGCTTAGAATATGTCGCTTCAAGACCTCACAAAAAAGATCATTGATGAGGCGGAGGTGCAGGCACGAAACATCACTTCGTCAACGAACGATGAAGTAGCAAAACTCAAGAAAGCTACCGACGAAGAACTTCGTACACTCTCTGCTTCTCACGAGGAAAAACTTTCTCGTATGCTCGCGTTCAACAAAGAGCGTGTTCTTGCTGAGGCAGAACAAGAAGTACAGTCGTATCGCGATACAGAGAAGCGCGCGATCTTAAACGAGATTTACCAGAAAGCGCTTGAGAATATTTCCGGCGATGAAGACACGCTTGAGAAGATCCTCTCTCCTCATATCAAGGCGCTCAAGAAAGAAGAGGGTGTTGCGCATACCGCTCCCGCACACGAGAAGCTCGTAAAGAAAATTGCTAAGAAGTTTGAGGCGGGATTTTCTGTGGAAGCTGACAAGAAAATCTCTGGAGGATTTCTTTTTGTAGGCAAAGAGACCGAGTACGACGCGACACTCCCTGCGCTCATCGCCCGCGCGAAAGACAAGATGGAGCCGGAGATCGCAGAGATACTTTTTTCATAATATGGGAAAGACTGAGTATGGATATGCAAGCGGAAGAATAAAGGCGCTTGAGAGAACATTCCTCTCGCAGGCACAAGTGGAACGATTGCTCGCTGCCAAAGACGCGCCTGAAGCATACAAAGTATTGCAAGATACATTTCTTTCTCCCTATCTCGCCTCACAAGACCGCGCTACGCTTGCGGAAACATTTGAACGCGTAGTGGACGATGCGAAGCATCTCATCACATCAGTCGCACCAGATCCAGAACTTTTTGATATCCTCTGGCTCAAATACGATTTCTACAACGCAAGCACCATCGTAAAAGGGCTGCGCGCAGAACTCTCCGAGGAGGAGATAAAGCGTGCGTGCTTCAATTCCGGCAAATACACTCCGGACGCACTCTATCGTTCCATCACCGAACACACTTTGCGCAACCTCAACATAGCGCTTGCAGGAGCTGTAGCACAAGCAGAGCAACAAAAGGAGGTGTTCGAGATTGATGTAGTCATGAACAAAGCATACTTTGCCACCATCCGCGCACTTGCCGAAACAAAGAAAGACAAGACTGTATCAGAATACGTCTCGCTTCTCGTTGATCTCTTTAATCTAAAATCGGCACTCCGCCACATCACCCTCAAAGAGCGAGAGGTGCCTCGTCTCTACATATCGGGTGGGCGTTTCCGCGAAGATGAGTTGGCAGAAAAGGGACAGATCGTAGAATGCTTCGCTCGCATAGGAGGCAATGCTCGCTGGCAAGACGCACTTCGCGCATACGAGACAACGCACGACCACACACTCATTGAGCGCGTGTCCGACGAGATAGCGGCTTCGTTTTGGCGAGATCGCTCGGTACTTGAATTTTTCTCCCCTGCTCCCCTCTTTTCATATTTCAATACAAAGAAGCACAATGTTCAGCTAGTAAACGCGATACTTACAGAGAAAGAGACTGGTCTTGCAGAGCAAGAGATCCGTCACGCATACCGTTCAATACCTGCATAATATGTCTGACCAAGATTTTCATATTGCGATCATAGGGCCAGAGAAAGTAACCACAGGTTTTAAAGCACTTGGGGTAGATGTCTTTGACGCAGAGACAAGTGAGCAGGCCGTCAACAAGATCAAAGAGCTTCGTGGAACCGTAGAACAAAAGACAAAGTACGCGGTCATCCTCTTGCTTGAAGAACTCGCAAAACACATTCCGGAGGATGAGTACGCCAAGCTCTCGGCAGGGCCGTTGCCTGCACTTCTAGTACTCCCTGGCGTTTCCGGTGCCACAGGACGTGGCGCAGAACACTTGAAACGACTTGCAGAACGCGCCGTCGGCTCAGATATTTTTTAGTTTGCAAACCCCCTCTGTTTCAGTATAATGACCGCATAAAAAGCCAGGTTTAGGCTTTCTCTTTTTTACATAACCTGACATGCAAAACACAAAATCACACGGGAAAATCGTTAAAGTTTCGGGTCCACTCGTCCGCGCGAGCGGCATGTCAGAGGCAAAAATGTACGAGCTCGTCCAAATCTCCGACGAGAAGCTCATGGGCGAGATCATCGGTCTTGATGGCGATATTGCCGCCATCCAGGTATATGAGGACACAACCGGTATCGGCGTTGACGCCCCTGTATATAGGACAGGACGGTCCCTCTCCGCAGAGCTCGGGCCAGGGCTTCTTGAGTCCATCTATGACGGTATCCAACGCCCACTTTCAATAATTGAAGAGAAATCAGGCACACACTACATCGCGCGAGGTATCGCAGCTCCCGGCATCAATCGCGAGAAAAAATGGGAATTCAACCCAACACAAGAGAAAGGCGCAGAGGTAAAAGAAGGTGATGTCTTGGGTGAAGTAGAAGAGACGAAGCTCATCACACACAAAGTAATGGTGCCTCCTGGAGTCGCCGGCACTATCGTTGAGATCAAGAAAGGAACATACGTTGTAGAAGATACGATCGCAAAGATAAAAACAGCAGATGGTGAGACTGTTTCTGTTTCAATGCTTCAGTACTGGCCTATCCGTACTCCTCGCCCATTCGTAAAAAAGATTTTCCCAGAAGAGCCATTACTCACCGGATTTCGCATCCTTGATACACTCTTCCCTATTGCAAAAGGTGGCGCAGGCTCCATACCTGGACCATTCGGCTCAGGCAAGACTGTCACGCAGCAAGGCATTGCAAAGTATTGTGACGCGCAGGTCATCGTCTACATCGGATGCGGTGAGCGCGGAAACGAAATGACAGAAGTACTTTCTGAATTCCCCCATCTCGTAGACCCAAACTCCGGCGAGCCACTCATGAAGCGCACTGTGCTTATCGCCAACACCTCAAACATGCCAGTAGCCGCACGTGAAGCGTCTGTATACATGGGTATCACCATCGCAGAATACTACCGCGACATGGGTTATAGCGTTGCACTCATGGCCGACTCGACCTCTCGCTGGGCAGAAGCAATGCGTGAAATTTCTGGACGACTAGAAGAAATGCCGGGAGAAGAAGGATACCCTCCGTATCTTGCATCACGCACTGCTGAATTTTATGAACGAGCAGGCAATGTCTTGTGTCTCGGAAGTGAAGGCCGCACAGGAGCGCTCTCCGTCATCGGAGCGGTTTCGCCTCCTGGAGGAGACCTCTCAGAGCCAGTATCACAAGCGACTTTGCGCGTGACGAAGTGTTTCTGGGGACTTGATGCGGCGCTTGCATACAAGAAGCACTTCCCTGCTATCAACTGGCTCACTTCATACTCACTCTATGTAGATAACGTCAAAGCATATTGGACGAACAATGTTGCGTCTGATTTCGTAGACATTCGCGCAGAAACAATCCGTATTCTGCAGGAAGAAGCACGTCTTCTTGAAATCGTTCGTCTCGTCGGCTCCGAAGCGCTCTCAAACAAAGAACTCCTCACTCTTGAGATCGCAAAGTCTGTCCGCGAAGACTTCCTCTTCCAAAACGCATTTGATCCTGATGATGCATACACATCACTTAAGCGTCAGTACCTTATCCTCCGCGGCATGATCAGCGCATACCGTGCCGCTCTTCCTGTCATCGCACAGCCAGAATTTGAATTCTCTGTCATCAAAGAAAGCCCGGTGATCAAAGCATTGCCGAAGCTTCGCACAGAAAAGGAGGGTAAGGATGGCAAGCTTGAAGGATTCCCAGAGTACGCAGCGGCCGAATTTAAAAAATTGATGCGCGCATAAATATATGGAGGCACACACATCACACAAAGTATATAAAACAGTAAGCTCGGTAAACGGACCACTCCTCATCGTGGAGAAAGTTTCCGGTGTCACATACGGAGAACTCGTGCGCGTGACCACTCCCGGAGAGAGCCGCACCCGCTTGGGCAAAGTGCTTGAAGTCTACAATGATCGCGCAGTCGTGCAGATGTTTGAGCCGACCGCAGGTCTTCAGACAAGCGATACGAAAGTACAATTCCAGGGAGAGCCTCTCAAGCTTGGTGTTTCAAAAGAAATGTTGGGCCGCATCTTCACCGGAGGTGGCGCACCGAAGGATGGCCGCCCTGACCTTATCCCAGAGAAGCGTCTTGATATTGAAGGTGCCGCTATCAACCCATGGAGCCGCGAGTACCCAAACGACTTCATCCAAACGGGTATCTCATCTATTGATGTGATGAACACACTCGTTCGCGGGCAGAAGCTTCCTATTTTCTCCGGCGCTGGACTCCCCCACTCACGTCTCGCTGCACAGATCGCACGTCAGGCAAAAGTGGCATCGGCTGACAAAGAAGCAACTGGCTTCGCCATCGTCTTTGCAACAATGGGTGTGACCTTTGAAGAAGCAGAGTACTTCCGCCGACAATTTGAAGAGACCGGCGCGCTCTCTCGTGCCGTACTTTTCTTAAACACTGCAGCAGACCCAGTGGTTGAGCGTATCGCAACACCACGCCTTGCACTCACTACCGCAGAATATCTTGCGTTTGAACACGGCATGCACGTCCTCGTCATCCTCACCGACATGACCAACTACTGCGAGGCACTCCGTGAAGTTTCTTCTGCTCGCAAGGAAGTCCCTGGTCGTCGCGGATACCCAGGATATCTCTACACCGACCTCTCAACGCTCTATGAGCGCGCAGGACGCGTGAAAGGCAAGCCTGGCAGTATCACCCAGATCCCTATCCTTACCATGCCAGATGACGACAAGACTCACCCATCACCTGACCTCACTGGATACATCACCGAAGGACAATTCATGGTCTCTCGTGAACTTCATGCAAAAGGTATCTACCCTCCTGTAGACGTGCAGGGTTCACTCTCTCGCCTCTGGTCAGCAGGAGTAGGTCCAGGTAAAACTCGTGAAGACCACTCGGGTCTCAAAGACCAGCTCTTCGCATCATACGCAGCAGGACGTGAAGCACGTGAATTGGCAGTAGTCTTGGGAGAAAGCTCTCTTGATACGAACGACCGCGCAAACCTCGCATTCGCAGAAAATTTTGAAAAAAAATTCCTCAATCAAGATGAGTCAGAGGATCGTTCAATTGAAACATCACTCAATATTGGATGGGAGCTTCTTGCAGAAGTTCCTCGAGAGACATTGAAGCGCGTGAAGCCAGAGATGGTAGATAAGTACATGCCAAAGAAGAGCAAGTAACATGCTTCTCAAGGTTACCCCGACACGCATATCGCTTCTCAATCTCAAGAAAGAGCTCCGTGTTGCCGTGCGTGGTCACCGCCTTCTCAAAGACAAGCGTGACGGTTTGATGAAAAAATTTCTCGCTATTGTGCGTGAAGCGCGTGAAGTACGCGATGGTGTTGAGAAGAATATGGGTGGCGCGTTCTCTTCTTATGCAAAAGCAAGCGCAGTACTCGCAGAAAAGAATTTGAAGTCTGCTTTTATACTCCCTTCTGCCGACGTGAAACTCTCTGTGCGTGTGAAGAGCATCATGTCCGTGCAGATACCTGAATTTGAGGTCAAGAAATCAGGCAATGTATTTTCATACGGATTTTTGGGAACCAACGGCGACCTTGATAACGCTATTTTAAAATTTGACGAAGTATTCCCTGACATCATTCGCCTCGCAGCACTTGAGAAGACTGCGGAGCTTCTCGCAATAGAAATTGAGCGCACGCGCCGTCGCGTAAGCGCCCTTGAGAATAATAGAATTCCTTCTCTCCAGGAAACGATCCGCTTTGTAACACGCCGCCTAGAAGAACAAGGTCGCGATGCAGTTGTCGCCACTATGCGTGTTAAGGCAATGCTTACTGCCAGAGAACAATAAACTTCTCTACTTCCCTTCCGCAAGTACTCCTCTTACTCGTTTCACCACTTCATCAAGAGTGAAGTTAGCTTTGATCATAAAATCAATCGCACCAAGCGCTTTTGTTCTATCAATATCTTCTTGCTGCCCAAGATTACTAAAAACAATAACGGGAATGGCTTTTAGCCTATCGTCCTTTTTTACTTTTTCGAGAATTGAAAAGCCGTTCTCCCCAGGCAAGATGAGATCAAGCAACATGATATCAGGAACGCTTTTTTCTAGAGATTCATACGCGGCAGGAGCATCAACAGCATGAGCTACTTCAAATCCTTCCGCAACAAGCTTGCGGACAAACAACGCTCCAAGGAATTTGTCATCTTCCACGACAAGAATTTTCTGCTTTGGTGAATCACTCATAGACCGTAACTACTTATAACGTCCATTGTACATTCCCCTATCCTTTGTGTCTACCACAGATATCAACCACGGGCATAATATTCTACGGGAGCAAAGTCGTCGGTGAACACTTTATACTGGGTGAAGTCTAGTGTATCAATATCTACCACACGCTCTGCAAGATACTCACGCATGGGATCAAGAGCATCTCCTTTAAGGACTAGAGCATCTCTTTTGTCACCTTTATACCCTACGAAAATGAGGTTTTGGTCTTCTTTTTTCTCTGTGGACTCTACCGCAAACGCATATACCCGTGGAAATACTGCTCTCATCGTATTAAGTTCAGCCATCGCAAAGGAACGTCCAGAGGAAGAGAGATTGCCGATTACATTCACCACAAAAGCCCCGTCTGGAGTAAGTCTGTCTTTCGCATGCTCAAGAAATTCTTTTGTAGTAAGGTGAGCAGGCACCGAGAAACGCGAGTGATACGCATCCGCAAAAATAACATCATAGGTGGTCGTGGAGCGCTCAAGGAACCTCCGTCCATCTTCTATGTAATTGTGCATACGCGGGTTTTCCTCTACACGAAAATATTTTTGTCCAAGCGCATAAAGATCTGGTTCAATATCTACCACATCAACTTCTGCATTTGGGTACTTTTCTATCACAGACTTCGGCACAGAGTATGCCCCCGCACCGATTGCAAGCACATGGTCTACTTTCGGACTAAAAAGTTCGTGCACATAAAAATACCGCGTGTAGTCAGCGGCAAGTTCGTCAGAATCCAAAAACATAATCGCTGATACCATCTGGTCTTGTATAAGAAATCTCGCTGGCTTTCCTTTGTATTCCCCATCAAAAATACGTATGTACGTGTAAACACCGTCTTTCGCATACACAAGCCCTTTGGCATCATATGAACCCAGAAAATACCAGCACATCCCTGTCACCAGTACGGTCCAGAAAATCGCCTGCAAGAGTGTTCGCTTATATATACCCATTCTTATAAGTGGAAAAGCTCCGAGCGCAATAAGGATTACTCCGACGCTTAGAATAATTGCGCTCACTCCCATATGTGGGATGAGTAAAAATCCCGCAGACAAACTCCCCACAATACTTCCAAGCGTTGACCAGAAAAAAATTTCCCCGGCAACATTTCCTATTCCCTTCTGCGGAAACATATCTGCATAGAGCTTGATCGCAAAAGGAGAAAGCATCCCGAGGACAAATGCCGGTGGGATAAAAAGGATGATAGACGCAACAAGCGGCCCAGCAACAATCGAGTACGTATAGCCTAAAAGCGGCAGGAGCACCCGCATCAAAACATATAATGCCATCACACTGATCCCCCCAAGGGCAATAATTGCGTAGAAAAGGCTTTTATGTGGGAAGCGGTCGGCAAACTTTCCCCCATAGTAATATCCGAGGGATAGCGCGCCGAGCACGACTCCAATCACGCTTGATACAGTAAATATCGTATTCCCAAAGTAAGGAGAGAGGATGCGCGTAGCGACCACCTCAACAACAAGCACACACGCTCCGGTGATAAAGACAATGGCGGGAATATGGTACTTGCGAAAGAGTTCCATCACTTTAAATGTCGGGGTGCCGGGAATCGAACCCGGCCTACATGCTCCCAAAGCACGCGTACTACCGATATACTACACCCCGAAGACTTAGGTTTCTCATACTACACGAGGAGGCCCCCAAAATCCAGAGGGTATCACCCGGACAAGATGTCTGGAATAATCCGCACATGCGCCTTCTTCCCCACTGCGCTGAAAAGGACAACAATGACATCAAGCTGCCAAGTATCACACACTGGTCGCTCTTCTGCGAGAAATGAATTGATAGTCTTTACGAGACGAGTCACCTTTTTGCCGTGGACATTTTCTTCAGGCCTATAAAGATCCGCTCCCTCCATATCCAGCTCAAGAGAAGAAACCTGCCCCGCCTTCACCTCTATGAAATGGAGGGTGCCCCCTTTCTGTACAATGATATCTATCTCGCCCCAAGGCTTACGGTAATTGCGGGCAAGAATACGATACCCTTTGTCTCTAAAATACCTTTCGGCAAGGGCCTCTCCCAGCATACCCGTGTCTCCCTTACTCTGAGCACTCATATTAAGTACATTCTACAGGACACTCAGTTTCACAGAAACCGCCAAATAGTTTTCACGTGAAACATTTTCCAAAAGACGCCGTCCTTCAGGTATGTCCCAGAAAAAGGCTTATAAATAAGGCTTTTCTGGCTTTTCGTGTATTTTTGAAATGTACGAAGTGCCTAAAAGACCTGTCTTTTATACACATATCCACCCACTTATCCACAGTTTTTGTCCGTTTTGTGCTTATTTTAGGGGGTCCCCCTCTTCACATTTTTTGTCTGTGTGTTGTTTTTGGGGACCTCTGTCAAGGGGGTGCTTGACACACTACTTTAAGAGAAAAGGTACTGCTACCTACCGTCAACTTCCTATAGGGGGACGTTTCACTATCTCGCGGGGTAGGGAGAATCGGTCACACATAAATTTCCTGACGGAAATTTTGCGCGACCCCGGCTCGCGGTTTTTGCCTTTGCTTTGCAAAACAAAAACATCGCTGCGCCCTTCGATTCCCCACGCAAACTCCGCTTGCTCTACCCCACTCATAAAGAATAAAAGCCCCCATGAAGAGAGCTTTTATTCTTTGGTGCGGGTAGGGAGAATCGAACTCCCGTCTCATCCTTGGCAAGGACGTGTTCTACCACTAAACCATACCCGCAATGAAACTTTCTGTGGTCACAAATTACTAAGTCTTTTGCCGCACAAGCCGCCAAAAGCCTAAGTATTCGCGACCCCGGCTCGCGGCCTCGCAAAAGCGAGACATCGCTGCGCCCCGCGCAAGTGCACGGAAAAGCAAATAAATTTCCTTCTCCGGCCTTGCGCGCCCGGCAGGAGTCGAACCCACAACCTTCTGGTCCGAAGCCAGACGCTCTATCCATTGAGCTACGGGCGCATGTAAGCAACACTATAACCCAAACTAGGAAAAAATCAAAAAATTACGTACAATATCACCAACTCACCTCTTCCATGAGCGCACGATATACGATCCCACAAGAAGTCGCGCACGTTGCCTCCACGCTGAAAGCTCACAACTTTGATGCGTACCTTGTTGGCGGATGTGTAAGAGACATGATCATTGGCCAGAAGCCAAAAGATTGGGACATCACCACAAACGCCCGCCCCGAAGATATCCAGAAGATTTTTGAAAACACTTTCTATGAAAATGACTATGGCACCGTCGGTGTGGTCAATGAAAACGTTTCAGATGAAACACTTAAAGTAGTAGAGGTCACTCCTTACCGCACTGAGAGCGAGTATTCAGACAAGCGTCGTCCAGATTCTGTTACCTTTGCAAACACACTAGAGGAAGACTTGAAGAGACGCGACTTCACCATCAACGCAATCGCGTACGATATTGAAAAAGACATTCTCATCGATCCTTATAACGGACAAAAGGACATAAAAGACAAAGTTATCCGCGCGGTGGGCAATCCCACCGACCGCTTTGCCGAAGACGCTTTGCGCATGCTTCGTGCGATACGTATTGCTTCGGAGATTGGATTCACTATTGAGCTGGATACACAAACTGCTATACAGGAAAATGCAAAGCACCTTGAACACATTTCAACAGAACGCATACGAGACGAATTTTCAAGAATGATTTCATCCCCTCTCCCTATGCAAGGAGTTGTGTTCGCGCAACGACTTGGTCTCTTGAAATATATTGTGCCTGAGCTTGAACTCGGCATCGGCACAGAACAAAACGGCGATCACATCTACGATGTGTGGGAACACAACTTGCGAGCACTTCAACATTCTGCAGATCGCGAATGGGCGTTTCACGTGAGACTTGCTGCCCTCCTTCATGATGTTGCAAAGCCTCAAACACGCCAATGGTCTGACGAGAAGAAAGATTGGACATTCTATGGGCACGATGTTGTTGGCGGGCGTGTTGCACGTGAAATCATGCGCCGTCTTAAATATCCAAAAGATCTGACTGATGCTGTTTCAAAACTTGTACGCTATCACCTCTTTTTCACAGACATTGAGAAAATCACCCTCTCTGCAGTTAGAAGGATCGTGAAAAACGTAGGTCCAGAGCTTGTGTGGGATCTCATGAGTGTCCGAGCCTGTGACCGTATAGGCATGGGGCGCCCCAAGGAAACCCCTTACAGACTGAGGAAATACCACGCCATGATAGAGGAAGCTATGCGTGCTCCCGTATCTGTGGGAATGCTTAAGATAGACGGAGGGAAGATTATGAGTGTTACACGTGAAAAGCCAGGCCCCCGGGTGGGCTATATTTTGCACGCTCTCCTAGAGGAAGCCCTAGAAGACCCCGACAAAAATACGGAAGAATACCTTGAGAAACGTGCCGGGGAACTTTCTGCATTAGAGGACGCCCCTCTCAAAGAGCTTGGCGAGAAAGGTATGGAGAAGAAAGAGGAGGAGGAGGAAAAGGAGCTGTCAGAGATACGAAAGAGGCACGGGGTACAATAGAAACCTTTCACGTGAAACATTTTATCCTGTTTCACCTCTAGACACTACCATGGGAGTAGGCCAAGAGTATAAGGGGGTGTGGCATAAAAGCGGGTCAATCATATGATTGACCCGCTTTTTTAACCACCTCGTACATTTCAAATTTATGAAATGCCTGAAAAATATAGGTTTTTGGGCGTATATGCCAGATCAAGGGACCACCCCCATAAAAAGTTACATGTGAAACAGTTTCGCGGAGAGGTCCGCTCGGTAGAAAGCCCACAAAATGACTATACCCCCTCGTTTATTGGAAACTAACATTTTGCCTCCCCCTAGGGGTACTGTCTGTTTGACAGGATTTCCAAAATTCAAGAAACGGTGCAAAAGGATGGGTCCCCAGGGGGTGTGGCACTTCATGCCAATCTACCAATCAAAAAATTTTACGTAATCTGCCTCAAAAACGTTTCACGTGAAAACTTTTTAAGTAGCAGTAGCCGAGCCTCGTTTTGGCGACCTACAAAACCCTACAACACGAGGATTGGGGGCATGGACCACAAAAACGGCTCAACCGATCGGTTGAGCCGTTTTTCTTACTACCTCATACATTTCGAATTTATGAAATGCCTAGAAATAAGGGTTTTTTGGCGTCCTGCCTAGGAGTGAAACGTTTCACGTGGAACAATTACCCCCGATAAAGACATGCCTCGGGGCACTAGAGTAATCGTTACACATGTAACATTTGTGCCAAAATACTCCCTTAGGGGGGGTACAAGGTCTTGACGAGCTATTTTGTGTTACATGTGCAACTTTTGCTCGTCAAGGACAAGCTCTATAGGACAGTGGTCTGAGCCGTATATGTCCGATAGAATGCCTGTTTTCTGCACAGCGGGGGCCACCCGGGGGTCTATGAAAAAGTAATCAATCCTCCACCCTACATTTCTCTCTCGGGCAGCCGTCTTGATATCCCAATACGTATAGGCCCCCTCCTTGCTAGGATAAAGCTTCCTGAATATGTCTATATACCCCCGTGAAACAACCTCATCTATCCACGCGCGCTCCTCTGGGAGAAACCCCGTGTTCTCTTCGTTCTCTTTAGGACGGGCAAGATCTATCGCCTCATGGGCTGTATTGACATCACCGCAGAAGATGATTTTTTTGTTTTTGGAGCGCAAGTCCTCTATGTATTCCAAAAAGGCATCGTAGAAATCAAGCTTGTACGCGAGCCTCTCTGGACCACCTCCGCCATTGGGGAAGTAGATATTGAGCACCACCACATTCCCGAATACAGCTCCCACAATGCGCCCCTCCTGATCAAAGCGGGGAATGCCAATGCCCTTTATTACTTCATCGGGTTCTGTTTTCGTGTAGAGCGCTACCCCACTGTATCCTTTTTTACCTTGCGAGGAGGAGAAGTAGGCGTGGTATCCGGACAAAGCACGTATTTCATCAGGGAGTTGGTGGTCTTCTGCTTTAATCTCTTGCAGACAGAAGATGTCTGGCTTCGTCTTCTTGATGAATTTCATGAAATCCCCGCGTTTATGTACTGCACGAAGGCCATTTACGTTCCATGAAACGATTTTCATGTGCGTATTGTAGCACCCACATCTCCCATTGAAAAAACGGAGGGCTGTGCTAGTGTGCGGGTAGTTGCTGCACGCAAACCACTTCCCAGGGAGAACATGCCGTGTCTAACTTCACTGCGCCGAGAGATGAGAAGATGTTTGTTTCCCACCTTACGATTGAATGTCCAACGGGTGAAAATTTGTGCATTTTCTCAGAAAGTGAATTCGTTAGCATCTGCTACGGAGTGTGCTCCCACTTACTCAGAAAGACAAAAACGGAGCACTCTTATCTTCATGCAGAGGCTATTGCTCGCGATTATTTTGCCGAAGTAGGGTGGCTCATTGTTCCAGATGACAAAATAAGAGAGCTCATGTGTTTGCTGGACTTTCATTCGAAGGAAGAGCTCGGGGAAGGGGAGGTGCTTTTATCTCCTCACACAGACGAAAGTGTCCGGAAATGGCTTGAATCCATATAGCACAAAGGAGAGGTGTCATGCAGGCGATGCTCTTTATCACGCAAGATATGTTTGACCACATGCTCAGATGCATGCAAAACGACGCTGGCGATCTTCCTTTGGACCATCAGGCTTCAGAATTACGCTCTATTTTGCAATGCAATGGGGTAAGCCTTGGCGAACCTCGTCAGATGAATTTGGGTGAACTGGATAAGCTCGAGAAAAGATTGCGTGAGCGCATTATAAGTATGCGCGAGGCGAGAGATTACATACGCCAGGATTTGTACGGCAATTAAATATTTGTTGATCGCACCTACCATAGGTGCGATTTTTTTAAGGATGAAGAATAACATTATTTATGCTAGAATCGCCTTAGTTTTGCTCGGGTATGATGCGTCTTTGAAACGGAAGGAGGGGGTATCGTGAGCGGATATATGAGTGAAGAGAGCTTCGAAGAATGGTGCCAGGACATTGCAAAAAAACATGACAAGCCAATTGAGGATGTCCGGATAGCAGCACGCATAACACTTCAGGAACACGGCATCCAGATTGGATTGCCCATGGAAGAGAGAATACGCCGCGCCCAGATACGAGCGGCAGAGATGGTAGTCATTGAAGGCCTGTATGAAAAGGGTCTTTTGGGACCTGACAAAGAGACCCTGCTCTTTGACGGGGGAGAGAATGACACAGTTCATGTCTGAAAAGATATTCCGGCAGCAGTGCGCCATGATTTCCCAGAAGGAAAATATTCCTTTGGATAAAGCGCTGAGCCGTGGACGGATTCTCCTTGAAGCACATGGAATATTTGTTGTTCCTGATGCCGAGATTGGTAACTTGCAGCAACAAGAATACGAGATGCAAGAAACCATTCAGCGGAAAAAACTCCATGATGCCAATATCATTGGCGGACTCACGGACATACTCAAGACCCTGGAAGGAAAGGGGACGGAGCACTAAAAGAGTGGCCGCGCTCGAACATCGAGCGCGGCTTTTTTATTTCCTCCTCTTGCCGTGAAAATTTTTATGAATCTCGCGTAGCTGTTTGTCTGTCACGTGCGTATATACCTGTGTGGTAGTGATATTTGAATGACCAAGGAGTGCTTGTACAGAGCGAAGATCTGCGCCATTTGAAAGAAGGTCTGTCGCGAAGCTATGCCGTATAACGTGCGGAGTTACTTTTTTTGAAATACCGGCTTTGATCGCATAGTGCGCCACAAGCCGCTCTACCGAGCGGGGAGTGATGCGCAAATTTTCTCCCTTTTTCGTCCCAGTACTTGCTTTTCTTCCTAGGCGAATAAACATGGCATCGTCTATATCCTTGCGAGCTGCAAGATATTTTTTGAGAGCCCCTTTTGCTGTATCAGAGAGAAATACTACGCGCACTTTTTCACCCTTACCACGCACAGAGAATTCGTCTTTTGAGAGGTCTAGGTCGCGAGGAAGACCACAGAGCTCTGATACGCGCAACCCGGTAGAGAAGAGCATCTCAAGGAGGGCGCGATCACGTAACTCTTGGAGCGAATCGCCCGAGGGCGCAGCGAGCAACCGCTCAAGTTCATCTGCAGAGATAAGGTCAAGTTCACGCCCAGGAGTCTTTGCAAGTTCAATGCGTGACGCAGGAAGGGAAGGGATGTTTCTATACGCCATGTACTTGAGAAACGCCCGTAGGGCAATAAGATAATAATTTTGTGTGCGCTTTTTGAGCGTTGAATCTATCGTCTTCTGACGATTGAGCCAGAGACGAAATGTACGCACCGTATCGTCGGTGATATCCGATGGGGAAGCAGCACCCGTCTGCTCAAGGAACCGCGAGACATAGCGATCATAATTTTCTACCGTCTTCATGCTTCGCCCGCGTTCAATCTCAAGATATTCAAGAAATTGCTTTTTGAGCTCGGAAAGTGTCATGGGGAGATCTTTTTCTTATGTCGCACAATATGAAAAGTATAGCATAGGGGAGGTTGCAAAATGCCTATGGTGTGATAAGATACACCCCAAGAAACAAGAGAAAACCTCATCGAAAGCCCCATTTTAGGGGCGTTTCTATAAAGGGACTTGCGTTTTTTATTTTTCATTGTATAATAGTGATATGCTTACAAAACAGAAGAAAGTAAAGGTTGTAAATGAAGCAAAGAAGCACGATAAGGACACAGGTTCTCCTGAGGTCCAGATCGCTATTTTGACCGAACGTATCGGCGAGCTTGCGCTACACCTCAAAAAGCACAACAAAGACCATCATTCCCGAAGGGGCCTTTTGCAGATGGTTGCTGATCGTCAGAAGCATATGCGCTATCTCAAGCGCAAGGACGAAGCGCGCTACAACAAAATCATAAAGAAGCTTGGGCTTAAATAATTTTATTTAAGCAATTTTTTCCTATATTTTCTCTTCGTTTCGTGTGAGCTGCTCATGCGCATTTTTGCGTGATGAGTTTTTAAAAGATTTTTAATTTTTATTTATGGCAGTTATTAAACATAAGGAACAGCGTGTCGGCATTTTTATTGACACACAGAATCTTTATCACAGTGCAAAGCACCTTTATAAAGCCCGAGTCAATTTCGGAGCAGTACTCAAGGAAGCAGTCCAGAATCGCCAACTCGTACGCGCTATTGCGTATGTCATCTCCACAGAAAGTGGGGAAGAGCGCGGTTTTTTTGAGGCACTTGAGAAATTCGGCATTGAAACACGCGTAAAGGATCTCCAGATCTTTTACGGCGGAGCAAAGAAGGCCGACTGGGACGTAGGACTTGCGGTAGACGCGATCCGCTTCGCTCCCAAACTTGATGCGGTGGTCATTGTCTCTGGAGACGGAGACTTCGTTCCGCTTGTAGAGCATCTCCAGTACGCAATGGGCGTACAAGTAGAGGTTATCGCATTCGGTAAATCAGCATCTGCGAAGCTCAAGGAAGCAGTAGACGACTTCGTGGATCTCTGTGAAGAGCCCAAGAAGTATCTCATGCTTGGCAATGGGGGAGGACGCAGTACCACTTCTCGCAAAAAATAAATACGCGCATCACTGGTGATGAACACAAACAACCCGTATAAAAGCGGTGTCTTACAGAGCGTTACTTACAAGGAGCGGACAAACCGCTCCTTGCGTGTGTTTGGGGCACACGGTATCCTACCCTTATATTCCGTCGTCGCTCGAACAAAATGAAAACAAGTTTTCATTTTGCATTCTCACTAGCCGGAATAATAAACGGGTTGTTTTGTATATTAGACTCATATGAAAAGCACGCGATTTGAAACAGAATTTGGAGGAAAGACATTGATAGCAGAGTTCACCGACTTGGCAGATCAAACCAATGGGTCCGTGACCATCCGCTACGGCAACACAGTGGTACTAGTAACCGCAGTCATGTCTGAAGGCAAAAAGTCCGGTGTTGATTATTTCCCACTCTCAGTAGATTTTGAAGAAAAGTTTTATGCAGCAGGACAAATCTTGGGAAGCAGATTCGTGCGTCGCGAAACAAAGCCGACAGAAGAAGCAACACTCTCTGGCCGCGTAATTGACCGCACCATCCGCCCACTTTTCCCTGACTACATGAGAAATGAGGTACATGTGGTGGCCACCGTTCTCTCTATGGGAGACGATGATCCGGATATTTTAGGTCTCGTGGGTGCCTCTCTTGCACTTTCAGTTTCTGATATTCCTTGGAACGGTCCCGTCGGCGGTGTGCGCATGGGAATCGCACAAAATGGAGAGATCATTGTAAATCCTACATACAAAGAGCGCGCCGACCGTGCACTCTCGCTTGAAGCGATCGTGTGTGGGAAAGAGGGGACGATTAACATGATTGAAATGGGGGCCGGAGAAATCCCCGAGGACACGGCGGTTGCTGTACTGACTCAGGGTCTCAAAGAGATTGAGAAATTATGCGCCTTTCAAAAGGAAATCATTGCAAAGATAGGCAAAGAGAAAGCCGAGATTTCTTATGATGCCCCAGAAGATTCCCTTAAAGAATTATTCGCGCAAGAAATAGCGCCACGTCTCTCTGCGGCTATTTTTTCAGACAACACTGACAAAACTCTCTCTGCGCTTAAGAAAGAGTGGTTTACGCTGTGTGCTGAGAAACTTCCCGATATCGCAGAATCACATGCACTATTCCTTTGGGAAGAACGCGTTGACGCAGAGGTGCATCGCGCGGCGATTGATGAGGGCAAGCGCGCAGACGGACGTGACGCAAAAACCATCCGTCCGCTCTTCGCGCAAGCTGGAGGAATTTCTGAAATATTGCACGGCACGGGTATTTTCTATAGAGGCGGAACGCATGTGTTGTCTGTACTCACACTCGGCGGACCGCAAGACACACAAATCATTGATGGCATGGAGGAGCAGAGCGAGAAACGATTCATGCACCATTACAACTTCCCGCCATTCTCAACAGGTGAGACGGGACGCATGGGAGTAAACCGCCGCATGATTGGCCACGGCGCGCTTGCAGAGAAAGCACTCTCGTATGTCATACCGGGCGAAGATGCATTTCCGTATGTTATCCGTATCGTATCTGAGGTGTTTGCATCAAACGGTTCATCTTCAATGGCGTCTACATGCGCAAGCACGCTCGCACTCATGGACGCGGGCGTCCCTATCAAAGCGCCTGTCGCGGGTATCGCAATGGGACTCATGTACAGAAATGAGAAAGAGTATGTCGTCCTCACCGACATCCAAGGACCAGAAGATCATTATGGTGATATGGATTTCAAAGTAGCAGGGACAAGGACGGGTATTACTGCGGTGCAAATGGATGTCAAAGTATCCGGTGTATCACTTGCGATACTGACAGAAGCATTCGCTCGCGCAAAAGAAGCGCGCCTAGAGATTCTCTCTGTCATTGAGAACACTCTTCCTGCTCCACGTTCAGAACTCGCGAAGAGCGCCCCTCGCATCCTCACTATGACCATCCCTACAGACAAGATCGGTCTCGTTATTGGCAGCGGTGGAAAGACCATCAAGAAAATAATGGACGAGAGCTCTGCGCAGGTAGACATCAATGACGACGGCCGTATTTTTGTAACAGGAAAAGATGGTTCTGCTGAAAAAGGACTTTCTATCATTGAATCCCTCACCCACGAGTACAAGCCAGGGGAGCGAGTAGAAGGGGTGGTCGAGAAACTCCTTGATTTCGGCGCGATCGTATCACTTAGTCCAAACGCTGATGGCCTTGTGCATATTTCAGAGATCGCGCCATTTCACATTGAAAAAATTTCTGATGTATTGAAAGAAGGGGACCGTGTCCCGGTGGTGGTCAAAGACGTAGACAAAGAACGCGGACGCATCAGTCTTTCTATCAAAGACGCAGACCCAGATTTTGTAAAACAGCCAAAATAGCGTACCCTATAAATTAAATGGTTTCACATCAAGACAAAAAGAAAGATGGTGACGAAGAAGAGGTGCAAGATGGCCCTTCTCCTGTTATCCGAACATTCCAGTCTGATCTCTCAAGTGCACAGTCAGGGGACAAACCAAAAGAGCCTGCTGCTGTGGAAGAGGAGGAGAAGATAGAGGCTCCAGAGCCACCCAAGCCGGAAGAGAAAGAGGAAGAGACTCCTGTTGAAGCGCCTGAGATTGAAGAAGAACAGGAAGAGCCTCAGGAAGCACCACAACCAAAAGAAGAGCTTCCTTCACTTGCCAAAAAGACTGGCACAGAACAAGAGCTTGCTCCTAATACCGAGATGATCCCCGAGGAGGCTCAAGCAGATGCAGGACAACACAAAAAAGATCTTCTCCAGGAAGAACTCGCGACCATAGAAGGTCAGCAGAGTAAACTTGCAGAAGATCGTAAAACTCTTTTCCATAAGAAGAAGCCTCTTGTAGACGCATTCACACAGCTCCAAGAAGAGCAGAAAACTATTTTGGCTCAACTTGCTCCTATCAAAGAGCGCGAAGCGACTATTGAAAAAGAAATTGTCGCAATTGAAACAAAAGAGCAAGGCGCAAAAACTCCTGAAGAACGCCACGCAATAGAACAAACTCGTTGGGACAAAGAAGAGACTCGCAGAAAGACCGAGCAAGAGAAATGGGGAGTGGAAAAGCAGGCAGAAGATGTGCTCGCCCGCGTACGAGAGAAGGAAGCTGAGATTGCCCAACTTGCCGAACAAGAAAAAGAACTTGATGAGCGCGGGGACACCCTTGAGAAAATGCACGAGAAAAAGCGCCTTGAGATCGCGCTGGTAGAAATCGCAGAGAAAAAGAATCAGCTTGAAGGGGAGTGGAAAGACCTCCACGCAAAGCGCTCTGCTGCAGAGAACGAACTTTCTCCGCTCACAAAAGAAGAGCGTGAACTTGAGATAAAGAAGCAGACACTTGATCAAAGTGAGCAAGGTGCTGCGACACCAGCCGAGCAAAAAGAGTTTGAAGAGAAACGTTGGGAAGCAGAGAAGGCACGCAAGGCAATAGAAGAGAAGCGATGGGGTGTTGAGCAAGAGCTTGCTTCTTTGAACGCTGCAATTGAAAAGCTTGAGCCTTCATACAACGAAGCCGTTAAGAAAGAGGAGGAGATGCGTGCGCGTATAGAGGAGCTCTCCTAAAAATTCCAATATGGACAAACCTTCCAACACACAAGACGAACTTGCGTGGGAGCGGGCAAAGTGGGAAAGGGAACACAGCGTCCCTGCAAAGGCAGCCCCCAAACAAGAAGCTCCAAAAAAAGAGGCGCCACCGCCACCTGCGGTCCCAAGTCTCAAGACATTGCAAAACGATATCGCATCAAACATCCGAGAGAACAAGCAATCTGCAGTGTCTATCGCACTGGCACGACAGGAACGGGCACAATCACAAGAAGGACTCACAATAGGTAAAGATGAGCCCGAATCAAAAAAAGGTACTCTTGTGGTACTTGGCACGATTCTTGTTCTTGCAGGAATAAGCGGATTTCTTTTTTGGACAACACCAGGACGCATTCTTGTAGGACTAGAGGAGCGCCAGATTGCACCGTCTTTTGATACACCGACCACAACCCCTGAGTCACTCCTTGTCTCATCGCCAATTTCAAATCAAAACAAGACCGTCATTGATATCGCAGATGGCAATGGACTCTCTCTTATCAAAGAAAACCTAAGTGGCGATACTCCCGCGGGAATCTTGCGTGAAGTGGTGATTGTTTCAGGTGATTCACGGATCAAAGCACCCGAGTTCTTCTCTTTGTGGGCACAGCACATGCCTCAGACACTCTCTCGTGTAATTGGAGGAGAATTCTCTCTTGGAGCATACGGATTGTCAGGAGACACTCCGTTTCTCGTGTTTGCTGTTTCGCGAAACGACAGCGCAATCGCAGGCATGCTTTCTTGGGAGAAACAGCTTCCTGTAGACTTTTCATCACTTACTGGGACACCGATACTCACTACTCCTTTTGTTGATAAAAAAGTGGGTGATATAAGTGTACGCGCACAAAGCGGTGGACTTCTCTATACATTCCCTATAAACGGCAAAGTCATCATCGTCGGAGACGAGAGCACACTCAAGAAGGTCCGTGAGGTATTTGAGATATAGCTTGCCGATTTACGAAAGTATTTGCTATCATACCCGCATGACAGATACACAAAAATTTAAAGATAAGCTTCTTGCAGAAAAGGCCCGCCTTGAGGAAGAGCTCAAAGGGCTTGGTCGCGTCAATCCTGAAAACCCTGCTGATTGGGAGCCAACTCCCGAAGACATGAACGTCCTTCAAGCGGACGAGAATGAACGAGCAGACACTATCACCGACTTTGAGGAACGCTCGGCCGTCGAAGTAGAGATAGAGAACCGTCACAAGGATATCGAAGAGGCACTCGCACGCATGGACGCAGGCACCTATGGCACCTGCAAAGTATGTGGAGGTCAGATTGAGGAAGATCGTCTAGAAGCAAACCCTGCCGCTGATACTTGTAAAGCACATATCAACGAGTAGGATGGCTTTCGCTCGCGTCCATTCAGCACAGGTAAGCGGGCTTACACCACACATAGTTTCTGTTGAAGTAGACCTCTCTGGAGGTCTACATTCTTTTATAGTGGTGGGGCTCCCAGATAAAGCAGTTGAAGAGGCGCGCGATCGCGTTGGTTCTGCAATAAAAAATTCTGGATTTAAATCTCCCAAACACAGTAACCAAAAAGTGGTTGTGTCTTTGGCCCCAGCAAATATTAAAAAGGAAGGCGCACTCTTTGACCTCCCGATTGCTCTTGGGTATCTGAAGGCCCAGGGAATTCTCGCCGCGACTTTGGATGACAAAATATTTTTAGGAGAGCTCGCCCTTGATGGGACACTGCGCCCTGCGCTCGGGGTTCTTTTGTTTGCGCAAAAAGCAAAAGAGAAGGGATTTAAAGAAATATATGTGCCAAAAGAAAACGCGCCAGAAGCAGCGCTCATAGACGGGTTGAGTGTATTCGGAGTGAAAACCCTCAACGAACTCATTGATCATCTTTCTTCTCAATCATCTTTTTCTCTTCCAAGAGAAGCTACGCCAACATTAACAGATGATGCTTTTGAAACACCAGATTTTGATTTAAAAGAAATACGAGGACAAGAAACTGCCAAACGCGCACTCGAGATTGCAGCTGCAGGAGGGCACAACGTCGCGCTCTACGGCCCGCCAGGAACAGGTAAGACAATGCTTGCAAAAGCGTTGTCTGGGATTCTTCCTCCTCTTTCTATGGAAGAATCACTTGAAGTCACTGGCATACATTCACAGGCAGGAATTTTAAAAAAGTTTATTGTGCGGCATCCTCCTTTCCGCGCCCCACACCATACTTCATCGTACGTATCAATTATTGGAGGAGGCACTCATCCAAAACCAGGAGAAGTTACCTTGGCTCATTTTGGTGTCCTGTTTCTTGATGAATTTCCAGAGTTTGACCGTCGCGTCATTGAATCACTTCGTCAACCTCTTGAAGATGGCTCCGTAAGCATCTCGCGTTCAAAAGGAACGGATATTTTCCCCTCTCGCTTCACCCTCATCGCCGCACTCAATCCCTGCCCATGTGGGAACTATGGAACAAATAAGACATGTGTGTGCCCGCAAGGAACATTATTAAAATACCAGCGTAAAATCTCGGGGCCGATTGTGGACCGTATTGATATCTGGGTTCACGTACCCTCAATTCCACACGAAAAACTTTCTCGTGCCCCAGACGGAGAAGGCAGCGCCGCGGTACGCGACCGCGTTCTGTCAGCACGAGCAATACAAGAAAAAAGATTTGCGAATGGCACAACGCGAAATGCGCAAATGAAGCCAAGGGAGATAGATGCCTTGGCGTCTCTATCTTCAGATGCAAAGAATATTCTCGTATCCTCTGCAGAAAAGATGGGGCTTTCTCCACGCGCCTACCACCGAATTATAAAAGTTGCTCGCACTATTGCAGACCTTGATGGCTCAGAGGAAATCGCGCAGGAGCATATTTTAGAAGCTCTCCAGTACCGCCCACAACACCTCTTTTCAAGCTAAAAAACGGCTCAACCGATCGGTTGAGCCGTTTTTCTTCCTCCCTCGTACATTTGAGATTTATATACCAAATGGGTTTTTGGCCCCACGAACTTCAAAGTGAAGGTGACTTCCTGTGGCACGCCCTGTCGCGCCTACATATCCGATAACCTGTCCTTTCACCACACTCCACCCGCGGCTGACGATCTCGCCAGAGAGGTGAGCATAAAGTGTCTGCGTACCATTATCATGCTGGATGACGATATAGTTTCCGTATCCGCCAAACCATGGGTCTCCTTCTGCAAATTTGGCAACCACCACTTCTCCTCCCGCTGATGCAGTGACCGGTGTACCGCGAGGTGCAGCAAGGTCAACTGCGTTATATCCGTGCAATCCCTGTGACACGACTCCTGCTCCAGAAGGAAGTGGGTATGCGTAATAGTCACCGTATGAAGGAGTAGTGATGCGTACCGTGCTTGATGACTGGCTGCTTGATGAGGAGGTAGACTTTGGCGTTACGCTTATTGCCATCTGCCCGTCGGGAACAACAACAACCTGTCCTACAGTAAGAGAGTCGCCGGCTTCAATCCCATTGAACTCCATAATATCTTGCTTATCTGCCTTGTACGCAGAAGCAATACTTGCAAGAGTGTCTCCTGACTTTACGGTATGACGAATACCTGACACAGGAAGGATAACTAGGGTTTGTCCCTCGCGGATGACATCATTTGTCCCTATATCGTTTGCCCAACGGATCGTATTGACGGTTACCCCGAACATCTTAGCAATATCCGAGAGTGTATCGTTTGAGCGAACAATATAGACACTGATCTGGTCATTCTTCACCTTCACCCCTTGTGTATCCCCGATATCAGCAAGGGTTCCTTCCGGGCCTGAAACAGGGAGAAGGGCACTGTCACTTACGATAGTAATGTCACCACCCCCTTGTGCAGCATGGGGGTCAGGGTTGGCAGCCGCCTGAAGAAGCGCCATGTTCTGAGAGTTGATCCTCTTCTCCTCTGCGCTGGTTGAATTGCCCAAAAAGATGCTCCCAAGGAAAGTAAAAAAGCCAGCATTAGCACTAGATACCGGCACAAGCATGAAAAGTGTTCCGAAAAACAAAAGCGGCTTTATAGCAAAAAGCCTGTAAAAAACACCCTTTTTCGCCCGGCGAGATGACGAATATGAGAAAAGGCCGGGGTCCTTATTTTCGGTACTTATAAGCCAAAAGAGGGCGAAAAATCAAGAATTTCCAGTCGTTACAACAATTTGCCCATGCGCACTTACGGGTGCCTCGGCTCAACCTCTGACAGATAGCCTTTGTTGGCACACCTAGGGGAAATCATACCTCGGAAGGGGTCTCTGGTCAACGAATCAAAGACGCTCATGTGGATATAAAATAAGGAAACAAATTGAATATTTTGTAAAGGGTTTTTCCTGATTTTTTGAGCGGTCGTGGTATAGTTGTTGCCAATGGGAACTCCTTCTCCACTCAATCCTGCTCAAAATGAAGCTGTAAATTGCATAAAAGGCCCTCTTCTTATCGTCGCCGGAGCGGGGGCAGGGAAAACTAAGACTCTTACTCACCGCATTGCTCATATTATAGAGAGCGGTGTGGCGCCAGAGCGGATACTCGCCGTCACCTTCACCAACAAGGCAGCCCAGGAAATGAAGGAGCGGGTAGGCGCAATCCTTGAGGGGGACCGTCCTTGGCAGGATGGATGGCCTTTTATTGGCACATTCCACAACCTTGGTGTACATATCCTCCGAGAGCATGGGGAGGCGGTTGGTGTACCAAGAAGATTCTCTATTGCGGACAGACAAGATGGCATCTCCCTTATTAAAGAGGCCCTCCGCGAGCAAGGTCTTGATCCAAAGGAACATGAGCCAAGAGGATTCCAAAACGCAATCTCTCGATACAAGGGAGAGCTTGTGTCTGTAGACAGCATCAACCCAAGCGAGGTGCGTGGAGAATTTCTCTCTTTGCTCTTACCAATATGGCGAAAGTACGAGGCGCTCCTGCGAAAGAACAAGACGCTTGATTTTGATGACTTGCTTTTGAAACCAACAATTCTTTTGCAAGAGCACCAAGACATCCGCACGCTCTACCAAAAGCGCTTCCAATATATACATATAGATGAGTACCAGGACACAAATACCGTGCAGTACGAATTTGTACGGATGCTTACTGGGCCAGAAAAAAACATATGCGTGGTGGGAGACGCTGACCAGACAATATACGGATGGCGCGGGGCAAATGTGAAAAATATTTTAAATTTTGAAAAAGATTATCCAGATGCAAAGGTCGTCCTTCTAGAAGAGAATTACCGTTCGACCCAAAACATCCTTGCCGCGGCAAATGCCGTCATTAAGAAAAATACTATCCGAAAAGAGAAAAATCTTTTCACAAAGAATCATCCTGGGGCGCTGATTACCGCATATGAAAGTTACGATGAGGGTGATGAGGCGCGGTATGTTGCAAATACTTCAGCAAGACTTATTGAAAGTGGCGTCCCCGCAGGGGAAATTGCGGTGCTTTACCGTGCAAACTTCCAATCTCGTGCACTTGAAGAGGCATTTCTCTCACGAAAAATTCCTTATCAAGTACTTGGAACAAGATTTTTTGAGCGCAGGGAAATTAAAGATGTAGTCTCATTCCTCCGTGCTGCCCAAAATCCTGACAGTCTCGCCGACTTAAAAAGAGTGATCAACGTACCTCCTCGCGGCATTGGTAAAGTAACAATCGCAAAAATATTCTCTGGGGGGCGAGCGTCACTTACCGGCGCCACAAAGACGCGGGTGGATGATTTCTACACCCTCCTCTCCGAAATACAGAAAAAATCCACGGCTGATTCGCTGTCAGAAACTATTAAGTTCATCATCTCAAGATCTGGACTTGAGACTGCTCTTCGCGCGGGATCGGAAGACGACCGCGAGAGACTGGAGAACATGCGCGAGCTTGTATCTCTTGCGACAAAGTACGATGGCTCATCCCCCGAGCGTGCCGTTGAGGACTTTCTTGCTGACATCGCACTTGCAACAGACCAAGACGAGATGAATGAGAAGGTTCAGGCAGTCCGCTTGATGACAGTGCACGCAGCCAAGGGTTTGGAGTTCCGCCATGTTTTTATTACTGGACTCGAGCAAGGGCTTTTCCCTTATGAAATGCAGGGACAAAAGCGGGGAACGGACGAGCAAGAAGAGGAGCGCCGGCTTTTCTATGTCGCGATAACCCGCGCAAAAGAAAAGCTCTACCTTACCCATGCAGCAGTACGTACCATATTCGGCGCCCGTCTTGTTGCTACCCCTTCAGAATTTCTCTCTGATATTGACCAGAGCATCATTGAGAAAGACCCGAGTGACAAGGGGGGACTTCTTGCTACTATATATCTCGATTAATTACTATGCGCGCAAAAAAATCTCTTGGCCAAAATTTCTTAAAATCGCACGCGATCGCAAAGGAAATCGCGACGGCGGTACCTGTTTCAAAAAGTGATCGCATCCTTGAGGTCGGCCCAGGAAAGGGGATGCTCACAAAAGAGCTCCTCGCACTTCCTGCGCAGACTATAGCAATCGAAAAAGATGATCGCCTTATTCCAGAACTTGAAGAGCAGTTCTCTGGTGAAATTGCTCAGGGTAAATTTCAGGTGGTACATGGTGATGTGCTCCATATAAATCCAAAAAGTCTTGGCCTTTCAGCATTGCAATATGTGGTAATCGCAAATATTCCTTATTACATAACTGGGGCACTTCTCCGACACTTTCTTGAGAATGAAACTCCTCCTCGCGCACTCGTTCTCATGGTCCAGAAAGAAGTGGCGGACCGTATCGTTGCAAGAGATGGGAAAGAGAGCATTCTATCAATATCCGTTAAGGCGTATGGCACTCCGCGGTATATAAAGAAAGTTCCAGCGCGATTTTTCTCCCCACAACCAAAAATAGATTCTGCGATTATCGCGATTGAAGGAATAAGATCAGGCTTTTCTTCTGCAAAAGAACATGAAGAATTTTTCTCTCTTATGAAAAAAGGGTTTTCGCATAAACGAAAAACTTTGTTGGGCAATTTGAAAAAAGATTATGCCGTGTCGACGGATACATTGCGTGAATGCAATATTCCAGAAAGTGTGCGCGCGGAAGATATTACGCTTTCAGACTGGAAATGTCTCCTTAAAAAACTCCATGAATCTCAATAATATCTCAGAAAAAATACGTGAGATTTTTTCTTGGGAAAACCCCACGCTCGCATTGCCACTAATTGGAGGTGGTCTTGTTGCGATAGGGATGAACACTTACATATTTTGGTGGTGTGTGTTCTTTGGCATTATTCCTTTTTTTCATTTCCTTGCGAAGGTACGCTCGCGCAGGAATGCTTTTTGGGGAGGTGTTGCGTTTGGCTCAGTAGTTATGGGTGGCGCATTTGCCTGGGGATGGGGAGCGTTGCCACTTGACTGGATGGGTATTTCCAACCCATTACTTGCGTATCCACTTGTAGGACTTTTGTGGGTATTTGAATCTCTTGTCTATGGCGGGATTATCGGTATTGCAAGCATTATCTTTTACAAGCTCCGCTCTCATACGTGGAAAGATTATTTCTTGTTCCCATCTTTGATTGTTATCTCAGAATGGGTCAGCGCACTCTCAATATCATTAATCTGGTGGGGAGGAGACACGCCGATAGGTCCACACTGGACCCTTGGCTCAATTGGCTATCCGCTTGCTGAAAGTGAAACTCTCCGCTCATTCGCAGCGGTAGGTGGTATATATCTTTTGAGTTTTATCGCGATCTTTTTGGGTCTTGGTATATATAGGATTATTGCAGGTGGTGTGTCTTCTTTAAAAAGAACATTGCTCTCTTTTTTGGGAGTATTCTTTCTTTTTGTACTCCTTGGAACTTTAATCAACGCCCATTACAAAAACTCTGTTCCGGAAAAAACGATCTCCGTCGCCACTACACAAACACACATTGACGCCAAGGCAACAGAAAATCTTGATGACGCCCTTAGTCAGTTTGAAACACTCACAGCACTACTTTTGACAATAAACAAAGGAACAGTGAATGATACGCCCGCTGGCCTTGTCATTTTGCCCGAAGATGATCGTTTTGGGCTTTTGCTTAACATGGTTGGAGAGCGAGGACGCGTTGGAGAAATTTTAGGGACACAAAATGCAAGCACTACTCTCGTAACATCAGGCCGCACACCCCTTCTTGGAGGGATCGCAAAATCAACATTAACCTATCTTGATGGCTCAGGGAGCTCGCGCGCGGTCTATGAAAAAAGTCTTTTGATGCCTTTTGGAGAATACATACCTTCGTGGGTTTCATTTTTGACACGCATGTCAGGAGGATCAAAATGGGTCACTGCTTATGAGAATGGGCGAGGATACCGCGTAGGAGAAAGGCGCGAGATCGGAACACTATCTGACGGTACAAAAATCGGCGGATCTTTTTGTTCAGAAATAGTTTCTCCAGTCATCTTTAGAAGCCTTGTGAAAGATGGCGCAACAATGCTCTTTAACTCAGCATCTCATGCATCCCTCCATGGAATTTATTTTATAAAGATAACTGAGCGCCACCACGCACAAATACGCGCAGCTGAGTCAAATCGTTTTTTGGTGGGAGCGACAAACTATAGCTCGTCTTTTGTCATATCAAATACAGGTAAAATACTTTATTCCGGACAGGAGGGGAAGACAAGCGCGGCGATATACCCAGAAGTAGCGCTCATTTCAAAGATGTCCATATATGAAACGTACGGCGACTGGGTACTTTTATTGTCGCTTTTTGTTGTACTCTCCCAATTTACTTCCCGCAGGCGGTTAAAGAGGGGGTGAGACCGCATTCTTATCCACAAGAAAATAAAACTTTAGCTCTTTCCCCTTGATATAATGAGCCCAAGATATGCAGAGCAGATCTCGCACATGGGCGCTTTGGGTTTTTGCTGCATTGAGCATGGCAAGTGTAGGAATTCTTGTTGTGCTGAAGTATTCTTCAGGCAACACTTCCGTCTCCTTTGATCGTTCATCAGAGACTGCGATGCTTGATCGCGCAAAAGCAGGACTTGAAGATTCTGACGGAGATGGGCTCAAAGACTGGGAAGAGTCTCTTTGGGGTACAAACCCTAACAGCCCTGACACTGACGGCAATGGTATCGTAGATGGACAGGAGCCTTATATACTCGCAAAGAAAACAGGTCTTCCTTCTTCTGTGGTACTCGCAGATTCCACTACCGCGTCAGATACATCTCTTGAAACAAACCCCTCTCTCACAGAGATACTCTCTTATTTAGCTCTCCAGGATTACACGGACACCGGATCTCTTGACCCAAACACATTGAAGGCTGTGGCAAATAATGAGCTGTCAAGCACCTTTAAATTCCAGGAGCATTACACCGCACATGATATCAATATTACGAGCGACAACAGTCTTGCAAGCCTAGTTTCTTATACAAATAACTTGATTGATCTTGTGGTAAAGCAAGGACAAAAAGTCACTTTTGATGAAGTAGCCCTGGTTATTAATGTTATTGAGAGTCAAGATGGTTCATCGCTACCGAAGCTCGACTCGACAATAGGCCTCTATGCTGAGGCAATAAAGGATGGACTTGCCTTAGAGGTGCCATCAAACCTCGCTCAGTATCATCTGGAACTCCTCAACTCATCTTGGAATGCGGCTCGATACCTTAGCCTTACAAAGAATATTGTCGAAGACCCTCTTGAAGGTATCGCTGCCCTTCAGGCCTATCTTTCTACTTTAAATAAGATCCACACTAGTATGGCCTCAATAGATACGTACATTAGCAATAAAGGTGCCGTTGTAAACACAGCAACAAATCATTATGCTGCACCTTAATAAAAATATCCTCGCTTTTCTCCGCAAGGGAATTGTTCTTGTTTTTGCAGTTATCGTGATGATGGGGGTTTTCCCTGAGAAGGCTCAAGCTGGAGGGGCTGTGTTTTGCGCCAACTGTTCAAACCTCGTAACACAGCTCATTGAGCGAGCCCTCGCGCAGGTAGACCAGGCGATTCAAGCTATTATTTCTGCGAACTCAACAGCAGGCTATATTAAAGAGTACGTTCTTGACCCTGCAGCATGGGCACTTAAAACAAACCTCCTTAATAGGGCGGTGGATGACATGATAAATGTTGCCGAGGGACAATTCAGCGACCGCCCAGCATATATTCGCAACTTCGCACAACACTATCTTGATGAGGCGAAGAAGGAAGCTCTTGCATACGGACAGGATATTTTAGACCTTGATATTTGTGATTTTTACGCCGGAGACCCAAGTGCTTTTGGGGATTTCAAGACAAGCCTCAAGATTGGTATTGAAAATTCAAGCAAGGCGGATCGAGACGCCGCAGCAAAGGCACAGACTTGTAAGCTTAATGGTGTGACCGGCAATGCGCCAGGAGCATTTTTGTCCGGACAATTTGCAGTAGGAGGGTGGGATGCATGGAATGTTGCCATGATTCAAGGGGACAATCCTATTCAGAAAATCTCCACCCAGCAGCGTGCCAATACCGCAAGTCAGGCAGCCGCCATTGGAAATGCTGCCCAAGATGCTGATAATGGCAATGGAGCGCAGTCCACAAAAGACGCCAATGGCAATATCAAAACCCCTGGAGCCGTTATCAACTACCAGCTAAATGCATCTATTGGCTCTAAGCTTACAAACATCACCAACATTGACGAGCTTGGCGAAATGCTTGGTGCTTTTGTTTCTACCATTGTGGTTGATTCAATAAACGACCTCTTTTAGCTTATGATGTTTTCTTTTTATCAAAAAAGTACAAGGGCGCTCACCAAGGCAAAGCGACTGCTCGGATTTCTTTTTGCCTCCATACTGTTTTTTGCTGCGCCAATCCAAGCTTTTGCCGCAGAAGGATCTTCCTCTTGGGATGCCTTTTGGGGGACACTTGCAGGAGGAGCTGATTTTGTTTTTGGGAATATTCTTGAATGGATCGCTGGGTTTGTATTTCACATTACCGCATGGATTTTGAGCGTTGCTGGATATTTGCTTGATATCTCAATACAAACTTCCATCAGCTCGAGCACCTACAATAGCATTACTGCCATCAATACTGTCTGGGATGTGGTGCGCGATTTCGCAAACATGTTCTTCCTCTTTGGCCTTATTTATATCGCGATTATGACGATATTGAACGCTGGTAACTATAAACGCTATATCGCAACGATTATCATTGCAGCGCTCTTCGTGAACTTCAGTCTCTTCTTCACAAAGGTCATCGTTGATGTCGCCAATGTATTCACTGTGTACTTCTGGAACACAGCCTCGCAAGCACAGATAAACGGCGCTACTGTAAATAGCCTCTCCGGGGTCTTCATGGAAGCATTCCAACTTCAAACAACATCATCTGCACAAGGGTCAGCAAACACCTTTGATGTCACTGGCCTATCAAATACAAACCGCGCGATTGCCTACATTTTTGGCGCCGTTGCCATGCTTGTGGCAACATTTGTCTTCCTTTCTGGAGCGATCATGTTCATTCTGCGAACTATTGCGATTATATTCCTGATGGTTCTATCCCCCCTTGCTTTCGTTGCGGCGGCACTTCCTGGCCTCCGTGGGCATGCCTCAAGATGGTGGGGTTCTCTGATGAGTCACGCTTTCTTTGCACCGGTATTCATGTTCTTCATATACCTCGTTGCAGAAATCGCGCGCAACAACAGTATTGGTGCCGTACTCGGAGGATTGGGTGGTTCAATTGGAAGCGCTATTTCGACAGCTATAACTGGGCAGGCAACAGCCACCAATCTCGCGCCGATCTTTTCATATATTCTCATCCTTGGCCTGCTTATTGGAGCCATCGTTGCGGCAAAAAGCATCGCGGGCAACCTTGCCTCAAGCTCTACGAAGTGGGCAAAGATCGGCATGGGCGCCGCTTACGGAACGGCTGGAGGTATGATTTTGCGAAATACAGCTGGACGAGGCTTTGCCGCAGCTGCAAACAGCAATTGGATGAAAGGCTTTGGGGAACGTTCAAACTTTGGTGCATGGGCGGAGCGCAAAGCACAAGGGTTGTCGAGTGCTTCGTATGATTTCCGTGGCGTTAAGGGTGTGGGCGGATACGGCAAAACTCGTGGTCAGGGCGGCTTTGTAAAGGCTAGGGAGCAAGATGCGAAGATGTATGAAGAGCAGGGCAAGCGCCTCGGGAAGGATAAATTTGGAAATGCGCGAAACGAAATTCTCACCAAGGAGATGGAGTATAAATACCGCACGTATGACAAAGATGGCAAAGAAGTTATCACCACAAAGACAATCGCTGCGGGGCAAGAGGCTCGCCTTCTGGATAAAGATGGTTACGTGGTACAGAAAAAGGGCAAAGGGGGAATTATGGAAGATCAGTACCGCACAGGAACTGACGTGTTTGCTGACCGCTTGAAGGAGGCTCCTGTAATCCCAGGGACAAGAAACAAGCTCTTTAGCGAGAACGGACAAGGGCTAACTTGGCCTCGTAGCCGATGGATGGCTAAGCGCCTTGCTGCTCAAAAGCTTGCAAAGAAAGAAAAATCCATCCGCGATACGGTTAAGGAGGCCATTGAGGAAGAAGAGGGTGGTGGAGACAAGTCTTCTGAAAAATCTGGCGGTGGAGAGGACAAGTCGAAGTCTTCAAACCCTGCTGACTTTGCCGCTACAATGGATGTATAAATATGGACATAAAAGCAAAAATTAAAGGGCTAGCTCCGGATATCAAGCTTCTCCTTAAAAATGACGATCTCGTTGTTTCAATCTTTACCCTTGCTGATGAGATGCACATAACAGACCTGCAGGCCTTGGAAGTTGAGGATGCAACTACAAAATTGCTCATTGGAGATCTACCTCCAGGGAAGTTTCTCGATGCGCTGACCACGTCTGGTATTTCTGCGGAAAAAGCTACCTCTTTAGCACGTGCAATAATAAGCGATATTGTTTCTGGTGTAGAGTCATCTATTAAAGAGATGTACCACGTGTCAGGACCTTTGCTCAGTGCGATAAAGACGTCTGCCCCAGCAGCATCTCAAGGGAAGCCCCCTGTTGCGCCAACACAGCAGCCAAAACCTTCCGTTCCTACTCCACCAAAAGTACCTCAACCACCCCAGGCTGCTCCATCAGCGTCTCAAGCTTCTCTTTCGGGTCCTTCAAAGACCTTCCAAAAAGATCTTGCACGCGCAAAATCCGGACTTCCACCAGTTCCAATGATGACCCCACCGGTAAAAATGGAGCGCCCCGAGATACCTCAACCAACAATCAAGGCTCCCGCACGACCACCTGAAAATCTTCCAGGCTCTCCTCGTCCGCAAATTATCTCTTCCGGAAAGACTGGGCCGTCTGACAGTGAGCCAGCACCGGAGAATATTCGTTTCCCCAAAAATGCATTCGAGGAGAAACTCCAGCGCACTGTCGGAGGGTCTCAGCAACAAGAAAAGGGTTCCTCTTCATCTCCGCGAACAGACCCTTACCGGGAGCCGCTTGAATAAATCCACACAAACTACGGTTGTTCTTTATCAAGACAGCTTGAGTGAGGTATAATATTTTCAATGGACTTCCGTGTTCCTCAGTACATAGATGTAGAGGATAAAATATTCGGATCTTTTTCTGTTGTGCAGTTTGTGTTCCTCGCTGGTGGTGGGGGACTCATTTTCCTCTTATGGAGAATCCTGCCGCACTTTATTGCAGTACTGCTTATTATTCCGATCGGGGTACTTACGTGGGCCCTTGTCTTCTACCCCAAGCAAAGATTTGGAAAGTCATTCGCGGGGATTCTTGAGTCAGCTTTTAGATTCTACTCTCACTCCCGCCTTTATACATGGAAGAAGGAGAAGAAGAAAATTGAGACGGGCAGAGACCTTACCATCTCTCGCCCAGAAACACCCCCTTCATTTAATGTTCCGGTTGTATCGGAAAATAAATTGACTGGCCTTTCCACAAACATCGAAGTAATAGACCCGGATAACCCACCAGAGGAATCAAAACATCATGCCGGTTAAATCACAATCATCCCAAAAATTCGTCCCTGTAAAAGAGGTTCGTGACGGGGTTCTCATTATGAAAGACGGGTCTATGCGCCTTGTTTTGATGGCTTCGTCGCTCAACTTTGCACTCAAATCGGAACAGGAACAAGGGGCCATTCTTGCACAGTTCCAAAACTTTTTGAATTCGCTTGATTACTCACTTCAAATCCTCGTTCAATCCAGAAGATTGGATATTAGGCCCTATTTGGCAACACTAGAATCCAGATTCAAAACAGAGATGAATGATCTCATGCGTATTCAGATCCAAGAATATATTGATTTCGTTCGGAGCGTGACAGAGCAAACAAATATTATGACAAAAATGTTCTTTATTGTTGTGCCCTACACACCAAAGTCCGTCTTCTCTCAACAGAAGAAAGCTCTCGCAAATGCAAGCGGTATCTTTGATCAACTCCTTGGTGGGATAAAGGGCACCCCCTCAAAAAAACTCCCTGTACAGAAGCAAGGGGGAGAGGGCTCAAAGAAATCCTCTCTTGATGTACAGGCCTTTGAAGAAGCCCGCTCACAGCTTGAGCAAAGAGCGAATGTGGTGAAGCAAGGTCTTGCCCGCACAGGCATTCGCGTGGTCCCTCTTGGAACAGAGGAGGTGGTTGAACTTTTCTATAAATTCCTTAATCCTCCTGAAGTTGTTAACCCTGTGAAAAAATTCGACTAATTATGGCTTTATCTGACAAATTGCAAAAGCGGGCCGACGAAAAAAGTGTCATGCCGATACTTCCAGAAGATCTTTACGGCGAGGCAGACATTGAGCTTGAAGATGTTATCGCACCATCCGCTCTTCAGGTATCCCCAAAAGATATCCAGATGGGGGAGAAGATAATGCGAACATTTTTTGTCACCTCATACCCTCGCGTTCTTACCGCAAGTTGGTTTGCTCCCATTATCAATCTAGACAAAGTATTTGATGTATCAATCTTTGTTCACCCGATAGACACAGAGCAGATATTGAAGAAATTTCAAAAAAAGGTAGCCGAGGTCAGCAGCCAGATCACTGAGCGCGAGAGGAAAGGATTCGTACGTGACCCAATGCTTGAAACCGCGTACCAAGACCTAGAAGACTTGCGCGATAGTCTTATGCAGGCACAAGAAAAGATCTTTGATGTAGGTCTTTATATTTCAATATACGGAGACTCTGAAGAAGACCTCAAGAAGCTTGAGTCCGAGATTCAATCTCTACTAGAATCTCGCCTTGTGTATGTCCGCCCCGCCATTTTCCAGCAGGAAGAAGGTCTTCGCAGTATGCTCCCAGCTTGCAATGACGACCTCGCTATACATAACAAGTTGAACACATCTCCTCTTTCAAGCATCTTCCCGTTTGTGTCTTTTGACCTCACCTCCGACAAAGGAATTCTCTATGGCATCAACCGACACAACGCTTCACTGGTCCTTTTTGACCGCTTCTCTCTCCCAAACTACAATTCGGTAACGTTTGCACGATCTGGTTCTGGTAAGTCATACAACACAAAGCTTGAGATCTTGCGAAGTCTCATGTTCGATATTGATGTTATTGTTATTGACCCAGAGCGGGAATATGAGTATCTCGCGGAAGCCACTGGAGGAAGATATTTCAATATTTCCCTCACCTCAGAGAATCACATCAACCCATTTGATCTCCCCGCTCCTCGCGAAGACGAGTCTCCCGCAGACGTACTACGATCACAGATCATTAATCTTGTTGGTCTCTTTCGTATCATGCTTGGCGGACTCTCTGCAGAAGAAGACGCGATTATTGACCGTGCTATTACAGAAACATATGCCCTCAAAGATATCACCGCAGATTCAGACTTTTCATCAGTAGAAGCTCCTCTTTTGTCAGACTTTGAGCTTGTCTTATCTGGAATGGAAGGGGCTGATTCATTGGTTCAGAAGCTTTCTAAATACACAAAAGGAACATGGGCAGGCTTTATGAATCAGCCTTCTAATGTTGATATTTCTAAAAAATTCGTTGTTTTCTCTATCCGTGACATGGAAGATGAGTTGAAGCCCGTAGCAATGTACATCATCACACACCATATATGGAGCGCGATTAGAAAAAATCTTCGCAAACGCCTTCTTGTGGTAGATGAGGCATGGTGGATGATGAAGTCTGAAGACACTGCCTCTTTCCTCCTCAGTCTCGCGAAGCGAGGAAGAAAATACTACCTTGGCCTTTCAACCATCACACAAGATGTGGGCGACTTTTTGCGCTCCCCTTATGGAGTACCTATTTTGACAAACTCATCAATGCAAATGCTCCTTAAGCAATCGCCGACGACCATTGATCTTGTGCAAAAAACTTTCAACCTTACAGAGGAAGAAAAATATCTTCTTCTTGAATCTGATGTGGGGGAGGGCATCTTTTTTGCCGGCCTCAAGCGTGTAGCAATCAAGGTTATCGCCTCGTACACAGAGGACCAGATCATCACCTCAGACCCGTCGCAACTCTTGGCGATCAAAAAGGCCAAGGATGAATTGGCTGCAAGTGAAGGATCTGGTCCAGTATAAAATATGTCCCCTGACCAAAAAAAATTAGGCGCTGGCTTCTGGATTATTGTCTTGGTGGCGATGGTTTTGGATATATCAGATGTATTCAGCCAAATCGTGGGAGCCCTTCTTACTTTTAGTACGGTGCTTAGCCCGGCAGGATTTCTTGTGGAGGCGTTTTCTTGGGGGACTGATCTTGTTTTTGGCTCAATAATAGCAATGTACCTATTTATGGGTGGGGTACGCCCCAGTACGCGGAACGTCGCGACTGTCGCTCTTTCAATATTTATAGAGCTCGTTCCTCTTTTGGGCATCCTCCCAATGGAAACCATTATGCTTTTTGTAATACGTCATTTCCACAACAAAGAAGTCCGAGAGGCCCAAAAGAAGCGGCAGGGCAGTGTTAAGCAAGGAACAAGTCCCGCACTCGCAGGTGCATAATTCACACTTTTTGCTGGTTTGATGTGGGGGTTTTCTTTATAATGAGAGTAACTATGGCATATTTACAAGCCAAGAAGTTTAGGTTTATTTGGGTTATTATTTTTTCCTTCGGACTTGCTCATGTCGCTCATGCTGATTTCCTAGATGCCGTTCTCTCCCCAAACCCAGATCCTCAGGAGATACTCAACAATACCCCCACAAGAGAACAGCAAATGCTTGATGCTCTCAATTCGGTAAAAATGCCGAATGTGAAAGAAATCCTTCGCCAGTCGGCAGAAAATTCAATTACTATCGATGTAAGACCTGAATACCCGGGCCCCAACAATGATGCAACGGTTTCTCTTTTTTCCTATAGTACCGATCTTGGGATTTCAAATATCTCTTGGTACATAAATGGCACATTGATTGATCGTGGTCCTGGACTCCGCGAACTATCTTTTAAAACAGGTGGTTCTGGAGAGATTTCGGCCATTAGAGCTGTGGTAACTACCCCCACAGGTGAAACATACGAGAAAACACTGACAGTGTACCCCTCCGCAGTAGAACTTGCGTGGGAGGCTCTCACATATACTCCTCCCTTTTATAAAGGCAAGGCCCTCGCTTCCCCTGGAAGTATTATTCGGGTTGTTGCAATCCCGCACTTAACCGCAAGCAATGGAAAGGAGATCGCTCCTGAAAACCTTGGTTATACCTGGTCACATGGAAATACCGCTGACCAAAAGGCTTCTGGCTTAGGGAAATATGTGTATTACGCAGATGGCCCCGCTTTGTATTTAGGGGCACCAATAAAGGTTCGTGCCTACTCTACAGACAATGTCCTTGTTGCCGAAGGAACCATTACCATCCCCCCAACACAACCAAAGGTTCTTTTTTACCAAACAAGTCCGCTTTCTGGAATTGAATATGGAAGGGCGCTGTCAGGCACATTTGATGCTCCCGATTCAGAGGTTACTTTGAAGGCGGAGCCTTATTTCTTCTCCATGGACAACCTTTCTTTCAAATGGTCCATGGACGGCAAACAATTGCCGTCCGCTACATCAACCACCATCACAATAGGTGAGTCAGGAAATATCCAAGCGCTTTTTGGAAACCTCTCAAGAAATGTGCAGACTGCTGCCGCAAGCCTTAAAATTCAGCTCCCAGGAGGACTTTTTGGTGGATTCTAAATATATATGCAAAAAGGAAGGAAGTATTTAGGAAAAGTACTGAGTTGGGGGGGGATACCACTCTTATTGTTGCTTCCAGAAAGTGCCTTTGCTTATACGCTTCTTGCGCCCATTTTTGGAACGACTCAAGTAACGACCCTCGCTGACTACTTTGGTATCATATTCTCTCTTGTGCTTGGAATTGCTTCTATTGGCGCTGTGGTCATGCTTGTCGTCGCAGGACTTCAATACATTGCCTCTGGGGCAAACGAGTCTCTTCGTGGAGCAGCAAAAGAACGCATCAGGAACGCGCTGTTCGGCCTTATTCTTGCTTTGGGCGCCTGGGTCATTCTCAGTGCAATCAACCCAGACCTAGTGGGGTTTGGAGACGCTGGTGGCAAGTTGGGGAGTGGTTCAGTGGGGCTCAGTCTCCCTGGGGGACTTAACGCAAGCGGCCAAAATCAGTACGGGGACGTCCCCGGCAAAGAACGTTACTGCTACCAGGCATCGAGCGGCTCTCCAGTTCTTTGTTTTGGTGGTCCCAATGAGTGCGGGCAAAAACTCCCCAGTGGTCCTTTGTCTGCTGGATGCCACCCAGAGAGCTTTTTCCATCCTAATACTGCATCAAAAGATTACTGCTTCACTTATTCGACAATAACATCCCCAGAGAATGTGCTGCCATATTGCTCACACGAGGACCCTGCTAATTGCGCTGCAACATATGCCACATACACAAAGGACGCCTCAAAGAAAGTTATAACCGGTTGCGCTTTACGAGTAACTCCATAGACACAGACTATGAATACATCATCAAAAAAATGGGCATACATAATACTTCTGGTCGCACTCTTGGGTGGAGCAATAGCCGCATGGATGCTTTTTTCAAGCTCAAGCGAGCAAGGAGGGGGTAGTGGCCTCTTTCCTTTTTTTGGACAAGGGCAACAACCCAACACTGATCAGCAAGGAAACACTGATCAGCAGGTTTCTGGAGAGGATATTTTCAGTGGAGGGCAGGGGCGTCAGCCGATTCTCTACAAGCTACACAATGTGCCCGTAGCCAGCCTTACAACATATACTCACAATGATACTCCTTATGTTCGCTATATAGAGCGTGGTCTTGGTCATGTATACGAGACAAGTATGTCTACACTAGAGGAGAACCAGGTGTCCATAGAAACAATCCCTGGGGTACAAGATGCGGTCTGGTCGTCTGATGCATCATATGTGGCAACCCGCAGAAGTGGTGATGGTGACACAGCAACAATTGAAACATACGCACTCAAACTCCCCGCAGCTGGAGATACTTCGAGTACAGAAACATCTGGGGTCTTCCTTCCGCAAAATATTGTCGGCTTCTCCTCACAAGGAAACAATCTCTTTTATCTCGTTAAAACAAGTTCTGGTGTAGTGGGAAATATCTCTTCTTTTGAGGGGACAAATCGCCGACAGATTTTCTCTTCTCCGTTTACTGAATGGCTTGTCTCGTGGCCATCGACAAACACTCTCTTGCTCTCAACAAAGCCATCTAGTGGGGTAACTGGGCATGTGTACACCTTGAGCGCATCGTCTGGGTCTCTTTCAAGAAAAATCGCAAATGTCCCAGGTATAACTGATATCGCGAACAAGGACGTAAGTAAAATACTTTACCTTGCAAGTGAATCGGGGTATACAATGCATCTTTTTGATGTTGCATCTAGCCAAGATGTTCCTTTTAACTTCTTTACCATGCCCGAGAAGTGCACATGGAGCAATGTTGAGGCAAGTGTAATCTACTGCGCGATACCCGACTCTGTCCCTTCAGGAAAATACCCTGATGACTGGTATCAAGGTGTGGTGTCATTTTCAGACTCTCTGTGGCGCATAAACACAGACACAGGAGATTCTACGCGCATTGTGGGGCTCTCTGATCAAGAAGGAGACCCAATGGACGCAATTAACCTGTCTCTTGACGCAGATGACCTTACAATATCATTCGTCAATAAAAGAAACGGGCTCCCCTGGCGTGTACTATTAGACCAAACGGCGTTTGGTAATCCTGCTCAAGTCTCCAATGACCCAACTCAACCAGAAAACTAGTGGGTCTCGTGTGCGGTTTTTTTAACTCCTTCTCTCTCAACCTTTTTTCTTACATACCACTCATGCGCAAATGAGAATATATTGCTTGTGGTCCAATAAAGAGCAACTGCTGCTGAGGTGTAATATGCACCAATGAAGATAATTGCCGGGAGAGTATAGCGCATTTGTTTTGTCATATTTGCCATCATTTCTTCGGCGAATGCTTTTTTCTCCTTCTTCTCCCCTTGCTTTGGTGGAACTGGCGACATGTACCTGAGCTGGAAAAATTGCGCTGTTGCTGCAAGAAGGGCGAGGATTATGCTTTTTTGGCTAAGGTCAAAAACCCCAAGAAAGTGTAGGTTTGGCGCGGTGGGCATTGTTACAAATGAATACAGAAAGTCTGGGTTTATTCCTTGTGGAAGATACCGATAAAACACATAGAAAAGCCCTAGAACGATAGGGATTTGAACGACCATTGAGAGGCAGCTTGAGAAAGGGTTTAGGTTATGCTGTTTATACAATTCAAAGGTTTTTTTTGCCTGCTCCTCTTTGTTGCCCTCATATTTCTTTTTTATGACCTCAAGCTCAGGGGCAAGGGCCTTCATTTTAACTTGCGAAAGAGACGCTTTGTGTGACAAGGGAAGGAGTAAAGACCTTACAATAAGGGTAACAATTATGATTGAGAACCCTACACTAGCCCCTGGAAGGGTATCTATGAAAAAAACAAAGCCATTGTAGATGGGCTCCACAATAGCCGTAAAAAAAAGCTGCGCCATTTGTTTATTGTATTAGAGTTGTATTTTTTTGCAATTTTAAGGGAAGTCCACTTTTGGTTCTTTCCCTGGTCGGCAAGAAAGGATCCTTTTCACCCCAAGAATAGTCCCTTTAATTGCCCCGTATTTTTTAACCGCTAAAATGCAGTAGTTCGAGCACGAGGGGTAATACATGCAAACCCCTCTTTTTGATTCTGGTATAAAATTTTTGAGGACCCCTGTCTCTAGAGATAGAGTTTTTTGGTAGATCTTTACAAGAAAAACAATGGTGGAGGAGAGTGGTGACATTATTATTTTATAGAAGCAAGGCTCTGCTTGAGAGCAGCTTTTATTTGGAGGAATGTAGCCTTTAGAGAGCCCTGCTTTATATAAAAAGTGATGTTCTTTCTTTTGGGGAGGTTTGCGGCGACATCTCTTAGCGCGTGCTTATATCTTCTTTTGAGAAGATTTCTTTCTGTCGCTTTTTTTGCAACCTTTTTTGAGACAATAAAAAAAACTTGTTCTTCTTTTGCTGAGCGAGAAGGGATAAACCTCAAAGAAAAGAGCTCTTTATTTCCTCCTAAATTGGTCTTTTGTGGCATAGGGAAGGGCAGCGGCCCAGCCCGCTTAGACGGTGCTTAGACGCTTTCTTCCTTTGTGACGCCTTGCTTTAATAACCTTTTTCCCGTTGGTTGTTTTAGTTCTGGATCGAAACCCGTGCGCCTTTGCTCGCTTCCTCTTTTTTGGTTGGTATGTTGTTGACATAGTTTTATTATATGTGGTTTTTGAAACAACCTCAACTTACAGTAAAAATGGCTGTTGGTCGTTACAGAAATCCACAAGTTATAAACACTTTATTAACACAATGAGTCTTTTTTGACAAGTTCCATGGTTTTTAAGACGATATATAATGTTTTTACGCAAAAAATAAGGTTACTTTGTGTGTTTCTTAAGAAAAGCATATAATGGTAACCACTTACACAGTCACCCATCATGTCTCTTGTGAATAATGAAAAGCTTTGGGGAACAGTTCTAACGGGTATTGAGCCTCAGGTTTCTAAAGCAAATTTCAGTACATGGTTTAAAAACACACATATTGTTAAACAAGAGAGTGGGTGTGTGTATGTTGGAGTCCCTAACGAGTTTGTGAAAGAGTGGTTGGTGAATAAATACCACAAAGTGATCTTACGTTCTCTCCGAGAATCAGCTGAGTATATAAGGGGGGTTGAATATATTGTTTGCAAAGAAAACCACACGGGCTCATCAGGACATGAGCAGGAAAGAAGGAGTGTGGCAATACAGCAGTTTAACGAGCTCCCTTTAAACGACCTTTATATCAACAAAGAGGATAATCTGAACCCTCGATATACATTTGATTCTTTTATTATTGGGCCTTTCAACGAACTTGCTCATGCCGCTGCGCAAGCAATTCTTAAAAAGCCCGGGGTAGTATACAACCCTCTTTTTGTATACGGTGGTACTGGTTTAGGAAAAACACACCTCATCCAGGCGGTAGGAAATCAAATAAAGACTTTATACCCTGGTAAAAAGGTTTACTACATTACGTCTGAAAAATTCTCTGTTGATTACATCAACTCACTCCAGGCGCAGAAAGTAAACCAGTTTAAAGAAAAATACAGAAAGTATGACGTCCTTATTATGGATGACATTCAATTTCTAGCAAACAAACAGAAGTTTCAAGAAGAGCTTTTTCATTTATTTAACACACTTTACGACAATAACCGCCAAATAATATTTTCTTCTGATAGGCACCCTAGTTATATCCCCACACTAGAAGACCGTCTGCGTTCTCGTTTTGGCGCAGGAATGATCGTTGACATATCGCAACCTGATTACGAGTCTCGTTTCTCTATCTTGAAAGCAAAAACACAGACCAATGGCTTTATACTTTCTGACGAGATTGTTGATTTTTTGGCTTCATCTGTAGAGGGGAGCATACGAGAATTGGAGGGTGTTTTAAATGTGGTTATGTGCCAAACCCAACTTAAAAACCGTGATCTTTCTATTCCTGAAGTAAAATCGCTTATTAAGAACAGTGTCCAGCCTCAGAAAAACGTGTCTGTTAAAGATATTGTTCGTATGGTGGCAAATTTTTACAATATTGAAGAGGATTCTATTTACCAAAAAACTCGAAGAAAGGAGGTGGTAAAGCCCCGTCAAATAGCTATGTATCTTCTCCGTGAGGAGTTTAATGTTTCTTTTCCTACCATCGGACAAAAACTTGGTGGAAGAGATCACACAACAGTAATACACTCTTGTGAGAAGATAAAAAATGATATTAAAAAAGACATTGGTCTATCGCATGAAATCGAGAAGATTAAATCTATGTTTTAAATGTTAATAAGCTGTGTTTTATTATGAAAAAGTTGTGGAAAAATTTGTTTATAAAAACTGCTGATATATTTTTAGAGATATTTATCCACAATCTTTTATTTAATTTCACACATTATTCACAACTTCTTCTTTTTAAAAATAGTTTTTTAATCAGTAAAATAAAGGTTTTTTTAAGTTTTCAACTTATTAACACATATAATAGTAATAATAAATATTTTATATATAGAAATATATAAACATTTATTAATATGAAAATAGAATTCTTTTCAGAAAAATTAAAAAAAGTTTTATCTCTAGCAGAGAGGTTTTTGGGAGGTAAAAATTCAACACTACCAACACTACAAGGAGTTTTGTTTTTAATTGAAAATAATAAAGTTACTATTAGAGCAACAAATCTTGAAATAGGTTTTGAGTCAGTAATTCAAACAAAAACACAAAAAAATGGGTCTTTTGTAGTTCTCCCACAAGTATTAAGTAATATCCTCACCACAATCCAAGATCAAAAAATTGTCTCAATAGAGGAAGAAAAAGGAAACATCCTTTTTACAGGAGGGGGGAATAAAGCGGTAATAAAATGTTTCCCCGTTGATGATTTTCCAACCCTTCCTCAAAAACCAAAAGAAAACGAGATTTTAATAGAAAAAAACAATCTTTTAAACGGACTTAAAAGTGTTGTTTTTAGTGCAGCAATATCAAATATAAAGCCAGAAATATCTAGTGTTTATATGTACCCTGAAGGCAAAACAGTGGTGTTTGTGGCAACAGATTCTGTACGTCTTGCTGAGAAGAAAATTCTCACAAAAAATAACCAAGAGTTTTCATCCTTAATTCTCCCCCTAAAAACAGCAATGGAAATAATAAAAGTTTGCGAAACAGACGAAGAGACTGGAGATGTTCTTGTTTACCACAACGAGAATCAAATATCTTTTATTTTTAAAAACACACATATCTCATCAAGACTTGTAAGTGGAAATTTCCCAGACTACCGTCAAATAATCCCAAAAACCAACACAACAGAGGTAACAACACTAAAAAACGATGTTTTAAACGCACTTAAAATCGCCAACGCATTTTCTGATAAATTTCACAAAGTGCTATTTTTGGCGCAAACAAAACAAAAGCAAGTATCTTTAATCTCAGAAAATCCTGATGTGGGGAGAAATGAAACGATCCTAGACGCTGTTTTAGAGGGGGAACCGATTGAAATAGGGTTTAATCAAAAACACATTATTGATTGTTTGGGTGTTATTCCACAAGATAGTGTTACCCTTGGTTTTTCTGGGCAAGGTAAACCCCTTGTTATAAAGGGTGTTGGGGACACATCCTTTCTTTATCTTATTGCTCCATTAAGTACATAGCGCACTATGGCCCCAGAAGATATTTTCCATATTAAAAAAATATTAGACAATAAACTCAAAAAATTCTCACTACCCGACGAAAGCCTAAAAAAAGAGGTTATAAAAACGATAAAAGATGTTTGTGGGATAGAGGTAAAAAAAGAAGAAATTAATTTTATACGAGGCATTGTTTATCTAAAAGTTCCTCAAAATATAAAAACAGAAATTTTTATAAAAAGAGTCTATATTTTAAAAAACCTCGCGGATTCTTTGGGAGGGAAATCCCCAAAAGACATAAGGTGAGTGTTTAGAGAGAAGCGATTGTGATAGGGATAATTTCTGTTGTTTTGTTTAAAACCGCATCATACACAACAACTTTTAATTCAGCTAAACCAACCGGATTACCACCCAAAACACTTTCTGGAATAAAAGAGAAGCGAAATGGTTGAGTTGTTGCTGAGCCTACATATTGGTCGTTTATAAACAAATCAGCAGATTTCAATGGATTTGTCCCCTGCGCGCTTACAGTAACTACAAGTCTCTCTGTTGAGGAAACAACCTGATTTTTTTGCGGGGATATAGATGTTATTTTTGGCACAAACTGTGGCCCGTGAACACTATCAAGATTTTTTGGGATATCGTCCGGACTCTGATCCTTTAATCCATGCTCGAGAGCCCACTTTCTGACAGGAATTTCCCATAAGTTGAACTGGGGGTCATTTTCTGGGTTGTCTGGAATTGGGCCACGGGGGTCATTTTTATTAATCCAATATAAAATACTATGAACACTCGTGAGAACTCGCTGTTCTCTAAGGTCAGTAGGGGTGTATTCTGTCGCAAGACCACCTGAGATTTTGTCGACAACATATACATCACCGCCACGCCACTCTCCACGCAAGGCAGGCTTTATGGTGTCTGTATACGTTGGGTCAGGGGCCACAAAGCTCTCGCGGGGGACCAAATTAAGGGCGTCTGCAAAGAAGGCGTGCCACATAGGGGCAACCACAAACCCTGCAACCTTCTTTTCCATAGGCGTATTGTCATTGTTACCGACCCATGCGCCGACCGCGAGTGTTGGGGTATACCCAACAACCCACGCATCTCTGTAGTCATTTGTGGTGCCCGTTTTTGCCGCAACCTCCTCATTGGGGAAGTAAAGAGGGGAATGTGATCCAAAGGCAGGAACACGCAATTCCTCACTAGAAAGAATCCCTGTTATTTGACGAGCAATATTTTGGTCCAGAGCTTGTTTTGGAGAAGGTGTGTATTCCTCAAGAACCTTCCCGTCTGAGTCCTCAACACGCAATATTCCTGTGTACGGATTTCTTACCCCCTCATTTGCAAATACGCCGTATGCGCTGGTGAGTTCAAGTAAGCTTACCTCTCCTCCACCTAGCACAAGAGTAAGTCCGTATTGATTTGGGTCTGAAAGCCCTGTAATGCCCAAGTCATGCGCTGTTTGAATAGAGTCCCTTATGCCAGCAAGGTAAAGGGTTTTAATCGCAGGAATGTTTATTGATTGCGCCAAGGCCTCTTTTAGGGTTATGGGGCCTCTATATACCAAGTCATAATTTTCTGGTGTGTAGCACTGGGAGGGATCTCCATTTGGCAAAAGCGGCTTTCCCTCTGCGTCACAAGTTGTTTGGAACTGTGTTTTAAGATCAAAAACTGTTGTGTCTGGTGTGTAGCCTTTCTTAAAAGCTGTGGCGTACACAAAAGGCTTAAAAGTTGACCCAGGTTGTCTGCGGGCAATGGTTATATTGAAATTGCCCTCTCTTTCAGTATCAAAGTAATTACGAGAACCAACCATAGAAAGGATCTGCCCTGTTTTAGGGTCAATAGCGACCATCCCTGCGTTTCCAGCGTTGAACTTGACCTCGTTTTCGTCGCCATACTGTGCAACAATTTCCTCAGCCTTTTTCTGCATTTCGTAATCAAGGGTTGTGGTTACCTTAAGACCACCATTTTCAACTACATCTTTTCCATATTTATTTTCAAGATACTGACGAACCCATATTGCAAAATGAGGCGCTTTGATGCCAAAAGACTCTTGAGGCATAAATTTTACCTCCTCAGACAAGGCATCACTATACTCGTCCTCAGCTATAAACCCTAAAGCCAACATTCTGCCCAATATCCAATCCTTTCTTGCTTTTAGGTCGTCTACATGGCTGCCGTAAGGGGAATAGTAAGTTGGAAGTTGAGGAAGTGCCGCAAGATATGCAGATTCAGCCAAGGTGAGATCTTTTGCGTGTTTGCCAAAAAAACCAAGACTTGCTTCTTCAATACCATAAATATTCCCTCCATATGGAGAGCCATTAAGGTAAAGGCTTAATATCTGGTCTTTTGAAATAACCTGCTCAAGGCGAACGGCAAGTATCCACTCCTTTATTTTTCGAGTGATACTGCGCTCTTTTGTAAGAAGTGAATTTTTAACAACTTGCTGCGTTATAGTAGACCCACCCTGCACCCCCTTACCACGAAGAGGCTGGATGAGGACAGCACGCAATATTGCCAGGGGCTCTATTCCGTAATGCTGATAAAAATTACTGTCTTCAGCAGCAACAGTCGCGTTCCGGATATACAAAGAAATATCTTCTAGGGGCACGACGGTGCGCTTAATGTCCTCGTGCACATCATAGAGGAGTACCTCGCCGGTCCTGTCGTATATTTTTGTAGACTCAATGAGCTTCTGATTTTCTAGGTCTTCGAAGGAAGGAAGGGTAATTGTTGAGAGCCATACGAAAACAATCCCCCCTGTTGCAAAGCCCAAGAAAAGGAGGGAGAGAACGACATTTTTTATTCCCCAAGAACGGAACAATTTCTTCATTTTCTTACCTATCATAATACCAGAAATATGCCAAAAATAGAGGAAAAAACAAGGAGACAACGATTTTTCGTTGTGCTAGAGTAGTGGTACATGGAATCTGCGAACAATGAAAGAAAAGACCTCTTTTCCCGCGGGGTGGTCGCATATCTAGACCCCGGGAACATTTTCGGGAAAAAACTCGAGGCAAAAGAGAAGGGAGAGTACAAAAAAGACATAATCATTAAGTTTGGGGTTGATCCAACGCGTCCAGACATACACCTTGGGCACGCTGTTGTGCTACGGAAACTCCGAGTGCTTCAAGACCTTGGGTGCAAGGTGGTTTTTCTCATGGGGGACTTCACTGCGCGGATTGGCGACCCTACAGGGAAGAGCAAGGTTCGTCCAGAGGTGTCGCAAAAAGAAGCCGATGAAAATATGGCCACCTATCTAGAGCAGGCAAAAAAAATATTAAGAACTGACCCCGAAGTTTTTTCTTGGGTGAGAAACGCTGATTGGTATACAGACATAACAGATCTTATTGTTCCTGAACCTGTGACTATCACAGATCAACGGACAGGTAACCAAATGGAGTTTCCTGCTAACACTTTTCTTGCAAAGGTTGCCGCGTATGAAAGCACGCGAATGCAAAAACATATTAATGAGGGGAAAATCTACAATGTGACAATGCAAACTTTTCTCAACACACTCCGTGGAGTCACACACTCTCAGCTCATTGAGAGGGATATGTTCCAAGAAAGAATAAAAAATGGCGAAGAGCTATTTATGCATGAAATGGTTTACCCAATACTTCAAGGGGTTGATTCACATGTGATCACAAAAATTTACGGAAGCTGCGACCTTGAGGTGGGTGGCACAGACCAGACATTCAATATGCTCATGGGGAGGACTATTCAAAAAAATAATCAACAAGAAGAGCAGGCCGTTATGTCTATGGAACTTCTTGTGGGGACTGAAGGGAAGGAAAAAATGAGCAAAAGCCTTGATAACTACATAGGTATCAACGAGCCAGCAACGAGCATATATGGGAAAGTAATGTCTATTCCAGATGAAGCCATGCGAGCCTACTTTACACTCTGTGCGTATACTTCTCTGAGCGATATTGAAGACTTAATGACAAAACTCGAAAAGGGCTCCGTGCATCCACGGGATGTGAAAATGAGACTGGCAAAAGAGATCACAGCCATCTATCACGGAGAGGATGCGGCAAGACAAGCAGAAGAGCAATTCACAAATACTTTTCAAAAAGGAGAAGCGCCGAAAGAAATGGATGAGGTGAGTGTTGCAAAAGGGAAGGCCCTCATAGATGTGTTTATGGAAGCTCAAGTCGCCGAGTCAAAGTCCGAATTACGCAGACTTGCCGAGAGTGGAAGCATTAAGTATCAAAAAGGAGATGAGTGGGAAACAGCAGAAGATATTCTTTCTCCAGCCGAAGAAACCAGGGTGTGGAAGATAGGGAAGAAAAAGTTTCTAAGAATCGTTGTTGAATAAAAAAAGCGCCGTGTCGGCGCTTTTGTTTTTAATACTCGTCCTCCTCTTCGTCTTCGTCGAACGCAGGCTCAGGAGCATCCTCGTCTTCTTCCTCGTCTGTGTATAAATCCCCATCATCTCCTTCTTCATCTACCGCGAAGATGTCTTTCTCTGTGTTCACTTCATCTAAGTGCATAGCAATTCTTGTACAAATTATTTAAGTAGAGTAATACGTGCCCTCTCGAGCAGTATATTTGTATCAAAATCATTCCTAGCAAGCAATACCCCCAGGGTTGTGGATAGCGCAGGGCAAAGAACCCTTATTTTAAGGCTTTTTCTGAGGCAAGGCAGGTCATTGCCGTAGCTATCGCGTCCATTTCGTCGTCAATCTTCCCGTCAAGATTTTCCCCAAGAATGCGGCGGACCATATCAGCAACCTGGTGTTTTTCTGCTTTGCCATACCCAGTCAGTGCGATTTTTATTTGGGAAGGAGTGTATTCAAATATATCTAAGCCTGCTTTTTCTGCTGTGTACACAATCACCCCACGCGCCTCTGCTACCTGCATGGCCGTCTTTTGGTTCGTGTTAAAAAGGAGTGTTTCTATTGCGAGAGCTCTGGGAGAGAATTCTTTTATAACCCTATGTACCTCTTCAGAAATAAAAAGAAGACGCTTTGGAAACGGAAGCTTTGCACTTGTTTTAAAACACTCAGAGTATATCAAACGCTCTTTCTTTTCGGCATGTTCAACAACACTAATTCCTACTCGCTCAAATCCTGGGTCTATACCAAGAACTCTCATGAAAGATCTGCGTTAGTTGAGACGCTCTGAATATCATCAAGATCTTCAAGTTCCTCAATAAGAGTAGCGACAGCCTCTTTGTCTGCATCTTGCATTGGCATTGTTGCTGTTGGAGACCACACACCTTCTGTTTTGGTGAACGCCCAAAGGGCAGAGCCCATTCCTGCAAGAGACAAACCTTTTTTTGAGAGAATATGCTTTACTTCTGCGGCCGTACGATTTTTGTTGTCAGTGAGTCCTGATATCACCAAGGCACACCCACCTGGGCCATATGCCTCGTATGTCACCTCCTCCATTGTGCCAGCATCTGCTCCAGTACCGCGGCGCACTGCGCGGTCAATATTCTCCTGGGGCATGTTCTCTGCTCGCGCTCGCTCAATGACTGCACGTAAGCCGGGGGAATTCACATCTCCACTAGCCCTTTTTGATTCAAAAGAAATAAGAGAAGCAAATTTTGAGAAAACCTTACTCTTTTTTGCGTCCGTGGCCGCTTTCTTGTGTTTAACCTTAGACCATTTACTGTGTCCAGACATATATTTGAATAGTTACGCCCACACGATACCACAGACAAAAAAACTCATGCAACTACACAAGGTGACCCTGGGCTTGTTCCTGGAAGGGGATGCCAAGATGAGCGTACGCTTTTTTTGTGGCGACGCGCCCCCTTGGTGTGCGCTCAATAAGTCCCAACTGGATAAGATACGGCTCATGAACTTCTTCAACAGTAGCTGTTTCTTCTGAAAGAGCGGTAGCAATGGTGCTTAGTCCGACAGGGCCACCACCAAATTTGTTTATGATTGTTTCCAAGAGCTTCCGATCGAACGCGGAAAGTCCCATATCATCTATATTGAGCAGAGACAGTGTCTTTTCTACAACGTCCTTTGTTATTTTCCCTCCATTTATTTGAGCGAAGTCTCTACAACGCTTAAGCAAATAATTGGCTGTTCGTGGCGTAAAACGACTTCTTTTTGCAATTTCCTCAGCTGTTGTTTTCTCAAGAGGGACACCAAGAATGGTTGCCGAGCGACCAACAATCTTCTCCATTTCTTTTTGAGAATAAAACTCAAGGCGAAAGACGCCACCAGAGAAACGTGAACGAAGGGGTGAGGAGAGAAGAGCGATCCGCGTTGTTGCGGCAATGAGGGTGAAGGGAGGGAGCTCAAGCTGGATGGTTCTGGCCGAAGGTCCCTTTCCAATAACAATATCTAGTACCCCCGACTCCATAGCGGGATAGAGGACTTCCTCAATAAGCTTATTGAGGCGGTGGATCTCATCTATAAAAAGGATATCTCCTGGGGAGAGATTGGTGAGGATAGAGGCCAAATCCCCAACCTTTTCAATGGCAGGACCAGAAGTGGCCTTGACTTGACTCCCTGTTTCTTGTGAGATAAGATGTGCAAGCGTTGTTTTTCCCAGGCCCGGAGGGCCATAAAATAGGATGTGCTCTGGGGCATGGCCTCTTTCTTTGGCAGCAGCAAGGAGGATCTGAAGGTTTTCCTTTATATGTTCCTGTCCTACATACTCATCCCATGAGGTAGGGCGTAATGCCTGGTCTAAAAACGCGTTCCCCTTTGAAATATTCGGTTTTTCGGGCGAAGTACTTGACATATTTTCATATATATGCTATCATCAAAAATAGCAATAAAGAGCGCTTATGTATCGCAAAACGCGGCACATAAGCCTCTAAGCGATTCTCTGTGGTTTTTTCGAGGACCTTCTGGTGTTACTCCGGTAAATTTCTGGGAGTATCCTTAGAAAAATTCCCGGCTTTTAGTGCAACGCGCTAAAGGTGCTCTGCTTAGGGGCTTGTGTGCCGTTTTTTGTTTGTAGTTTTCAATAGAACCCGACGACTCTCTCAACTTCATCCAGGGATGTGATCCCCAAGAGTACCTTCATTATACCATCTTCCTGCATAGTGAGGATTCCTTGGCCTTTTGATGCTTCCATTATCTCTCGCTCACTTGGATTTTTGGTGCAAAGCTCTTCAACTGCGGCGTCCATAAACACTCCCTCAAATACCCCAACACGCCCAGAATATCCAATCCCATGGCAAACAGGGCACCCTTTTGATCTCCAGATTTTTCCAGTATTTTGCACATTATTCCCTTTTTCTTTTGCTCCTGCTGCAATTTTTTCGATCAGTGATTTCTCTTCTGGTGTCGGGGTGTCTTCAGCACGACATTTATCGCAGAGCTTTCTTAAAAGACGCTGAGCCATCGCTACGGTAAGCGCAGAGCTGATAGTCTTCGGGTTAACCTTAAGATCTATTAAACGGGGAATCGCTCCTGCTGCGTTGTTTGTATGGAGAGTTGAAAAAACAATGTGTCCAGTGAGTGCCGCATTCACTGCGATCCCAGCTGTCTCATCATCACGAATTTCTCCGACCATGATGATATCAGGATCTTGGCGGAGTGCAGCACGCAGACCGCTTAAAAATGTATAATTTTTCTTTTTGTCTACTTGTGTTTGTGAAACGCCCTTAAGGTGATACTCAACAGGGTCTTCAATGGTGATGACTTTAATTGCAGGGTTGTACACTTTCTGGAGAAACGCATAAAGCGTGGTGGTTTTTCCTGATCCTGTAGGACCTGTGGTGAGGATCATTCCGTTGGGGCGGCTTATCGCTTTCTCAATAAGAGAGAGAAGTTTTGGCTCCATCCCGAGTCCCTCAAGAGAGACCGAAATTGAGCGTGGGTCCAAGAGGCGCAAAACTGCGCTTTCCCCGAACGCTCCAGGGATAACAGATGTACGAATCTGTATCTCGGTGCTTGCGAGCTTTACAGAGAATCGCCCATCCTGCATTTCTGCTTGGACGTTCAACTTGAGTCCTGAGAGGAGCTTCACGCGGTTGATCAGAAGATAGTAGGTTTTTGGGTCAACTGTGACAATGTCATTTAAAACACCATCAAGACGATACCGAACGCGCGCGCCATCCTCCTGTGCCTCAAGGTGAATATCTGACGCAGAAAGGGAAAAAGCTCCAGCCATAATAACCTCAAAAAGTTTTGAGACACGATGAACCCCCTTTGACTCAAGTACTTTATCAACAAGTTTGCCCACATCTTTAGGGACAGAAACATTTTTTACGAGCTCATCCATGGAGGCATTTTCCACAGAAAGAACCCCCGCGCTTGCTGATTGGCCCAAGGCGATCTCTTTGTAGCGTAACCATGCTTGCTCGATCTCAAATTTTGGAGACATGAAGAGCGTAACAGCATGACCTTTTCGCTCAAGCCAGTCTACTAATTCCCGTACCTTGTCATTGTGTGGAGAAACAGCGGCAAGACTTACGTGTCGTTTTTTATCTACATTAAAGGCTACAACAAGCGCCTCCCGTGCCTGTGCCTCTGGAATAAGCGCAACGGCCACATTATTGATGGGAGTTGAGGACAGGGAAACATAGGGAATCCCGTAGCGGCTGGACAATAATTCTACAAGAGCCTGCTCTTCTTTGCGGCGGATGCTTGCGAATTGCTCACGCTGTTTTTCGTCGTCAAACTTCACCATTTGCTCTAATCATATCCCGATTTGTGACGAGAAACAACGCCAAAATCAAGCAGATGAGGAAAGATCATTGACAAAAACGATTTATGCTAGTATCATTTTGGCAGGTTATGGGGGAGATGAGAGAGAATGACCTAACGCCGCTTGGTCAAAACAAAATAAGCACTCATTAATGGGCGCCCTCGGGCGCCCTTCCTCATTTATTTTGACGGAGAGCCCGCATCATTTATGCTTATAGAGAGGTTTCCATAATTATGAAAAAAAATATTTTTAAAAACAACTTTACAAGAAGCGCACTTGCAGCTGCCGTGTTTCTTTTTAGTGTGTTTACGAACACTGCTTTAGCGCAAACACTCACTCCTTCGGTCATTACCTATCCTGTATCTAGCACACAAGAGAATGGAGCAACACTCAATGGGTACGCCGAAATAAGCCCTGACTCCGCAATAAAAAATATCACCACCTGGTTTCAATGGGGTCCTGATACGGGCATGTCGTTTGCCACCTCCAACCAAGGGATATATATCCAAGGCGCATTTTCGAAATATGTAGGAGGCTTAAAAAAGAACACCACATATTACTATCGCGCCGTGGCTCAAGTGGGGGACCAGATTGTTTTTGGTTCGCAGCAATCTTTTACAACACGAAGCGGTATTACCACCACAACAAATTCCCCAGCTCTTGTTTCAACATACAGTGCTTCAAATATCTCAAGTACATTTGCGACCTTAAACGGGAATATTGATCCGCGAGACTCCGATAACACAGAAAGATGGTTTGAGTGGGGAGAGACCACTGCTTTTGGCAAGACAACGCCACACCAAGCCCAAGGCTCATCAGCAAGCAGCTTTAGTTATGTAATCACAGGACTCAAATCAGATACAATCTATTACTATCGTGCCGTTGCCCAAGGCTCAGGAGGCCTTGTTCAAGGAAACACGTTTGCGCTCAGAACCCTTGGGCCGGGCTCTTCTACAGGGACAGGAACAATTGGGACAGGTGGAAGTACGGTAACCCCGACCGTAGACACTCTTACGGCGTATGGAATTACCGATACACAAGCTGTTCTCAATGGACTTGCTACTTCAAACGCGGCTGTATCTGCCCTTGTGTGGTTTGAGTGGGGTACTGGCGGATCACTTAAAGAAGCAACCGGGAAACTTACTCTTTCTGCACCAACCTCTTATTCATACATACAAGTTTTAGGTGGTTTGTCTCCCAATACAACCTACTCTTTCCGCGCAGCAATCCAAACAGTATACGGTACTTCATACGGACCAACGCGCACCTTCACAACTACAAAAGGAGGAACCACGATCTCCGGCGGCGGGACGTCATCGAGCGGAGGACAAACATCGGGGAGTGGATCGGGCTCCGACAACCAAGGGGGAGAAGAGAATGGGCAATCTTCTAATGGAGAAGGTGGAAGCGAAAGCAATGCTTCTTTTGCAAAACAAATCGCATGGTGGCTTCTTGTGGTGCTCCTCATTCTTCTTATTGTTTCGGTCGTGTATCATCTTACGGAGTCGTATCGCAGACAAAAAGAAGAACGGAAAAAGGCCGCTGAAGCCGAAGAGATCAAAAAAGAGGCCGAAGCGGTAAGGCGAGCGCATGCACAGCCTGAACAAGAGGAAGAGACCATTAGATTCAAGCTTCCAGGACAGGAATAAAGATGCAAAAACCGCCCACCTGCTACAGGTGGGCGGTTTTATTATGACTGGATGAGATAGTGGTACAATAGGCCCACATGGAGGCAGTTATACATACTGAAAATGCCCTTGCGACAATGGCCCGTGAGGTCTTAGGGAGCCTTAAGGAGAAGCCCCACAAAGGAGCCATGATCGTCTCTCTTGTAGGAGAGCTTGGTGCGGGGAAGACCACATTCTCGAAATATATCGCAAAGGAGTTAGGCGTAGAGGAAGATATTACAAGCCCAACTTTTGTAATTGAAAAGATATACGCGCTACCCCCGCAGAGTCTGCCATTCTCTCATTTTGTACACATTGATGCATATCGTCTTTCTGGTGAAGATGAGCTGCGTGTTCTTGGGTGGGATAGGCTTATTAATGAAAATAGCAATCTTGTGTTTGTTGAGTGGGCAGACAAAGTGGCAAAAGCAATTCCTCGCGGAAGCCCACGGCTAACTTTTGAGGTTGTGGACGATAAAACAAGGAAAATTACATGGGAAGCGTAAAAAAAGGCAACGAAAAAACTCGCACACTTGTGTTGTTTGATGCGCATGCGATTTTGCATCGCGCGTATCATGCCTTGCCAGAGTTCACTTCAAGCAAGGGTGAGCCCACAGGCGCACTCTATGGTATCGCTGCAATGCTCATGAAGATCATCAAAGAGCTCAAGCCCGATTATGTTGCTGCATGTTATGACCTACCTGGCCCTACGTTTAGACACGAGGCGTATGAAGACTACAAAGCGAAGCGTCCCAAGGCTGACGAAGCGCTCGTTGCTCAAATCAAAAGATCCCGAGATATTTTTGCGGCGCTCAATATACCGATATATGAGGAACCGGGGTTTGAGGCAGATGATATTTTGGGCACCATTACTGAGCTTACAAAAAAGGAAAAAGGACTACAGACAATCATTGCCTCAGGAGATATGGATACCCTGCAGTTGGTAGATGATAAAAGGGTTCAAGTATATACTCTTCGAAAAGGGATCAAAGATACAGTGCTCTACGACGAAAAAGCGGTAAAGGGGCGATATGGTTTCCCGCCGGAGGCACTCCCTGATTACAAAGGGCTTGCAGGCGATCCATCAGACAATATCATTGGCATTTCTGGCATTGGAGAGAAGACAGCCACGGCGCTAGTAACAGAGTTTGGTTCAATTGAAAATCTCTACAAAGTGCTTAAAAAAGACGAGAAGAAAATCCTTGATATAGGAATGAAACCGCGAATTGTGAATTTGCTTCGCGAGGGAGAGGAAGAGGCACTTTTTTCGAAGACCCTTGCCACGATCAGAAGAGATGCCCCGATCAAATTTGCTATACCCCAAAAGACGTGGGAAGAGACATTTGATCTCAAAAAAGCAGAGGCGCTTTTTTCCGAGCTTGAATTTCGCGCATTACGAGAGCGCCTGCGAGATCTTGCGGGAGGAGCTCTGGAGACTACTGAGAGCGAAGATGGAGGAGAGGAGATACAAGACACATCAGTATCTCCCGAAAAGCTCGAAGAGATGAAAGTAATGATGTGGCTTATCAACTCTGACCTTGCCCACCCCTCGCCCGATGACATCCTTGGGTTTACCCACACAGAAAATTTGTCCTCCGCGCAGCATGTTCTTGAGGGCGAACTTAAAAAAAGGGAACTTACTTACATTTTTGAACATATAGAGAAGCCGCTCATTCCTATTATTAGGAAGGCAGAGCAAAAAGGCATTCTTATCGACACAGACTATCTCAATACGCTCTCGGGCACTTATCATAAGGAGCTCTCGGCTATCGAGAAGAAAATATGGGATGAAGCAGGAGTGCAATTTAACATTAATTCACCAAAACAGCTTGGCGAAGTGCTTTTTGATAAGCTCAAACTGACTGCCAAAGGCCTAAAGAAGACATCTGGAGGTGCGCGCTCTACTAGAGAGTCTGAGCTACTCAAGCTCTCTGGGGAGCACAAAATCATCGGGCATATTTTAAGTTACAGAGAGCTCCAGAAGCTTCTCTCTACATATATAGATGTGATTCCAAAAATGGTTGGGGCGGACGGGCGCTTGCATACAAATCTCAATCAGACTGGTACGACAACAGGAAGAATGTCCTCGTCCAATCCAAATCTACAAAACATACCGGTCAAAGAGGGGGCTGGGATGTTAATAAGAAATGGGTTCATTGCCGAGAAAGGGCACTCGCTTGTTGCCTTTGACTACTCTCAGATAGAAATCCGGGTGCTTGCCGAGCTCTCCGGAGACGAGACCCTCGTTAATATTTTTAAAGAAGGGAAAGATATTCATGCCAATGTTGCAGCGCGGGTCTTTGGAGTATCAGAGGATGAGGTTACTAAAAACATGAGAAGGCAAGCGAAAGTGATCAACTTTGGGATCATCTATGGCATGGGGGTGAATGCGCTTCGGGAAAACCTCGGCTCAACAAGGGAAGAGGCACAGAGTTTCTACAATCAATATTTCGAAACTTTTCCTGCCATATCTTCATACTTTGAAAAAGTAAAAGCAGAAGCAAAAAAGTTTGGGTACACGAAAACATTATTTGGGAGAAGGCGAATGTTTTCTGGCATCAAGTCACGCATCCCCTATGTACGCGCGCAAGCGGAGCGTATGGCAATGAACGCACCACTGCAAGGAACGGCAGCTGATATTATGAAGATAGCAACAATCCAAGCGGACAAAGCTATTGAAGACGGGAGGCTTGGAGAAAATACCCACTTGCTTTTGTCGGTACACGACGAACTTATCTACGAAGTAGAAAATAACTCTATTGAAGTAGCGGTTAAGCTTATAAAAAATGCTATGGAAAAAGTGGAGAAAGTCACTGTGCCGCTTGTGGTGAATGTCTCTGTCGGACCAAGTTGGGGAGAGTTAAAATCTTACGAAAGATAATATGCTTACGCTCATTTACGGCACAGACAGACAAGGGACAAGGAAGGCTCTTGAAGAAGAAAAAAAGAAATTTCTAAAAGAAAGTCCTAGTGCTGTGATTGTTGTTGTGTCTGGTGATGAGGCGGGGAATGATACACTTACTACGCTCACAGAAGAGACAGATCTTTTTTCTCAAAAACAAATGATCGTGCTTTCCGAGTGGTGTAAGGACGCTGATGCAAAAGAATTTCTTCTGGCAAACCTCGAATCACTTTCTGCATCCAGTAAATTTTTTATAGTTTTGGAGAATGCGTTTGATGCACGTCTTGCGAAAAAAATCGGGAAAGTAGCGATATCTACGCATGCGTGCGAAGAGGACCCATACAACAAAAAACAGGACTTTAATATTTTTACGCTTGCCAATGCTCTTGGCGAACGTGACAAAAAGAGGATGTGGCTGCTTCTTATGAACGCACTTGAAAAAGGTATTGCACCTGAAGAAATTCATGGAACGCTTTTTTGGCAGGTGAAAGCAATGTCACTTGCAAAAGATGCTGCGGAAGGAAAAGAATCTAATACGGGACTAAATCCATTCGTTTTAAAAAATGCTACAAGGTATGCAAAGAATTTCACAAACGAAGAACTGACAAAGCTATCCCAAGACCTTGTTGATACATATCATCGCGCACATCAAGGAGAGACGGAGTTCGCTCACGCACTGGAGCGTATTGCTCTCACCATATAAATAATAGAAAAGAAAAAGCCTCGCATGAGCGAGGCTTTTAAAAAATAGGAGATAAAGAACAGATGGGGAGAAAAAACTTTTGGGTTGTGAATGAACGGTATGTGAAGCTCGTGCGCGAGCGGACTTTTTAATTGGTTTTTATGGGCAACCAGACCCGGTCCGATTTTGCGCACTGCCACTCAAATCTGAAGTAATTATATCTCTGCCATAAATACCGACAATGGGACGGTTGTGGATAAGTAAAGTTTCTATAGGGGCGGCGAGCTACTCTTCGGGCAAAATAAAAATCTCCCCTAAGGGAGATTTTTTGTCATTTGTCCGCCCAGTAGGAATCGAACCTACGACCGTTTGCTTAAAAGGCAACTGCTCTACCGACTGAGCTATGGGCGGATATGTACCAGCAGAATTATCTTACCACTTATGTTTTCGGGAGACTCTCAATCTACTCATGGGCAGACTATATTCCTCGGGAAACCTTGGGCGCCATACTACCACACGAATCTCAATATGTCATTACACAGGGATATCGATCGTCCAAAGACCAGGGTAGAGAAATACGAGTGAGAGGCACACGACAGCCATGAGGATAAAAAACTCTGGACGATTTTCAAACACCTCTGGTTCGCGCAAAGAGATAAAAAATGCAGCTCCATAAAAAAGTGCGAGTGCCAACGAAACTATTTGAGTGAAAAGTCCTACGATAAGAAAAAGTCCTCCGAGCAGGCCGGCGAAAATAAAGAGCACCCAAAAGAAAAAAACAGGAGCAACTCCAATTCGCGAAATGGTCTTTTGTCCCCACTCCTTGCGCATGTACATTTTGTACGCGAAAGAAAGTAAGATAATTCCAACAATAATGCGAAGCAGTGTTGGCGCTATCAACAAGTAGTCAAAAAGATGGGGGAATGTCGCAAGCATGGGTTGATTGTAGCACATGCACTTAACCCAAGAAATGTGCCATAATGGCGGCGATGAGAAAAGAAAACATCGTTATCTTACACAACATAAGAAGTGCTCAAAACGTCGGTGCTATATTCCGTACCGCTGACGGTGCTGGGGTGCAAAAAATTATTTTGACAGGGTACACACCCACACCAGTAGATCGATTTGGGGTAGATCGTAAGGATGTTGCAAAAGCTTCTCTTGGTGCAGAAAAGTTTGTTGCATGGGAACATTACAATACACTTCCGCCAATTTTAAAAAAGCTAAAGAAAGCAGGGTATGTCATTATTGCAGTTGAACAACATAAGCGAGCGAAAGATTATAAAAAATTTAGAACTAGGAACAAAACAGCATTTATCTTTGGGAACGAGGTTGATGGGTTGGCACAATCAATTTTTAAATATTGTGAAGAAGTAATAGAAATCCCGATGAAAGGGGAGAAGGAATCTCTCAACGTTTCTGTTGCAGCGGGAGTTGTTCTTTACCGTGCGCTTGATCGATAACCAAGTTTCGCAAGCTCTTCTCTTGCGACACTTGCGTCATCCCAAGGGATCTTGCTTCCGCGTGGTCCCATGATGTAGGGGTCCGTACCTTTTGCGGTGAGAAGCACTACATTGTCCTTTTGTGCGATTGAGAACGCGCGTGCAATAGCGGCGCGGCGGTCAATTACAATTTCGTATTTACCTTGCGGTATTCCTTCAGCAACGTCACGAATTATTTTTTCCGGGTCTTCATCATAAGGATCTTCGTTTGTGAGAATAATACTTTCACAGTATTTTGCGGCGATTGCTCCCATCTCCTTTCTTTTCCATGTGTCGCGTCCACCACCCGTTCCTCCCAAAACACAAATGCGGGATTTATCCGAAAATACCTCATAAACTTTTTGCAAAGAGTCTGTGGTGTGAGCGTAATCAACCACGACCGAAAATGGTTGACCCTCCTCTACAAATTCCATTCGTCCGCGAACTCCAGAGAATTCAGAAAGTGCTGAGACTATGATTTCGTCAGAAATCCCCTGAGTCTTTGCGAAGCCAGCTGCAAGTGCGGCGTTGGTGATATTAAAAAGCCCAGGGAGTTTTAGTGAAACAGGCGCAGTGTTCCAAGTGAAAGAAGCTGTGTGATCACTTGTTTGGTAAGGGGCGACATCGGAGAGCTTTACCGAAATATTCTCTGATGCACCAGCAGAAAGGAAGTCAGGGGATTCTTTATCGTCACCGTTTACCACCATGATACGGCGAGGCTTGTCTGATGTAGCAAGCGCACGGGCTATGGAAAGCTTTGCCTGCTTGTAGTTTTCGTACGAACCATGTGACTCTATATGTTCAGGCGAGAGGTTGGTGAAAATAAGTGCATCAAGCGCCAAGAAGCGGTGACGGAATTGTTTGGCTCCTTCGGATGTCATCTCTACTACTGCGTACTGACACCCGGCACTTACTGCGTTGCGGAGGAATTTCTGCAAAAAGAAGCGTCCGGGCATAGTCATCTTAAACAGATTGCGCTCTGATGAGTCACCGATCTTGAAGCGCAGTGTGCTTGCTACCGCTGTTTTGTATCCCGCTTTCTCTAAAATAGCGTTCACAAGCTCTACCGTAGTAGTTTTCCCCTTTGTTCCAGTAATAGCGATGAGAGCTATGTGTCGAGAAGGGAATCTGTAGAGGAGGGCGCCGGTGAGGGCAAGAGAAAAATGATAAAAAGGCTGGAGCGCGCGGAAGAGGGAGCGAGGAATAAGACGTTTTATTGCGCGAAGGATCTTATCCATACCATGTTATTTTGATCCACCCAAAGTACGGAGTGCCTCGCGGACGCGCTCGGCAGATCCTTTTGTGTCCGGGGGGATTTCTTTGAGGGCGTCGCGGGCTTCTTTGGCCGAATACCCCAAAGCCATTAGTGCATCAAGCGCTTCCGAGTCTTGTCTGAGTCCAGCCTCTGCTCCCTCTGTTTGATATGCACCTAGCTTGTCACGGAGTTCAAGTGCGATCTTCTCGGCGCTTTTTTTCCCAACACCCGATACTTTTGTGAGATAGGCGGTATCTCCAGAAGCGATTGCAGTGCGTAGTGTTTCTACTGACGCCACCCCCATGATGCCAAGAGCGGTTCTTGGGCCCACCCCAGAAACACCAATGAGCATCTCGAAAAAAGAGACCTCTCCCTCTGTAGGGAATCCATATAAATCAAGGGCGTCTTCTCTGACAGCAAGATGTGTCCAAAGGGAAAAAGGTGCATCAAGGGAGATCTGAGCGAGAGTGTCTGGAGTAACAAATACCTTGTATCCCACTCCTCCAGTATCTATAACCACTGAGCGAAGGGTTTTTGAAACGGCAATACCAGAAATACGAGAAATCATGGCATTACTATACACCAAAAAAGGGGAGGGAGCATTTCCTTGCAAATTTAGAGGATTCCTATATAGTATGCGGGTATGCCGAATACTTCATCAGCAAAAAAGGCACTTCGCGTTTCCCTCAGGAAGCGTGTCTTCAATGACCGCCGCCGCAAGACTATGCGCGATACGGTCAAAGAAATCAAGAAACTTGTAAGCGCAAAAGAGATGGGAAAGGCAAAAGAAATGCTCTCCTCTGCTTATAAAGCAATTGATAAGGCTGCCAAGCGCGGGGTTATAGAGCCCAACACGGCGTCTCGCAAAAAGTCTCGCCTTACCAAGATGCTCAATAAGGCAAGCGCCTAACTCTGTAAACATAGGGGATTAAAAAACAGCTCATCCGATCGGATGAGCTGTTTTTTTTGCTGTGTCTTTTGTGGTCACGGATATTCCAATCGCCGTCGCGATTGAAATTCCTCGACCCCAGCTCGCCTGTTTTGCAAGCTTGCAAAACATGGCTCCGCTTGGCATAAGCGCCCGAAAAAGTGAAGCAGTTCACTTTTTCTGCCTTATGCCCTCGTGAGGAATCGAACCTCAATTACAAGCTCCGCAAGCTTGCGTCCTATCCGTTGAACGACGAGGGCTTATGTGGAGAGAACTCTAACATGAAAGGGCTAGAAGCCCAAGCGCTCAAGTATTTTTTGTGGGAGAGGTTCTTGGTGCTCTTCTTCTGTAAGATGTGGGAGAAGTGCTTCACGCACGTTTTCTACTGGAGTGTCCCCAAGGGGCAAGACAAGGAAGGGGGCAAGAACCTTTTTTGACTTAATCACAAGCTTTGGAGCACCTGTCTCGTCTATGCCGAAAGATTCCAGAGAGATGAAGGGGTAGAGGCGGCGGTCCACCTGAATTCCTCTTGGGAGGATTCTGCAAACTAATACACCAGGTTTCTTAGCTCCATACAGGAGAAGGACAAAGCCCGATACAGCGACTAGGGCCGCAAAAAAGAAACTGTCCAAAAGATATGCAGCAACAGTGAAGGAAAGCACAATGATCCCAACCGCCCAATACCAGTCTAGGGCTTTCTTACGGTATTCATATTCAAGAGTTTCCCATTCAAACAGGGAGGCTTCTTGTTGTTGGTTGGGGCTTTCCGTATCCATGCGGGTATTTTAACAAGAATTGCGCTTGTTCCAAAACAAAAAGCGCACACATGTGCGCTTTTTGTTTTAAGAAACGAATCGTTCCTACGCCATTTTCTTACGGTTGTCCAAACTGCATTTTCCTGCGCCGTATGTGGCAAGAAGCAAGAGACCGCCAAGAATCGCAACATTCTTCAAGAACATGGTCAGTTGTGTCTGATCGCCAAAGTCCATGTGGAAATAGAGGGTCACAATGACCGTGAAGAGAGCAAGTGTCCAGGAGGCAATCTTTGTCTTATATCCGAAGATAAGCATGAGCCCACCAAAGAACTCAATGATGAAAGCAAGTACAATAGCAAGATTAACCACTGGAATTCCGACAGATTGTGCGTATGCTACCGATCCTGCAAACCCGTCTCCCCAAGGGAACTTTCCAAAGCTTGCCATAAGGAAAAGAACGCCGATAAGTATTCGCCCCAGGGCTGGTGCGTACATCTCAAGTTTTGTTTTCATATTCAATCAATATAACACCTATAATACCTCTATTATATCTCGGAGTTCAGCAGAACAAAACTACTATTCACCACGCTCCTTCTTTTTGAATTCAATAAATGAATATATGACGCCAAAGAGAACAATGGCTATTAAGGGAATGACTGTAAAAGCAAGTGCCCATCTACGCTCTGTTGTGAACATGCCAAACAAAGACACAAATGCTGCAATTTTGAACAAGCGTCCCATTAAGACATGAGTTTTGTCCCAGACCACATCACTTGAAAGGGTCCAAGGAGTACGTATTCCTACGAACCAATTGCGCTTTGCTTTGCCAAGGAGGACGCCAAGACCATAGAGGAGAAACGAGAACGCGGGGACTATAAGAAATGTAAAGTTAAATACATAACCAAGATTCCACGCCAAAGAAATGCAAAAGATATAGAAGAAAAATACTGAAAAAAGTATCCATAAAAGATTGTACGCAGAGCGGAAGCGTTCAATATTGCTTCTTAAGGGGTCAATGTAGGGGATAGCTGCATAGAAAGCGATGAGTATTCCGATTATGAGCGGAAAGAAAAGCACCCCTTCAGTTTTGGTCATATATCCGTCTGGCTCTCCCGAAACATTCCAATGACTCACGATCTGCTCGGGCAATTGAGGAAGCACAAAAAGCCCAACCCCAAGAGAAAGGGCAAAAAGAAGAAAGAGAACAACGTACGTGCGCTTAGTGTTTATCATACCTCTATTATACGCCAACAAAACCATTTTTGTACCTTGACGGTGTTTTTGGGAGGTATACAATGATTTCATACTTTCCATACTTATATGAAATTTCATGGGAAAAAGGAAGAGAAAGGCAAAACATTCTATGGGGCTACGACCATGGGAGAGAAAGGGCAGGTGGTAATGCCCATTAAAGCGAGAAAAGATCTCAAGCTTGAGAAAGGGGAGCAGCTTCTTGTTTTTGGGACAGGGGAGGGTATGGTCGCCTTCGTTAAGATTGAGCATGTCGAACGCATTGCAGCTCACCTTGCACACAAACTAAAGATGATAGACAAGGTCGTCAAAAACGCAAAAAAGAAAAAAGCATGAACATCATTGAAGTAAACAATCTTACCAAAGTCTTCAAAGACTTCACGGCTGTTGACCATGTAAGTTTCTCCGTAAACAAAGGAGAAATTTTTGGCTTTCTTGGCCCCAATGGAGCAGGGAAATCAACCACCATCAATATGCTCTCTACTATACTGAGCCCTTCAGAAGGGGAAGCAACCATCAACGAATACAGTATTGTTGAGGGAAGAAATGATGTAAGGCGTTCTATCGGGATTGTCTTCCAAGACCCGTCACTTGATGACAGGCTCACTGCAAAAGAGAATCTCAAATTTCACGCGCGACTCTATGGAGTGCCAGAAGAAGAATATGAATCCCGCACAGAAGAGGTGCTCAAGCTCGTAGATCTTTGGGAGAGGAAGGACAACATCATCAAGACTTTTTCTGGGGGAATGAAGAGGCGCCTTGAGATTGCACGCGGTTTGATCCATCATCCAGCGGTGCTCTTCCTTGATGAGCCAACCATTGGCCTTGATCCGCAAACACGCGCACACCTCTGGGATTACATTCTTAAACTCAAGAAAGAGAAGGGTATGACCATCTTCATGACCACTCATTATATGAATGAGGCGGAGTATTGTGATCGCATCGCGGTTATTGATCATGGGAAAATCGTCGCGCTTGATACACCAGCAAATCTCAAAAAGCGAGTAGGTGGTGACGTGATAACGATTAAAGCCAAGGACACAAAGGCAATAAAGGCAGAGATTGGAGACAAGAACGACATGTCTATAAAAGAGGAGGAGGGCACACTCCATATAGAAGTCGCTGATGGCGGTTCGTTCTTGCCACAATTGCTCAAAAAGATCTCAACCAATATTGACACTGTTGAGCTCCGCAAACCGACGCTTGATGATGTGTTCTTGCATCTTACTGGTCGTACGATTCGCGAAGAGGAAGCTTCTTCAAAGGACACGATGCGACAGCACATGAAACTGAGGAGACCAGGATAATTTCAAATCTATGTATTACTTACGAGCGATCAATATTATTTGGCATCGGGAACTCATCCGCTATTGGCGTGATAGGGCGCGCATCATATCATCGCTTCTTCAGCCGCTTCTCTTTCTCGGCATCTTTGGAGCCGGATTTAGCCGTGTGCTCTCTGCGCAAAATTTTGGCGTAGACTTTGTGCACTTCATGTACCCAGGCATCATTGCCATGGGAGTAATGGGTGTCGCGTTTTTCTCTACCGTATCCACTGTTTGGGATAGAGAGTTTGGGTTTCTTAAAGAAATGCTTGTTGCGCCTGTCTCCCGTACGGCGATCGCGCTCGGGAAAACTATAAGTGCTACAAGCATTGCGTCACTTCAAGCCTTCATATTTTTGATACTCGCACCATTTCTTGGTGTGAAGCTCAATGTGCTAGCGCTCCCAGAGTTCTTGGGCATCCTTCTTCTCCTTGCGTTTGCTATATCAGGGCTTGGTTTATGGATCGCCTCACGAATGCAATCAATGGAAAGCTTCGGGCTCATCATGCAATTGCTCATCATGCCCATGTTTTTCTTGTCAGGAGCATTTTTCCCACTTACTTCTATCCCATCATGGCTTTCCATCATCACTCAGGTCAATCCGCTCTCATATGGAGTAGATGCATTGCGTCAAATCATTCTTGCAGGGCAAGTAGACGCAGGAATGCTCTCTAGCCTCTCGCTTCATTCTATCGGAGTGGACGCGCTCTTCTTGGTAGGATTTAGCGCTGTGATGGTATTTGCTGCGGTGCGCGCGTTCAATCGCAAAGTATAGTTATTTGAGGAAAAGCTCAATGTTATCCAAATGCTCTTCGTATGTTGCAGAGCAGTGTGTGGTGCCGAAGAGGTCGTGCAGATAGAATAGACAATCGGTTTCTTTCGGAGCGAGGGCCGCCTCAATGGCATTTATTCCTGGATTATCAATAGGGTGGGGAGGGAGTCCCGCATTTTTGTAGGTGTTGTAAGGAGAATCAAGATTTTTATCGGCAGATGCCACTGCTGGCCACCAACTACCTGGCTTTCCTTTTATGTATTGCAGTGTCGCGTCAATATCAAGTTTCATGCCGATGAGGAGACGATTCCATATGATCCCGGAGACAAGGGGCATATCACTTGGGCCTGCTGCTTCACGTTCAAGAAGTGATGCAATTTTAAGTACGGTAGTCCATTTTATATTTTGCTCGGCTGCTTCCTTAGCATAAGGAGCAAACATTTCTTCAAAGTGTGCACGCAATCGCGTTGCAACCTGCGCGGGGGTTTCGTCTTTGGGGATGAGGTATGTATCAGGGAAGTAGACTCCCTCTGTATGATCAAAATCGGGAGCAGTATCAATCTCTATCCAGGACTGCTTTTGTATGTCAGTCCACCCTAGTTTTTTCGCAAGGATATCAGCGAGTTCCTCTTTGCGCTTTCCTTCGGGGAGGGTGACCCAACGCAGATACGGTTCTCTACTAAATGTTTCTGCGATCTCCCACGCGTTCATTCCTGCAAGGATTTTAAACCCGCCAGGAGAGAGCATTACCTGCTTGAACGCAAGCGCAATGCGTAGCCCGGCTTCACTTTTGATGAGCCCCTTTTCTTTAAGGGATTGCGTTATGCTCTGTGCACTCTCGTTTTCATTGATGATAAAAGTGGTGTCGCTTTGTGTCGCTTTAGAGGGCGCAGCAAAAAGCGTGAAATAGAAAAACATACACACTGTAGCGATGACAAGAAGAGCGAATATAAAAATCCCACTGGCGCTGCTCTGAGGTGCTTGCTGATCCATCTCATTATTATAAAGGAACAACAGGGAGGAGGGAGACTTGCAAAAGAGCAATTTTTATGCTATAATTAAAAAAAGATACAACCTCAACAAGGAGCATAGACCAAAAATGGAAAATAATATCGTTATCTTCCCCAAACAGACGAAAAGGACGCCCGACCAGATTCGAGATGATCTCGACGACATTCTTGCAGAAGCGAGTAATCTTGCAAACATTTCCAGTCGGGTGCTAAGCGGGGCGTACCGCTATCCAATCGGGAGCAAACGACACGCCGCTCAGACTAACAAGAAACCCTAAAAGCCAAGGAGAACAGGATGCAACTCATTCTTGCACGACATGGGAAGGCATCACCTTTTGACGATTTGCTTACCAAAAAAGGTGAAGATGAGATGGAGATGCTCGCAGAAAAGCTACGAGAGATAATCTCCGAAGAGGAAATCCCAATTATCATCTCTTCTCCCGCCACGCGAGCAAAGCAGACGGCTCACATATTCCACAATGCACTCGGAGGGAACGTAGTTGAGCGCGACTACTTTGGCTTGCAAAGGAATGTTGAAAAGATGAGCTCAATCATTCGAGGCTCTTTCAGAAGGGATACGCACTGCGTTGTGGTGGTGACACATAAGCCGAATATCAAACCGCTTTTCAAAGAGATTGTTTCGCCACGCTGGCCGGAGCTTTCTATGAAAGAGCACATTGAGTGGGGAGCTCATGTTGTTGATCTTGAAACAGGGGAATATATACCCATCAATGCTGAACGTTTGTAGTTGTTCATTTACAAGAAAGCCGCTCATCCGAGCGGCTTTTGTTTTTGGGCACCGAATCTTTTGCGGAGGGGGAGAGATTCGAACTCTCGGTACACTTGCGTGCACTCCGGTTTTCAAGACCGGCGCCTTCAACCACTCAGCCACCCCTCCAAAGCAAGGTTTCTTGCTAGTGTCTAAGATACTACCAGAAAATTGCGTATTCGCAATTTGCGTTTCTTCTGCGCCGTAGTATCGTTACAATGTGAAGTACCTCGGCATTGATTATGGAAGCAAGAAGATCGGTATTGCCATCTCAAATGACGATGGCACCTTGGCTTTCCCGCGGTCGGTGATATCAAATAGCAAAGATGTCATACCAACCATCACAAGTATTATTAAGCAGGAGCACATTGAGCATATTGTGATGGGGGAGTCGCGAGATTTTAAAGGGAAGGAAAATAAAGTATTCAAAGCAAGCCAGGAATTCTCTGAAGAACTTGCCAAGGCGACAGGCATCACTACCTGCTGGGAGCCAGAATTTATGACCTCCGCGCAGGCGCGAAAAGGGCAGGGGTCTCATGATATGATAGACGCATCCGCCGCGGCGCTCATACTACAAACCTTTTTAGATAGAAAGAACAAGACAAGCGTGCTTGATAACACGACTCAATAATATGGAAATCACATACGAGCAGTTTTTGGAAATGGATATTCGCCTCGGGACGATACTTGAAGCAGAGCGCATCGTGGACGCTGACAGACTCCTGCTTCTCTCTATAGATCTTGGAGAAGCACAGCCGCGTACTATTGTTGCAGGGATTGCTATGCACGTACCCAATCCAAGTGCGCTTGTGGGTAAGCAGGTGCCCGTGCTTGCTAATATCAAGCCGCGCACCATCCGTGGGGTAGAGAGTCATGGGATGATACTTGCAGGAAGTAGCGGTGAAGAGCTCGCACTCTTCCATCCTGACAGACCACTCCCGCCAGGAAGCACTGTGCGCTAGTATGATTTTCCGCGCACTTCATTCTCTCCGAGACAAGCTCGCTGCTTGGACAGTACAGAAAGCAAAGAGCAAGCATGCTCTGACGTGGCTCTCGGCTGTATCGTTTTCCGAATCATCATTTTTCCCAATCCCGCCCGATATCTTACTCGCTCCTATTGTGGTTGCAGGAGAGCGGGGCAGGTGGGCGTGGTATGCAGCCCTTACGACAATCATGTCGGTCTTTGGGGGCCTCTTTGGATACTTGATCGGTGCGGTGTTTTTCGACGTTATCGGGACGAAGATAGTTGAGTGGTATCATCTTTCCGATGCATTTTCTCAAGCGGAAGCAATATTTAACTCACATACATTCTTTGCGATGTTTGCTGCTGCGTTCTCGCCTATCCCATACAAAGTATTTACGATCGCAGGAGGGCTGTTTTCCGCTGATATTTTGCTCTTTGTACTCGCATCTCTTCTAGGAAGAGGACTTCGTTTCTTTATCGTCGCGTATGTAATGCACCACTTTGGACGGGGGATTAGTGGCATTATCTACAAATATTTCAACATTCTCACTCTGGTTGCTGTCGCGGCAATATTCATTCTCGTTATTTTCCTCTAGTTTCTTTTGTGCCAAGAGGGGATTTCTCATATAATAGAGAAAAGTTTTATGAAAACGCGCAGTGTCTTTGATCGCATATTTCCACCCCCCAAATTTCTTCAAATGCCATTTGTAGGCATTGATGTATCTGATGATGCGGTACGCATTGCCGGACTCAAAGAAACAGCGCATGGGTTGGAGGTTGATGTGTATGGTGAACGCGCACTCTCACCTGGTGCGATTGACCTAGGGGATATCAAAAAACCAGATGTAGTGAGCAAAGCTCTTGCCGAACTCGCGCAGGAACACAATATCTCCTTCGCCCGCGTTTCTATTCCAGAAGAGAAGGCATATATTGTCCACCTTGATCTCCCCAAGATGGCGCCAAAGGAAATCCGCGGAAATCTTGAGCTCCAGTTTGAAGAACAGGTCCCTATCCCACTCTCTGAGGCGGTGTTTGATTATAAAGTGGTGAGCGTGAAAGGGGATATCATGCATGTGATGCTCTCGGCACTTCCGCGGGAGATCGCAGACAAATATCTCGAAGTATTTAAGGATACAAGCATTATGCCTCTCGCGCTTGAAGTGGAGGCTGAGGCTGTATCGCGCATTACAATACCCAAAGGAGACATGGGCACTTTTCTTGTGGTTGATATCCAATTTGGGAAAACAAGCACCTATGTTGTGTCTGGGGGAGCTATTCGCATGACCTCATCTCTTGCTATGGGTGGGGACCAATTGGTGAAGGCAGCCATGGGAGCCTTACAGTTTGGACAAGCAGAGGCAATCGCCAAGCTCAAAAAAGATGGCATTCCCCCCGCAGAGTCTGAGCTTTTCAATGCACTTGTCCCTGCACTCTCTTCGCTCCGAGATGAGCTTAATAAAAGATATCTTTTCTGGAATACGCACGAGAACGAAAGTGGAATTAAATTCCCTAAGGTAGAGCAAATAATCCTCTGTGGAGAATATGCAGTTGTGCCTGGGCTCACGGACTATCTTGCGATGGGGCTTCGTGCTGATACTGCTATGGCTGATATTTTGCACTGCATCAATCCGGATGACAGGTACGTGCCGGAGCTCTATTATGAAGATTTGTTTCGCTATGGTACCGCAATAGGGCTGGCGCTTCCAAGGACGTGTTAATACAACATGAGCAATCTCATTCCAGTAAAAACAAAGCAAGCGATTATTAAAAACTACCACCTCAGGAGGTGGACGACAATTCTTTTTCTAGGGGCGTTGCTTTTTATTATTTCAACGCTTCTTCTTGCTCCTCCATATCTACTTTCAGCAAGACAAGCACGTATCTCCGCGGCTGATCTTAAGATGGTGGAAGACATGATCTCTCAGGAGATCGGCGTGGTCCCAAGCGATGTCATAGATGATACAAACGTGAAGCTGGGGAGGCTGGAGATAAGCATCCAAAATCCTGACCCATCACCGATCCACTTGGTGAATGAGGTGCTTGCACGAATTCCAAATGGGAACATCACACTCCTTGTTTTCATTTATAGCGCAAGTGGGAAAGAGGGGGCGCAGATCTCCTTGCAGGGTGTCGCCAAGGACAGAAAAGCGCTTGGGAATTTTGCAACTGCACTTGAGAACGATGCTTTGTTTGAAGATGTGAATTATCCCCTAGATACTCTCATTTCAGAACAAGACATTAAGTTCTCCATGACAATGCGAATCACTGGCAGCGCTAAGGCAGATACACAAGAGGGATAATTATTATGGCAAAACACCCAACAAAAATACAAAATGTCACCATTGTCGCGGGAGTACTCTTCGTGCTCTTTGGAGGGGTCTACGCGGCGGCATTCTATTTTGTGAAAAAGGAGGTTGGACAATCTTCTCTTATTCTTGAACAATCGGCTCAAGCAGACATGCGTCGTGCGAACCTTCAGACATTCAAAAAAACCCTCGAAGAAACAGCAAACAAACGGTCTGAACTCGATGCATTATTTCTTACGCCAGAGGATGTAATTGATTTCATTGGGAACATTGAAGGATGGGGAACCGCTATTGGGGTAAAGACAACCCTATCTGGGCTGAGGGAAGAAGGAGGAAAGAGCCTCTCATTTTCTGTGCAGGCAGAAGGCACCTTTGAGAGGGTCATGAACTTCATAGAATTACTGGAGAATATTCCTTATGACGCGCATATCAATAGTGTAAATCTTGTTAACCAAGGAGGTGGAGATAGTAAGAGTGGGTCAAGTTGGAGAGGAACTTTTTCTGTCCGCGTGGATAGCTACGTTGCTCCTACTCAAGAAGAATAAAGTTGTATGAAATTCCCAAAGTTTAAAATTAAAAAACAGGAGGAGCAGGACGATCCCTCTCGACTTGCAATTAAGCCCTATCGAGACTGGAGAATTATTTTTTCAGTATTCGCTGCGGCACTCCTCTGTGCGATCGCACTGCATGTCTATGTTTTCTTGCAGGTAAATGCCGGGACTATCTTTCAGGAATCTCCTACAGAATCTGTCACTGAAACGACGCTTAAAGTGGATCTGCTCAATAAAGTAATGGATCATTACGGGCAGAAGGCTGCTCGCATGCAGGCATTACTTGAGGCAGGCAATTGACCCTAAGTGTGTTTTCTCGTATAGTGAGGCAACCTCGCCCTCGTAGTTCAATGGATAGAACTGCGGACTTCTAAGCCGTTAATCGAGGTTCGATTCCTCGCGAGGGCATAAGAAAATAACGGAGTATATTTTCTTCCCTCGCGAGGAATCGAACAGGGAAGGGGTCGGGAAATGGAAGTTTCCCGGGGAGGAAGGCAGGACGAAGTCCGGAGTAGAAATGAAACACAAACTGCTTTGTGTTTCATCCGATTTGCAAAGCAAAATCACCGATGCAAGCGAAGCGAGCAGGTGATAGGGGATGTAGGTTTCCGAGGAGTGAGATAGCGAAGCGTCCTCGCAGCTCTCGTGACCATAAGAAACAAGCATCACACGGGCGGTTAGCTCAGTTGGTAGAGCAACTCGTTTACACCGAGAAGGTCACAGGTTCAAGTCCTGTACCGCCCACTAAAAATAAAGGAGCCGGATGCGAGAGCATTCGGCGACTTTTATTTTGTGCGGCGTGGAGGACTTGAAAGCCGGAGCGCGCGAAGCCGGCCGAAGGCCGTGCGCGAGGCGGGGTAGCGACCTGCCGCTTAAGGCAAGGCAGAGTTGTGACCAAGTCCTGTACCGCCCACTAAACAAAAAGCCCCGCAATGCGGGGCTTTCGTAATTAAAAGGGGTTCATTTTTATATGAAAGGGATTGTTATGGGATACATTTCTACCCCAAATCTTCGTGCTTGTCCTTCGTCGGTGCAATGAAGAGTCCCACTGTGAACGGGTGGCTGTTTGAGGGGGGGCTCATCTTCGTACGAAGACCCGGAAAGAGTGTTTTCAGAATGGTCAATTGGTTCTACCAGACCAAGGTCCCTGTAGTTTTTACTTGTCATGCTGCACTGCTCCTTCTTTGTTGTAGTTGCAAGATATGTTACTGCCTGTGATGCCTGTGCTGACAACGTGCCATAAGGCGATTTATTGCTCCAGCCACACCTGCAGGAGTGTTCCTGAGAAGAAGTAGAGCTGTGTCTGTAGAAAGATCGTCACGGATTTTCCTTCTCCTTCCGAAGCTGTATTGCTTACGTTGTCTTGAAGACATTTAATCCCCCTTGATTGTTTTTAAATTCAATCTGTTGAAGATTTTGTATCGCGACGGAGCTCACCTTCTCGGATGAGCGCCTTTAGTCCTCCTGGATGAGCGTTTCTTTGCCCAAGGAGCCTGCGTTCGCTTTTGAAGCCTTCAAATATTTCAATTGAGCGTTGTCAGGAAGTGGTAACCCAGTGACAGGGTCGTACCTCTTCGGGCGACCACCTCCCTGAAGCATCTCGCGTTCACTGCGAGGCCCTCGAATGATCTCTTCTTTTGACATCACGCGTCCCTCCAGTTGCACTTAGATTAATCTACAAGTAGATTTCTGAGCTTTTCCAACGAGCGATGTTTTTCTGTCCGCCTCTTTTCGATCTCTGCGCCATACAGAGCAATAAATGCACTATGAAATTGTTTGTTCTGGTGACCCGCAAGTCGCTGGGGCCTACCGGTCTGTATTGCTCTTAAAATAACCGGAGCAAGTATCTGACCAGGGGATGAATTTCTGTGCATGGAGTCTTGTTTCTCTAACATAACACCCTCCAAAAAATGAATGTAATGTCCTTCTTTTGCCATCATAACCCCACACCTTTCTTTTGGTCAAATAAAATCCTGTATAATGACCGCACATATGGAAATCGGCGTCATTTATGAGGACAACAATCTGGTTGCGATCAATAAGCCCGCAGGTCTTGTGGTGCATCCTGATGGAAAAACAGACGAGCCGACACTTACTGACTGGGTGCTAGAGCGATATCCATCTATTAAGGAAGTTGGGGAGCCCATAGTGCTTACTTCAGGAGAGAAAATCTTTCGCCCTGGGATTGTCCATAGACTTGATAAAGACACATCAGGTGTACTCGTCATTGCGAAAGATCAAGATACCTTCATGCACCTCAAAAATGCATTTAAAGAGAGAGCCACCGAGAAAGTGTATCGGGCGATTGTATATGGAGTTATAAAAGATGATGCGGGTACCATCGATCTTCCCATTGGGAGAAGTAAAAGCGATTTTCGGAAGAGGCTTGCTGGCTCGCATGCGCGAGGAGTCCTACGAGAAGCGCATACAGAATACAAGGTACTCTTAAGAGGAGAAGAGTGTACATATATAGAGGTGTATCCAAAGACCGGCAGAACACACCAGATACGAGTGCACATGAAAGCAATAGAGCACCCAGTGGTATGTGATAGTCTCTACGCACCAAGTAAGGAACCCCTTCTCGGGCTTCACCGGCTAGCTCTTCATGCGTGGCGCCTTGCCATTGTGCACCCCGATGGGCACAAGCTTGTACTTGAGGCTCCTCTCCCAGATGACATGGAGGAGGCGGTCGCCAAAATGGGCGAAAAATAAAGGCCTTGCCGTGCCAAGGCCTTTATGTTAGAGTGCTACTGTTTTAGTGAAAACTATGCCAGCAACAGCAATTAAATTCACCCCAGTAAATACCGACGCTCGCAAAAAGCTTCAGCTCCGAGCGGGTGATACTGTGCGCGTGTTTCAGAAGATTCAAGAAAAGGATAAGACCCGCCTTCAGATATTTGAGGGTATGGTGCTTTCTGTGAAGCATGGCTCAGAAGCTGGCGCTACCTTCACTGTCCGCAAGGTAACAAGTGGAGTAGGGGTAGAGCGCATCTTCCCGCTCTATTCTCCTGTGATTGATAAGATTGAGATCGTTCGCCGCGCGAAAGTTCGCCGCGCGAAGCTCTACTACATTCGCGATAAGGCTACCAAAGAGATCCGAAGCAAGACAAGCAAGCTCATCTCAAAGGCAGGGTTCTCTTCTACGGCAGAAATTGAGAAAGAGGCTGAAGCAGCAGAGGCCCCAGCAGAAGCTACGGAACCCACAAACGATACTCCTGAAGCAACAGAAACAGAGGAGCAGAAAGCATAAAGACAAACCCGCCAGAAGGCGGGTTTTCTCGTGGGCTATCTTGTAGAAAGGAGTGTTTTATAATAGAGTAGTCTTTACGCGCAGGTGGCGAAACTGGTAGACGCACTACCTTGAGGTGGTAGCTCCCGCAAGGGAATGGAGGTTCAAGTCCTCTCCTGCGCACACAAAATTAAGAAGCCGGGCACGGATGTGTCCGGCGACTTTTATTTTTGCGCAGGAGAGGACTTGAACGGCGGCGAAGATATTATCCCTGGCCACAAGGATATTGATGGTTTATGTGGGACAAGCCTGTATTTTGCGATTGCCATATTGCCAGATTGACAAAACCCTCATTTTCGTATATAATTGAAAAAGGGTATAGTCATTCGTTCATTACAACAGGGAGGACCTGAAGATGAAAAAGATATTGGTGTTTTGCCTAGGATTTTTTGCCCTCACAGCAGCAGGCACTGCTTCTGCGAGCGATATCGCAAAGTGGGTGATTGGCGGAGCCATTGTGGGCAAAGCCATCGGACACGATCGTAACGCAGCGATCACGGGCGCGGCAATCGGAGCGCTTGCTGGAGTTGAGGCCGAGCGGAATGCTCGCTATCGTTACTCTGCAAGAGCACGGTATTACGCCCCCGGATATTCTGTCCGTTACCACTACACATCCCCGCCGAGATACTACTATCGGCAACATTCTCGCCCCCGGATTAATATCCAAATCCACATACGATAGTTTTTCATTTTCCTATTCAGGAAGCGGCCACGCACATCGGCCGCTTTTTCTTTAGGTAATTTTTACCATGCTATACTTTTTGCATGTTATTTACCGGAAAAGGAGACAAGGGTGATACAGGAACATTTGGATGCAATCAGCGAATTTCAAAGAGTTCTTCTACCGCTGAGGCGCTTGGTACGCTCGATGAACTCAACTCCTATTTGGGCCTTTGTCGCAATCAAAAAAATGCGCATGAGTATAAAGCTAATGGACAATTCTACAAAGATATTTTGATCGGAGTACAGCAAAATCTCTTTATCATTCAAGCGCAGGTTGCCGGTGCTGATAAAATTATCCAGAAAGAGAAAGTTGAGACTGTGGAGGAAATGGTAAATGCAGTAGAAAAAGAATTACCCCCAATCAAGAGCTTTTTCCTCCCCGGGGGCAGTGAGTTTGGTGCGTATCTTGATGTTGCGCGCACTCTTGCGCGGCGTGCCGAGCGGCGAGTTGTGGCGGTTTCGGATGAAGGTGTGGTGAAGTTGGAAGAGCAGACATTGCGGTATCTCAATCGGCTCTCAAGTCTTTTGTACGCTCTGGCTAGACTTGCGAACCATAAATCTGGTATAACGGAGCAACCGCCCCAATATTAATTGGTGCGAACAATATGGTGCCTATGGTGTAATGGTTAGCACTAGGGTTTGTGGAGCCCTCAGTTCCGGTTCAAATCCGGATAGGCACCCCAATTGGAATTTTTAAGGGTCCTCTTTGGTATACTTTAGGGAATCATGAAGAGCATCTTCATTTTCCCAATAATAATTGCTGTTTTGGCGCTTGGGGCCATCTACTACTATCTTGGGCTCCATGCATTCGTGCTTGCAGCCATGCTCTCCGTACTTGAGGTGACGCTTTCTTTTGATAACGCGGTTATCAATGCCCGCGTTCTCAAAAGGATGGACGAGAAATGGCAAAACCGCTTTCTCACATGGGGTATATGGGTTGCCGTATTTGGTACGCGTGTGGTGTTGCCAATTTTTATAGTCGCGCTTGCCGCATGGGTGTCTCCTGTCATTATCACCATGCTTGCAGTAAAAGACCCCGTTGCGTACGGGGAGTTACTTCTAGGGTCGCACCACATTATCAGCGCTTTCGGAGGGGCATTTCTCCTCATGGTTTCATTGAAGTATTTCTTTAATAAGGGAAAAGATGTGCACTGGATAGAAATTGTTGAAGAGAGACTTACCCGATGGGGCCGTGTTGAAGCAGTAGAGATAGCCCTTGCACTATGTGTGCTTCTTGGCATCTCTTATGTCGCAACAGGGGAGCATGTGGCAGATATCCTTACCGCAGGAATATTCGGTATCGTACTCTTTATTCTTATGGAGGGAGTTACGCAGGCTCTTGGTGCATCAGCAAAGCTCATGGAACAAACAGGGCTTTTTCTCTTTTTGTATCTTAATGTCCTTGATACTGCTTTTTCTTTGGATGGCGTGGTAGGAGCATTCGCACTTTCATCAAATATTTTTGTTATTGCGACAGGTCTTGGTATTGGAGCGTTCTTTGTACGAACGATCACAATCTATCTTGTGCGCAAGCATATCTTGGAAGCATTCATTTATCTTGAGCATGGCGCACACTGGGCAATACTCGGCCTTTCTGGGGCGATGCTTGCTTCTCTTGTGATACATGTCCCCGGGGTACTCATTGGAGGAATTGGACTATGTTTTATTCTTCTGTCCTTCTGGTCATCTCAAAGAAATCTCAAGAAACATATCCATGCAGGGATGGTATAATAATGCGCGATGAAGCAAAATCACAAGACCGTATTGCGTGTGGCTCTGCTTTTCTTTGGTGCCATTGGCCTTTTTCTTTTTCTCTCAAGCGTTGCGGGGATTTCTGTTCTTGACCCAAAGGGCCTTATTGCAGATGAGGAGCGAAACCTCATCGTTTTTGCAACATTCTTGATGCTCACCGTAGTAATCCCGGTATTTTTGATTACTGGTTTTTTTGCGTGGACATATCGGGCCAGCAATGAAAAAGCAAAATATTCTCCTGACTGGGAGCACAGCAAGATAGATGAGCTTATCTGGTGGGCTGTTCCTTTTGTCCTTATCTCTATACTTGCGGTTGTTACTTGGAGAACAACCCATGAGCTAGATCCATACAGGCCCCTACATGAAGAAGGAAAGCCAATCACTGTGCAGGTCGTAGCACTTGATTGGAAGTGGCTGTTCATCTATCCAGAGCAAGGCATCGCCTCAGTAAATTATCTTGAGATCCCTGTTGATACAGCAATAAATTTTGAACTTTCTGCAGACGCGCCGATGAATTCCTTTTGGGTGCCACAACTCTCCGGGCAGATTTACGCAATGCCAGGGATGGAAACAAAGCTTCATATTATTGCTGACGAGCTTGGGTCGTACTGGGGCAATTCGGCAAACTTTAGCGGGGCGGGATTTTCTGGGATGAATTTTCTCACGCGAGTTGTTACCCAAGAAGGTTTTCGTTCATGGATTGATGATGTGAAAAGTTCTGGTCTTAAGCTTGACTGGGATACTTATACGGAGCTTGCGAAACGAACGATAAATCATCCCGTCACTTTCTATTCCTCTGTTGAAGGTAATCTTTTTGAGCGGATCATGCTGAAGTTTATGATGCCTGGGATGGAACAAAGATCAATGGAGGACATGAATATGGACATGGGTGAGCACATCTCTGTGCGCTAATTTCTGTATAATGAGTTAAACAAAAGAGACACATGTTTGGCAACCTAACAATCGATGCATTTATCCACCATGGGGTAGTAGAAACAATGGCACAGCTCACTGTAGTCTTTGGAGCGCTTTTGTTCGCGGGACTCCTCACTTACTTTAAGCGGTGGAAGTGGTTCTGGAATGAGTGGGTGACTTCTCTTGATCATAAAAAAATCGGTGTCATGTACATCGTTGTCGCGGTGATCATGCTCGCGCGTGGGTTTGTTGATGCGGCGATGATGCGGGCTCAGCAGGCAATGGCAGTAGGGGACGCACAAGGCTTTCTCTCTGCTGACCACTTCGACCAGGTGATCACCGCGCATGGGGTCATCATGATATTTTTTGTTGCGATGCCCATTATGTTTGGACTTATCAATTGGGTATTGCCCCTGCAACTTGGGGCACGCGATGTTGCATTTCCATTCCTAAACTCTTTATCGTTTTGGCTCTTTGCTATGGGAGCGGTACTACTCAACCTTTCTTTGGTCGCGGGAGAATTTGCCGCAACAGGGTGGCTTGCATACCCACCACTCTCTGAAATCGCGTACAGTCCTGGGGTAGGGGTTGATTATTATATTTGGAGTTTGCAGATAGCTGGTCTCGGCTCACTTTTCTCAGGAATAAACTTTCTTGTCACGATTTTTAAAATGCGTGCCCCAGGAATGACGCTCATGCGCATGCCTGTGTTCGCGTGGACTGTGCTCGGAAGCATGGCGCTTGTTATCTTTGCGTTTCCTATCCTTACTGCGACGCTCGCCATGCTTTTCCTTGACCGCTTCATGGATATGCATTTCTTTACGGCTGGGTTTGGCGGGAATCTTATGATGTATGTCAATCTTATTTGGGCGTGGGGGCATCCAGAGGTATATATTCTTATCCTTCCTGCGTTTGGGGTCTTTTCTGAAGTAGTGGCTACTTTCTCAAAGAAGAGATTGTTTGGGTATACTTCCATGGTCGTTGCAACTATGGCGATAACGGTGCTCTCTTTTATTGTGTGGCTCCATCACTTCTACACGATGGGGGCAGGTCCGAATGTGAATGCGTTCTTCGCGATAGCTACAATGGTAATTGCTATTCCGACGGGAGTGAAGATTTTCAATTGGCTTTTTACCATGTTTAGGGGACGTGTATCTTTTACATCACCAATGCACTGGTTCTTGGGGTTTGTTGCAACGTTTACTTTGGGCGGTATGACAGGGGTGCTTCTTTCGGTACCAGGAGCCGATTTCCAACTTCACAACAGCTTATTCTTAGTTGCGCACTTTCACAATATGATCATCGGAGGTGTTCTTTTTGGGTATTTTGCAGGCCTTACTTATTGGTTTCCGAAAATCTTTGGATTTAAATTAAACGAGCGGCTTGGCATCATCGCTTTCTGGCATTGGATCATCGGATTTTTTGTTGCGTTTATGCCTTTGTACGCACTTGGTCTTATGGGCATGACACGACGACTTGATCATTATGATACTTTTGCGTGGAACCCGCTTTTAATCGTTGCTGCGGTCGGCGCGGCCATTCTTGCAGGAGGTGCGTTGGTGCAGCTAGCCCAATTGATTGTGAGTATAAAAAATAGAGGAAGAAATCGAGACAAAACTGGAGATCCGTGGGATGGTCGCACCCTTGAGTGGTCTATTTCTTCTCCTCCTCCTCACTATAACTTCGCACATATACCTCGAGTGTACAGTCGAGATGCCTTTTGGCACATGAAGTATGCGGATACGCCTATTCCGCCACATTCAAAATATGAGGACATTCATCTTCCCAAAAATACACCAGTCGGATTTTACATTGCTTTTTACGGCTTTCTGTTTTGCTTTGGGTTGATATGGCACATTACCTGGCTCTCCATCTTTGGACTTTTGGCTGCTATTGTATGTTTTGTAATACGATCGTTTGATGAACACACAGAACATGTGGTTACCGCAGAAGAGGTTGCGCGCACAGAAGCTCGGCTTGCTACACAATAAATATATGGCAACAGAAAACCATCAAGAGGAACTTGCGGTACAACGAGAAAAAGATTCAAAAACCATCTTTGGTTTTTGGGTGTACATCATGAGTGACTGCGTCTTGTTCGCGAGCCTTTTTGCAACTTATGCCGTTCTCCGCAACAATACATTTGGCGGCCCTTCAGGAATGGAGTTGTTTGATTTGCCCTTCGCGCTTACAGAAACACTCATTCTTTTAACAAGTAGCTTTACGGCAGGCCTTGCTCTTCTTGCAGCACACCACAACAAGAAGCGGCAAGTATTAGGATGGCTTGCCGCTACGCTTGTGCTTGGGATCTCATTCATCTCGCTTGAGATCAGTGAATTCATGCACTTCTTTTCCGAAGGGAACGGGTGGTCTCGAAGCGGATTTTTGTCAGCTTTTTTCACTTTAGTCGGCACGCACGGACTACACGTGACACTTGGGTCAATTTGGATGATCGTTCTTATGATTCAAATCTGGGGGCGTGATCTTGCTGCGGCGATGATGAGGAGGCTTACATGCTGGGGGCTCTTCTGGCATTTTTTGGATATTGTGTGGATCTTCATCTTTACTATCGTGTATCTTATGGGCGCTATTGGATAAAGACGTATGAATGATTTTGAAGTTTTACAGACAAATTATGGAGCACGACAGGGAACACTTCGGTCCTATGTTTGGGGGTACGTTCTTTCTCTTGCGTTCACTCTCATACCGTATTTTCTTGTGGTGAAGTCTATTGCAGCTCGAGATGTTCTTTTGGTCACTGTATTAGGGTTTGCTTTAGCACAGCTTGTTGTGCAACTTATATTTTTCCTGCATCTTAGGTCTGAGTCTCGACCAAGATGGAACCTTCTTGTTTTTTCTTTTACGGTGTTTATTGTGGGGGTGGTGGTTGTGGGCTCTCTCTGGATCATGAATAACCTCAACAATAATATGATGATGACGCAGGAAGAAATGAATACGATCATGGAGAGCATGAAGTTTGAAAATCAGGCAGGCGGATTTTAAATTAAGAACTATCTTGCTTAAGCATTATTACTCACTTGTAAAACCGGGGATTATTTACGGGAACGTCGTCACTATTCTTGCGGGGTTCTTGCTTGCTGCGGGAGGGCGCATTGATCTGCGGCTTCTTGTTGCCACAGTCTTTGGAGTATCTTTTGTAATGGCAGCTGGGTGTGTCTTCAATAATTACATCGACAGGGACATTGATGCGCTCATGGAGAGAACAAAATCTCGCGTACTTGTATCGGGGCTTATACCTCCTCGGCACGCCCTTGTATATGGCGGCGTTCTTGGGGTGCTCGGGTTTTCTCTCCTTTTCTTTTTTACAAATATGCTCGCAGTGTTTATCGCCGCAGTCGGAGCATTCTTTTATGTGATCGTGTATAGCATGTGGGGGAAGAGACAGACAGTCTATGGGACACTCATTGGGAGTGTATCTGGTGCGGTGCCGCCCGTGGCGGGGTACTGTGCGGTTACTGGGTATTTTGATCTTGGCGCACTGCTTCTTTTTCTTATTTTATGTGTTTGGCAGATGCCGCATTCTTATGCCATTGCCATCTATCGCCTCGGAGATTACCAAGCGGCTGGGGTGCCAGTGCTCCCCGTCGTGAAAGGAATTGCACATACAAAAGTACACATTCGCCTATACATTATTGTGTTTGCTGCCCTTGCAACACTCTTGTTTGCTGTAGGTTATGTGGGGACACTATATTTTTCCATTATTATTCCGCTTGTGGTGGGGTGGCTTTATCTTTCCCTTAAAAAGGTTAACGGTTCAGAAGAACGGCAGTGGGCACGAAGAATGTTTCTTTTTTCTATCCTTGTTTTGATGATATTCAGTCTCTTGGTGTCTTTTGGGCCAGCCAACACCCCGTCTATTTTTTAGGACACCCTCGTTATATATATGATTACAGTACCATTTCGGAAACAAGAGAAAGATCACACCTGTGCCCTTGCGTCTATCAGGATGGTACTTGAATTTTATGGAGTCGAGCTTACAGAAGAGGAGATCTCACATGTGTTAAGTGTAAGCAAGGAAACAGGCGCTGCTAACCATGAGCTTGTGACAACAGCGCAACATCATGGTTTCTTCACATATGTGAATGAGAATACTACAACAAGGGAGATTAAAAAATTTATTAAACAAGGAGTTCCAGTCATAATTGATTATCTTGAACCAGAAGAGGATGAGGGACACTACGCTGTTGCTGTAGACATAAGCGCTGGCAAGATTGTTCTTCAAGATCCTTGGTTTGGTCCCGGCTTTACACTTCCACTGGATGAGTTTGTGAGGCGATGGCAGAGTAAATACATGCCCCATAAACAGTGGCTTTTGGCCATTTCTAATAAACCAATAGAGGGTGAACTTTTTGATGTGGATGAGAAGTAAAATATCCTGTACACTTATTTTAACGGTTTACTGGCAGGAAAATGAATACAAAAAAAGGAAAAGGGTTTACGCTTATTGAACTTCTTATTGTCATCGCGATTATCGGTGTATTGGCAACCGTTATTGTTGGGTCACTGAACGCTGCTCGCGCCAAAGCACGAGATGCGCAAAGGCTCTCTGATATTAAGGCCATTGCAACTGCTATCGCGCTCTTTCAAAGTGATCATGATGGAGAAGTGCCGGCTCCTGCCCCATATGGAGGAGTTCCTGGGTATGGAGAAAAAATAGGAGTTGGCGGAAATATTGATGCGGCGCTCGCTCCATATTTGCCGCGTGTCCCGAAGGATCCATTGTATGATGGAGTAACGTATTTTTATGCATATGATCCTGAGCACTGTATGAATACATCTGTGTGTCAGGCTACTCCCACGTGTGATGTGAATAATGAAAATCAGTACAGAGCTGTTCTTTCAATAAATAAGTTTGAAACTCCACAGCCACAACTTACAAAAGCAACATGCATGGGAGGGGATCAAAACATGCATAATGCAGACTATAATTTTGAAGCCGGGCCGAGCTCGATAATTTTTTCAGGAGGAGGACACTAACATGATCAATGTTCCTTTTTTTAAACAAGATACAGGGTACTCATGCGGACCTTCTGTTGTCCAAATGATATTGCGGTTTTATGGCAAGATACTTAGCGAAGAGGATCTCATTCAAATTCTTCATACAAGAAAGAGCACAGGCACAAAGCATGGACCAATTATTGATACAATCCGTGAGAATGGGCTATATGTGTATGTGAATACAGAGTCAACAACAGATGAGCTTCGATATTTTGTCGCGCTCGGGTATCCCGCAATTGTGCACTTTATTGAACCCTCATCGGATGAGGGGCATTATGCTGTCGTGGTAGATGTGGGAGATGAGCACGTAGTTCTCAATGATCCTTGGAACGGTCCGCAATTCAAAATGACGCTCATTGACTTTGCCTCTCGCTGGAAAAGTGAGGATGGTGATTTTAAACAATGGCTTTTGACAGCCTCTGACACAGAGTTTCCTCTAGGAAGACAATATTTGCCTCAAGGAGTACAATAAAAGTGCCATGAAGGAACGTCAGAGAGAAGTAGATGAATGGGTTAAACAGTATAAAATGGGGTATTGGAAACCCCTCGAAATATTAGCTCGCCTCACAGAGGAGACGGGCGAACTTGCTCGAGAACTCAATCATCGATTTGGTCCCAAGAAAAAGAAAGACAGTGAAGACACAAAAGATCTTGAGGATGAAATGGCGGATATTGTTTTCACGCTGTGTTGCCTCGCGAACTCGTTGGACTTAGACCTTGATAAGGGTTTTGAGCGAACAATGGACAAATGTTATGGGCGTGACAAGGATCGATGGGAGAAAAAAGACTAATAAATGGTATGAAAAAAGACCACTATGTACTTCGCGAACTTTCAAAATTTTTTGCAGGCGTTATTGCTGCAGACATAATCGTGGGATTCTGGGTGCTCACTCAAGGCGTCTACGCTTTCCCGTTTCTAGGAATAGTTTTTACTCCTCCGCCAGTGTATGCGTGGTTGACCGTTGATTTTATACTTTTTGTATTTCTTATTCATTATGGATGGAAAATATCTCTTCCTCTTAAACACCCACAGCACACTTTTTTCATAATCGCTGGTTGTGTGTTTTTTCTTGTAGCAGCCATGCACCTTCTGCGTGTATTATTTGGACTCTCCTTTTCTGTTGGGGGATTTGCTATTCCATATTGGCTCAATATATTAGGAGTAATTGTTACCACATTCCTAGGATACACAAGCCTTTCGTTTGCTTTCAAGAAACATCAATAAAATGAGCACCTGGATTATATATGCTATTTGTTCTGCGTTTTTTGCAGCCCTCGTTGCTGTTTTTGGCAAGATTGGAGTGTCTGGTATTGATAGTACTTTTGCGGCAATGGTTCGCTCCGTCATCATCACCATTGTTTTAATAGGTGCTTGTTTTGCGTTTCGGATTTACGATCCTGCCGCTTTATCAGGTAAACCATTCCTTTTTATTGTACTTGCCGGTATTTCAGGGGCATTGTCATGGGCATTTTATTTTGCTGCTCTTAAAGTAGGAAATGCGTCAGCCGTTGCTGCTGTTGATAAAACGAGCATAATGTTTATTTTGGCCTTATCCATCCTTTTTTTAGGAGAATCATTAACGTGGAAAACCGGGCTGGGAGCGCTCCTTGTCGTGGTTGGAGCAATTCTTTTTGTGTAAAAGTAGAAGGCAGACAGGACAACAAAATATTTTTCTACTATAATTAGAGAACAAGTACCTTATGAACGTACATTCAAAAGGCAATACACTGCTCGTTTTTCTTGTCTCTATTTTATTCATCGCGCTTTGCGCGGCAGTGATGTGGTTTCTCTCTGACGTGACACCACTTTCGGTTGAGTATGATGAGCCTGATCCAGTACTTTCTGTGGCAACCAAAACTCAAGAAGAGAATACCCCCACAGATACTATTCAAAGTGAAGAGGTTTCTCCCAAAGAAGAAGAGTCTCCTAGTATGAAGGATAGCAAAGAGGAGGTAGCGTCCTTTTTAACCCCGACGATCAATCCTCTTTCTGGGGTTTACACAAACCCATTTGAATAATCATGAGAACCGATTTCTTTAAAATAGCCCTCTTTTTTGCCATCTCCTTCTTTCCTCTTTTTGTTTCTGCGCAAGAGCATTTTTCTTTTCCTATACAAGAGCTTGGTGGGTGTACAAATAAAGAAGAGTGTCGTGTGTACTGTGACCTACCTGTTAATATTCCGGCGTGTGCTGACTTTGCAGAGAAGCAAGGAATTATTACCGACAAGAGTGTGGTGGTGGCGAAGCAGTTTTCTCAAGCGATACTCTCAAGTGAAACGCCTGGAGCGTGCGCAAGTACCAAAGAATGCATCTTGTATTGCGACAATATAGGTCATATAGAAGAATGCCTTTCTTTTGCTGCAGAGCTTAATCTAAACACTCAGATTGTTGATGCAGCAAAAAGAGTCCTCGGCTACCTTAAGACAGGCGGGGAGCTCCCAGGAGGTTGCTCCTCAAAAGATTCTTGTCTGTCGTATTGTCTTATGCCCGAGCATGTAAGTGAGTGTGTTGGCTTCGCGATGATTTCTCGTGGCACAGTGGCAAATGTGCTAAATGAAAATATTGAGGCGACCACTACCGCAGACATGAATGAGTCAATCAAAAAAACTGGCGAAGAGCTACAGGTAAGCGACACGATCTCTGAAACAATTCCTGTCCCTGAGGCTGGCGGTGGTGCTGGGGAAAGTGCTCTTCCACCTGATGCGGTTGTGGCGCCAGAGGTATTTCATTTTGCAAGTTTTCCAGAGGAGACAGCTCTCTGTTTGAAAGAGCGACTTGGCGAGAGAGCAGAAGAGGACGTTGTTGAAGGGATAATTTCTACGGATGAACTCCGTACCGCGGTAGAAAGTTGCGTCTTGGAAGCCCTTAGTGAAAATGGGATGATTTCCGTTGACGACTTGTTGCAAGACTCGTCTCCCACTAGTATGTCACCACTTAAAAATTTCGCGCAAAATATGCTCGCTATGCCGATACGAGTAGCGGACCACATTCTACGCATGCTTAAGCTTAAACATTGAAGATGAAACGGAAGATTCTTATGTCTCTGGTCGTGGTAGCTGCTGTTTCTCTGGGGGGATGGTTGGTTTTTGGGAAGACAGAAAGGCACACCTTTATTTTTGACAACAGCTCTGTGGGTGAAGCGGAAACGGAAGCGAATACTATTTTTGCGGGAGTACAGGGGGCGGGAGAGAATGTGTCTGTTCTGCACGCATCCCTTGTGCGCCCTGGTTTTGTTGTTGTAATGGAAATTGAAAAAGGTATTCCCGGGGAAGTTTTGGGGGTGAGTGACTATCTGTCAGCGGGAGCGCATAATAATATTTCTATTGCTCTGGATAGCCAACCTTTTAAAGGTCAAAGCGTTAGGTTAATCATCTACGCCGATGATGGCAATAGGAAATTTGCTATTTCACGAGATATGCCAGCTTTGAGTATTTCTGGAGCGCCTGTGTTTGAGGACATTACACTGTATTAAACATGTCTTCGTGATACACTAAGGATAAATATTTATATGTCACTTCGTTTTAATAAAGACGGAGCCACTGGTTTTTCTCAGGAAGAAATAAGTACGACAGCAGAGAAGCTCCACGAATATAGGGAACATTTGCGGCATGTGGTAGCTGCAAAAGATTATAGCGCAAAAGAGGCAGCGATTATTCTCCCGCACGATGATTCTTACTTTGAACATGTGCGGAGTATTGCCTACGCATACCAAAGCTCGCAGCTTAAATACGTCATTGTAGTTGGGATAGGGGGGTCAAATCTTGGAACAAAGGCAATTTATGAAGCGGTTTTGGCTGAGCGACTCCACTTAAAAAAGCGTACCCCCGAACTTCTCTTCTTGGAAACAGTGAATGAAACATCTTTTGCAAGCATTATTAAGCACATTGAGTCTGTTACATCACCCGAAGAGATTCTCGTTAATATTGTGAGTAAGTCCGGGCTTACTACAGAAACCATCGCTTGTTTTGAGGCACTCTATGGATACCTCAAAGATCGTTTTGAGGATGATGCAAAGTATCGCATCGTTGTTACGACTGATGAAGGCTCCACTTTAGATGGAAGGGCGCGCGCCCATGGATGCAGCGTTTTGTATATCCCAAAACAAGTTGGGGGGAGGTACTCTGTATTTTCTGCGGTTGGTATTTTCCCCCTTTTGCTTGCCGGCGTTGATGTCCCTAAGCTTTTGCTCGGTGCTCGGGAGACACAAGCAGCCTATTTTAGGGAAGATACAAGAAATGATCCAACAGTGTTACATGCGAGCATGATCGCCCTTGCTCGTAGCAAAGGGGCAAGTATACTCAACGCTTTTTTCTTTAATTCGGAGCTTGAGTCTGTTGGGAAATGGCAAAGGCAGCTTATCGGAGAGAGCCTTGGGAAGAGGCGGAATAAAAACGGAGAAGAAACAAGAGAAGGAATTACGCCTATTGTTTCTGTCGGGTCTACAGACTTACATTCTGTTGGCCAGCTCTATATTGGAGGACCTAAAGATAAGTTCACCTCGTTTATTTACGCCGAAAGCACCGGCACTGTACATGTCCCAGAAGAACCTTTCCTTAATATTCCGATCGCCAATATCAACGGGAAGTCTTTTAAAGAAATTATGAATGCGATCTATAGGGCAGTGGTTACTACATATCGAAACGAGGGGCTACCTTTCTCTGAAACAGGCCTATCGGCAACGGATGCGTATTCAATAGGTGCATATATGGAAACAAAAATTCTAGAGGTTATGTATCTTGGTCATCTCTGGAATATTGACGCTTTTGATCAGCCAGACGTTGAAGGGTATAAGAAAATCACAAAAGAAATACTTCAAAACCCTGCGCCCTAAAAGGGAGTGTTCGTGTGGATAACGAACACCCTCAAATGACACCTGTGATAAAATGAAAGAGAATAAACTTTCTATGAAATATCTACTCGTCTTGCTCGCTCTTATTCCTGTCCCTGCCTTTGCTGCGATGGGGGCGTTTCTCAATGATATAGTTGTTGATTCCCAGACAATTATCATTCTCAATTCCTATTCTGTTGCGAGCGCGCTTTTGCTTGGGTTTATCACAAGCGGGCTTGTGTATTGGAATGCGCGCAAAATGAGAGGCGGAGTGTTTGGGAAAGCCTTTCTTTATTTGGCGTGCGGCATGTTTTTCGCGCTCCTTGCGTTCACTATTGGTTCGGTATCGTTTGTATCAGGGACAGTTACCGCCACAAATTTTAAATTGGCCCACGACTTCTTCTTTATGGCAGGGTATGTGTTAATGGCAATTGGAGGAAATCACATTTTCAAAGCACTTAATGGTAAATAGGTATGCCTGAAAAAGAACAATACAAAGCAGTTATCTCAGAAGTTATTGCAAAGCAGGTAGTAATACTTGGGCCTGAGATTGCGGTGCTTAAAGCCAAGAATGTCCCTGAGCTTGAGGTGTCTTCAAATGGTGTTGTAACTGACATAAAAGGAGACCCGCAAGTTGCGCTGCAAAAATTAATTGATCAGTATGTTGAACTTTCTGGACAGATCGTAAAGAATGCGCTTGGCCCTATATTTACAAAATATCCTTCTGTAAAACATAACTTGCGTACATAACGTGCATCTTGGCGGGCGAACTAACCTTTTGCTACACAATGGATTTTCTCCTGATTGCCATCACCCTCATATCACTTTGCCTAGGAGGGTTTTTTTATTGGAAAAGTAAATCTCATGAACAGAAGCAGTCAGTCCACGAAAAAGAGCTTAAAAAAAGAGTATACGAGCTTGCTATCCTTAAGGAGATTGGTGAACGAGCGGGGTATTCCCTCGATATCCAAAAAGTTGTGGACATAATTGTGGGCTCACTGCACCAGTTTATTGAGTACAGTGTTGCGTCTTACATGTTGTTTGATCAAGACAGGCTCCTTTTTAAAGCTGATTTGGACAGGCCTGTGTCAAAAGATTTTGTAAATGATGTGAAGGCGCGGATGCTGCACTCACTTTCGGCCCTACTCAATCAAACCTTTGATAATTACAAGATTGAAGAGACAATCACGGGGTCTATTATGGTTGAGTCGGCCGCGACAACGGTCAACTCCTATTTCAATATTCCTTTGGTGATCGGTGAGAAAATCGTGGGAATTCTTACCGTTGCTCACACGAGAGACGGGCTCTACAAGGAAGATGAAATGACCCTTCTTTATAAAGTGGTCAACCAGGCTTCCCAAGAGATCACAAGATTGCAGGATGTAGTACACACGGAGCAGAAAAAGCTCAATGCCATGGTGGAGAGCATGGCCGAAGGCGTAATCATGACAGACCAAGAATATCGAGTGCTCGTGGTAAATCCTGCTGCGAGAAGAGCCCTTAAACTCCAAGACCAAGACCCCTCAATTTTTGATCTTATAGATAAGCTTGGTGGGAAGTTTGATATTCGTGGGAAATTAGAAGAAAGCGTTAAGCTGGATAAAGTCATTACTGTCTCAGACATCCTTATTCAAGATAGAGTCTTTCAAATATTTGTTTCTCCCGTGAAAGATGATCGTGAAGGGGGACAAAAGGAAATAATGGGAGGAGTGGTTATTCTTCATGACATTACACACGACAAGGAACTAGAGCGAATGAGGGAAGATTTTACATCCATGATGGTGCACGAATTAAGAAGCCCCCTTGATGGGATCAAAAAAATGGGAGAAATGATGCAGACAGATGACACCATCAGACAGGATCAGAAAACATTTCTTCAATACATTGACCTTATGCGCGATAGCGCAGGGGAGATGCTTGAACTTGTGGGGGACCTCCTCGATGTGGCAAAAATTGAGGCTGGCAAATTTGAGATAAGACCAGAGAGCATGGATATACGAAGTACGATCTCAGATCGACTTGCTCTTTTTGAGTCATCTGCTCATGCGGCGAAACTCGTGCTTGCTTCCGTTGTTGCACCAGATACTCCAGAAAAGGCACAGTTTGATGGAAGGCGGGTCTCACAAGTGGTGACGAATCTTCTTGCCAATGCCATCAAATTTACTCCAGAAGGGGGGAAGGTCAATGTAGATGTATTTGTGCACAGGAAAGGAAATCATATTGAGGACGAGATAAAGAAAGCAGGGATTCAGTCCCGCATTACCGACAAGGAGAAATTATTTGTGCGATATCCAGATGCGCTGGTAGTAAGCGTTACCGATACAGGAATTGGTATCAAAAAAGAAGATATCGGCTCTTTGTTTAACAAGTTTAAACAGCTTGAAGCGGGAGCGCGCAGTAAAGAGAAAAAGGGTACGGGACTTGGCCTTGTTATTGCCAAGGGTATTGTAGAGGCGCATGGAGGAGTTTTGGGCGTTGCTTCTGAAGAGGGGGTAGGGAGTACGTTTTACTTCACTATCAAACTCTAATGGTGTACTATTTGAGGCATGAAAAAGATTCTCATTGTAGATGACGACAAGATATTCGGGAAGATACTTAAAGATGGGCTAGTGTCCGCTGGGTTTGAGACTGCCGTTGCCGTTGACGGACAAGAGGGTATGGTGGCTTTGGAAAGAGAAAGGCCAGATCTTATTGTGCTAGACATTATGATGCCTAAACTAACAGGGCCAGAATTTCTTAAAGAGTTACAGAAAAAAGAGGGACTCTCCAACACCCCTGTTATTGTAAGTACACAGCTCTCAGGAATGAAAGAGATGAGCGAAGTTGTAACGTTTGGGGTGAGAGGATACATTATCAAGTCAGAGCAATCTTTAGCGGAGATTATTAATCAAATAAAACATACCCTTGAAGAAGGATCTGTTAGTCAGGAAGCTGGCAAAAACGCCTCCTAAGAGATTCTTCTGGGTTATTTCATATGGAAGGAAAAAACAACGAAAACTATACGTGTGCGGGGAAGTGTTATTCCTGGAGCGGGAGGCATAGTGGGCTCGTTTCCGCCCTTTTAATAATGCTTGTGATTTTTGTGGGAGCAAAAGCGTTTGCAGAAATAAAAGGATTGCCGTTTGTCGGATCAGGGAAGACGCCGTCTGCGACCATTCAAGTTACGGGAATGGGAGAGAAATTTGCAAAGCCTGATATTGCAGAGTTTTCATTTACTGTTGAGAGTGAGGCAAGTACTGTGCAAAAAGCACAAACCACAGTTACTGACCTTACCGCAAAGGCAAAGGATTTTCTTAACAAAAATGGAGTTGAAGATAAAGACATCAAGACTACAAATTACTCTATCTACCCACGGTATGAATATAGAGCAGCAAGCCAAGTGCTGTGCACTGAATTCGGATGTCCTTCAGGCCAAACGCGTGTATTAGCCGGATATGATGTCGCGCAATCATTTACCATCAAAGTCCGTGATATAGAAGAGACAGGCACGCTTCTCGGTGGGCTTGGGGAACTTGGTATCACAAATCTTGGCGGAGTCACCTTCTCAATAGATGAAGAAGACGACTTGCTTGCCGAGGCACGAGCGGAAGCAATCGATAAGGCCCGTGAAAAGGCGAAAGTGCTTGCTCGCGATCTGGGAGTCGACTTGGTAAGGGTTGTTAGCTTCCAAGAGGGTGGGTCATACACTCCATACCCAGTAATGTACGCAGCACTTGATTCTGCGACAGGAGGGAAAGCATCTCCAGAAATACCCACAGGGGAAACAACAATATCCTCATCAGTGACGATTATCTACGAAATTAACTAACACAAAGGCCGCGAAAGCGGCCTTTGTTGCGCATTGTCTAATAATGTGTTATAATTAAAAAAGAATATATTGATTTTTACTAACTTTTCTCAGGCACCAACAAATATAAAAGGAGATCACAGGTGGAAAAGAGACCAAGTCGTAGTGACGCTGTTTCCGTTGTTGTTTTTTCACCACAACAGCGGAGAGACAAAGAACACTATGTCATCGTTATGCACCCCCGTACTAGTGTGTATGAATTAGCCGATGTTCTCCCTGGGGGGTGTGTCCGAGGGGGAAATGATAGTTATCTAGCTGCCGCGGTGCGGCATCTCGCCAGAAAGACAGGACTAATCCTTCCTGAAGACACTCTCACGCAGCTTTCTTACACTATACCAGCAAAGCGAGAAGGTGGGACACACTTCTTTTTTACTTGTGTTGCCCCCGTGAAGCTTTCTTTCCAGAGTAGGAATTATCGTGGCGATCGCATTCCGTACTGGGCTTCAATCCAGCAAATCGTGGACGCGCCCGAAGTCGATCCTAGTCATCGAACTGCCGTTGTAAGAGCATGGGGGTACTACCAAAAGCTCTTGCGTAGGGTCTTGGTACAAGGCTCTCGGGCATCTGTTCACATGGTTTGAGGGAAGATCTCTCAGCCCCGCCAGCATGCTGGCGGGGCATTTTATTTGACAAATTACCCCAAGGAGAGTAGTATAAAAAAAAGCCCGAAAGGGCGTTTTTTAATAGGAAAAACTTTTATGGGACTCATACACTATCTGAAGGATACAAAAGGGGAATTGAAGCATGTAAGCTGGCCGACCAGAAAGCAGGCAATTCTTTTCACGGTTGCAGTCATTGCAATCTCCATTGTTGTTGCTGTTTTCCTTGGCGTTTTTGACGCACTCTTTAGCGGAGCGCTCAAGAGCATTGCATCATAAAAGTGAGGCAAAATATTTACCTTTCACAATAGTACATTTATGGCAAAACAAGAATTAAAACCAGAGCGAAATTGGTACGCGATTCACACATATGTTGGATATGAAAATGCAGTTGCTCGCAACCTCAAGCAGCGCATTGAATCTCTTGGAATGGAAGACAAAATCTTTAGTGTGATCGTCCCAACAGAAAAGAAGATTCGTATCAAAGGAGGAAAGCGCAATGAAGTAGAAGAGAAAATCTACCCTGGCTACGTCCTTGTAGATATGATCGTTACTGACGATTCATGGTATGTAGTGCGCAATACCCCTCGTGTTACTGGATTTGTTGGCTCTGGTATTCATCCAGTGCCTTTGGCAAAGGAAGAAGTAGACATGCTCTTCTCTCGAATGAAGAGCGAGACTGTTAAACACAAGATTGATTTCCAAGCTGGTGACCCTGTCCAGATCGTAGACGGGCCATTTAAGGAGCTTGAGGGCAAAATCAGTGAGGTAGATGAGGAACGTGGGCGCATCAAGGTCCTTGTTTCAATGTTTGGACGCGAGACTCCTATTGAGCTGGACTTCTTGCAGGTTAAGAAAATTTAAACTATAATCCCGCTACTATGGCAAAAAAGGTAGTTAAGACAATAAAAGTACAGGTTCCAGGGGGGAAGGCTACTCCTGCAGGGACTCTCGGACCAGCGCTCGGACAGGCTGGGGTAAATATCGGCGAATTCGTTACTCGATTCAACGAGCAGACCCGTGAGCAGATGGGGGATATCGTCCCTGTTATTATTTCTGTATACGAGGACAGAAGCTTTACCTTCATCACCAAGATTTCTCCAACAGCGAATCTTCTTCTTAAGGCTGCGGGGAAAGAGAAGGGTTCTGGGAAGAATTTGGTAAGCAAAGCTGGCTCTGTCACAAAGGCGCAAGTTCGTGAAATTGCAGAGAAAAAGATGCCTGACTTGAATGCAAACGACGTTGAGGCAGCGATGAAAATCGTAGAGGGGACCGCCCGCTCAATGGGAATGGAAGTGGTCTAAATATCGATTTTAAGGCATAAAAAACGGCTCAACCGTACGGTTGAGCCGTTTTTTGTTTGGGGTACAATTGCTGTATGAAAATCACTCTTAAAATTAAAAAGCTTGCTGAAGACGCAGAAGTGCCTTTCTATGCCCATGATGGTGACGCAGGGCTTGATTTGTACGCAATACAAGATGTCACAGTTGTGCCGGGTGCTCGCGTTATGGTTCCCACAGGTATCGCTATGGCTATCCCCAAGGGGTATGTGGGGCTTGTGTGGGATAAGAGCGGGCTTTCTATGAGAAATGGACTTAAGACACTCGGCGGGGTGATTGACTCTGGGTATCGCGGAGAGATTATGGTAGGTATTGCCAATATTTCGAATGAGGAATACACGATAGAAAAGGGGCACAAAGTAGCACAACTACTTATTCAAAAAGTAGAGCATGCAGAAATTGAGGAAGTAGCAGAGTTAGATAATACAGTGCGAGGAGAGGGGGGATTTGGGAGTACGGGGAAATAAAAGATAGCCCTGCTCACAGTACTGTGAGCAGGGCTATTCTCAAAGGATCATACTTTGACGATATCGTGCTCTCCACGCTTAACGTCAAACCGGTCAGGATCTTTGTCGAAATGAATTTTCAATCCATGTTTTCCGAACAGTTGTTCAAGGGTTTCCCCTATTTGAATTGCTCTTTTGCGGAGCGTTGAATGGACAAATCTTGTTGCGCGCAACTCCGCCAAATAGACTAGTGCTGGCAAGTCGCCAGTAAGACGATTTGGCAATCGATAACCCATAGCAGTGTAATACTGTGCCTCCTCCTTGGAACTCTGAGGGAGAATCATTGTTCGGAGACCATTTTCTTGGGAAAGCAGTAACTGCTCTGCTTCAGTTCGAAGCCTTGAAGGAAGTTCATTTAGATACCATGGCTCAAATCCGTGGTCGTGACAAACCAATGGCATGCGTTGTATCACTGCTCTGTGACGTTGTATGTCCCGGAACGATGCAAAATCAAGAGTAAACTCAAGTTGCATTGTTCCGCATTCCGCCAGGAATTTGGGGAGCTCTGTTTTTGGGGGTCGACGCTCCAAAATATCCTGGTATTGCGCCACGAGCCGGCGATTTATTCCACAGTTTGTTACCTTGTAGTCACTCGGGCGTGGATTAGTAAAGTAGTATTTTTCACCCATCCAAAATGCATTATAATCTTCTGTTTCTTGGTAGCGCTTGTGTCCAAATGAACTCGGGAACATTTCCTTGAGTGCATCTTCGATCGCGTCAGCTATCATGCGCACTTCTTCCAAGGGGTGATGCCGCAGAAGCGCAAGTTTATCAGCTGCTTGACGAAGATTGGTATGCCAAGCCAGTTTTGTTGTTGCCCCGGCAGGGAGGAACCCTCGCAAGATATCGAACGCCCTTGCCTTGATCGCCTTGTCATACACAGACTCCTTTTCTTCAGGAGCGCGTGGGAATCGCTCACACAAGAAAGTCTGAAGTGGCTTTTGAGCATGTAGATAAAACACGCGCCAGTCTTCAAGTAATGCATTTGCTTTCTGCGAACCAATTGGATTTAGAAAATACTGCTTTGAGAAATCAATGTACCTTGTTGATGCTTCCTGCCCCGAATAAAGTGCCCAATCCTGGATTGCTTTCGCAGCAAGCATTGAGACACCCTCGATAAAAATAGTACCAGTGCCGCAATCACCGATCGATTTATGTCCGTATCCAACGTAGAATGTGGACATGAATTTTTCAGGACCCTTTTTCTGGATCTCATCGAGATGTACGAGTACCTCTTCAATAGAACGAGAATACAATGCTTGAAGCATTGCCTCTGCCTCGGGTGTAATTTGTGCCCCTGTGTCCAAAACCAATATCATGCCCTTGTGAGGGAGCGGATAAGAAAGTGGGCGTATTACATGGTTGAGTGCCCTGAAAGACATAACCAGCCTCCTTTTTCATGGTTGAACTGATTTTAAGAACTGTTATTACTGGATCCATTATAGGTATTTTGCAAGAGGGGGCAAGGACAGGGAGTTTTCTTTTTTCCTAAAAAGTATGGTAAAAATTGGGTAGTCACTTTGAACTTTTACAAGGAGGAGGTGCAATATGTCAGCGTTAACCCTAGGTATTTTGCCCATGCAAAATCTGAGAGAAATCACGCATGGCGAAAGCCCAATGATCTCGTGGGAAAAAGAGGCTATCCCAGAATCTCACATTCAGATGGCGACAATTGACTGTGCACTTGGCGAGCGTATCTATCGCATGAAGGCGGCTGCAATGCCAGCTCCCGGAGAATCCGTATCCCAACTCATCGAAAAACTCTCATCCTATGAGTTTGCCATTCGAGAAGAGGGATCTGTTCTTGAGAAAGGGGCATGCTATCTGATTCCTCTCAAGGAGCGACTTCAGTTCGCCGCTCAATTCTGTGCAGGATTTTCCCCCAAGAGTTCGACGGGGCGTACCGACACATTCGTGCGTGTGTTGTGTGATTCAAAGACACAATATGACCGTATTGACCCGGGATATAAAGGGCCACTCTATCTTGAAGTTACACCGCTTTCCTTTAATATTTCGGTTACACCGGGGCTGACCCTGACACAATTCCGAGTACGATCAGGGGACGCCACAATTCCCAATGATCGCTTGGCACTGCTACATTCAAAATACGGAGTGCTTTATCACAACAGCGGGGAATCACTCTCGCAGGATGAAATCGATATTTTCGAGAAGAGCTACTTCTTACACATCGATCTCGACAGAAACATTGTTGGTTTTGAGTCACGTTCCAACCCAACAGAGACGCTCGATCTTTCCAAAAAAGACCACTATGATGTGGATGATTTTTGGATCCCCATCAAGCGTCCTCGCAATGGGGAATTAGTGTTAACGCCAGGAAGGTTTTATCTACTCACAACAAAAGAACGTGTCAAGATCCCTCCACCGTGCTGTGCAGAAATAATTCCCTACGATGTATCGTCGGGAGAATATCGAACACACTACGCGGGGTTTTTCGACAATGGTTTTGGTGCAGAGCGTGGAACGAGTGTTGTTTTGGAAGTAAGAGCACACAATATTCCGCAGCGTTTATATGACGGACAAAGGATCTGTCGTATGGCGTTTGAGCATACAACTGAAATCCCCATGAAACTTTACGGGGCGGACGCAGGGTCCAATTATGTTGGCTCTGGGCCCTCACTCTCAAAGCATTTTAGAGACCGCGAAAGTGTTTGGGATGGGTAATTAGCATTTGAACCCCTCCTAACCCACCCCTCATCTGTACAGATGAGGGGCTTTTTCTTTTGTGGGGAGTGTGGTACTTTTTGGCAAGCAATGTTTCTTTAATTCACACAGGAGACTTCCATGACGAATTCCCAAAAAGGCAAATTCATTGTGTTTGAAGGAGGCGAAGGGACTGGCAAGACGAGTCTCATTATGTCTCTGCGGAAAATACTTACACAAAAGGGTCACGATGTAATATTTACGCGAGAACCTGGTGGCACACCGTCCGCGGAGAAGATTAGAGACCTCTTGCTTTCCAGCAAGACAGAAGGAGATGACCCTGACGTACTCACGCAGATATTCCTGTTCGAAGCATCTCGGGCAGACCATATTCGCAAAGTAATTGTACCAGGGGTCAAAAGTGGCAAGGTCATTTTATGTGATCGATTCTCGCCCTCAACATATGCATATCAAATTGCGGGAGAAGAGAGAGAGTATCTTGAGAACACTTTTTGGGCTCTTGATAACATTGCCCGTACTACGGATGACAAAGTTGTCGTAAGTCCGGATTTGCTGTTTCTCCTAACAGGTGACAGTAAGAAGTGTTTGGAGAGAGCAAAAGGAAGAAACGAAGACCTCACTCGTTTTGACGCGAGAGCCGTTGCCTTCCATGAGAGGGTTGCGGCAGGGTACAAAAAGTCAGCTCAAGTGTTCAATGCAAGATATCTGAACGCAGAGAACTCGCAAGCAGAGGTGCTAGAAGAGGCCCTCAGAATTCTCCGAGAAGAATTAGGCCTGTAGTGTTTTGCAGAACCGGCGCTTGTGCGCCGGCTTCTTTTTGTCCACTTTTCCATGCTATCATTGCGCTATTGTGAAAGAGACTATTTCCGCTCAAATAGAGCATATTTTAAAGGAAAAATACGGGGTTTCTCCTAAGGCAGAAGTATTGTCGCGAACCCCTCATGCTGACTATGCGTCAGGAGTTGCTCTCTCTTGCGCCAAAGACGCAGGGAAGAGCCCAAAAGAGCTTGCCGAAAGCCTCAAGAGTGAACTTGAGCACAACCCAAACCTCAAAGACCTTCTGGAGGGTGTGGAAGTTGCGGGTCCTGGGTTCTTAAATATTAAACTTACCAAAAAGGCGATTGAGCAGGATCTCGCATCTTTGCGGGAGGGACTAGACGAAGGGCTCTCTTCGCGCGAAGGAGAGAAGATAAATATTGAATTTATTTCTGCGAATCCAACAGGCGATTTGCATATAGGACATGGGCGCAGTGCATTTTACGGAGATATGTTGGCGCGGATTTTCAAATACACGGGCGCAGATGTTACGCGCGAGTACTACATAAATGACTCTCGCGAAAGCAATCAGATCATTGAACTCGGCAAAACCGCGCTTGGGAAAGGGGAGCAATATAAGACGGAGCGGCTAAGCGAAATGATGGCTGATGTAAACACAGAAGGACTTACGGAGTCAGAGGCAGGATTTCTTCTTGGAGAAAAGGTTCAGGAATACAACAAAAATTTCATTGAGCAAAAAGCCGGCGTGCATTTTGACCGATGGTATTCAGAGGACAAAGAGATAAGGGAGAAAAATGTGACAGAGAAGACACTCACCGATCTTAGAGAGAAAGGAGTTGTGTACGAGAAAGATGGTGCGGTGTGGCTTAAGACATCCGAATACGGCGATGACGAAGACAGGGTCCTTGTGCGCTCTGACAAAACAGCGACATATTTTCTTTCTGATATTGCGTATCATCGGGAAAAGTTCTCTCGAGGAGATGATACAGTGATTGATATTTGGGGGGCAGATCATCATGGGCATGTAAAACGTATGCATGCGGTAGGCAAGATTCTTGGATGGCCTGACAATCCGCCCCAGCCGATTATTTTTGTCGTGCAACTTGTGGGACTTAAAGATGGAGAAGAACGCAAAAAAATGTCTAAGCGGGCAGGGACGGTTATTTTACTTGAAGACCTTATCAATGAATACGGCAATGATGTGGTGAGATGGTTTTTTGCTGAGAAGGCGATTTCTACTCATATGGATTTTGACGCTGACCTTGCCCGGGATACTTCGGCGAAAAATCCAGTATTCTATGTGCAATACGCGCACGCCCGTATTTGTTCAATTGAAAAACAGGCCATGGCGCTTAGTCCCAATGAAACAACTATAGAGAGCATTCTTGATGAACCTACTGCGCGCGCACTCGCATTCAAGATTGTGCAATTCAAGGAAGTCGTAGATGAGATTGCAAAAGATTATCATGTACACAAACTCACGACGTATGCATATGAACTTGCCAGCGAGTTCTCCCAGTTCTATAGAGATGTGAGAGTTATAGAAGGGGAGACCTATGCAAAAGGAGCACTTCTTCTTGCTTCTGTTGCGCGCGATACACTCGCAAAAGCCCTCGGTCTCCTCGGGATCTCAGCACCAGAGAAAATGTAGTCTCCTTTGCGCACAAAAAGAAAATAGATACTATAGATACATTCAACACTTGTTTATGAGCAACCCTGCTGATGAGAAAAATCAAGAAGGAAGGAAAATTTCTGAAACAGCTCGTAAGGAGGAAGAGACCCTCCGTTTTTGGGAAGAGAACAAAATCTTTGAGAAGACGCTTGCAAAAACACGCGGCAAAAAGCCGTATGTCTTCTACGATGGTCCTCCATTTGCCACTGGTTTGCCTCACTATGGGCACACAGTTCCGGGGACGGTGAAAGATATCATTCCTCGCTATCAGACCATGAAAGGGAGGTATGTACGTCGTGTCTGGGGGTGGGATTGTCATGGTATGCCAGTTGAGAATCTCATAGAAAATGAGCTTGGCTTCAAAGGGAAAAAGGATATTGAGAATTATGGGATTGAGAAATTTAATAAAGCTGCCAAAGACAGTGTGTTCCGTTATGACAAAGAATGGAAAGCATTTATCCCTCGCGTGGGGCGGTGGGTTGATATGGAAAATAATTATCAAACCATGGATGCCGAATACACAGAGTCTATCTGGTGGGCATTCTCCGAGTTGTATAAAAAGGGGCTTATCTACAAAGGGTATAAATCAATGCTCATCTGTCCACGAGACGAGACGACGCTTTCCGCGACGGAAGTTGCCGATGGGTATAAGGACATCACTGATATTTCTGTAACGGCAAAATTTGAACTCGTAGATGAACCGGGTACGTATGTGCTGGCATGGACGACTACGCCATGGACGTTGCCAGGCAATGTCGCGCTTGCAGTGGGTGAGCACATCACTTATATCAAGGCGCGCATTCCCAATGATGAAGCTACTTACATCGTTGCTAAAGACCGCGCAGAGCATGTTTTCAAGGAAGGATTTACTATCCAAAAGGAATACAAAAGCAGCGAACTCGTTGGAAAATCTTACAAGCCAGTTTTTGATTATTTCATCAATTCAAATATAGAGAACAGAGAGAATGGCTGGAAGATATATTCTGGTGATTTCGTTACGACCGAAAGTGGTACTGGTGTCGTTCATATTGCACCTGCGTTTGGAGAAGATGACATGGAGTTGGGCAAGAAACACTCATTACCTTTTGTGCAACATGTATCTTTTGATGGGCATTTCACGTCAGAAGTGAAAGATTTTCCAGGACGGCTGGCAAAACCAAAAGAAAATCCTCAAGAAACAGATATTGAGGTCATTAAATATTTGGCAGGCAAAGGAACTCTTTTCTCAAAGGAGAAGATTGTTCACTCATATCCGCATTGTTGGAGATGCGATACGCCGCTGCTCAACTATGCGACCACGTCGTGGTTTGTGAAGGTGACCGAGCTCAAAAAGAAACTTCTCTCTGAAAATAAAAAGATCTCTTGGGTTCCTAAACATATAAAAGACGGGCGTTTCAAAAATTGGCTCTCTGGCGCACGAGATTGGTCTATCTCACGCACAAGATTTTGGGGAGCACCGTTTCCTGTATGGGAGTGCTCTACTTGTAATGAGCGCAAAGTCGTGAGCTCATTGTCAGAATTAAGAAAGAGTGCGAAAGTCTCAGGCAACACATATTTTGTGATGCGGCACGGACAGTCAGAAACTAATGTAAAACGTATCGTCAGTTACAACCGTAACGCGCATCATCTGACAGAAAAAGGGAAGAGGGATGTAGTGAAGACCGCAAAGAAACTCGCCAAAGCAGGCATTACCAAAATCTACGCGTCTGATATCACCCGCGCAAAGGAAACAGCAGAACTTGTGGCGGAGACGATAGGAATTCCCAAAGAGGCAATCATATATGATGCACGTCTGCGCGAGATCAACACAGGGAAATTCAATGAAATGAGCGTTGAGGAGTATCATAACTTCTTTGCGAATTTGCAGGAGAAGTTTACTAAGCGACCTCCTGATGGAGAGCATCTCATTGATGTACGCAAAAGAGCGCTTGATTTTGTGTACGAAATGGAACGTACCCATAAAGGAGAGACGCTTCTTTTTGTCACCCATGAATACTCTGGGTGGATGATGATGAGAGGTAGCAATGGAGAAACCATTGCAGAAATGGCCGCCTTCAAAAAGACTCATGACGAATACCCCGAGCTTGCACAAGCTCTATCGCTTAAGTTTGCGCCCATTCCACACGATGATGACTATATGGTGGATTTTCACAGGCCATATATTGATGAGATAGAACTTGGTTGTAAGTGCGGAGGAGACATGAAGCGTATCCCAGATGTCTTTGATTGCTGGTTTGAGTCAGGCTCTATGCCATTTGCGCAGTTTGCTTATCCATATAAGGGAAAAGCGGATTTTAAGAAAAATTTTCCTGCTGAGTTTATTGCAGAGGGGCTTGATCAGACACGAGGGTGGTTCTTTACTCTTCTTGTAATTGCCACAGGACTTTTTGGGAAGGCTCCCTACAAAAATGTGGTGGTAAATGGTCTTGTGCTTGCAGAAGACGGACGCAAGATGAGTAAGAAGCTGAAGAATTACCCTGAGCCGGGAGCGATGATAAATAAATATGGTGCAGATGCCCTCCGATATTATCTCGTCTCTTCTCCTGTTGTGAGGGGAGAGGATTTGCGCTTTTCCGAGACAGGCCTCGATGATGTATATAAAAAAATAATCCTGCGCCTCTCAAATGTCCTCTCATTTTATGAGCTCTATAAAGACACTACGGCGCCACACAATAAGAGCAAGCATATCCTTGACCGCTGGGTTCTTTCACGACTCGCTCAAACACACAGGGAAGTTGAAAAAGGCCTTGAGGCATACGAGATCGACGCTGCGGCACGTCCGATCGGTCTTTTTGTTGATGACCTTTCAACATGGTATGTGCGGCGGTCTCGCGAGCGCTTCAAAGGGCTTGATACGAGCGACAGAAAGGCCGTACAAGCCACTTTGAGGTACATACTTCTTGAACTTTCAAAGACTATTGCTCCATTCATGCCATTTATTGCCGAGGAAGTGTACCAAAGTGTACACAAGAAAGGAGATCAAAAAAGCGTACATCTTGCTGCCTGGCCGAAGGGCATGAGAGGAGATCAAGCTCTTGTGAAAAAAATGGCCGCAGTCCGAGCAATCGTCTCACAGGCGCTTGAAGCGCGTGCGAAAGCTGGGCTAAAGGTCCGGCAGCCTCTTGCCAGTCTTATGGTTGGGAAAGGCAGTATTCCTAAAGATGAGCAATTACTTACCATTATCCGAGAAGAGGTGAATGTTAAAGAAATTTTATTCGCTGAGGGAGTAGCGCAACCTGCGCTCGATATACACATTACTCCCGAATTAAAAGAGGAAGGGAAATTTAGAGATATCCTCCGTCAGATACAGGATGCAAGAAAAGACGCGGGCCTTACACCTTCAGCAAAAGTGGGGCTTTTAGTTGACGGTGGTGTAGGCGAAAAAGAGATATTTGAAAAATATAAGAGCGAATTTCAAAGAGTGGCCGCACTTTCAGGTATTGATTTTGGAAAGATTGAAGGCGGGGTACTTGTTAAAGTAGACGGGAGTGAGTTTAAGGTTGCGTTTAAAGAGCGATGAGATGGCCTATCATAAGTATCAAACCGAAGCTTTTGTCTTGGGGAGCAAAGAGTATGGAGATGCAAGCCGGGTCTTCTTTCTCTTTACAGACAAATTTGGGGCGGTAGCCGCGACTGCTTCAGGCGTTCGCAAGGAGTCTTCAAAGCTCCGATATGCGCTGCAAACGTATAGGCAGCCGCGCGTGGAGCTCGTTCGTGGAAAAGAGATGTGGAGAATTGTCGGGGCTGCAAACGGAGAGCAATATCAAGGGATTTTAAAAAATCCGCAAAAGAGGGCATTGTACGCGCGTATGGTCAAGCTCATCAATCAGTTTGTCGTTGGTGAAGGCGTGCACGCAGGAATTTTCTATGAATTGCAACAAGCCCTTAATTTTTTAGCAGAATATATTCTCGAGGGAAGAGATGCAGTGTATATAGAAGAGCTATGGAATCTTAGGCTGTTCAAAGAACTTGGTTATATAAGGGACAGAGATATATTTGCCGACGTGCTTATGTCACCTGTTTGGGACCAGGAAACCATCCGTTCAATTGGCCCAAAAGAGAAGGAGGTTGTTGCTGAAATTAATAGCGCGCTCTCTGCCGCCCAAATGTAATCAGCTGACTTTGTGGTATGATATTTTTATAAAAAGCGTGCCTCATTATGGAACCTTCCAATACAAAAAAGAGCAAGCAAGATCGAATAGAAGAGATCAAAAAATCACTCTACGCAAAAGATTTCAGCGACACAAAGATAGTAGAGCCTATCCCTGGGAAACAGTATGATGTTCCCCAGGAGTGGAATAGGGAAGAGCCTAAGCCTCCCCGGGCAACGATTACTCCACCCAAAAAGAATTCTCTTCTTGCGAAGATGCTCATTGGGGCAATCGTCTTCTTTGTGCTTGCGGGAGGCTTTGCTGTTTGGAGGATTCTTTCAGGGAGTACTTTTTCAGCAAATAACGTGCAAATAAATATTAGCGGGCCGATTGCGGTTGCTGCGGGAGACCCACTTAATCTTCAGGTCAGCATTGCAAATAATAATGAAACACCGATTGAGAATGCACAATTGTATATAGAATATCCGACAGGGGCTTACGAAACAGCTGATGCGACAAAGGCACTTATAAGATCCCAAAAAGAAGTTGGAGATGTCAGATCATTTGAAACAGTAAATGACGAAGCACAATTTGTTCTCTTTGGCGAAAAAGAAGAGAAAAAAGAAATCAAATTTGTTTTGGAGTTTAGATTCCAGGGGTCAAGCGCGACTCTTTCGCGAGAGGAAACATATAGTGTAGATATCTCATCGTCACCACTTGATGTAAACCTTTCTTTACATCAAGAGATTGTTATTGGGCAGGAAGAACAAGTTTCAGTTGTTGTTCGCTCGAATTCGTCCAAAGTACTCAAAGACCTTGTGCTTGCTGTTGACTATCCTTCTGGATTTCAATTTGGGAGTGCGACTCCAGCCCCGACATCCAATAATGATATTTGGGTTATTGGGGATCTGCAGCCGGGGGCAGAACGCTCATTTCTTATAAAAGGGGTGTTTAATGGAAAAGATGGGGAGGATAAGCTTATTACTACTTCTGTGGGGAGAAGGGGTGATGCGGGGGATCGTCCTGGCGCTGTGTATGTTGCCGTATCAGAAAGCACTGCGTTGCGTAACGCATCTCTCGCCCTCAACCTTCTTTTTAATGGTGTTGAAAAAAATGAATATATTTCAACAAGTGGGGAGAGGGTGCGGGTTGACGTTGCGTGGAAGAATACACTCCCAGTAAAAATACAGAACGCTGAAATTTCACTCAAGCTTGAAGGGGATTCATTGGACCGTTTTTCTGTTACTGTTGGGAAGACTGGGTTCTATAGGTCTGTTGATAATACCGTTGTGTGGAACCAGCAGACACTAGAGAGTCTTGGGTCCATTGAGCCAGGTGCGTCAGGCCTTGTGAGTTTTACCCTTGAATCGAAACAGTCAGCGGACGGGGTCCCGCCACAAAATCCGAGCATTGATCTATCTGTTGTTGCTACCGGCAGGTCAGTAGACCCAGACGGTACACCGAAACCCATTACCGTTACATTAGGGACAAGAAAGATTGAATTGCAGACAACAGTATCTCTTGCTGGGCAAACGCTTTACTACACAGGTCCATTTTTAAATAATGGCCCGATTCCTCCACGCGCAGAACAAAGAACAACATACACAGTTCTTTGGACTGTAACGAATTCCTCAAGTGATGTCCGGAATGGCAAGGTTACCGCAACCCTCCCCGTGTACGCAGAATGGCTCGGTACCTCAGGGTCAGGGTTTACCGAAAATATCTCATTTAATCCAGTAGGAGGACAAGTGGTTTGGGATTTGGGAGATGTGAAAGCGGGTACAGGTTTTGTGCGCCCAGCAAGGCAGGCTGCATTTCAAGTTGCTTTTACACCAAGTATCAGTCAAATAGACTCAGTTCCTGAACTAACTTCAGATATTATCTTCATAGGCGAGGACCTCTTCACTAAGGCACAAATATCAAAGGCCATTAGAGCTGTCACCACCCGTCTTACCGGAGACCCGCAGGCTCTTCCCAATACCGAACGTGTTATGCCGTAGCAACATCCTTGTCGTTCTTTTTGCTCTAAGCTAAAATAAAAGCAATGGGACAAGGAGAAGAAAGGAATATTAGTGTACACATTACAACAGGGACAATTGTAAAAACCCTTTTCGTACTTCTGTTTGGGTACCTACTCTTTCATTTAAGGGAACTTCTTTTGATAGTGCTTACTTCTGTTGTTCTTGCTGCCGCTATTGAGCCGGCTGCAAAATGGTTTAGACGGTACAAAGTTCCCCGAATACCCGCAGTGCTCATTGTTTATCTTGTTTTTATCGGGCTTCTGGTTGGGACGGTCTCTCTTTTCATCCCGCCGCTTCTTGGCGAAATAAATGCGTTTCTAGGCTCTCTGCCCGCGTATTTAGATACATTGAGCGTGTGGAACCCACTTCAAGAGGGGACGCAAGCTTTTGCAAACAGCAGTAATCCAATTGCCACATCAATTACAGATGCGTTTTCTTTGCAAGATACCATCGCAGGCATACAAAACTTTTCAAATATTTTTCAGAGTGGATTCTCTGGGATTGTTGGACCAGTCCTTGCAATCTTCGGTGGTGTCTTTAGTTTCGTGCTCATTGTCGTTCTCTCGTTTTATCTTGCCGTGCAAGAGAACGGTATCAATAACTTCCTTCGTCTTGTGACGCCAGTTAAATATCGAAGTTATGTAATTACTCTTTGGCAGAGAACACAAGAGAAAATCGGGCAATGGGCTCAGGGACAGCTCCTTCTTGTCGTACTCATTGGCGTGCTTGTATATCTTGGGCTTACTATTCTCGGGGTGCCGTACGCGCTTCTCTTGGGACTTTTGGCGGGTATTATGGAGCTTATCCCAATATTCGGACCAGTGCTCTCTGCCATTCCTGCGGTTGTCCTTGCTTTTGTACAGGGCACGGCATTTTTTGACACCTCAGGACTAAGTAGTGCGATCGCAGTCACCCTCTTTTATGTATTGATCCAACAATTTGAAAATCATCTCATCTACCCACTTGTCGTGCGAAAAGTTGTTGGGGTGCCTCCGATAGTTGTGATTCTTTCACTTATCATTGGATGGGAAGTTGCAGGATTTTTGGGCATTTTGCTCGCGGTTCCTGTTGCTGCTGGTGTCATTGAATTCACCAAAGATCTTCAGAACAGAGAAGAGGCCGCCTAACTGTCTATTACCGCATGAGCAGGAATACGTTTTATATTACAACCGCTATTGCTTATACCAATGCCCCTCCGCACATGGGGCATGCCTATGAGTTTATTCTTGCGGATGTGATCGCAAGATACCAACGCAATCAAGGCAAAGACACCTTTTTTCTTACAGGGACAGATGAGCATGGAACAAAAATATTGAGGGCTGCGCAAGAGAAAGGGGTCAGCCCTCAAGTTTTTGTTGATGAGATCGCACAATTATTTAAAGATCTCGACAAGAACCTCCTCGTTTCAAACGATGGCTTTGTCCGCACATCTGATGCGAATAAGCATTGGCCAAGCGCACAAGCATTATGGAAGGTGTTAGAGCAATCGGGAGATATCTACAAAGGAGTCTATAAAGGCCTCTATTGTGTCGGGTGCGAGCAATTTCTCCAGGAAAAAGAACTTGTAGACGGGAAATGCTCTATTCACAACAAAGTCCCTGAAAGCATTGAAGAGGAAAACTATTTTTTTAAGCTTTCGCGCTACAAAGATCAAGTAAAGGAAATCATTCAATCAGGCAAAGTCAATATTGTGCCTGAGGCACGTAAAAATGAAATGCTTTCTTTACTTAACGACGAAGCAGAGGATGTGAGCTTCTCTCGTCTGGAGGATGCCGTTGCGTGGGGCGTACCAGTACCTGGAGACTCAACGCAAATGATGTACGTATGGTGTGACGCTTTGGCAAACTATATCTCGGCGCTAGGCTATGGCACCGAGGATGATGTGAAGTTCAAAACGTTTTGGCCAGCAGACGCGCATGTGGTTGGTAAGGACATCTTGCGCTTTCATGCCATTATCTGGATTGGTATGCTCCTATCTGCCGGGCTCCCTCTTCCCAAAAACATACTTGTCCACGGATTTATAACTCGCGATGGGAAAAAGATGTCAAAAAGTCTTGGCAACGGGATTGATCCCGTCGATCTTGTAAGGGAGTATGGAGCAGAGGCAGTGCGGTATTTTTTCTCTCGGGAGATCTCGCCGTTTGAAGACGGGGATTTCTCAGAAGAGCGCTTTATTGAAAGCTATAATGCGAATCTTGCAAATGGTATTGGGAATCTTGTTTCACGTACCCTTGCAATGGCCGACAAGTATTTTGGCGGGACAGTGACGCGGAAACTAATCCAAGATATTCCTCCACGCAAAACCCTGGAGACGTTTTCTGATTCTAAAAAAGTCGAGGAACCAAGCATGCTTTACCTTATTGAGCATACCTATCTTCCAGAATACCGAGCGTTTATGGAGAAGTTTGAAATTCATCATGCGGCGAATGTGACATGGAAACTAGTTCAAGAGCTTGATGGGTATATATCTGATTACGAGCCGTATAAACTTTTCAAAGAATCTCCAGAGAAGGTAGAAAACATTCTATGGAATCTTTGTGTGGGAATATCATATATCAGCTACATGGCAGACCCTTTTATTCCAGAAACAGCCGAGAAGATAAGGGGGCTTTTTGCTATCAATAAAGGGAAACCAGAGACACCGGATGTTTTTCATCTGAAAAAATTGGATGCACCACTTTTCCCTCGCATTGAGAAAAAGACTTTATGACCAACGCATTCAAATATTTTGATGCACATTGCCATATTCAAGGGGAAGAATACAACGAGGATCGTACTGAAGTCATCGCACGCATGGTGGGAGATCAAGTAGGAGGCATTGTTGTCGGGACGGACAAGGAAACATCGGAGCGGAGCATCATGCTGGCCGAACAGCAACCCTTTTTGTTTTCCGCTGTTGGAGTGCATCCTACTGATACTATTGTGAAAACTTTTGACCTCGAAACATTTACCAGAATGGCCCAACACCCCAAAGTGGTGGCAATAGGAGAGTGTGGCCTCGATTATTACAGGACGAACGCTGATACCGGATTTGAAAAAACAAGACAGCGAGACCTCTTTGAAGGACACATTGAGTGTGCGGTAAGGACAGGGAAGACGCTCATGATCCACTGCCGGGCAGCGCATGAAGATATGCTAGATATCATTAAGTCAAAAAAGCGTTCCTACGGGGAAAAACTGAAAGGGAATATTCATTTTTTTACCGCACCCCTTGAGGCCGCCCAGGCATATTTTGAATTAGGTTTTTCAGTATCTTTCTCGGGAGTCATTACTTTTGCTCATGAATACGATGATGTGATACGTGAAGCACCCAAAGAGCTTATTCTTTCTGAAACAGATTCTCCCTACGCAAGTCCTCCTCCTTATAGAGGGTCACGCAATGAGCCAACTCGAGTCATTGAGGTGATTAAAAGGATTGCCCAGGTGCGGGAGACCCCTTTTGACCAAATGGCCCAGATTTTATTGGGAAATGCCGAGAGGATATTCGGTCTTCCCAAGGGTTAGGCACTCTTTGACTTTTAAAAGGGCGTTTGTTAGTATGGGCGATACCATGGCTGAGAAAAAAACAGCACAAAAAGCAGATACCAAAGAGGCCTCGCTCTACGAGGTAGCTTTTCTCGTATCTCCTTTTGTAGGCGAGGACGCTACCGCAAAGGAAGTAGAGGATGTACACGCTATTATTGAGGGGGAAGGTGGGGAAATAGGCTCTGAAGGTAGCCTCTCTCTCATCAAGCTTGCGTACTCCATTGACCACAAAGTGGGGAATAAAAAGACCACACATGAGTCTGCCTACTTCGGCTGGGTGCAATTTCGAGCAACTCCCCAAGCCGCAGATACCATCGGCAAGAGGATCGGTGCTAAAGAAACTATCATTCGATCTCTCCTTATGCACACTCAAGAAGGAGTCTCTCGTCCGACGCAGCAGCAGCTTCCTGAGGAAGAGGGGGGATCTCCTCAAGGAGGAGCCGTTTCTGACGCACAGCTTGACGAGGCTATCAAAGAGCTTGTAAGCTAAGCGTATGTACTTAAACAAAGCCATTCTTATCGGCAACTTGACGCGTGATCCTGAGACCAAGGCCCTTCCTTCAGGGACAAGTGTCACTACCTTTAGTGTGGCAACCAATAGAGTCTGGAAAGATTCAAGCGGCAATCGCAAGGAGGAGACGGACTACCACAATATCGTGGTGTTTGGGAGGCAAGCAGAAACTGCTGCTCAGTACCTCCATAAAGGAGACTCGGTCATGATCGAAGGGCGAATGCAGACACGCAGCTGGGATGATAAAGACGGGAACAAAAAGTACCGTACTGAGGTCATTGCTGATCGTGTGCAGTTTGGGCCAAAAAGGGGAGCTTCATCAGAAGAGAAATCATTCTCTGAAGGAAGTTCAAAGAAAGGAGCAAAAACCAAAGAAGAACAAATTGATACCATTGAATATCCAGACGAAGAAATTAATCCTGACGACATTCCATTTTAAGAATTATGCAGTGCTATTTTTCCATCAACAACATAAAAGCGATTGACTACAAGGACACGGAAACTATTAAAAAGTTTCTTAATCCTCATGCGCGTATCATGCCACGTCGTCGTACTGGGGTATGCGCGACACATCAACGGCAGCTTGCGCAAGCTGTGAAGAGGGCAAGGTTCCTTGGGCTTTTGCCTTATATTGCTCGCTAGGCTGAGGGGAAGAAACGGCTCAATCAACGATTGAACCGTTTCTCTAAAAAAGCCTCTAAAATAAAGAAAATAAACGGCTCAACCGATCGGTTGAGCCGTTTATCTTTAACCTCTTTTTCTCACTCTATTTTTTGCCTACACGCTCAACGTATTCTCCTGTTTCTGTGTTGATACGCAAGACATCCCCTTCATTTATAAATAGAGGAACGTTTATCCGCGCGCCCGTTTCAAGGGTCACTTGCTTTGTTCCGCCCTGCGCAGTATTGCCTTTGGTGCTTGGCGGGGCCTCAGTTACTGCCAAGTCTACTTTTATCGGGGGGAGGATGCCGATAACATCTTCATCAAAGACAAGCGCTCGAACGACAGAGCCTTCTTTAAGGAAGCGGATGGTGTCCCCGACGAGCTCTTCTGTGAGGGATACGCGCTCACCTTTGTTCTCAGGGCTTGCAAACCAACATTCTCCCTTGCGTGCATAAATAAACGCCATGTCGCGTTCCTCAATATCCGCTTCATCTATTGTTTCGGCTTGGTGAAAAGCGCGCTCAACCACCTTTCCTGTGATGAGGTTTTTGAGCTTTGTTTGATTCACCGGCTTGCGCATTTGCTTTCGGAATACATGACTTGAGAGCACAATGTAAGGTTCACCATCTAAAACAATGTACTTTTTAGGAAGTACTTCATTGTAATTAAGCATAGGGGTAGGGTATTACTGCTTTTCTGAAGCGCTTGTTTCTGTGAAGCGTTTCTTGATTTCCTTGATAATTTCTTGGGTAATCTTCGGGTTTTCCTTCAAAAACTGGCGCGTGGCATCATACCCACGACCAAGCTTCACATTTCCAAACCCGTAAGAAGATCCAGATTTATCGATAATATTGAATTTTTCGCCCAATGCAAGTATCTCTCCTTCCCTTGAGATGCCCTCATTATAAAGGAGGTCAAACTCAGCAACGCGGAATGGAGCAGCTACTTTGTTCTTAACAACCTTTGCCCGGACCCTCCCGCCGATCACCTCTTCTCCTTTTTTTATTTGCGCGATCCTGCGGACATCAATACGCACTGATGTATAGAATTTCAACGCCTTACCTCCCGGAGTTGTTTCGGGGTTTCCGAACATAACACCGATTTGCATGCGGATTTGATTGATGAAAATTACGATGGTTTTACTTTTTGCGACGATAGCAGTGAGTTTGCGAAGCGCCTGAGACATAAGGCGAGCCTGCTTTCCTACATGCTGCGCTCCCATATCTCCCTCTATTTCATCTTTGGGGGTCAGTGCTGCCACTGAGTCGACTACGATCAAGTCTATTTTTCCGGAGCGAACGAGACTCTCTGTGATCTCAAGTGCTTGCTCTCCTGTGTCAGGTTGTGAGATAAGAAGCTCGTTAATGTTGACCCCTAGTTTTTTTGCATAGTCTGGGTCCATGGCGTGTTCGGCATCAACGAATGCACAGATACCACCTCCTTTTTGGGCCTCTGCGATGGCATGAAGGGCGAGGGTGGTTTTTCCAGAAGATTCTGGGCCGTATATCTCGACAATCCTTCCACGAGGCAATCCTCCTACACCAAGAGCGTAATCAAGCCCCATGGACCCTGTCCGGATGGCATCTATATTGACCTTAGGGCGCTCCCCGAGGCGCATAATGGCTCCTTCTCCAAAGCGTGTCTTAATAGATGCGATTGCGTCGTCAACGGATGTAGTGTCTTTAGATACAACCTCCTTCTTTTTCTTTACAGGCATATTTCTGATTTATACTTACGGGTTAATTGGTGACCGGTGATGCTGTATTTGTGAATGCGGTAGCAGGACCAGTATCTTTTTCTTTATAAACAACCTCAAGAGTTTTTTCAATCTTGCGGTTAAATCTGTCTTGTGCGGTAATCGTGATGGCGTTGTAGCCAGGGTAGAGCAGTATTTCTTCCTTGAAGACCCCATTCTCATCAGTGAAAATTTTTCTATCATTCATATTTATAAAAGAGATCTGTGACGCACTACCTTTTATGGAGAGAAGGGGGTCGGTGACAGTCATGCCACTTGAGAGTGATTTTACGTCAATGCTTGGTCCTTCAATGAAGTTTTCAGAAGTTAGATATGCGTATCCTCCTACAATCATAATCACACTCAAGACAGCAGACATCTTTAGGATGGATGTAACTCTACGCATAATAATTACTTACAATTATAACAAATTTAGCGCTCCTCTTCCTCTTCGTCTTCCACACCCCCTCCCTCAAGTATTTCCCGATCCTTTGAGCCATCTTTTGGACCGATAACACCTCGTTCCTCAAGGAGATCTATGAGTCGAGCGGCGCGTGAATAACCGATCCGGAGCTTTCTTTGCAAGAAGGAGGTAGAGGCTTTCTTTGTTTCAATAACCAAGGCGCGTGCATCTTCGTACAAATCATCATCATCGCCCCCCTCAAGATCTTGCTCAAAGATTGATCCTCCGTTTTGAGCAGTGGTCTCTCCTGGGGATGTGAGAAGCATTTCTTCGTGCTGGTAGCTGTCGCCGTAGCGTTTATTGAAGTGGCCTACCACCTTCTTTACTTCTTGTTCTGAAAGGAATGCTGATTGTAGGCGCGTAGGTTTAGACATATCTCCAGAGAGGTAGAGCATGTCTCCTGCGCCCAAAAGTTTCTCAGCACCTCCTGTGTCAAGAATGGTGCGTGAGTCAATCTGCGAGATCACCTGGAATGCAATTCGAGAAGGGATGTTGGCCTTAATAAGTCCAGTGATGACATTCACAGACGGTCTTTGGGTTGAGAGCACGAGGTGTATTCCCACCGCACGACTCATTTGGGCGAGACGAACAATGGCAGCTTCAAGCTCTCTTGGGTACGTTGCCATGATATCGGCGAGTTCATCAATAATAACGACAATATATGGCATTTGCTCAGGGAGCGTCTCTGAGTCTTCTGGGTCGCCTGCGCCGTGCTTGTTTGCCTTAGCGTATGCGGGCTCAACGATGGTTTTGTGATATGAGGCTATGTTTCGGACGCCTTCGGCCTCAAGTACGTCGTAGCGTCGCTCCATTTCTTTTCCTGCCCACTTGAGTGCGAGGATGGCCTTCTTCGGGTCTGTTATTGTCGGTGTGAGCATGTGGGGCGTCTTATTGTAGACGGTAAGCTCAACGCGCTTTGGATCTACCATAATAAAACGCATGTTCTCTGGCGGATTTCTAAATAGGAGAGAGTTAATAAGCGCGTGTACCATGACTGATTTTCCAGATCCTGTTGTTCCAGCGATCAAAAGGTGGGGCATTTTTGCAAGATCAGCAAAGTGAAGTTTCCCAGTTACTCCGCGGCCAAGCGCGAACATAAGCGGTTTGTCAGAGCTTTGAAACTCTGGAGCTCCAAGCAAGGAGCGAAGCCCAACTACGGTGCGGGTGGTATTAGGGACTTCTATTCCAACAAGCGATTTCCCCGGAATAGGTGCTTCAATACGTACAGGATGTGCGGCAAGCGCAAGCTCAAGATTATTCTGGAGGCTCAATATTTTAGATATGCGTACACCCTCTGCTGGCTTGAATGAATAACGGGTAACTGAAGGTCCAATGTCTACCTCGTCCATTTCTACATCAATTCCGAAATTGCGCAGAGTCCTTTGTATAACGTTTGCATTTGCTTTTACGTCTCCAAAACCTGGTTTTCCTTTGTCACCCTCAAGAAGTGAGAGGGGGGGAGGAACAAATGGTATTGAGGCGAATGATGCCGTAGAGAGCATGATTGACCCTGCTACCTCTTCTTTGGAGCCTTTATGTACTTGAGGGGTCTCCTCCTCGTTCTCATCCTCATCATCGTCAGTGTCATCTTCGCCCTCCTCTTCCTCATCATCTTCTTCCTCCTCATCATTCTCTTCTTCCTCATCAACAGACGTGCCCATTTCTATGTGAAGCTCCTTCTCCTTCTTTTTTCCAGCAAAAGGGTTTCTAAAAAGAATAAACTCTTTCGGAAGGCGGGGTCGTGCATTAAACATTACAAGCAGAGAAATTATGAGTAGCGCAGACAAAAAGAGAGTGGTTACTACTGTATCAAAAAGCTTTAGTAAGGGAATTGCAATGATCTTTCCAGCAATGCCAGCTGCCTCGCCGCTTCCGATGAGATGTATGAGTCCGAGCGCGGAGATGAAAAACAACACCCCTCCGATAGTTGCAGGAAGAGCAAAGTTTGGGCGCGTCTCCTTAAAGAAAGACACAGACAAAAGTAATGAAAGAAGGGGGAGGATGACATACCCAGTACCTAGAAGATACTGAAACCATCGGAATAAATATTCTCCACCACTGCCAGCCATGCTCCAGGAAGCAAGTACAAAAAATCCTGCTAAAACAAAAAACACCACAGCGAGTATGCTGTGTCGCGTCTCATCTTTGAGTCCAGAGAGGATACCCTCACCATCATTTTTTCTCTTGCGCGCCATAATATAAACGAAGCTTTATTTGTCGCTAATAATACCACGAGGAGGGGCTGCATTTAGAGTGTGAATTATACGACGGATACAATTTCTCAAGGAAGTGATCCTGAAGGAGCTTGTATAAGCGGATAAAAAGACAAGAAGTAAAGGACTGGTTTACATTTGTTTCGGGGGGTATATAATGGACACATTAGTACTTTCTTTTGTATAAGACGGCAGAATGAACCAAAGGACAGGTTCGTACGAGGTAGGCAATGGGCGAAAATCTAAAAGGCAACAGTAGGACAGCAGGATGAGCGTGTATAAGAAGTGATATGTCCTTAAATAAGGATTTCTTATGGACACCCAAGAGTCAAAAAACCCTGAATTTACAAGCAAAGAGCAATCTTTGTCTTATATTGAGAATGACAGAATCTTTTATTTTGTCCTAAAAAAGGCAGAGCGCCTTACCGCTGCGGTATACATGACCAGCGGCATACTATCGGACAATGAGCCACTAAAGTGGCATGTTCGCCAGGAGAGCCTACGCTTTTTGGAGGGCGTGAGAGCGCTCCATGGAGAAAATCATGCCGGGCATTTTGATGCCTTACTTCACTGCGCTCAGTTAGCCGAAGGCGTTGTTGCTGTCCTTGAGATTGCACGTCTCTCGGGGCTCATTTCTGATATGAATTTCTCGCTCCTTAAGAAGGAATACCTTCACCTTATTGAGCTTCTCCGCAAGGATCCGAGCGCCAATGGTTTAGCCAAGGACATTCCAATTACTCAGGAGTTTTTAAAGGTAGATGAATCAGTTACTCCAGCACCGGTCAACACGATGTCTTTTTCTGGGAGAGGGAATGCAATGTCTGCCCTAGATAAAAAAGAGGGATCTGGAGGTGAGGAGGGAGGTACTTCTATAAGACAACTAAAGGACAGCAATAATGTCCTTAAAAATGTCCCTTATAGATCTTTTAGTGCACCACTTGCCGGACTTGTCCCCAAGGAGAAAGGCAAGCGACGCACGACGATCATAAAACTTCTGCAAAGAAAGTCAGATCTTACTATAAAAGACATTGCTCAAGCGATCCCTGGATGTAGTGAGAAGACGGTGCAAAGAGAGCTGATTGCGCTTATAAAAGACAATTTGGTTGTACGAGCTGGAGAGAGGCGCTGGAGTAGGTACTCCATAAGGGCGTAGGAGTTCAAAGAGAGGGAATCAGGTGTAACTTTTTTGGAAATTTTTTACATAAAATGAGAGACTGAGCCCCCGCAAAAATCCTTATGTAAATTGACTTTTTGTCTTTTTTAAGTAGAATATAGCAACTTCGTGAAAAACCTCGAATTTCCAATACAGTTATCCACATTAGCCTTTTTGCGAGGCGCTCCCACCCTCATCTATAATAGAGGGAGGGTATCGTGCGCTCTTTCTCTGTATAGAGATGAGCGTTGCGTGAGCTGTGCGTGTAAAATCGCACAGAAAACCTAAGTGTGAAGTTTGTTGTTGTGATGGGGCATGGCCCGACCACAACGGGGAGGTAACACAAATTTCTTTCTCGTTGCGGTCGTATCATGTCGTTGTCATACGACAATGGTATGGTCGACCGATTGATTCTTGCGCTTCATGCAAAAGAGTCATTCAAAATTATTGGTAACGAATCTTTCTTCTTGGGCGCACCACATTTAATAAAAAGCGCACAAAGGAAGTGAAGTTAATGAAAGTACGCACATCTAAAACATGTGCACACACGTTTACGCAAACATTGATATCTTTACAACTAATGAGTATTGCGTAGGCGAACACAATTACAAAACATGAGTATATTTAAATCACGTGCAACAAAGGCGGTCGCTGGTGTTACCACCGGTCTCGTCCTCGCAGCAGGAGCTTTCGTTTCTACTGCGTCAGCACAAACAACACAAGACATCATCAATACATTGATGGCGCAAATTGCAGCATTGCAGGCGCAAATCGCTGGATTGACAGGTGGTACAACCACAGGTGGCACTGGAGTTTCTGGTGTTCCTGCAGGGTACACATTCACACGTAACCTTACAACAGGTATGACGGGTGACGATGTCATGATGCTTCAGAAGGTCCTCAACTCCAATGCAGGCACACAAGTTGCTTCAACAGGAGCTGGATCACCTGGAAGTGAATCAACCTACTTTGGTTCTTTGACCAAGGCTGCTGTTGTGAAGTTCCAGAACATGTACGCGTCTGAGGTTCTCGCTCCAGTTGGCCTTACATCAGGCACTGGTTACGTAGGAGCTTCAACACGTGCTAAGTTGAATCAATTGACAGCAACAGGTACAGGTACAGGAACTGGCACCGGAACAGGTACAGGAACTGGAGTTGTTACCGGCGCAAACCAACTTTTGGTTACCGCAGGTGCACAGCCTTCAAACTCACTTGCTCCGTACAATGCTTCAAATGTTCCGTTCACACGTGTCATCCTCACAGCAGGATCACAGGACGTAACAGTTAACGGCATCACAGTACAGCGCACAGGTCTTGCACAGGACATCAACTTCTCTGGACTCGTCCTCTTGGATGAGAACGGAAACCTTGTTGGTCTCCAGAAGACGTTGAACTCACTCCACCAGGCAACAGTCGGTGGAACATTCGTCGTCAAGGCAGGCACCTCACGCACACTTACCGTTGCGGGTAACATGAACACACAAGGCAACGTAAAGCCTGGTGAAGTTGCTACGCTCTCTGTTGTCGGAATCGACTCAACGAGCCCAGTAACAGGTACGCTCCCAATCACGGGTGCTGCTCACACCATCAACGCTACACTTGCCCTCGGGTCAGTAAGCGTACAGGTCTCATCACTTACCGACGCTGACACCACTGTCGACATCGGCGAGGCAGACCATGTATTTGCTGGTGTTCGTCTTACAGCTGGATCAAACGAGGCTCTCCGCTTGACATCAGTCAGGTGGTACCAGTCTGGTTCAGTTGCTGCAGGGGACTTCTCAAACGTTGTCACTGTAGTTGACGGTACATCTTATCCAACAGTAGTTTCTGCTGATGGTAAGTACTTCACGTCAAACTTCGGAACAGGCATCGTTATGGGCAAAGGAAACTCTGTAGAGGTTACTGTAAAGGGTGACGTCTTGGGTGGAGCAAACCGCACAGTCAAGTTCGACATCTACAAGACAACTGACGTTGTGCTCGTAGGTGAGATCTATGGCTACGGTGTTACTCCATCTGCAGGAAACACAGCTGCTTCAAACAGCACACAGGAACTCACTGCAACCACTCCGTGGTATGACGGTATCCAGAAGACCATCAACTCTGGTAACGTAACAACAGTCTCTAAGGCTGGTTCTGTTGCGGCTCAGAACATCGCTATTAACGTCAACGATCAACCACTCGGTGGCTTCACGATCGACCTTAAGGGCGAGCCGGTCTCTGTCCAGCAGATGGTATTCAACTACTTGGTCTCAGGAACAGGTGGTGCAGCAAACGACATCACCAACATCGCTCTCTATGATGAGAACGGTGCTATCGTAGCTGGTCCAGTTGATGGATCTGGTACAGGTGCAGTCGGAACTGCTACCTTCACCGACACGGTGACTATTGGTACAGGTATGCACACTTACACCTTGAAGGGTAAGCTTGGAACTGACTTTACGAATGGCCAGACAGTCATTGCGTCAACAACGCCAAATGACGACTGGACAAACATAACAGGTCAGGTTACTGGCAACTCAATCACGGTGCCATCAGCTCTCGTGACAATGAACACGATGACTGTTAAGGGTGCTACAACAACTGTTACAGTTGCAAACACCCCAGCTTCACAGAACGTGGTGATGGGTGTTGCGAGATTCACGATGGCTAACTACCAGTTTGATGCAACCGCATCAGGCGAGGATGTCCGCGTGAACTCAGCATCGTTTGCTATTACTACTCCGACAGGTACTTCGTACCCAACCAACTGTCTTGCCTTTGATGGTGATACACAGTTGACGAACAACGCAGTCAACCCAACATCGGATACAAACTACACATTCAACTTCAACACAGCACTTGTCATTCCTAAGGGAACAGTCAAGACAGTTGCAGTAAAGTGTGACATTCCGACCAACTTGACCGCTGATCACACGATCGCATGGGCAACAGGTACAAGCTTCACTGGTACAGGTGTATCAAGTGGTTCAAGCGTAACGCTTGCAATCACCTCTGGAACAGCAGGTACCATGACACTTAAGAGCGGTGGTAGCTACACTATTACTCTTGACGCTTCAAGCCCAGCATACGCTGTTGCGGCAGGTGGTCAGTCAGGCGTAACACTCGGTGTATTGAAGATCCACGCAACGAACGAAGATATCTCCTTCCTTTCAGGAAGCGGACGTCTCCCACTTCAGTTGACGGGGCCTACAGCTTCAACCTCATCAGCAGTACTTCAGAGCGGTACAGTTGATCTTTACAACTCAAGCGGAACGAAGGTTGCAACAGGTGTATTCTCTGGCTCAGCCACAACTACACTCGTCAACTTCATTCAGAGCTTCACAGTTGCTAAGGACACTGATGCTCGCTTGACCGTCAAGGCTACACTTTCCGACATCGGAACAAGCCAGACTGGTACTGAAGGTGCATTGGTTGCAGTTGACTATGACTACGAAGGACAGGCAGGCTCTGCTGTAGCAACAGGTTCTTCATCGGGTACAACTCCGACGAACTCAAGCTCAGCTGACACAGCTGTTTCTGGTGTACGAGTATTCAACTCCTTCCCAGTTCTTGCGAAGGACACAGTACCATCTAACACCCTAAGCAACGGTGACAAGTCACTCTTGCGCTTCAAGGTCACAGCAAACAGCTCGTACGACATCGGTATTGGTAAGTTCACACTTAAGATCTCAACAACAACAGTAGATGTCACAAATATCAACATCTATGCATACACTGACTCTGGCTACTCGACAACAGTCTCAGGACTTACGTCAGGTGGTA